>JAAVHN010000026.1:0-310848 GCA_014799685.1 Subdoligranulum sp. | reverse complement strand
AAAAAGGGCAGGCCCGCAAGCGTCGGTTCACCGCCCTGGAATGCGATGGTGACGGAACGCGTCACCTCGTCCAGNGCGCGCGTGAGCACGGCGTCCAATGTTGTAAGCGGCATCAGGCCAAANCTGGCCGTCTCGCGCTTGGCGGTTTCGTCGGCGTAAAAGCAATACCGGCACCGCATATTGCAAAGCCCGCTTGCGGGTTTGAGCATAATGGTCATTTTCTGCATAGGGGATCCCTCTTTTCTTTACCAAAAACAAAGAAGCGCGTTCGCCAATATCTCGGTATGTGATTTGTCCNGCCGCTTTTTCAAACTGCGAAAAAGCCATCGTAAATAGAATGCCGTTTTTTGTGGGCGTTGTCAAGCTGTTTTGGTGCTGGATGCCGCGAATTATTACGATGCCCTGAACGCGAACGCGGCGGTGCCGGCCTCTTACCGGAACGGCAAATGCATCGCNAAATCGACACCGCAAACCGCCGGGGTGCTGTTTTAAGAGAACCTGCGGTGCATACCCGGCGAAGCAGGTCGGGAAAAACGGAAATCCAGCAGGAATGGCGGTTCCAAAATCGACCGCGGTCGAAAATGGTCGATTATTTTCGCTTGCATGCGGCGGAAAAATTCGGTACACTATTGAATAGACGATAGTTGTATTGATCGCAGTCAAAATGGCCGCCGGGCAGCGGTGGTGCGCATTCAAAACCCAAAGGAGCAGTCCGTTTTGACGGCCGGTCGATCCAGCGATTCCTTTGTGAAAGTGGAGGAATGAACATGGAAACGACACAGGTGCTTTATACGCGGAATTTTTCGGATCTTGGCCGGCTTCAGGAGGCGCACATCCTGCAATATGCACTGACGTCCGATCCGCAGGAGGCCCTGCCCTATGGCGTTGCCATTACAGCCTTGCGGCGAAACGAGCAGTCTGCGCAGTTTTGCCGTGCGCTCTTTCGCTTGAAAGAGGATGCCTGCCGCCTGCTGATGTTTTTGTGGGAGAATGCCGTCGACCCGCAGACGATGCCGGGAATGGTCGAGGATCTGCGGCGTGCGGATCTGCTGTCTTGTTGGAAAGAGGAAAAGTGATTGTTCACATGGGCGAAAATGATGTGATCCGTGTGCTGATCGCGGAAGACGATCCCATTCAAAGAGAGCTTTTGTGCGATGCGATGAAAATGGAACGCGACATCGTCTGCTGCGGGCAGGCGCGGGACGGCGTGGAGGCATTGGAGGTATTGCTTCGCGAGGAACCGGATGTTCTGCTGCTGGATATCGTGATGCCGAATATGGACGGGGTCGATCTGCTGTATGAGCTGCAGGAGCTTTCACCGGCCAAGCGCCCGCGCATCATTGCCATCAGTGCATTTGGGCAGGAGCACATTGCACAGACGGTGCTGGCGCAAGGCGCGGATTGGTTCCTGCTCAAGCCCTATCGGTTCGATCTGCTGTTTCACCGCATCCGCATTCTCGTCAATCAGGATCAGGATCTGCCCGTCCGGAACATTGTGCCGGATAAAATGATCTCCAATGCGGTGATGGAGCTGGGCATTCCGACCAATTCGCTTGGGTATTCGTATTTGGTACAGGCGCTGACGATCCTGCACGCCCACCAGGGGGTATGCCTGCTCGGAAAGGATGTTTACGCAGTGATCGCCGGGCCAAACAGAACGACGGCGCAGTGCGTGGAAAAGGCGCTGCGCAAAGCGATTCGTCAGGTATTTGAAGCTGATTCCGATGCCCTGCACCGGATCCTGCGGATGGGCGGTGTGGAACAGGCAAAGCATCTGTCCAACGGCCGTTTTCTCACGCTGATGGCGGAGGCCATCTGGCAGAAAGAGTATTGATCGCATTCCCGTTCAAAATATTTACAATGGACGCCCGGCTTCTGCTTCGCAAATTATGAATTAAAAAAGGGGGCTATGCCAACCGCATGAACGAAAGGACGAACGATGTCCTGCTGCAATATTTTGAGCAAACACTCTCTGACGGGCTGACGCTGCAAGCGCTTTTGCGCGCCGCTGCCGGTGCGTTTGCAAAGCTTTTGGATGCAAACGGCGTTTACTTTTTTACGGAAAAGGGAATGTGGCTGCGGCCGCCGGAGCTTGCAGAAGAAACATGGCCGCGGCGGGCGGAGCTTCCGGACGAAAAGGAGCCGTCCCTCTGCGACAGGCAAGCCCGGGAAGACATCTGGTGCACGGCGCCGCCGGATCTGAAATATATGAAAAGGATCAAGACTTGCATGGCAAAGAAAGCCGGCAGGTCTGTTTGTGTTTGTAAAAAGGATGCGGCAGGCTTGGCCTGGTGGCTGTTTTTGCTGGAAACGGAACAGGCAGTTTGCGGTGCGGCGGTATGTACAGTGCCGGCGCCTTTGGACGAGGAGGCTTTGTCGGGTGCGCACCGCCTTGCCCGGGGCATCGCACCGCGCTTTGCGCGCCTCGTGGAAGGGGAGGCATCCATCCCCGGGAATGCAGTGGCCATGCTGTCGCATGAATTTAAAACGCCGCTTACGGTGGCGCTTTCCTCTTTGCAGCTTTTGCGGCGTACGCTGGAAGACGAAAGCGAAGCTGTGCCAGGGAAAACCGAAAAATATATCGATTATGCCGAGCTGAATCTGTATAAGGCGCTGCGCATTGCGATGAATCTGATCGAGGCGCAGGATGCCGATCCGTGCGGCCGCAGCGTGCGGCCGGAAAAAACCGATCTTGGGAAATGGCTGGCGGAGCTGACGGACAGCGCGCAGCCCTACGCGGAGATCACCGGCGTGGGGCTAACTTTTGAAAACCGTATGGGTGAACCGTGCAGCCTCATTTGCGATGTGTTCTATTTGGAGCGCATCCTTTTGAATCTGCTGTCGAATGCGCTGAAACATGCGCCGCCGGGCAGCAGCGTCTGCATCGTGCTGGAGCAAACGGGTGACGCGCTGTTGATCCATGTGGAAGATGAGGGCACCGGCATTCCGGACGGGGCACGCGGCCGGCTGTTCCAAAAATTCTGGCGTGGGCCCAAGGAAAGCACCGGCACCGGATTGGGGCTGTACCTTGCGCAGCGCTTCGCCGGAGAGATGGGCGGCACACTGCAAGCGGAGAACCGCGCACAGGGCGGCGCACGCTTTACGCTTTGTCTGCCGGCGCCGGATCCCAAAGGTGTTCCGGCCGCGGTGCACAGCGATCCGGCTGCAGATCATACCGATTCCCGGGATGCGGTGCTGCGGATCGAATTTTCTGAATTGCTTTCTCAAAAATGCATTTAGCGGCTTTACTTTACCTGTAAAATCATGTAGAATGATATGGAACCTCTGAATAAATCGTCAGGATATCCCGACGGCATATTTTCTGACTCGCTAAGAGCCGATGCTGCGCATCGGCTGCCCGCTGGATGCGCCTGCGGGCGCTATCCGCCTGCTTTTGCCCCAAAATCTTGAAATATTGCAAAATTCTTAGCGGCTTTGCCGCCCGAGAATTTTGGCATCCCCCTTGCGGGGACATAGAGTATTCCTGCGATTTTGGGGCTTCGACAGTCGACCGCGCCCGCAGGCGCGTCCAGAGGCCAACCGCCGCGCAGCGGCGGCTCTTGGGCCGGAGGAAAAATCTGCTCGCCGATCTGTCCCGCCGGTTTAATCAGATCTTCCATAGAAAGAAAAACAGTGCGGCGGAGGTGCTGAAATGTCGGTAAAGTATAAACGCATTTTGCTCAAGCTCAGCGGGGAGGCGCTGGCCGGGGACAAGGGCTTTGGCCTCGACGTTGAGACGATCCATAAAATTTGCGCGGGCATCCGCGACGCACATGCGCTGGGGGCGCAGATCGGGATCGTTGTGGGCGGCGGAAACTTCTGGCGCGGCCGTTCCAGCGGTGAGATGGAGCGCACCCGGGCCGATCAGATCGGGATGCTTGCTACGGCGATGAACGGTCTGGCTGTGGCGGATGCTCTGGAGCATTTGGGCGTTGAGGTGCGTGTGCAAACGGCGCTCACCATGCAGCAGGTGGCAGAGCCGTATATCCGCAACCGTGCGATCCGCCATATGGAGAAGGGCCGTGTCGTGATCTTTGCGTGCGGCACGGGCAACCCGTTTTTCTCGACGGATACGGCGGCGGCCCTGCGCGCGGCGGAGATCAACGCTGATATTATCTTTAAGGCCACCATGGTGGACGGCGTGTATGACAAGGATCCGAAGAAGAACCCGGATGCGAAAAAATACGAATCGCTCACATTCAGCCGCGTATTGGCCGACCAGCTGGCGGTGATGGACAGCACTGCCGCCACAATGTGCCGCGACAATGCGCTGCCCATTCTGGTATTTGATATCCTGCACCCCGAAAATATCGCAAAAGCAGCGGCAGGCGAGCCCATTGGAACGCTCGTGGCCGAACAGTAAGGAGGAAAAACATGAGCGCTGAGACAAAGATCTACGAAGAAAAAATGGAAGGCGTCATCCGGCATCTTGTGAAAGAGCATGCTACAATCCGCGCGGGACGCGCCAACCCCGCCATCCTCGATCGTGTGACGGTGGATTATTACGGCACGCCCACACCCATCAACCAGGTGGCGGCAGTTTCCGTGGCCGAGGCCCGCGTGCTGACGATCAGTCCGTGGGATGCGTCGCTGATGCGCGCCATCGAAAAGGCGATCCTTACCTCTGATATCGGCATCAATCCCACCAACGACGGCCGCATTATGCGCCTTGTGTTCCCCGCGCCGACGGAGGAGCGCCGCAAGCAGCTGACAAAGGACGCGCAGCGCATGGGCGAAGAGGCGAAGGTGGCCGCGCGCAATGTGCGCCGTGATGCGCTGGATAAGTTCAAGGGCATGAAAAAGGCCGGCGAACTGACGGAAGACGATTTGAAAAACCTCGAGAACGAGATGCAGAAGATCACCGATAAATTCGTGAAAGAGATCGATAAGATCTGCGAGGCAAAGAATAAAGAGATCATGGAGATCTGAAAAGGGAAGAGCCGGGCTGCCGCGCGGAAAACCGCGCGGCATTCGGTTTTTCGCTTCACAAGGCAAAACGGGTCAAATCAGATCCATATAAGAATGGGCATCGGCGGCCTGCCGCCGAAAGCCGTTGTGTGTATCCGCAAAGGAGGCTTCGAATATGGCGTTGGAACCGGGCCGGGCAAAGGGGCTCAGCATCGGCATCATCATGGACGGGAACGGCCGCTGGGCCAAAAAACGCGGCCTGCCGCGCACCGCCGGGCACACCAAGGGCGCAGAGGTGTTTCGCGACATCATCCGCTACTGCAACGAGCTGGAGCTGGCCAGTGTGACCTTTTATGCCTTTTCCACGGAAAACTGGTCCCGTCCGGCGGAAGAGGTGAACGGCATCATGAAGCTGTTCGGCGAGTATCTGGTGATGGCCTACGATTATCAGAAGGAAAACAACCGCGTTGTGTTTTTGGGCGACCGCTCGGTGCTGCTGCCCAAATATCAGGAACAGATGAACGACATCGAGCAGAAGACGCGCGGCAATACAGGCACGATTTTGAATGTGGCCGTCAATTACGGCGGCCGGCAGGAGCTGGTGCGCGGCATCCGGATCCTTGCGCAGCGCGTTCTGGATGGGCAGCTGCGGCCGGAGGAGATCGATGCGGATGCCGTCTCGGGTGTTCTGTATACTGCCGGCCAGCGGGACCCGGATTTCATCCTGCGTCCCAGCGGGGAACACCGGCTCTCCAATTTTATGCTGTGGCAGGCATCTTACGCGGAATTTGTGGATATGGATGTATTGTGGCCGGATTTCACGCGGGACGATTTGGACCGTGCCATTGAAGAATACAATACCAGAAGCCGCCGCTTCGGCGGACTGTAAGCGCGAATGGAGGCGTTATTGTGAAAACAAGGATTATTACCTCCGTCGTCGGCCTTGCGGTGCTGTTTGTGGTGATGGCGCTGTTCGATACGTTTGTATTTAACCTTGTCATCGCTGCAATCTGCCTGCTTGCCATCCATGAGGTGTTCCGGGCGTTCCATCTGGAAAAGACGGCCTATCTTTACTGGGGCTTTGTTCCGTATACGCTTTTGGTGATGTTCAGCGACCTTTCCAGGGTGCGGGTGATGATGCTGCCGATTTCCTATCTGTTCGCCCTTTATCTGGCTGTCTGCGTAATTCGGCATTCCAAAAGCATCGAATTTGCCAAGCTGGGCGGAATGGTGCTGTATGCGTGCATCATTTTGTTCTGTTTTTATTCGTTCATTTATCTCAAGCAGCTGCTGCCGCGCGAAGCGTACGGCTATGACGCGCTCTATTTTATCTTTTTGACGCTCGGCTTTGCGTGGGGCGGAGACAGCGCTGCCTATTTTGCGGGACGCGCATTCGGAAAGCACAAGCTTGCGCCCGTGGTGAGCCCCAACAAAACAGTGGAGGGCGCCGTGGGCGGCGTTTTGGGCAGTATGCTGCTCGGCGTGCTGGTCACGCTTTGCTATACTGCGCTGCACGGCCATCTGGTTGGGATGCCGCTGGATTCGATTGGGCTGCAGTATTACGCCGTGATCGTGCTGCTGGCGGGGATTGGCTCGGTGCTGGGGATCGTGGGCGATCTGTTTGCCTCCGTGGTCAAGCGGCAGTGCGGCATCAAGGATTACGGCACGATCTTTCCGGGACATGGCGGCATTATGGACCGCTTCGACAGCGTGATCTTCATTGCGCCGCTGGTAGCCATGACGGTGACAGTCGTGCTGTATCTCTACGCGGGAAGATGAGGCGCTTATCATGAAAAAACAGGTGACGGTTCTGGGCTCGACCGGTTCGATCGGCACGCAGAGCCTGGATGTGATCCGCGCGCAGGGCTATGGTGTTTTTGGCCTTGCCGCGCATGCCAATGCGGCGCTTCTGGCGCGGCAGATCGAAGAATTCCATCCGCGCGCCGTCTGCCTCGTGGATGAAACGGCGGCAGATGCGCTGGCAGGCATGCTGCAGGGCATGCCGGATGCGCCCAGCCTGCTGCGCGGTAAAGAAGGGCTTACCGAGCTTGCGGCGATGCAGGGCACGGATATCGTTTTAAACGCCGTGGTGGGCATCGCAGGCCTTGCCGCCACGCTGGCGGCCATCGAGAGCGGGCATGATGTTGCGCTGGCCAACAAAGAGAGCCTTGTCACGGGCGGGCGTCTTGTTACGGACGCCGTGCAGCGGCACGGGGTAAAGCTGTTGCCCGTGGACAGCGAGCATTCGGCCATTTTTCAGTGTCTGCAGGATGCATACGCGGCAAAAAGCCTGCAAAAAATATTGCTGACTGCCTCCGGCGGGCCCTTTTTCGGCAAAACGCGCGCGGAGCTTGCCATGATGACGAAGGCGGATGCGCTGCGCCATCCGAACTGGAGCATGGGGCAAAAAATCACCATCGATTCTGCTACACTGATGAACAAGGGACTCGAGTTGATCGAGGCGGTATGGCTGTTCGGCTTGCCGGCAAAACAGATCCAGATCGTGGTGCAGCGGCAGAGCGTGATCCATTCGATGGTGCAGTTTACGGACAACTCCGTTTTGGCGCAGCTGGGCGTGCCGGATATGCGCATTCCCATTCAGTATGCGCTCACCTGGCCGCAGCGCGTGCCCGGCCCCGCGCCGGAGCTGGATTTTACCACATTGCGCATGCTCACGTTCGATACGGCGGATGAGGAGACGTTCCGCTGCCTTGCCGCCTGCAAAAAAGCCATTCAAAAGGGCGGGCTCGCGCCCTGCGCGGCAAACGGCGCAAACGAGGAGGCCGTGCGCCTGTTTTTGGAGGACAAGATCCCGTTCCTGAAGATTGGCGAGCTGGTGGAGGGCGCTGTGGAGAGCGATTCGTTCGGCGGCGCGTATACGCTCAGGGACGTTTATGCATGCGATGCGGCGGCGCGCGCATATGTTTTAGAGCATCTTTAAGCAGATCGAAAGATATTTTGCGGCGTACCTCTTTGCAGTGCCCGTGCGGAAATAGCGGGCGTTCGGCGCAAAGAGAGTAATGAGACAAAGGCAGGTTATAGAATGACGGCATTTTTAGGTGGGATAGGATCGATGCTGCTGACGGTTGTGGCATCTGTTTTTGTGTTCGGGCTTGTGATCTTTATCCACGAGCTGGGGCATTTTCTCACGGCGAAATTCAGCGGCATCAAGGTGAATGAATTTGCGCTGGGAATGGGTCCGACGGTATTCAGCCGAAAGCGCGGCGAGACGGTGTATGCATTGCGCCTGCTGCCGGTGGGCGGCTTTGTCAGCATGGAGGGCGAGGATGAGGAGAGCGACCAGCCCGGATCGTTTACCAGGGCGCCGGTGGGCAACCGCATCCTCGTAACAGTGGCCGGCGCGGCGATGAATCTGCTGCTCGGCTTTGTGGTGCTGGTGTGCGTCGTGTGCTCGCAGGAGCTTGTCAGCACGCGCACCGTGCTGCAATTTTATGAGGGCGCCTCCACGCAGCAGACCGGCCTGCGCGAGGGCGATACGATCATCGCCGTGAACGGGCGGCGGTGTTTTATTGCGAATGATATCGTCTATGAATTCGCGCGCACGCAGCAGGGGAAGGCCGACCTCACGGTTTTGCGCGACGGCCAAAAGGTGCAGCTGAACGGCGTGACGTTCGATACCTACGAGCAGGACGGCATCAGCCAGATGGTGATCGATTTTGTGATCCTCGGCGAGAAAAAGACGGTTCTTGGCGTGCTGCGCGAGGCGGGAAACTGGACGCTCTCGCTGGGCCGCATGGTGATCCTGAGCCTGACAGACCTCATCACGGGCCGCATCGCCGTCAACAACCTGTCCGGCCCGGTGGGCATCGTCTCCGCCATCAGCGAGGCGTCGAGCGCGGGGCTTTCCTCGCTGCTGATGCTGCTCGCGCTTATCACCATCAACCTCGGCGTCTTCAATCTGCTGCCGATCCCTGCGCTGGACGGCGGGCGGCTGCTGTTTTTGGTGATCGAGGCCATCCGCCGCAAGCCAATCAGCCAAAAATACGAGATCGCCGTCAATGCGGCCGGCTTTGTGCTGCTGATCGGCCTGATGATCTTTGCAACGTTCAACGATATCACGAAATTGATTTCATAAGCGGAGGAAGTTCATGCGAAAAAAGACGCGTACCGTGCACATTGGCGGCGTACCCATCGGCGGGGACGCCCCCATCGCCGTGCAGAGCATGCTGAATGTGCCCATCAGGGATATCGAGGGCAATGTGGCCCAGGCAAAACGGCTCGAAGCCGAGGGCTGCC
The DNA here is from genome assembly GCA_014799685.1 of Subdoligranulum sp. Classification (GTDB taxonomy): domain Bacteria; phylum Bacillota; class Clostridia; order Oscillospirales; family Ruminococcaceae; genus Ruthenibacterium. Next base: position 301,683 of record JAAVHN010000026.1, on the reverse strand, counting down.
GGATCGTCCGCGTTACGGTGCCGAGTGCGTCGGATGCTCGTGTGGTAACGGCGCTGAAAAAGGCCGTTGCCATGCCTGTGGTGGCGGATATCCATTTTGATTACCGGGCTGCGCTGGCCTGTGTGGAGGCGGGCGTCGATAAGATTCGCATCAACCCCGGCAACATCGGTGAGGACGAGCGTGTGGCCGAGGTGGCGCGCGCCTGCCGCGCAAACGGCGTGCCCATCCGCATCGGCGTCAACGGCGGAAGCCTTGAAAAAGAGATTTTGGCCAGGCACGGCGGCGTTACGCCCGAGGCGCTGGTGGAGAGCGCGATGTACCATGCCGCGCTGCTCGAAAAGCACGATTTCAACGATATCGTCATCTCGATCAAATCGTCCAATGTGCCTATCGTGGTGGCGGCGTACCGCCTCTTGAGCGAGCGGTGCGATTATCCCTTGCACGTCGGCGTCACCGAGGCGGGTACATACCGGATGGGCCTCATCAAATCCGCAATGGGCATCGGGACGCTGCTTTTGGAGGGGATTGGCGATACCATCCGCGTCTCCCTGACGGACGAGCCCGAGAAGGAGATCCGTGCGGGCTATGATATCCTGCGCGCCGCGGGCCATTTTGTGCCTGGGCCGGAGGTGATCAGCTGCCCCACCTGCGGGCGGACGAATATCCATGTCGCGCAGATCGCCGCCGAGGTGGAAGACCGTCTGCGCGGCTGCAAGAAGCCGATCAAGGTGGCCGTGATGGGCTGTGTGGTAAACGGCCCGGGCGAGGCGCGGGACGCGGATGTCGGCATCGCCGGCGGAAAGGATTGTGCAATGCTGTTCATCAAAGGAAAACAGGTGCGCCGGATCGACGGGAATTATGTGGATGCGCTGTGCGCCGAGGTGGAACGGTTGGTGTCGCCTGAACCATGAAGCCTTTGTTGACGCAGCTTTGGCCGCAGTTCACAGCGGACGCGGATTTTATGGCGAGCTACGGCAGCGCAATTGTGGAGCGTGTTGCCGCCGACCGCAAAAAAATGACGGTGACAGTGGTTTACCGCACCGCGAATTATGTTCCGGCAGGAGTGAGCGGGCGCCTCGCGGCGTCGCTGGAGCCCCTGTTTCCCGGCTTTGCACTCAAGCTGCAGGGCCTGTTTTCCTATAAGTGTCTGACGCCGGAGGTTGTTCTGGCGCTCGCGGCAGAGCTGCGGGACGAGGGCCTGCCTGTCAACGGCTATCTTTCGGGCGCCGAGGCACAGGTGGAGGGGGAGCAGATCGTATTCCGTGTTTATCACGGCGCGCTTTTGCTCACACAGATGGATTTTGCCGGGCGGCTGGAAGCGCGCATCCTTGCGTGCACCGGCGTGCGCCCGCATGTTGCGCTGCAATGCGATGCCGCAATTGATGCCAAAGAGGTGGAACGCCACATTCAGGAAAAGGCGCCGCCCGCGCCGCGCACGTTCCGCGAAAAGAGCGTGGGACAATCGATCGAGATTCCGGGCCTTGCACTGGAGCAGTCCACCGTCAAGCTGGTGACAGGCAAGGCGTTCCAGCCGAAGGATCTGACGCCGCTGCGCGATTTGGGCGCCGAGACGGATAAGGTGACCATCTGGGGCGATGTGTTCGCCAAGGATCTGCGGGGCAGCCGCCGCAAGATCTATACGATATCCATCACGGATTATACCGGATCGGTGAATCTGAAGATCTTCCCGCAGGAGGGCGAGAGCTGCGAGAAGTGGGAGCAGCTCGCCGCCGGCGATACGGTGATCTTAAAAGGCGACTGTGCCTTCGACCGGTTCGACCACGACTATGTGGTGAGCCCGCGCGATATGATGAAGGCTACGCGCAAAAAGCGCACGGACGACGCGCCCGAAAAGCGCGTGGAGCTGCATCTGCATACCAAAAAAAGCAGCATGGACGGCTTCTGCGACCCGGCGGAGGTTGTGAAGACCGCGCACCGGATGGGGCACCGCGCCGTTGCGATTACCGATCACGGTGTGGTGCAGGGCTTTCCGCCTGCGATGCTGGCGGTGGATGATATTCACAAAAAGGATCCGGACTTCAAGCTGATCTACGGCGTGGAGGCCTATTTTGTCGACGATATGATTCCTGTGGTATACGGCGCGGCGAAAGAGCCGATGGGCGGGTCGTTCGTGGTGTTCGATCTGGAGACGACCGGCCTTTCGCCCACGGACTGCGCCATCACCGAGATCGGTGCGGTCGTGGTGGAAAACGGTGAGATCACAGAGAGCTACAACACCTTTGTGAATCCCGGCTGCCACATCCCGGCGGAGATTACGAAGATCACCAATATCACCGACGATATGGTGTCCGATGCGCCGGGACAGGAGGAGGCGCTGCGCGATTTTCTGCGCTTTGCGGACGGCCGCGTTTTGGTTGCACACAACGCGCATGGCTTCGATGTGCGCTTTTTGAGGGCGAGTGCCGAACGCTTCGGCGTGCCGTTTCAAAATACGTATCTGGATACGCTGCCCCTGGCGCAGGCGCTGTACCTGGGGCTGCGCAACTACAAGCTGGATACCATCGGCAAATATCTGGAGATCCCGCCCTTTCAGCATCATCGGGCGTGTGACGATGCGCGCGCGCTGGCGCAGATCTTTGTAAAAATGATCGAGGACCTTCGCCTGCGCGGTGTGACGGCGCTGGAAAACGTAAATACGGGCCTTGGCGGCGCGCGGGAGCTTGCCAAAAAGAATTATCACATGATTTTGCTGGTGCGCAATGCCATGGGGCTGAAAAACCTGTACCGGATCATCTCGGCGGCGCATCTGGATTACTTCTTCAAGGTGCCGCGCGTGCCGCGCAGCCTTTTGAACAAATACCGCGAAGGGCTGATCGTCGGTTCAGCCTGCGAGGCGGGCGAGCTGTACCGCGCGGTTGTGGAGGGGCGCAGCTTTGAGGAGCTGTGCGAGATCGCTTCTTATTACGATTATCTCGAGGTGCAGCCCCTCGGCAACAACGAATATATGCTGCGCGAGAATATTGTGGACAGCATCGAGCAGATCCAGGAGTTCAACAAGACGGTGATCCGCTTGGGGGAGACGCTGGGCAAAATGGTCATCGCCACCGGCGACGTGCACTTTATGGAGCCGGAGGACGCGATCTATCGCGCGGTGCTGCAGGCGGGCAACGGTTTTTCCGATGCGGACAACCAGGCGCCGCTCTATTTCCGCACCACGGACGACATGCTGGCGCAGTTTGATTATCTGCCGCCCGAAAAGGCGCGCGAGATTGTGATTACGAATCCAAACCGCATTGTGGATATGATCGACGGAGACCTGCGCGCGATCCCCAAGGGCCTTTACACCCCTACGATCGACGGGGCCGATGAATCGCTGCGCGAGGATACGATGCGCACCGCGCGCGAGCGTTACGGCGATCCGCTGCCGGAGCTGGTGGAAAAACGCCTGACGCGCGAGCTCGATTCCATCATCAAGCACGGCTTCGCGGTGCTCTATGTCATCGCGCAGAAGTTGGTGCAGAAAAGCGAAGAATACGGGTATCTGGTGGGCTCGCGCGGTTCGGTGGGCTCCTCGGCCGTGGCGCATTTTTCCGGCATCTCCGAGGTGAACAGCCTGCCGCCGCACTATCTGTGTCCGGTGTGCAAGTGGAGCGAATTTTTCTCCGACGGTTCCGTCGCCGACGGCTTCGATCTGCCGGACAAAAACTGTCCCCACTGCGGGCACAAGCTGCTCGTGGACGGGCACGACATCCCGTTTGAGACATTCCTCGGCTTTGACGGCGACAAGGAACCGGATATCGACCTGAACTTCTCCGGCGAGGTACAGAGCCGCGTGCACCGCTATACCGAGGATTTGTTCGGGCATGACTATGTGTTCAAGGCCGGTACGCTTTCCGAATTGCAGGATAAAACGGCGTATGGTTATGTGAAAAAATATCTTGAGGAGCGCGGGCGCATTGTCAGCCATGCAGAGGAAAACCGTCTGGTGCAGGGCTGCGTGGGCGTCAAGCGTACCACGGGCCAGCATCCGGGCGGCATGGTTGTTGTACCGAGCAGCTACGATGTATATGATTTCACCCCGATCCAGCATCCGGCGGACGATAAGGAAAAGGGACTTGTCACCACACATTTCGAATTCAAATACCTGCACGACACCATTTTGAAGCTGGACGAGCTGGGGCACGATGTTCCCACGATGTATAAGTATCTGGAGGACATGACGGGCATCAAAATGGATGAGGTGCCGATGAACGACTCCAAGGTGATCTCGCTGCTGGTATCCACCGAGGCGCTCGGTGTGACGCCGGAGCAGATCGACAGCCAGACAGGCACGTTCGGCATTCCGGAGCTCGGCACAAATTTCGTGCGCAATATGCTCATTGAGGCGCAGCCGAAGAGCTTCGGCGATTTGATCCAGATATCGGGCCTCTCGCACGGCACGGACGTCTGGAACGGCAACGCGCAGGATCTGATCCGTGACGGCGTCTGTACGATCTCGGACGTGATCGGTACGCGCGACAGCATCATGACGTATCTGCTGTATAAGGGCGTGGAACCGAAGCAGGCGTTCAACATCATGGAGCTGACGCGCAAGGGCAAGGTGGCGAAGGGCGGTTTCCCGGAGGGTGCGGAGGAGATGCTGCGCGCCCATGATGTGCCGGAATGGTATCTGGACAGCTGCCGGAAGATCAAATATATGTTTCCGAAGGCGCATGCCGTCGCCTACCTGATTGCGGCAATCCGGCTGATGTGGTTTAAAGTGTACCATCCTCTGGCGTTCTACGCCACGTTTTTTACGGTGCGCGGTGACGACATCGATTACGAGGCAGCGGTGGGCGGCATCGCCGTGGCGCGCCAGCATATGAAAGAAGTGACGCAGCGCCTGAAGGAGGAAAAAAACGCCAAGGACGAGGATATTCTGGTCTCGCTGCAGCTGGTGAACGAGATTTTGCAGCGCGGCTGCGAATTTTTGCCCATTCGGATCGGGAAGAGCCGTGCGCGCATCTACGTGATCGAGGACGGAAAGATCCGTCTGCCGTTCATGGCGCTGAAGGGCGTGGGCACTGCCGCGGCCAATACGCTGGAGCGTGCGACGATAGACGGCCAGAAATACCTTTCCGCCGAGGATCTGCAGGCCGCGTGCAGCGCCATCAGCAATGCAGCAAAAAATGATAGGCAGTCGGAATACGGCACGGTATCCGGTACGGTGATGGATACGCTGGCTGGAATCGGCGCATTGGGCGATCTGCCCAAATCGAGCCAGGTATCGCTGTTTGAGTGAGAATGCCGGGAGTTTTTGTATCAAAAGACAGTGGACAAAAGGGAAGAGTTGCGGCTGTGGAGCACCTGTCCAAAAGCGGCCAAGCAACACGACACAGCGAATCGCTGGCAATTCGTCTGAAAAAGCAGTGTGTGAAGAACAGATAAATGTCAGTGCCCGGCATGGGACGGACGCGAAACATGTAAAAAACGGCTTCGCCGCGCTTACAAGCGAAGCGCGGCGAAGCGTTTTTCGATTTCTGGGTCCTGTAAAGCGACCGTGCGGCCGGAGAGATAGCGGAGCGTATTTTCTGCGGGGATCTGCGCAAAGCGCACGCATACGGCGCACAGCTCCTGCGTTTTGCGACCGAGGCGCTCGTTCCATTTGCGGTTCCCGTATTTGATATCACCCAGCACCGGCGCGCCCAAAAAAGCAAGATGCGCGCGGATCTGATGCGTGCGGCCCGTGATGAGCCCGATGCGGCACAGCGTGAGCGGCCCTTTGGTTTGCAGGATGGAAACGTCGGTGATGATCTCTTTGTAGCCCGGCGCGTTTTGTGCGCAAATATCCACCTTGTTGTTCTTTTCCGTATGGCGCAGCCAGGCGGTGTGGCGTCCCTTGGGCGGAATGCCGACAGTGATGCAGCAATATTCCTTCTGCAAAAGCCCCAGCCGGATGATCTCGTTCATATCGCGCAGCGCGGCATAGTTTTTGGCCGCGAGCACCAGCCCCTCGGTGCCGCGGTCGAGCCGGTTGCACAGCGCGGGGGCAAACGTGACTTCGGCCTGCGCGTCGTATTCGCCCCGCCGACAGAGTTCCGCTTGGAACATTTCCACAAGGCTTGCGTCTCCTGTGCGGTCGGAATGGCAGAGCAGATGCGCCGGCTTGTACAGCACGGCGATGTTGCCGTCCTCGTATACGATGGAGAGAGGCGGCGTTTTTCTGCGGCGCTGCTGCGGCGCTGCCGGCTGTGCGGTGCGCTGTGCTGATTGCTTCGCAGTCTGCGATGCTGCCTGTTTTTCCGCCTGCGGCACGGCGTCCGGGGTGTTCGGAAAAAATTCGTCGTTCAGGTAAAGCTCGATCACATCGCCCTCGCACAGGCGGTCATCCGGCGCGCCCTTTTTTCCGTTTACCTTAATGCGTTTGTTGCGAAAGGATTTGTACATCAGCGAGGCCGGCAGGCCCGCGGTGACGCTGCTCACAAACCGGGAAAGGCGCACATCGGTCTCGTTTTTTCCTGCGACAAAGCGCTTCATATTGTTCACTCTCCGATCGGAAATGCGCAAAAATTGAAAAATTTTTCGTAATTGTGTACAATGGAAAAGAAAGATCCAGAGAAAGAGGGAATTGCGTGTGGGAATGCATGACGACCATCGCCAGCGCGTATACGAGCGGTTTCTGCGGGAGGGCCTGGCCGGATTTGAAGAGCATAACGCAATGGAATTTCTGCTGTTTCTTGCGCGGGCGCGCGGTGACACCAATCCATTGGCGCATACGCTGATCGACCGGTTCGGCAGCCTGTCCAATGTGCTGGATGCGCCGATCGAGGAGCTGGAGGAGGTGCCCGGCGTAGGGCATTCCACCGCGGTGGTCTTGAAATTTATTCCGCAGATGTGCCGCTACTACCTCGACAACAAGCGTTCTCACAGGCGGATGCCGCTGGACAGTGTAAAGGCTGTGAGCGATTTTTTCATGCCCAAGTTTTTCGGGCGCACAGAGGAAGCGTTCTACATGGCGGCAGTGGACGACCGCCGCCTGCTGCTGCGCTGTGTATTGATCTCGGAGGGAACGGCCAATGCCACTTCGGTGCGCGTGGCAAAGATTGTTTCCGAAGCGCTGAAATGCGGCGCAACGGGCGTTGTGCTGGCGCACAATCATCCGCGCGGGCTGACGCTGCCCTCCGGCGACGATATGGCGGTGACGCAGGAGGTGCATCAGGCGCTTCGCCTGGTGAATATCCAGCTGTTGGATCACCTGATTTTCAACAGTGAAAACGAATATGTTTCCTTTGCGCAGACAAGCTATCTGGAAAATATCCGCTGGGGGATCCGGTGAGCGGGAAAGGGTTTTGCCCTTCTGCATCATAACACACCCGCGGCGATTTGTCTAACACAATTGCGGATTTTGGGAAAACCCAATTGCAGCTTCAGAGAACCTTTCGAAATTTGCTCACCGCATGGACACGCGGGTTTGATCGGATCTTCCCTGAAAAGATGGAAAAATATGGGGCTGTCGGTTTTTGATACGCTTCTTCCCTGCGAGGCAGTGAAAAAGGCTGTCGAACATGGAGAGGGCATATCATTTCCGGCAGCCTCTTTGTGTCCTGTGCTGTCTGTCACGAGAAAACGCCCTATGCCATATAGTAAGGGCATACGGGCGTTTTGCACATTTGGCAGGCGGCCCGCTTATGGCGGCATCACGCCGGCCGGATAAAGAGGGTGGATCCATGGAACACAATATATCACTGGCTGCACTGCCGGAGGGGGAACATGCCCGGGTTACAGAATTGCTGGCGCAAAATGGAATGCGCCGCCGGCTGCTCGACCTTGGCCTGACGCCGGGAACGCAGGTGGAGTGCGAGCTGAAAAGCCCGTCCGGCGACCCGGCGGCCTACCGCATTCGGGGCGCGTTGATCGCCCTGCGGCGCAGGGATGCCGCACTTGTTCTGGTTACGATGCAATAAAGAGCTGTATGGACAGGCGGAATGTCGAACAGTATGTCGGACGGCATAAGGCTTTACGCGGATCAAAACAGCTTTTCACACGGAAGGCTTTTCATGTTGCAGAAGGAGACGGCGAAGAGCAGTGGAGAAAGGCTGCAGGGGAAAGAGATTTGCGCAGACAGCGTTTGCATTTGTGCGTACTGCATTGAGGGGGAGAAAGAGGGGCACGGCTATGAATCGAAAGAGCGGTTTTGCCGGTGCGTGTGCGCCGGAACGGAGGGATCTGCGCACACGGACAGGGGAGCAGGAAACGGTTGTGGCGCTGGCGGGCAACCCGAATGTGGGCAAATCCACAGTGTTCAATGCGTTGACCAATTTACATCAACATACGGGGAATTGGCCCGGCAAAACAGTCGTCAGCGCACAGGGCGTTTGCGAGGTGCAGGGCAGAAGATATCTTCTGGTGGATACGCCGGGCAGCTATTCGCTGATGGCGCATTCTGCCGAGGAACAGGCCGCGCGGGATTTTATCTGTTTTGGCGGCGCGGATGCCGTTGTGGTGGTGTGTGACGCGTCGTGCTTGGAGCGCAATCTGAACCTTGCGCTGCAGACGATGGAAATCACACGCCATGTTGTGGTTTGCGTCAACCTGATGGACGAGGCCCGTCAGCGCGGAACATCAGTGGATTTTGAACGCCTGGAAGCGCGTCTGGGCGTGCCGGTAGTGCCGGCGTCTGCGCGCGCCGGCGAGGGCCTGCCTGAACTGATGCGTGCGGTGGCACATGTTACGCAGGAAAAAACGTGTGGGCATTGTCCCGAAAGCGCCGGTTCCAGGCCCGCCGCTCCCTGTTGTCCGGGGTGCTGTTTTGCTTCCTGCTGTCCGGTGCGCTATCCCGATCCGGTCGAACGGGCGCTGGCGCTCTTGATTCCGGCGGTATCCGGCGCGATCCCGGAACAATCGCCCAGCCCGCGCTGGCTGGCACTGCGCCTGCTGGAGGGCGACGAGGCGCTTTGCGAGGGGATTGACTGCATGCTCGGTTTTCCGCTTGTCCGGCAGCCGGGGGTGGCGCGCGCTTTATCGGAGGCAAAGCAGGTTTTAAGCGAGGCGCAGATGACGCAGACGGCGCTGCGCGACGCGATCGCGGACGGCCTTGTGCATACGGCCGCGGAGCTCTGTGCGGATGTGATCCAAAAGAAACCAACGAAGCGGGAACGGCGCGACAGAAAGATCGACCGCATCCTGACGAGCCGGCGCACGGGCTTTCCGCTGATGCTGCTGCTTTTGCTCGGCGTCTTCTGGCTGACGATCACCGGGGCCAACGTGCCGTCACAGCTGCTTGCAGATGTTTTGTTCCGGTTCGGCGAGCGGCTTTCGGAGTGGCTTGCTGTATGCGGCGCGCCCGAATGGCTGCGCGGGCTGACGGTGGACGGCGCATACCGGGTGCTGGCCTGGGTGGTCTCCGTGATGCTGCCGCCGATGGCGATCTTTTTTCCGCTGTTTACGCTGCTGGAGGATCTGGGCTACCTGCCCCGTGTGGCGTTCAATCTGGACCACTGCTTCCAGAAATGCCATGCCTGCGGAAAACAGGCGCTCACCATGGCAATGGGCTTTGGCTGCAATGCGGCGGGCGTTGTGGGCTGCCGCATCATCGATTCGCCGCGCGAGAGGCTGATCGCGATTTTGACGAACAGCTTTGTGCCGTGCAACGGGCGCTTTCCCACGCTGATTGCGATTCTGACGATGTTTTTTGTCGGTACCTCCGGCGGTATCGGCGCGTCGCTGCTCTCGGCGCTGCTGCTCACTGGCCTTGTGCTGCTGGGCGTGGGGATGACGTTTCTTGCGTCCCGCGCGCTCTCGGGTACGGTGCTGCGCGGCGTGCCCTCGTCGTTTACGCTGGAGCTGCCGCCTTACCGCCGGCCGCAGCTGGGCAAGGTGCTGGTGCGCTCGGTGCTGGATCGCACGCTGTTTGTGCTGGGCCGTGCCGCAGTGGTGGCGGCGCCGGCAGGCGTGCTGCTGTGGTGTATGGCAAATCTGACGGTTTACGGCCGTACACTGCTGGCGGCCAGTGCGGCGGCACTGGATCCGATCGCGCGCTTTTTCGGGCTGGATGGGGTAATTCTGCTGGCGTTTCTGTTGGGGTTTCCCGCGAACGAGATCGTTGTGCCCATCATCATTATGGCATATCTCGCCAAGGGCAGCCTTGTGGAGATGAACGATCTCTCCCTGCTGCGGGCGCTTTTGGTGCAAAACGGCTGGACGTGGGTGACGGCGGTGTGCACGATGCTGTTTTCGCTGATGCACTGGCCCTGCTCCACCACCTGCCTGACGATCCACAAGGAGACGCAGAGCTGGAAATGGACGGCGGCGGCGGTTCTGCTGCCCACCGCTGCGGGATTGACGGCCTGTGCGTTGGTAGCGAACCTTGCGCGGTTGTTCGCGGGATAAAATTTTCTGGCTGAAAAACAACCTTATGGTGTTCGTTGTGCTTTTGTTACAGGTGAAACGGCAAGAGAATCGAGAGAAAATAGAATTTCAAAAACAGATATCGTCTTATTGCACAAAATGATTGCGAATAAAATGCGAAAATCGCTGAATTCAGGATTGCATTTTATTTATATTTTTGCTATAATACAACCTAAAGGTGTTTATCAAACGATCATAGCCGCAGGGTCAGGGGAGGATGCGCATGGGGGAGGAACAAAACGATCGGTTTATCTTAAAGGCGCCCTATCAGCCGACGGGAGACCAGCCGGAGGCGATTGCACAGCTGACGGACGGCCTGCTGCGCGGCGACAAATGCCAGACGCTGCTGGGAGTAACAGGCAGCGGCAAAACGTTCACGATGGCAAACGTGATCGCGAATCTGAACCGTCCCACGTTGGTATTGGCGCACAATAAAACGCTGGCGGCGCAGCTTTGCACCGAGTTCAAGGAGTTTTTTCCGGACAATGCGGTGGAGTATTTTGTCAGCTACTACGATTATTATCAGCCGGAGGCGTATATCCCCAGCACGGATACCTATATTGAGAAGGACAGCGCCATCAACGACGAGATCGACCGGCTGCGCCATTCCGCTACGGCGGCGCTGTCGGAGCGGCGCGACGTGATCATCGTCGCCAGCGTCTCGTGCATCTATTCGCTGGGCGACCCGATCGATTACCGCAGCATGGTCATCAGCGTGCGGCAGGGCATGACGCTGAGCCGCGAGGAGCTGATGCGCCGCCTGGTGACACTGCAATATGAGCGCAACGATCTGAATTTCGTGCGCAATAAATTCCGCGTGCGGGGTGATATCGTCGAGATCAACCTCGCCTATATGAATGACGTCGCCATTCGCATCGAGTTTTTCGGCGATGAAGTGGACCGCATCAGCGAGGTGAACGCCCTCACGGGCGAGCGGCATGCCGTGATCCGGCATATCGCCATTTTTCCTGCCAGCCACTATATTGTGTCCGGCGATAAAATGCAGGTGGGCCTTGCCAATATCCGCGACGAGATGGATGCGCAGGTGAAGGCATTCACCGAGCAGGGCAAGCTTCTGGAGGCCCAGCGCATCGCCCAGCGCACGAATTACGATATCGAGATGCTCACGGAGGTGGGCGTGTGCAAGGGCATCGAGAATTATTCCGCGGTGCTGTCCGGCCGCGCGCCGGGCTCTACGCCGACGACGCTGCTCGACTATTTTCCGGAGGATTTCCTGTTGTTCGTGGATGAGAGCCACGTGATGCTGCCCCAGCTGCGCGCGATGTACGGCGGCGATTTTGCCCGTAAAAAGAGCCTGGTGGATTACGGCTTCCGCCTGCCGTCCGCGTTCGACAACCGCCCGCTGCGGTACGAGGAATTTGAATCGAAGCTGAACCAGACGGTGTTCGTCTCGGCCACGCCCGGTGAGTATGAGCGGGAGCAGTCCACCCAGATCGTCGAACAGGTGATCCGCCCCACCGGGCTTTTGGATCCGCGCGTGATTGTGAAGCCCGTGGAGGGGCAAATCGAAGATTTGCTGGGAGAGATCAACACGCGCAGCGCGCGCGGCGAACGCGTTCTGGTGACAACGCTCACCAAAAAAATGGCCGAGGATTTAACAGACTATCTCTCCGACCACGGCGTAAAAGTAAAATATATGCACCACGAGGTGGATACGTTCGAGCGCGTGGAGCTGATGCGCGACCTGCGCAAGGGGACGATCGATGTGATCGTCGGCATCAACCTGCTGCGTGAAGGGCTGGATTTGCCGGAGGTGTCGCTGGTCGCGATTTTAGACGCGGACAAAGAGGGCTTTTTGCGCAGCGAAACGAGCCTTGTGCAGACCATCGGCCGCGCGGCGCGCAATGCGGACGGTGTCGTAATCATGTATGCAGACGCCGTTACCCCCTCGATGGAGCGCGCCATCGTGGAGACCGAGCGCCGCCGCGGCATTCAGGAGGCGTACAACACCGCAAACGGCATCGTGCCGAAGACGATCGTAAAAGAGATCGGCGGCATGGGCGTGCTCGAGATCTCCTCGAAAGAGGACGAGCCGGACAAACCCGCGAAGCGTATGAGCCGCGCGGAGATCGAGCAGAAGATCGCGCAGCTGACGCGCGAAATGAAGGAAGCGGCCAAAATATTGGAATTCGAGCACGCGGCATTCCTGCGTGACCGGATCGAAAAGCTGCGCAAGCAGGCGGAAAGGAAAACGAAACTGTAATATGGACAAGATCGTGATCAAAGGCGCGCGGATGAACAATCTGAAAAATATTGATGTGACGCTTCCGCGCGATAAGCTGATCGTTATGACAGGGCTTTCCGGCAGCGGAAAATCCTCGCTCGCGTTCGATACCATCTATGCGGACGGACAGCGGCGCTATATGGAGAGCCTCTCCAGCTACGCGCGGCAGTTTTTGGGGCAGATGGAAAAGCCGGACGTGGACGAGATCCAGGGCCTTTCCCCGGCCATCTCCATCGACCAGAAAACGACCTCGCGCAATCCGCGCTCCACGGTGGGCACGGTGACGGAGGTGTACGACTACCTGCGCCTGATGTATGCGCGCATCGGCATTCCGCACTGCCCGGTGTGCGGGCGTGTGATCAGCCAGCAGACGGTGGACCAGATGGTGGACGAGGTGCTGCGCCTGCCCGGGGGAACGCGCTTTCAGGTGCTTGCGCCTGTGGTGCGCGGCCGCAAGGGAACACAGCAAAAGGAATTCGACGCCGCGCGCCGCGCCGGCTTTGCGCGTGTGCGTGTGGACGGGGATCTTTACGAGCTGGACGAGGAGATTGCGCTTGAAAAGAACAAAAAGCACACCGTGGAGGTGGTGGTGGACCGCCTTGTGGTAAACGGCGAGATCCAGAGCCGGCTGGCGGATTCCATCGAGACGGCCACCGGCCTGACGGGCGGTCTTGTGACGATCGACGTGATCGGCGGCGAGGAAATGAAGTTCAGCCAGAACTATGCCTGCCCGGAGCACGGCATTTCCATCGAGGAGCTTGCGCCGCGGATGTTCTCGTTCAACAATCCGTTCGGCGCGTGCGAGCGCTGTACGGGCCTTGGCGTATTCATGCAGGTGGACCCGGCCATGGTATTGCCGAACCACAATCTCTCCATTCGCGAGGGGGCAATTAAGGCGAGCGGCTGGTATTACGCCGAGGGCTCCGTGAGCGAAATGTATTATAAGGGCCTTGGCAAGCGGTATGGTTTTACACTGGACACCAAGATCAAGGATATCTCCGCCGAAGGCGTGCGCGCGCTGCTCTACGGCACCGGCAGTGAAAAGTTAGAGCTGACGCGGGAGACCGACCGCGGCTTCGGAACATACCGCACCGAGTTTGAGGGCCTGATCCCGAATTTGGAGCGCCGCTTCCGCGAAACGAATTCCGAATGGATGAAGGAAGAGATTCAGGGTGTGATGACGGCGGTAAACTGCCCGGACTGCCACGGCGACCGGCTGAAGCCCACGAGCCTCGCCGTCACGGTGGGCGGCATCAACATCAGCCAGTTTACGCAGATGAGCATCCGGGAGGAATTGGATTTCATCCAAAATATGCAGCTTACCGACCGGGAGCACCAGATTGCGGACGGCATTCTGAAAGAGATCCGAGAACGCCTGGGCTTTTTGCAGAACGTGGGGTTGGATTATCTTACATTGGCGCGCAATGCGGCGACGCTTTCGGGCGGCGAGAGCCAGCGCATCCGGCTGGCCACGCAGATCGGATCGGCGCTGACGGGCGTTTTGTATGTGCTCGATGAGCCCAGCATCGGCCTGCACCAGCGCGACAACGCAAAGCTGATCGCCACGCTCAAACGCCTGCGCGATCTGGGCAATACGCTCATCGTGGTGGAGCATGACGAGGAGACGATGCGCGAGGCGGATTGGATCGTGGACATCGGGCCGGGCGCAGGCGTGCATGGCGGCGAGCTTGTGGCAGAGGGCACGGTGCAGGATATTTGCGCCGCGCCGCGCAGTGTGACAGGCGACTATCTCTCCGGCCGCAAAAAGATCGCGGTCCCGCGCACGCGGCGTGCAGGAAACGGCAAATTCATTGAAATCAGGGGCGCGAGGCAGAACAACCTGCAAAATGTCGATGTCAAGATCCCACTTGGAAAGGTAACATGCGTCACCGGCATTTCCGGCAGCGGAAAATCCTCGCTGATCAATGAGATTCTGTACAAAAAGCTTGCGGCGGAGCTGAACGGCGCACGGTTGAAGGCAGGCGCGCATCAGGCGATGCTGGGGCTGGAATATGTGGATAAGGTGATCGGCATCGACCAATCGCCCATCGGGCGCACGCCGCGCTCGAATCCTGCCACCTATACAGGTGTTTTTACCGATATCCGCAACGTTTTTTCACAGACGCAGGAGGCAAAGATGCGCGGCTACGGGCCGGGCCGCTTCAGCTTCAACGTCAAGGGCGGCCGGTGCGAGGCCTGCGAGGGCGACGGCATCATTCAGATTGAGATGCATTTTCTGCCGGATATCTTTGTTCCGTGCGAGGTGTGCGGCGGCGCGCGCTATAACCGGGAGACGCTGGAGGTGCGCTACAAGGGCAAAACCATCAGCGACGTGCTGAATATGACGGTGGAGGAGGCGTGCAGCTTTTTTGAGCACCAGCCGAAGATTCACCGCAAGATCCAAACGCTGGTGGATGTCGGCCTTGGCTATGTGAAAATGGGGCAGAGCGCGACGACGCTTTCCGGCGGCGAGGCGCAGCGCGTGAAGCTGGCGCTGGAGCTGGCAAAGCCCGGCACAGGCAAGACTGTATATATCATGGACGAGCCCACGACCGGCCTGCACATCGACGATGTGCACAAGCTGGTGGATGTGATTGATCGCCTTGTGGAGGCCGGAAACACCGTGATCATCATTGAGCACAATCTGGACGTGATCAAGCGCGCGGACTATATCATCGACCTGGGGCCGGAGGGCGGCAACGCGGGCGGTACGATTGTGGCACAGGGCACGCCGGAGCAGGTGGCGCAGTGCGCGGCCTCTTATACGGGGCAGTACCTGAAGCCGCTGCTGGACGCGGCGGGGACAGAGCCGGAGGATGCGGGCTCTGATGCGGCATCGCAGGATACGGGCCATGCTGCAGCGCCGAAGGCGGGCAGAAAGCCGGCGCCGAAACGCAAAAAGGGCTGAGCCTTTTTTGAAATCCACAATTTACAATGCTGTATTTGCGGGCAGCTGGGTGCTTGACTGCATCAATTTGAGTTTGAAATAAGCGTATACGACTTTTCTCCCGTTTATTTGCTTTGAATGTTTCGCTTTTGTTTCGCTTTTAAAGAATGCTTTCTGTTTTTTTGTGGTGTTTCCGCATCCCGGAACGTGAACCGGACTGAAATGCAAACGGCATTTTGATGTTTTGCAACGAAATTTGCATCAAACGCCATCCGGTTGAAAAGAAATTTTAAGGAAAGCGGCAGCAATCAGAACAGCGAGCCGCGCCCGGCCGGGCGCGGCTCGCTGTTGCTGTCGGTGGATTACTTGCAATGCGGCAACTGCATTACTGATCGCAGCCGCAGTCCCTGCAGCCGGCCTTGGACAGGCAGACGAGGAAGCGGTATAAGCCGAAGAAGGTAAACGAGATGAGTGTATAGATCGCGAACGTGATGATGGGGAAGAGGATGCCGGTGGCCACGTTCAGCGCGGACAGCAGAGCGCCCAGCATGGAGGCCGCGAACAGCACGATGGCGGGGATCAATACCCACAGACTCGTGCTGCAAATACAGCGGTTCAGGTGTCTGTCCTGCCGCAGCAGGCTGGAGGCGGTGATGACCTCCAGTGCGAGCGCGATGATACTGAGCAAAAAGCCGAAGAGATAACCCAGCGGATACACCGCGGGGAAGAAAAGTACCAGAACCGCAAAGGCGATGCCGAGGATGAGGCTGACGACAATGGTTGCAATGTCGTAGCGTTTGGTGTCTTGTATCATACAAATAACTCCTTATGAAAAGCGGGTGAAGCCGGCGTGTATACGCAGGTGCGTTTACAGCGACGCCATGGCGCAGCCTGAATCAATGTACTGTGCGCTGACCCTTGCCACATAGTGGCGGCGGCCGCCGCATGTGCCGCCGGAGCCGCCCCTGCTGGAATCCTCCGGCAGGATAAAGCGGATTGTTTCCACCGGAACATCCGAACAGCAGCTGTGACGGTGCGCGGGAACGGTGAACGTTTTCATTCCGCACGGGGATTCGTTCCCATGCGAATCCACTTCGCTCACTGTGACGCCGACAGCAACGCGCTTTCCGGGACAGACATTGACGAGCCGCAGCGTCAAATCGAGGATGCGGCCCTGCCCGTCAATGGGGGTGTCGCCCATGCGGTGGTGCTTGTAATCCTCGCATCCTTCAAAGTAGATGTCGCCCGTTCCGGGGCAGGGATGATGATCGGGATGGTGCTCCGGATGATGCTCAGAGCCGGTCGTGTTGGCTGCGGACGGAACGGATTCCACGGTCACCTTTTCCTGCACGATTTCCTGTGCGGCCAGGGCGCGCTTCGCCGCGCAGTTGGGGCAGGGGGTCGGGTTCGGGAGTGCTGTGCCGATGTCCTCCGAGCCGATGGAGATAGTGCCTAAATCAATGGTCTGCATAGAATGCCTCCTCAGAAGCCCCGCAAAACAGCTTTGCCGCGCGGGGGACTGTGGCAGGGCTTCTGTTTCATTTTTTGGGCGCGCGGGCGATCTCCCGCACAGGCCGGGCCATATGGCAGGCTGTATTGTGTACACATGCCATTCTATGCGAAGGCGGCTTTTTCTGACAGTGTGCGGGAGACATTTATTTTTTACAAATTGTAGAAAAGTACTTGACATCCATGCGGCAATCGGGTATTCTATCATTAACGACATGTTGTAGAAAATAGGATCTCCACTTGATGCTATCTTGCCGGCGGACTGCGGGCGAAAGAAATCGCCGGTTTGCAGCAGAGACTCTTGCGGCGGCGGTGCCGAACCGGAAACCGAACGGAGCGGGGGAGAGAGCGAATGGAGATCAGGAAAAAAGGGGGCAATACCATTGAAGCTTTCCTCTGCCGAATATGAAATTATGGAATGCGTGTGGGAGATGGGCCGGCCTGTTTCCAGCGCCGATGTTTTGCAGACACTGGGGGTGCAGCACGGCTGGAAAGCGCCCACGGTGCTTACATTCCTTTCGCGCATGGTGGAAAAGGGGCTGCTTGCAACCGAAAAGCAGGGCAAGATGCGCAGCTACACAGCCGCCATGACGCGAGAGGCGTATAAAAACGAGGAGACGCGCGAATTTTTGGCGCGTCTCTACAATGGCAGTGTGCAGAATCTGGTCGCCTGCATGGCGGACGGAAACGGTATCTCTGACGAGGAGCTTTCCGGCCTGCGTGCCTGGCTGAAAGAGAGGGAAGAAATATGATGCGCTTTTTTTGGACGATCCTGCTGCCGGTGAGTGCGACCGGCGCCTGTGCGGCGGTGCTGCTCTGGATCATGCGGCCGCTGCTGCACCGGATAGGACGAATGCAGTGGCCTGCAGGCGCGGTGATTGCGGTGCTTTGCCTGTTCGTGATCCCGGTACATCTTTTTATTCCAAGGCTTCCGTCTGCGGAAATGCCGCTGTTCGCACCGCTGCCGGCGCAAAATGTGCCGCTGTCCGGTACTGCTGCGCCAAACGCATTTCCGTTTTTGACAGACGGATTCCCGTCCTCTGCGGACGCGGACGCGTTTTCCGCACAAGGGTCTTTGTCTTCTGCGGCCACGGATCCTTCTTCTGTTACTGCGGATGCATTTTCCGGCGATACATCTTCTGCAAACGCAGGCGCGGGTACGGCAAACACAGCAGGGCGGACGCCTGCCCTGAAAGTTCTATCCGTAATGATGGAAAAAAACTTTTTCCTGCGTGTGCTGCCAATCCTCTGGGCGGCGGGAATGGTATTGGCGCTTTTCTGCAATGCCATTTCCTATTTGCGGTTCGCTGTCCGGCTGAAACGCTCGAGCCGCACGGTGACGGATGCCGCGATGCTCAACAGCCTGCGCTCTGCGCTGCGGGCAGCGCAGCAAAGATGCGGCGCGGCGCGGATACCGGAGCTGCGTTGTTCCGATGCAATCGCGTCTCCGCTGGCCATGGGGATCCTGCGCCCCTGCATCTATCTTCCGGCCGGCATTCCGGCAGACGCCTCGCTGGACTACGCGCTGCAGCATGAATGCGTTCACCTGCGCAAGGGCCATCTTTTCTGGAAGCTTGCGGCACAGCTGGTCTGCGCCGTGCATTGGTTCGACCCGGCGGCATGGCTGCTGCCGCGCTTGATGAACGAATCCTGCGAATTCGACTGTGACCGCACGGTGGCCGCCGCATTGGACAGCCGGCAGCGGCAGGGCTACTGTGCGGCACTGCTCGACGCCGCAGACCGGGGCCGGGTGCCTCAATGTGTGAGCGCGTTTGCCCGCCCGGCAGCCATTTTACGCAAACGGATCGAGGCGGTGCTCGCGCCGAAGCCGCGGCTGTGCAAACGCATTGTTTCCATAATGTTGTGCGCGGCACTGATATTCAGCGCGGCCGGGCTGACGGCATGTGCGGCGGGGCAGGCGGCGGACAGCATGGCATCGCAGCTTCCGGCATCCCTGGCAAACGATGCAGCGGGAATGGATCAATCACAGGACGGCGATTCCCTTCCGGAAGAAGCTCCTGTACAGTCGCCGGAAAATAACGTGCAGACGCAGCCGCTATCCGGCAACGAGCAGGACGAACCGGATGAATCGACAGCCGAATGGGTCTGGCCGGTGCCGGATATGTACTATATTGCAAATACGTTTGCAAATGGCGGTCATCGCGGGATGGATATCGCCGCGCCGGAAAATGAGGAGATCCTTGCGGTGAAGGCGGGAACCGTCACCATAGCGGAATATCATATGTCCTACGGCAACTATGTGGATATTGACCACGGCGACGGAATGACATCGCGTTACGCGCATTGCAGCGAGTTGCTTGTGTCTGCCGGGGATTTCGTGACGGCGGGGCAGCCGGTCGCCCGCGTTGGAAATACCGGATATTCTTCGGGAAATCACTGCCATCTGGAGCTGATCCAGGATGAAACACTGATCAATCCCATCTCTGTAATCATGCCCGGAAGAGAGGTTTCCGCTCCTTCGCCCATCGAGAATGCGACGGTCAGTTTCCGCAATATGAAGGATTACAGTACCCCCATGGCCTCTTATGACGCTGCGGCGCAGATGTTGGGACATGAGCCGTCGGATGCGGAGCGGGAGCAGTTTGAACAGGAGGCGCAATATCGGGAAATTACGTTCAGGAAGCCCGCGACGGCAATGAATGAGCTCAAGGGCATAGCATATGTGACATTCACGCTTTGCGAATATAAGGGCATCATCAGTGTGTGCGACGTATCGGAATACGGATATTCCGATTTAACGGATGCGGAGCTGGTTTCAGATGTCTGGGTCGACGTGATCAACAGCAATTCGGCGCAGACAGCGTCCGAGGTTACGGTCTGGGCAAGCTTTCAAAACAAAGCCGGGGGAGAACCTTATTTGATCACAAATACATTCCCGCTCTGGATAAAGGAAAGCTGACCGGTTTTGGACAGGGAAGCGCACAGAAACGCGGCATTTTCGGAAAAAATGGGGGCATGGATCGAAAGCCATGCCCCTGTTCTTTGTTTGTCTTTCAAATTTCGATTTGATTTTATGCCGCCTGCACGGAACGCATCCGGCAAAAACGCCGGTGCGGCCGCCGAAAATTTTTATGGCAGCAATATAAAGCCAAATTGAGATTTTGTATTTGATGAGACGGTCTCAGCAGCTTGCGCCGCCCACGACATTCACGCCAAGGATCTCGCTTTTGCGCTCCAGCAGCGCATTGCCCAGCAGCAGATCCTGTGCCTTTTCAAAGCCGATGCGTTCGATGGTGTCGGCAAAGCGCTCACCCGAAAGTCCCTGATCGCGGAACAGCAGGATGGCCTTTTCCACCACATCCAGCACCTCCTGTTTATCTGTAAAGAGCTTCTGCAGCATACGGCCGTGCGCTACCCGCTTGCCCCAGCGTCCGCCCACATAGACTTTCCAGCCGTAAACGCCGTCGTCTGCGCAGTGGAACGGGCATTTTGCGATGCACCGGCCGCAGTTGTTGCAAAGCGCCGGGTCAATCTTCAGCTTGCCGTCCTTCAGCGTGGCCGCGTGGACGGGGCAGGCGGTCTCGATCTGGCACTTCCTGCAGCCGCGGCATTTTTCATCGTTATAGCCGGGCGCACGCGCGCCGATGATGCCCAGATCGTTCAGATCGGGCTTCACACAGTTGTTCGGGCAGCCGCCCAGCGCAATTTTGAACTTGTGCGGCAGCGTGACGCTGCGGTAGCCCTTGTAGAAGCGCTCGTGGATCTCCTCGCTGAGCGCGTATGTATCGTACAGACCATATTGGCAGGTAGTGCCCTTGCAGGAAACGACAGGCCGCACCTTGCTGCCCGTGCCGCCGGTTTCGAGCCCCGCCTTGCCGACGCAGGCGCGGAATGCGTCGATATCGTTGTAATCGATGCCGGAGACCTCCACCGTCAGACGGGTGGTGAACATCATGTGGCCGTCGCCGTACAGGCGGGCCGCCTCATTGATGGCCTCTGCCTCCTCCGTGGTAATGCGCCCGTTGCGCGTGATGATGCGGCCGTTGAATTTGTTCGTGCCCTTGTGCTGCAAAAAGCCCATGCCCTTTACGCGCTTGATATCCTCGGGCGAGAGCGTGCAGCCCTCTGCCGGGGCGGGAGCAGCCTGCCTGCCTTCGAGCTTATCGATGAACTTCTCCAGCGCCTGCGCGGTGAGCACCACGGCGGTGGTGCAGCGTGTTTCCGCGTTTTTGTATTTGGCGGCAAGGGGCGCGCAGTCGATGGTATCACAGCCGAGCTCATCCCGGAACGCATCGACAAATTTCCCGCACAGATCGCGGAAATCCTCCCGTGTCCCGTACAGCTTGCTCAGGATCCCGATGGCGCCCGACAGGCTGCCGCAGGTGCTGCCGCAGCCCATGCCGCCGCCAAAACCGGCAAACAGCTGGATCTCGTTCTCCGTCAAATTCAAATCATACACGTCGTTTGCGGCCAGCAAAAGCCCCTCCGCACAGTTTTTGCCCAGTTCTCCGTAATAATAGGCGGCTTTTTCTTTCAGCATTGTTGTCGCTCCTTTGTTTTTATTATTTTGTTTGTTTCGTTTTATTTTATAAATGGCGCTTACAAGGTTCACGGCAGTAAAAGTGGGGGAGCAATGGATACCGGATCAAAAACGGCGGCTGCAGAACCGGTGCCCAATGCGGGAAAAACGGACACGAAATCCGACCCGCATTTGGGTTCCAAACGTGGAGCATTGAACTTCTGCGCCAAAATGGCGATCATCGGATTTGCGCCCAATGCCGGGGACTTTTTATCCAAAAAACTTGACGATATTGTAAATGTTGATACAGATAATCAAAACCATCGCGCCCTCCAGGCAGAATGTCGCCTGCCGGTTATCGATGCGCTTGTTGACGCGCCGGCCGATCTCGCTGCCCACCACGCCGAGCAGCATCATGCCGATCAGGATCACGGGGTCAAACACGGGAAGGCCGTCAAAAAACACGACCTTCAGCGTACTCGCGATCTGGCTGAACATGATGATAAACAGACTGTTCTGTGCGGCACGCTTTGTGGGCATGGAGAAGAAAAAACACAGCGCTGCCACGTTAAACGGGCCGCCGCCGATTCCCAAAAAGGTGCCGAGCATGCCCAGCATCAGGCCGATGATCACTGCGACGGCGGGGGAGGAGATCTGCTTTGATGTGATACGGTCTTTTTTAACCGTATAAATCAGCGTAGCCAGTGTGGCGGCCAGCAGCAGACAGGCCTGTACGCCGCCCGCGGTGTTCTGATCGGCAAACAGGGAGGCGACCATGTTGAAGATCTGTTTGCCCAGCAGCCCGCCCACAGCCGCGCCGATGCCCAAAAACGGCGTGGTGTGCAGATCGATCACCGATTCTTTTTTTGCAAACGCTTTTCCCACGCTCCAGCAGGACATCGCAATGACCGTGCAGCCGGAGAGGAACGAGATGGTGGAGACGGACATCACGCCGATCGCGTCCAGCACCGGCTTGATGATAATGCCGCCGCCCATTCCGCAGATGGTTCCCAGCAGGCAGGCGCAGAAAGTGATCAAACAGCAAATCAACAAAATCATCGCAGTCACTCCCTGATCCGAAAAACGGATCGAAATATAAGATATTCTCAGTATACCATGATGGAGAAAAGAATTCAATCTGAAAAAGTCATCGCAAAAATCGCAAAAAATCCCAGCATTCGATTTGCGTTTTTCGGAAAAATATGGTATTCTATATCCTACTATCCCGGCGTGAGGCGCTTTTGGGGGACGCCGTTCTGTCCGGGGGATTTTCAGCATGAAAAACGAAAATGCGGGCGAATTCCCGCAGAAATATCAAAACGAGGGGGATGTTGCTATGAATGAATTTGTGTTAAGCTGCTGTTCTACAGCGGATCTTTCGGCCGGGCATTTTGAACGCAGGGATATTCATTATATTTGTTTTCATTACACCTTGGATGGCAAGGCCTATGCGGACGATTTGGGAAAATCTATCCCGTTCGGCCGGTTTTATCAGGCGATGGCGGACGGCGCCGAAACACAGACCTCCCAGGTGAATGCAGAAGAATATATCGCGTACTTTACCGAATTTTTGGAGCAGGGGAAGGATATCCTGCATGTGACGCTTTCGTCCGGCATTTCCGGCTCCTGCAATTCCGCGAATATCGCAAGGGAGGAGCTGCAGGAAAAATACCCGGATCGAAAGATCTACATTGTCGATTCACTGGGCGCTTCCTCCGGCTACGGCCTTTTGATGGACAAGCTGGCGGATCTGCGCGACGCGGGGCAAAGCATTGATGCGGTGCGCGACTGGGCGCTGGAAAACCGTCTGCGGGCACAGCACTGGTTCTTTTCCACCGACCTCACCTTCTATATCAAGGGCGGACGCGTTTCCAAGGTGTCCGGCTGGTTTGGTACGGTACTGAATATCTGCCCGCTGCTGAACGTAGATTATCAGGGAAAGCTGATCCCGCGCTCCAAGCTGCGCGGCAAAAATGCCGTGATCAAAGAGATCGTAGCGCGCATGGAGCAGTATGCCGAAAACGGAACGGAGTACAGCGGCAAATGCTTTATCTCCAATTCTGCCTGCGAGGCAGATGCCCGCGCCGTGGCCGATTTGGTAGAGGCCAAATTCCCAAAGCTCGACGGCAAGGTGCTCATCAACAGCATCGGTACCACCATCGGCAGCCATACCGGCCCGGGAACTGTCGCGCTGTTTTTCTGGGGTGAGGAGCGCAAGGATTGACACGGCGGATGCCCGGTTGGCGTTTCGACGGCGCTTTTCCCAAATGGCGATCTTTCCGGCCGTTTTCACCAGAAGCGATGCGCAGGGAGGGATTGTTTGCCGCCATGCGGTTGCATACAGTGTGCACACGGGATCTATACAGTAAGATGTCACAAGAAAAAGCCCGCTTTTTTGTGGATTCTTCGGCTTGATATTTTGTGCGGAATGCCGTATGCTGAGAGAGGAAACGCATAGGAACCTCTGAACAAATCCCCGGGCGCATTTTGGCGGTACATTTGACCCGCTGATCGATTCAAAGATTCCTGAAAAAAGCGGAAGAAACGGAGAAGAGAACAATGGCGGAACAAATGATCGAATCCTTTGACGGGACAAAGCTCTTTTTGAACAAAGAGGTCAGCGAGGACAGCCGCGCTGTCTGCGTGATCGTGCACGGCCTGTGCGAGCATCAGGGCCGGTATGACTATGTGGCTGAAAGGATGCATGAATCCGGTTTCGGCACCTATCGGTTCGACCATCGCGGGCACGGACGTTCGGAGGGCGAACGCACCCATTATGACGATTTTAACCAGATGCTCGACGATGTAAATGTCGTTGTCGATATGGCCATCCGCGAAAACCCGGATCTGCCGGTGTTTTTGCTGGGACACAGCATGGGCGGCTTTGCCGTATCGCTGTACGGCGCAAAATATCCGGATAAAAAGCTGCGCGGCATCATCACGAGCGGCGCGCTGACAAAGGACAACGGCGGCCTGATCACAGGTGTGCCGAAGGGGTTGGATCCGCACACAAAGCTGCCGAATGAGCTGGGATCGGGCGTGTGCTCGGTGCCGGAGGTCGTGGATTGGTACGGGAAGGATCCGTACAACACGCAGACGTTTACCACGGGCCTTTGCTATGCGCTGTGCGCGGGTCTGGAGTGGTTCAAGGATGCCGTAAAGGATTTTTCGTATCCGGTGCTGATGCTGCACGGCGAAAAGGACGGCCTTGTCAGTGTACAGGACACCTATGATTTCTTTGCAGCCGCGCCCTCCGAGGATAAGCAGATGAAGATCTACGGCGGGCTGTTCCATGAAATATTGAATGAATACTGCCGCGACGAGGTGATCTCGAACGCGCTGCGCTGGATGCGCCATCGTTTGGGATAACAGCCACCCGGACGCTTTTTACAAAAAACGGCAAAAGTGCGGCTGCAAAGACCGTTGCGTGGCAAACCCGCTTTTGCGTTTAATCGCTAAAACACAAAATAGGCAAAAAGCAGCCGACGGATGGGGGAAAGCTTTTCCCGCAGGCCGTCGGCTGTTTTTTCTGTGTTTGTATGACCGGATCCCTTGCTTTGCTGCCAATACAGGATACAGGCAAACCCGGCGATCGATCTTGATATGATGTGCTCTGTCATGCAAAAGTTCGTCTTTGCCCGGTATCGGAAATTCCGGCAAACCATCCTGCGCAGCCGGCAGCGGCGATGTGCAGTTAATATTGTAAAAATCCGCTCAATTCTTCTTCGTCGCTCATCCCGCAGGCGAATGCCTTGGCGCGCATGGCGGCGTACAGCTCGGCAAAGGTTGCGTACATATACGGATGAACAAAGATCACGCCGATATAAAGCAGCAGCATACCGAGAAAGATCCATCCGTAGAACGACAGATCGAGTACAAAAATGTTGAATTTCTCTCCGTCTGTCATCATGCGGCTGAGCTCAAATGCGCGGTCGTATGGCAGATAGGGATTTTCCGCGAGCAGATAATTCACCATGCGGTATTGATATAGTTTATAAATGCCCGGAAAGAAAAACAGCAGCGACCAGAGAAAAATAAAAAGGTTTTTCAGAAACATCACCTTGACGACATTCCAGTAGGCGGGGTTGCCAAAGGTGGAAAAGAGCGTGGAAAAAGGCGCGTTTCCCACACGGCTTTCCATAAAATAGCGGTTGCAGCCAACTGCAATGGGGTTCGTGACAAAGATATGAAGCAGCAGAAAAATAATGACAAACACCCCGGCAAAGGCGGTCAAAAAGTTTGCAATCGCGCCCGGAAACGGGAAATTGCCAAAAACCTGATAGGGGTTGAATTGATAGTTGTAATATTCTGCACGCGTGCTATAATTAAAGTTGAGATTCAGCCGGAAGCTGCTTGAGTTAAACGAAAGCAGGAGAACAACGATGCAAACCAACAGCGCTGTCCAATAATTTTGGCGCAGCACCTGCTTGGCGTTTGTCTTCAAAAGCGAGCGTGTCCACATGGCGAGTTCCTCCGTTTCATTGGTTCTGTTTTCATCATAGTACATTCTCTGCGCCGCGTCAAGGGAGCATTGCAGAAAAAGCAGTGCTGCAGAAAAAAGCTGCGCTGCAAAAAAGCCCTGCGGAAGAAAAAGACCCGCCGCAGAAAGAGGACGCACGAAAGAAACAGCCGCTCTGTAGAAAAATGCCGCGTTGACTCGTCATGATGAATAAACAGTCGGATCCATAAAACCTGTTTGTATTTTGCCGGCCGCAGGCGCCGGAAAGGAGAAACCAGCATGAAAAAGCCCACCTTGCGAGAGGTGTTTACTGTTCCCAATATCCTCAGCTATTTTCGTTTTTTGTTGATACCGCTGTTTGTGTATTGGTATCTTACCGCACAAACAGCACAGCAGTTTTTTCGCGCGGCGGCGGTGCTGGGTGTTTCGGGCCTGACGGATCTGTTCGACGGCAGGATCGCGCGTCGGTTTAACCAGATTACAGAGCTTGGGATCCTGCTTGACCCTGTTGCGGACAAGCTGACGGAAGGCGCGGTTGTATTGTGCCTTGTCACGCGTTACCGCTGGATGTGGCTTTTGGTGGCACTGTATGTTGCAAAGGAGGGCTTCATGGCGGTGGCCGGGCTGATCATGCTGCGCCGGGGCAAAAAGCTGAACGGGGCAAAATGGTTCGGTAAGGTATGCACCTTTGTATTCTATGTTGTGATGGTGCTGCTGATTCTGTGGGTGGATATCCCGCGCGTGGCCGCGAACACGCTGATCATCCTCTGCGGCGGTGTGATGGCATTCACACTTGCCATGTATGTTCCCGTGTTTTTGCATATGGGCCGCGAGAGCAGAGAGCCCGAACACAGAGCGTGATGCGGGGTACGTGTAAAAGTCAATAAAATAAAATTTCCGGGGCAGGTGTCAAATGGGATGTGACACTTGCCCCGTTGTTTATCGCTTGCTTCACAGCTCCATTTTGGAAAGGGGCGTCGATATGCTTGCCTCGACACGCTTGCATTCAGATGCCATTGCCGCTCCATGCAGGTTTTTCAGCGGCCGGATGCGTCTTTTGCCCCCGGCCGCAACCACTGTTTTGCCGGCGCTTGTATGCCGATGCCGGCACGGTGGAATTGCGCCGAATGGGTAATGCGCCGAAAGCCGAAAAATGTAAAGTACAAAAATCACTTCCTGTTGTAGAATAAAAGCAGCGGCAGGGGTGTTTGTTATGTCAGCAAAAGATTTGTTTGCACGGGCGGAGGGAAAAGAGCCAAAACGGGGAAACAGCATGAAAAGAGGACCTGCGTTTCATACAAGCGCAAGCCCTCTTGTTTCTATACCGCGTTTATGCCTGCGGCCGTTTTGGGCCACAGTTTACCGGTATTTTAGCAGCTGCCTTTGCCGGGAACAGCCTTTCCTGCCTTTGTCTTTTACACCGACATACAAATAATTCGTGCATTTTTCAGCATTGGATGAGAGGGAATGAAATAACTGTGAATACTTATGGATATATTCGCGTATCTACGACGGATCAGAACGAGGACCGTCAGCTGGCCGCCATGCAGGGGTTGTCCATTCCGCAGAACAACCTCTTTGTGGAGAAACGGTCCGGCAAGGATTTCAACCGTCCCCAATACAAAAGGATGCTTCGCCGCATGAAATCCGGCGATCTGCTCTACATCAAGAGCATTGACCGGTTGGGCAGGAATTACAGCGAGATCCTGGAGCAGTGGCGGGTGCTTACCAAGGAAAAAGGTGTAGACATTGTTGTGCTGGATATGCCGCTGCTGGATACACGGCGCGGCAAGGATCTGATGGGCGCTTTTCTCAGTGACATTGTGCTGCAGGTGCTTTCTTTTGTGGCGGAGAACGAGCGCTCCAATATCCGCCAGCGGCAGGCTGAGGGCATTGCCGCAGCCAGAGCCAGGGGCGTGCGGTTTGGCCGGCCGCCGCGTCCGCTTCCGGAAAACTACTGTAACGCCTATCGACGATGGAAGGCCGGAATGATTACCGGTACAGAGGCCGCAAAGGAATGTGGTATGCCGCTTACAACATTCCTCTATCGGGCGGAGTCTTTTGAAGAAGCAGCTTTTTGATAAAAATTACCGTATTTGGCTTTTATAAAAGATTTCTGTGAATTGCAATACCGATGGAATAGGGGAAAGTCGGGTACCATCATTGCACAGATCCTTAAAAAATGGTATTATTTTGTAGGAAGTACAATCGCGACAGAAGGGAAGGGAAGAGAAACAAATGCCGGCAAGAAGAGAAATCTGGAAATCCACAAAAATCTATATTGGAGCAGTCATTCTTGGATCTGTTGTAGGAATGATGACATTGGTTGGGCAAAAATATCTTCCCATGAATTTGAATTTTCTTGCAAATTCGGGAGCGGTCTGGCTGATCCCGGCATTTTTGTGGAGTTGTTTTGCCAAAGGAAACAAGCGGCGTGCCGTCGCTGCGGCAGTTGTGTGCTTGCTCGGCTGTGTTTATGGCTATTACATTTTCGAGGCTGTTTCAAATCGGCATGCCTTCACACTCTACAGCGGAATCCTGCTGTGGTCTGCTGTTGCCCTGATTGCAGGTACCGTATTCGGCCTTGGTGCCTGGCTGGCGAACCGGGAGGACAGCAGGCTGAAATACTTTGGGATGAATTTGCTCCCGGCAGTATTCACGGCCGAAGGGCTGGATCAGGTGATCCATATCGAGGGTTACACCCATATGATCCCGGCGGTGATCCTGAAAATTGTGATCGGGGTAATTCTATATTTGACAATCAATGGAAAAGATGCGGCAAAGACAAGAAATGTGGTATCCTATGCTCTTTTGCCAGTGCTCGGGATCGCGGGCTTTGCGGTTTTATCGGGATGCGTATAAATATGCATGGAATAGCGGCAGGGCGCGCAGGGGGAACCCGGATCGTTCTCTTTTTGTCTGTTTGATTGCGTCGATCTCCAAAATATGATGTGTGATTTCGGCCTTCGGCTCTTGTCATTTGTGCAAAAAAGGTGTATTTTGATATATATTGGGGATGGATATTCCCTTCAGGAAATAAGATTCGTCCGATAAATTTGAACCAACCGGAGCAGGGGGAAAAAGAAATGTACGTGAAAAATATCATTCGGCGTGTTCTTGCCGTTCTGCCCGCAGTGCTGCTCCAGCTTGTCTGGTTCGGCATTCTGTTTACATGGCTGGCGCCCTGGGCAGCGGCGATCGATCTGATTTTATCGATATTGGCATTTTTGTTTGTTCTGTATCTGGTTACAAAGCAGGACGAGGGAACCTACAAGATCCTCTGGCTTCTGGTGATCCTGACCGCACCGCTTTCCGGCGCGGTTCTGTATCTGCTTTTTGGAAACAAGCGGACAACACGGCCCCTGAAAAAGAGGTTGGAACAAGTCGCTCTGCCCCCGCTGCAGAAGGACGGCGCACGGCAGGCCTATGAGGCCATCGAAGCAAACGACCGCCGTATGGCACAAACCCTTCGGTATATTCAGAATACAACCGGCTTTGCACCCTGTGTGAATGCGCAGGCCGATTATTTCCCGTTGGGGGACGACCTGTTTCCCGCGATGCTGGAGGAAATGAAAAAGGCGGAAAAGTTTATCTTCGCGGAGTATTTCATTGTTGAAAACGGCCTGATGTGGGATTCGATGGTGGAGATCATGGCGGAAAAGGCTGCCCAGGGCGTAGATGTGCGCGTGATGTATGACGATCTCGGCAGCATTGCCACCTATTCCAAAGAGAGCGTCCGGTGCCTGAAAAAGAAGGGGATCCGATGTATTGCCTTTAACCCGCTTACGTTCATCCATGGGACATTAAATTACCGCGACCATCGGAAGATGCTGATCATAGACGGCAAAACTGCTTTCAGCGGCGGGATCAATTTGGCCGACGAGTACATCAACCATGTGGAAAAATTCGGGCACTGGAAAGACATCGGGTTCCGGCTTACCGGGCCGGGTGTGGACAATTATACAAGAATGTTTACCGAATTCTGGAATGCCTTTTCCGCCGATCCGATTCCAGAAGAACTGCTGGCAGGCATTCCGCAAACGGTTGCGGAACAAGAGGACGGCTATATCCTGAGTTATTACGATTCACCGCTGCGATACCGGACCGCAAGCAACGAGCTGTATATCGAGCTGCTGTCGCAGGCAAAGGACTATGCGTGGTTCTTTACGCCCTATCTGATGCTGGGGGATGCTTTGACCGATGCCTTTGTGCGCGCTGCCCGCCGCGGGGTTGATGTGCGCATCATCATGCCGGGAGTGCCGGATAAAAAGCTGGTTTTCCGTATGTCACACAGTTATTATGCGATCCTGCTGGCAGCGGGGGTAAAGATCTGCGAGTATACGCCCGGCTTCGTCCATGCAAAGGGCTGTGTGGTCGATGATGTTGTTGGAACCGTTGGGACAGTTAATTTGGATTATCGCAGTCTGTTCCTGCATTTTGAAAATAACTCGGTGTTTTACCGGGCTTCTTTGCTGAAAGCTTTAAAAGCGGATTTTTTGGATACGCAGGCGAAATGCCGCGAAATGAAGCTGGGCGAGAACGTAAAAATCACATCGTTCTGGCATTGGCTGTTGGATGGCATATTGCGCATTTTTGCACCGCTTTGTTAAGAGGGACAGGAATGCATGGTAAAGTATGACAGCATTGCGATTTTGAGCAGGGGTGCAGACTGCGGGGCATTGATCGTTCAAAGAAACTGCATGTTTTTATGACAGGCGTTCCGTTGGCTGAAAGAGCGTGGTGGTCAGAGAAAGCACATCCTGTGCAGATCTTCCCATGTTCAATTGGAATTTGACAAATTGGCCGCATGGGCCGGAAAACTGGAGTAAAAGGGAAACGATGAAAAATACAGCAGTCAAAACAAACGCCATCCGGCTTTTGACCCAGAAAAAGGCGGTGTTCCAAACCCTCTGCTATGAGCCGCCGGAGAATGGACTGAGCGGGACAGAGGTTGCGGCAATTTTGGGCAAAGACCCGGCAAAGGTGTTCAAAACCCTTGTCACAACGGGCAAGTCTGGCGGGCACTATGTTTTCATGATTCCGGTTGCGGCGGAGCTGGATCTGAAAAAGGCCGCCGAAGCGGCAGGGGAGAAGAATATCGCGATGCTCAAAGCAAAAGATCTGCTTGGCCTGACGGGATATGTACACGGCGGGTGTTCTCCGGTAGGGATGAAAAAGCAATTTGTTTCTTTTATCGACAAAAGTGCAGAAAAACATGATGCCGTCGTTCTCAGCGGAGGAAAAATCGGTGTGCATATCGAGATCGCGCCGGACGAGCTGCAAAAGGCCGTTCCGTTCGCGGCTGCGGAGTTGACCTGTTAATCGGAAAATGGATTTCATGCGTTAAAATTCAGAATAGTTTCAGGGAGAATTTATCATGCAGGAAGTATTTGATTTTTTGAAGCAATGTGGAACGTATTATCTCGCAACGACAGAGGGCGATCAGCCCCGCGTGCGTCCGTTCGGCACAGTGGACATCTTTGAGGGGAAACTGTACATCCAGACCGGCAAGGTGAAAGATGTATCGAAGCAGATCCAGCAAAATCCGAAGGTAGAGCTGTGTGCGTTTGGCAAAGGAAAATGGCTGCGTGTGTCCGGCCGGCTCGTGCGTGATGACCGCATCGAGGCAAAAGAGCATATGCTGGCGGCATATCCGTCTTTGCAGAAAACGTATTCCGCAGCGGACGATAACACTGAGGCGCTGTATTTCGAGGATGCAACGGCAAAATTCTATTCTTTTACAAGCGAGACTGAGGAGATCCATTTTTGAGCGTGGGACGCAATTTCGACAGGGATTCCCGGACGATGAGCGTCCGGAGACGGATAAATCGTTCAGCGCAAATTTCACGGAACATTCCAGGCGCTATACGATCCAGCGGCATGGTTCTTTCTGACAGTTTTGAATATCCCATATATCCGGCAAGGTCAACCGATCTGACACTTCCTCTTTTCTGGTGGAGTATCAAAATGGCCTCCAAGTAGTCCTCCGAGGATTTACCTAATGTCAGTTCGGTTCACCCCTTGTGAATATGCAGGAGTTTCCACGGTCAAAGCACGATTGATCTTGACTGAAAAAATCATAGTAACTGCTGTTGTCAACAGGTCCGCCGCTGGCTGCACCCAAATAACCCCAGACAGTTGGAAAAGTCGAGGCAGGACATAGATCAAAGGCAGGAAAAATACTCCTTGCCGGCTCAAACTCAACAGCCCACCCACCAGACTTTTTCCGATGGAGAGATAAAGACTTGCATATACCATCTGGAAGCCAAAGGTAATGAATAGAATTGCGTTCAGCCGAAGGGCCTTGCCTGCCAGATTTACCATTTCTGCATTGGTTCCAAAAAGAGATACGATTGGTTCTGCAAAGGCAAAGAGTACGATAGCCGCGATAATGCCAAACGTCGTAGACCAGATCAGGCAAAGCCGAATCGCCTGTTTCAGCCGGTCAAATTGTTTTGCACCATAGTTATATCCGGCAAACGGCTGGAAGCCTTTCAAGAAGCCAAAGACAATGTAAGTTCCGACCGTCATAATNCGGGTNACNGCTCCCATCGCCGCCACAGCGTANTCCCCATAGGGTTTTGCNGCGCTGTTNGTAAGTCCCATAGACGCACTNGCAAGAAGCTGGAACAGAAGCACAGGAATACCGATTTTCAAAATTTCNCCNAAAAGCCGGGAAGAAAGNNGGATGTTCCGCACTGACAGNCGTANAACGCCNTGCTTTGTCACGATGTACCAGATATACAGGNCCATGTTGACNCACAGAGAAATCACCGTGGCGATGGCCGCGCCCTCAATGCCCCAATCCAGGCCGTAAATCATAATGGGGTCTAAAATGACATTGGTGATACTGCCCGTGAGCATGGCGATCATGGTAAAACGGGTAGCGCCCTGCGCGGTCAGAAGATTGTTCATCGTGACGGTAAACACATTGATAATGGAGCCGGTCACATAGATTTGGGCATAGGCTCTCGCATAAGGCAAAATTGTGTCTGTTGCTCCCAGCGATGCCAGAACAGGGTCAAGGAACACCATAATGCCCATGATGATAACCGCTCCGACGAGGACGCTGGCAAAGAGGGCGGTGGAGGCGGCGCGGTTNGCCTCTGCATTGTCCCCCTTTCCAAGTGACCGGGAAATGTAGGACGATGCTCCGGCACCAAACATCATCCCCAGGCCAATGACGATCTGCACGATGGGAAACACCACAGACACCGCCCCCATCTGGCTCATGCCCAAGCCGCCCACAAAATAGGCGTCAATGGCGTTGTAGAGTGCGGAGATCAGCATACCGATCATGGTCGGCACACCTAATTTCATCAACGAAGCCGCTACCGGCCCGTCCCGCATGATGCTGATTCGATTGTTGCTTTGCTGGTTCATTTGTTGTCCTCCTGATTTTGATTTTTGGATTTATTTCGACGGTGGGAACCGTATCGCTCCCGCCGAAGAATACTTTTGATGATCGTGCGGTATTGCGGATTTTCACTTTCCAATTCCTTTTCAATTTCCCGGCAAATGACTTCCTCGCTTTTTTGCAGTTCGGCAGAGTAAAGCAAGTCAAATGCAGCCGTGGTACAGCAACCGCTTTCTATCAGCCGAAAATGGTCTATGCTGACCTTGCCGCTATACTTTTGCAGAACGTATTCGACCTTATCCCGCAAATGTTCCGTCAACACATCGTCCCCCACGAGATAGTCCACTTGGATGAAACAGTCACAATGAAACTGCTGATATAAGGCGCTGGATATTTCGTGAATTGCGTTGTAAAGCTGCTCACCGTCTTTTCTATACCCCTCAATCCGCAGAGAGATCACAAAATAACCGAACCCATAGTCATGCACCATCAAATTCTGTACCGCCGCAATTTCCGGGTATGCTTCAACAGCCCGCAGAACATCGTCAATGATGCTCTGGTCGGTAGCTTGACCCATGACCCGCCCCAGGACTTCCCAAAGGCTTTTTATTCCCGCTATCACAATAAATCCAGATACCACAGCGCCGCAGTAGCCGTCGATCTGCCAACCCATCACATGACCGATCACGGTTGAGAGCAAGACCGCTCCTGTGGCGGCGGCATCGCTGATACAATCTGCGGCAGTTGCTTTCAATGTTTCAGAATTTGTAACTTTTGCAAACTGCCGGTTGTAAAAATACATATAGCCTTTTACCAGAATGGACAGCACCAGGACGATTACAGTTGCCACACTAAACAGCGGTTTTTGAGGATTGAGGATGGATTGGAGAGAAGTATGGATTAGCTGGCCTCCCATCAGCACCACAGCAAGAGAAGCGAAAATCCCCATAATCCACTCAAACCGTCCGTGACCGAATGGGTGGGTATTCCCCCTGCCATACCGGGCAATCTGAAACCCAAAGAGCGTCATAAGGGAAATTCCTGCA
This sequence comes from Subdoligranulum sp., assembly GCA_014799685.1. Lineage (GTDB taxonomy): Bacteria > Bacillota > Clostridia > Oscillospirales > Ruminococcaceae > Ruthenibacterium. The sequence continues at coordinate 267,353 of JAAVHN010000026.1, read as the reverse complement.
TCCGACAGATTGTTAAATCCGTCTGCGGATATGGCAACCGAACGGCTGAAAAATCCAGTTGCGATCTTTGCCGTACATAAAAGCAAGTTCAGGATGATACCCGCAATACTTGACAATGAAGCATAGGCCCTTTTTACGGCGGCGTCAGATGTGTTTGCTTTGCCTTTGAAATACAGCTTGATTAGTTGAGCCATCATAGACTGTTCCTCCTTCAATTTTGAACGCANATTCAATATTGTTCAATAAAAAAAGGAACCGGTCTTAAAGACCGATTCCAGACAAATACATTTTGGATAACTTGTGTAAAATCATAATTGCCCATTCCTTTCCCTTGTAGTGGTACATGATCTGCATGAGGCCGTCCACAAAATTGTTTGCGATAATGTGAATGAAAACTGCGTCTGCGGCGGTATCGTCCCGATGCTCCAGCAAGTGAGNNTCTATGTCTTTGACAAAACGCTCTTTCTCACATTCNTANTTTGTGCCNCCGCTCTTNTCNATNAGGATGATAAATTCTTTTCGATGGTCAAATANGTTTAGCAGACATTCNGTTTCGGCCTTGCTCAANCCATAGATTTCTGNGCNTTGGTGNTTGCTTTCGTTNTCNCCGCCTGCGGTCAATANCCGCTCCCAATCATACAGAACNGGGCGGAGAATGGCATCNAACAAATCAGCCTTGTTCTTNTAGTAAGANTAGATAAGNCCCGTNGGGATTTGTGCGTTGGCCGCGATGTTCCGCATGGCTGCCAGCTTATAGCCCCTATCGAAAAATTCATCNAAAGCCGCCACGAGAATTTTCTCTCGTATTTCGTCTTTCAATACTTGCGCCATAGCGACCTCCAATATTGAATNTNAGTTCAATTATAATTGNGGATATCGTTTTTGTCAAGTCCCNTTTTGNCTCTAACNANNAATATGAATTATTTTAGCCAAGTAATAGAACTGTATAGACATATTCAAACCAAAAGAGGAACGGTAGAATGTANCAGGGTGATATGAATATGGCAAAAAGGCCAGTACCACGATATGACTTTAAGGCTTTTGGCGCGGCAATCAAGGCGGTGAGGACGGGGCGTAAGGAAAGCCGGAAAAAAGTGTGCGACGAAATGTACTTATCGCCACGCTATCTTGCCAACATTGAGAACAAAGGGCAGCACCCAAGCCTGCAAATCTTCTTTGAGTTAATGCTGCGCTACAACATGTCGGTTGACCAATTTCTTTTGGAGCAGCCGATAGGGAAAAATACCCAGCGCCGCCAGCTTGATGCTTTATTGGATGGCATGAGCGAAAAGGGATTACAGATCGTTGCCGCAACAGCAAAAGAAATTGCAGAGATCGAGCGCGAGCAATTAAGTGGACAGGAGGACGCATGACTGCGCCCTCCTGTCTTGATCTGCTGCTACTTGTCTAAACACTTGGCCTAGAGCAAGCTGCATTGTCTTTGGATTTCATCGGTTTCCTGCTGGGTCAGCTCCCGCTCATTATCGGTTATTTGATTTTCCATGAAATTTGCATAGGTGTCCAGCAGACTGTTCAGCAGAGTTTCCGGTGTTGCCATATACTCGGCACTATACCAAGTGTTTCGCTCCGGTTCCCAGGCCATCAAAGTATAGCCATGGCGAGTGGAAACGACCTCATAGAGCGGGTCTTGCTGAAGATACTCGCCAAAGACGGTCAATACTTTCTCAAATGTCAGCATCAGGCCACCCCCTATACATAAATTAGGTCGGCCAGAATGATTTCCTCGGCACGGGCGATGCAGTTGTTCATCAGTCCCACCCACGCCATCTGGTCACGGGCTTTCAGTTCCTCGGTTACACCTGCGGCCTTCATCATTTCCGGCAGGAGTACGTCCATGCGTCGCTCCGCCGTCCGTTCAATTCCCTTTAAGTGGTCGGCCAATGTGCCGTTGTTCACCAGCACGGCCCACAGCCTGGGCTTATGCTCCCGAAGGTAGTCGCGTCGCAAGCCGCCATACTTGCCATAGAATACATCTTGCTCCGGTTCCTCGTCAAGTATCAGGTCAGGGATGTAATAATCTCCAACCTTCGTATAGGTCAATTCTGCCATAGTGAACCTCCTTGTGTTCAAGTCCTATTGTCCTATTCTTTCCACGAAAAGTCCAGTTGATCGTGTCCCTGTTCGTGAATTTTTATGGGCAACTGAACTCGTCACAAGGTATTATGGCACATTCTTACCGGGAATGGGCAACTTTTGCCCGATCAAACGACAAAATCACGCGCCGAACAGCGTGCGCATCTGCTGCGCGATCTCCAGCATGCAGTCCTCCGCCTGCGGCATCACGCCGATCTGGTCGGCAAAGCCGTGGGAGATCCCTTCATAGAGCACAACTTTCGGTGGTACGCCCGCCTTGTGCGCGGCGCGGACATAAGCGATATCCTCAAATGCCAGCATGTCGTGCTCGCCAAAGATCACCATTGTCTCGGGCAGACCGTGAAAATCATCCAGCAGTGGAGAGGCATAAATCGAATCCGCCGGAAGATGCCCTTGCAGGTAGACGTCGTCCAGCAGGGAGCCGGTGCCCAGCATGCCGGTCATCATACCCAGAGTGCAGCGCAGCACCTTTTTGTGCTTTTTGCTCATGCGGTATCGATTAAGGTCGACGCCCTGATAAAACTCTGTATGCCTGCCGCTGATGTTCACCGCCGGGTAAAGCAGCACCTGCAGCTTTACCATGCCCGTGCCCTCGTCGCGGTCGCGCAGGGTAATCGCAGCGGCAAGGTTTCCGCCCGCGCTGTCACCGCCGACGGCGAGTTTTGTTTTGTCCGCACCCAGTTCCTCCGCGTGGTCAAAGGCCCATTTTGTAGCGCACCAGCAATCCTCAAAGGGCTGCGGATAGTGCGCCTCGGGGCAAAGGCGGTAATCGATGTTGAGCGCAACACAGTCGTAATTTGCCACCAGCGTTTCGCACATTTGCTCCACGATATGCACCCCGCCGCCGAAAAAACCACCGCCGTGGTAGTAGACGAAGATGGGCCGGTTTTTCCCCGCGCTGGTGCGCTTGTAAATGCGAACTGGCACCCTGTAGCCGTCCGCACTGGGTACGGTGACCTCCCGCACATCAAGGCCGCTGTCCACCAGGATATCCCCTTTGTATTCACCGAACATCTTACGGAAAGGCATGATCGTCTCCAACACGGTCGCGTCCTTTTTGGGCTTCGGCATGAATCGGGAAAGCAGCGGCATCAGCCGCATGGACTTATACAGACGGGGATCCATATCGCCCGGCTGCCCGCCCTCCGGGATGGGCTTGACAAGGATGGGCACACCCTCATACAGTTCGGTTCGCGCTCCGTCTTTCATATTTTTCAAAAGAGCGACATCATATTTGCGCGGCATACGGCGGCACCTCCAAAAATTTTCTTTATGATGATTTTATCATGTGGGTTTGACAAAGTATTGCAAATATGATAGCTTTATTGCATATATAAAAGACGAAATGGTGATACGATGGATCTGAATGACCGCCGGCAGCTTTGTTATGCGCTTGCAAAAGCGATGAATTCCGGTGTCCGGCTGTATGAGGGGGGAGAGTGCCGGTACTATTATTCGGTTTATCATCTGCATCCGGACCCGGCCGGACCATACCTGCCCCAGCTGCTGGACCCGGCCCGGAGTGCGGGCATCTTTGCTTCGCCGCTTCATCAATTTTATGCTTACATTACCTTGGAGGATGGCTGGCGGCTCATCCTTGGGCCAAGCCGCATCGGAAATGAAGATCCTGCCGGGCAGGAAGAGCTGTTGTTTCTGTTGGGGGTTGAGGCCGGGCAGCGGGAGGAATACCTGCGTTTGCTGCACTGTCCGCCGCCGATCACCATGGAGCGGATGGGCTGGCTGCTCTCGTTCCTTTCCCTTGCTGTCAATCACCGGGCGCTCCGGCCGGATGAGCTTTACGTCAGCATTTCTCCGGGGGAGGCCGCCGCGGCAGTGCGGCAGGAACACATTCGGCAGACGGCGGATCTGTCCGGGAAGCTTTCTTCCGACCGCCACCAAACAGAATACAATATCGAAAGGCTGCTGCTCAGCTATATTGAAAACGGCGAACCGGAGAGCCTGCAGGAGCTGCTTGGAGCACAGAGCATTTCAGGCGGGCCGATGGCGGACAACACCCGGCGGCAGATCAAGAATACCTGCATCTGTGCCGCCACACTGGCTGCGCGCGCGGCGATCGCCGGCGGAATGGATGATGCGGCCGCGTTCAGCCTGAGCGATCTGTATATCCAGCGTGTGGAACTGATGCATGATATCCCTTCGCTTGAAAGGCTGCGTACCGAGCTGCTCGTTGAATTTGCCCGCCAGGTCGAGCAGGTGCGGTACCATACTGCACCTGCAGAGGATGGCGGAGATGCGCGGATTTTCCGCGTCTGCGCAAAATACGTATCGCAAAATCTGTATGAACCGATCCGGGTGGAGACAATGGCGCAGGAACTGGGTTACGCCCGGGCCTACCTGTGCAGCCGGTTCAAGCAGCAGACCGGCCTGACACTGACCCAGTATATTTTGCGGCAGAAGGTTATCCACGCGCAGCGCATGCTGGAACTGACAGATAAAAGCATTGCAGAGATCGCCGCGCTCTATCTGTTTTCCTCTCAAAGCCACTTTCAGAATGTATTCAAGCGCATCACCGGGGAAACACCGCAGGCTTACCGCCGCCGCACGCAGCAGGGAAACCGTCAGAAATAAATTTCAATTTTTGCAACAAAACTTGCTTTTTTGCAATACGGAATGCGCTTTTGCCGGTATACTATAAGAAAGCATCAGAAAGAAAGCATCAGATCCGCAGACAAATGGGAGCTCTGGCCAATCGCCGGAACTCCCTGCCAAATGGGAACAGGAGGAGATCATATGGAACACACGAAAGACCCCTTTGCCGCCGTTCGGCAGCAGGCGCAGGAGCTTATTTCGCAGATGACTCTCGAGGAAAAAGCCTCGCTCTGCGCGGGGAGCGATTTCTGGCATACCCAGGGCATTCCGCGGCTTGGTTTACCCGCCGTGATGGTGACCGATGGCCCCAACGGGCTGCGCAAGCAGGCAGGCAGTGCCGACCATCTGGGACTCAATGATTCCGTCCCGGCAACCTGCTTTCCCACAGCCGCTGCGACGGCCTGCAGCTTTGATCCGGAGCTGCTTTACGAAATGGGCCGGGCCATTGGCGAGGAATGCCGCGCAGAGAAAATCTCTGTGATCCTTGGCCCTGCCGCCAACATCAAGCGCAGCCCCTTGTGCGGGCGGAACTTTGAATATTTTTCCGAGGATCCGATGGTCTCCGGCGATGCCGCCGCTGCGCTCATCGCGGGGATCCAAAGCCAGAATGTCGGCACGAGCCTCAAGCACTACCTTGCCAACAACCAGGAAAAGGCGCGCCTTACCTCCGATTCCATCATTGACGAGCGCGCTCTGCGCGAAATTTATCTGGCCGGATTTGAGCGGGCCGTCCAAAAGGCACAGCCCTGGACTTTGATGTGCGCGTACAACCAGATCAACGGGACGTACGCTTCGGACGATAAACGCCTGATGAACGACATTCCGCGCGGCGAATGGGGCTGGCAGGGCATGATCATGACCGACTGGGGCGCGATGAATGACCGGGTGCAGGCGGTCCGCGCCGGGCTTGACCTTGAGATGCCCGGCCCCTGCGAGGCGAACTGCAAGAAAATCGTGGATGCCGTCAAAAGCGGAGAACTGGCCGAAAATGAACTGGACGCATGTGCGCAGCGTGTGGCCGCTCTGGCGCTTCAAACGGCGAAGAACAATGCGTCGGATTACGACAGGGCGGCGCATCATGATCTTGCCCGGCGTATCGCACGGGAGAGTGCCGTGCTGCTGAAAAAGGGGCAGGCGCTGCCCGCCGCCCCAACAGCCCGCATCGCCGTTGTGGGCGCGTTCGCCAAAACGCCGCGGTATCAGGGCGCGGGCTCGGGCAAGATCCATCCCACGCAGGTTACGAGTCTGTGCGACGCGCTGGACGCCCGCAAAGTCGCCTATACCTACGCGGCAGGCTACGAGGCCGAGGGCGCCCGGCCGGATGATGCGCTGATCGATGAGGCCGTCCGGGCTGCGCGTCAGGCGGAGGTGGTGTTTGCGTGTGTCGGCCTGCCGGACAGCTTTGAGAGCGAGGGCTTTGACCGAACGCATATGCAGCTGCCCGAAAGCCAGAACGCGCTGATGGAGGCACTGATTGCGACGGGTGTGCCGGTCGTGGCTGTCCTCAGCACCGGCAGCGCGGTGATCCTGCCCTGGCGCGATCAGGCGGACAGCATTCTTTTGATGTATCTTGCCGGGCAGAACGGCGGCAGCGCTGCGGCCGATCTTCTGTTTGGTGATGCGAATCCCGGCGGCAAGCTGGCCGAGAGCTGGCCGCTGGCGCTGGAGGACAATCCCAGCTATCTGCATTTCGGCGCCGGCGGTAACGTCGAGTACCGCGAGAGCATCTATGTCGGCTATCGCTATTACGACCGGGCCGGCATTGCAGTGCAGTATCCGTTCGGCCATGGGCTTTCCTACACAGAATTTGCCTATTCCGATCTTGTGTTGGATAAGGCGTCTATGACGGAAACAGAGGAACTGGCCATATCCCTCACGGTGACCAACACCGGCAGCCATGCGGGCAGCGAGGTGGTGCAAATTTACGTTGCGCCGACCCAGGGCGCGGTCTTCCGCCCGGTACGGGAGCTGCGTGCCGCCCAAAAGGTGCGGCTTGCGCCAGGGGAAGCACAGCGGGTCACTCTGACGCTTACTCCGCGTGATTTTGCCTGTTACAATGTAAAGATATCCGATTGGTTCGTGGAGAGCGGCGTTTATCGCATTGAGGCGGCCTCCTCCAGCCGGGATATCCGCCTGAGCGCGGAGGTAACGGTTCAGAGCAGCCGGGCGGCATCCGTTCCGGATCACCGGCAGGACGCACCCGCGTATTATACGCTTGATGCGCGGCCCGCAAAGCCTTTGGACATACCGCAGGCACAGTTCGAGGCGGTGCTCGGCCGAAAGGTACAGCCCTGGCACGCTGTGCGGCCTTATACGCCGAACACGACAGTGTCCGAGTTGCGCAGCTGTGCGATGGGCCGGCAGATCGCAGACGGCATCGCCGCTGCGATGCAGCAGATGATGGCCGGAGCAGGGGATATTGGGGCGATGCTCTCCGCGATGCTGGACGATATGCCCCTGCGGCAGCTTGGCATGCTGGCAGCGGAGCAGTTTGGCGGAGAGAAGCTGGACGCGCTGCTCGCCCAGCTCAACGCGCAGCCGGAAGAATAACGGAAGAAAAACAATCAGAAAGGGTTGTTGCAGAACCACTGAAAAGCAAAAAGGCCGTGCAGAGAATATGAAAGGATTTTCAGCACGGCCAAGATCCTGAAATTTAGCATCGAAAGGCTGCTTTTTTAAACGGAAAATACGGACAAATACAGACCGGCGCTTTCAGAGGCTTTTGGCCTTTGCAGAGCGCCGGTTTGTTGTCCATATATGTGCGATTCGAACCAAGTCAAGATCCGGCCAAGCCCGTGCGCCGGAATACAGAAAACGGCGACGCGATGACCATAAAAGTGCGGCCCCGGTTTATATTTTTGCCTGTATCTCCACAGGATTCATGGCGATCACACCAACCAGCTTGTGCGGGATATAGAGTTCCTCCAGATACTGAATTTCATCCTCGCTCAGATGAAAGCCGGCGGCCTTGACGAAGCCGTCGATCTGCGATTTTTTCGTTGCGCCGACGATCGGTGCAGTCGCCTTTGTCAAGAGCCACGCAAGCGATACCTCAATCATGGAGGCGCTGCGTTTTTCGGCGATTTCGATCACGCGCCGGATGATCCGGCTGTCCGGTTCCACCGTGGCCCCATACTTGCCGCGGTTGATGTTGTCCAGCTGTGTGCGCAGCGTTTGTTCCTCCGGACGGCGGGACAATCGCCCTCCGGCCAGAGAACTGTATGGCGTTACCGCGATATTGTCCTCGCGGCAATAGGGCAGGATCTCGCGTTCGTCCTCCCGCGCCAGCAGATTGTAATGAGACTGGATGGAGACAAACGGATCAAGCTCCTCTTTCCGGGCCAGCATATTCGCCTTGGCAAGCTGCCAGGCATAGCAGTTGGAAACGCCGAACGCGCGGATCTTACCGGCTTTTTTCGCCTTTGTGAGTGCTTCCAGCGTTTCCAGAACCGGGGTTTTGTAATCCCACATATGCATGATGTACAGATCGATATGGTCGGTATCCAGCCGCCGGAGGCTGTCGTCGATGCATTTTTCGATCCACGCTTTTCCGGTATAGGTCTGCAGCAGCTCCTCACTGTTGCGCGGGGTGTATTTCGTCGCGAGCACTACTTCATCGCGGATGCCCAATTCTTTGACGGCGCGACCCAGATATTCCTCGCCGGTTCCTGCCTGATAGGACATCGCCGTATCGAAGAAATTGATGCCGTTTTCGTAGGCATAGCCGATGATCTCTTTCGATTCTTCATAGGAAACGGCCCAGGTGTGCATCCCTTTGCTCGCATCGCCGAGGCTCATGCAGCCAAGGCAGAGGCGCGAAATCTCTATATCGGTATTTCCCAATTTTGTATATTCCATAATAAACTCCTTCGTTTGGGCCGAAACCGGTCTTTTGGACACGTTCACGGCGTTCAGCCATCCTTCGCGTTTATGAGGACTGCCTTACTCCAAAAGCCCCAGCTCAAGACCGCCCAGCCAAGTTTCGAGTTCACTTTGAGATATGCTGGAGCTCAAACGCGTCCCGTCCAGCCATACGGCCGCATCCGAAGTACAGCCATGCAGATTCGATGCGCTGGAGCCGACGCCGCTGCTGCCGGAGGTGCAGAACGGAACGATCGTTTTGCCTGAAAAATCATAGCTTTCAAAGAATGTGTAAACGATATGCGGCGCCTGCCCCCACCAGATGGGATATCCGATGAAAACGATCTCGTAATCCTCTATATTTTCCACAGAGCCGGAGATGGCGGGACGGGACGCGCTGTCATTCATCTCCACCGACGTTCTGCTCGAAGAATCGTTATAGTTCAGATCGGCGTCTGTATACGGCTCCTGGGGTACGATCTGGTAAACATCTGCATTCAGAAGGTTCGTGACCTGCGTGGCAATTCTTTCCGTAGTGCCGGTGCAGGAGAAGTATGCGACAAGAATTTTGCTGTCCGTTTCGGAGTCCGGGGTGCTGTTTTCACCAGCGTCAGCGGGCGCGGGGGACGCCGCTACCGGCGCCGGTGTGCCGGCACCGTCATTTCCCACCGCATCCTGCGGTTCGGTTTCCTGAGGCGCGGCAGGGGATGCGGCAGCCGAATCGCCGGCAGTTGCTGCGCCGGACGGTGCGCCGCAAGCTGCCAGTGCCAGGATCATACAAAGTGCTGAAATGATTGCAAACAGTTTTTTCACGAGATATTTCTCCCTTCGCACAAAAATGGCAGTGCAGGCTGAGGAGCAGATGCTCCCGTGCTGTACTGCCATTGTAACAATTGTTTTGCGATATATCAAATACTTGTTTTTTATGCGTTGTCCATGCTCAAAAAGCATTTTACCGATTCAATAAATTTTTCCACCGCCTTGCTGGCGGGTTGTTCCCGTTTCCACGCCAAAACGGTTGCGGCACAAAGCTCCGGAGAGAGCGGACGGGACACGATCTTATCCGGATCCCAGAACGGCAGGGAACCTTCGATCACAACGGCATAGCCATAGCCCTTTTGCACAAGCAGGGCGTCGTTCGTGGTGAGGTTTCCGGTGAAAGCGATCTCTAATTTGCCAAAGCCGTCCCCAAACCAATTTGCCAGTTCGCTTTGCACATTCATGCGCCTTGGAAGGATCAGGGGCCGGTTTTCCAGCTGCTTTGCGGTTACGGCTTCCTGTCCGGCCAGAGGATCGTCGGCACGCATCAGCACGGCCCACCGCTCGCGGTTCGGCATCCGGATAAACTCGAATTTTTCCATATCGACCGGCAACAGCAGCAGTCCGATATCGATCAGGCCGCGCTCGATCCTTTCCCGCACCACATCCGCTGTTGCGGTGTACAAATCGAATCGTACACGGGGATATTTTTTACGAAAGGAACCGCAGAGCCCGGCAAGGAGTTCCATCGCGCCAAGCTCGCCGCTGCCAATGCTGATAACGCCCTCGATCAATTCCTCCTGCTCGGCCAGCTCCTGTGAGGTTTTGTCTACCAGATCCAATATTTCTTCCGCCCGGCGGCGCAGCAGCAGCCCTTCGCTGGTCAGGATGATTTTTCGCGCGCCGCGATGGAACAGGCGTACGCCCGTTTCTTCCTCTAATTGGGAAAGCTGGCGGCTCAGGGTGGGCTGCGTGATATGCAGCACCTCTGCAGCTTTGGTGATGCTTTCTTCNCTTGCGACGGTCANAAAGTATCGCAGAACGCGGATCTCCATCAAATGCACCTCCGGCATGGCAGAAAGATGAAAATAGTATAGCATATCCATGCATTGTATGCAATTTGTGTGCGTTGAACTTGGATTTCTGTTCCCAAAATATGATATCGCAAAAAAGAAGACCTCAACAACGGTGAAAGGAGAGAGCGAGATGCCGGCCCTGAAACAGAAAAGTGCTGAAGCAATGAATCAAGGANCGGTCATCTGCGGCCGTTAATCTTTTATGATAGAAACCAGCTCGATGCCTTCCTCTTTTCCAAGATTACGGCTGTACTGTTTTTGCGCGGCGTTGTTCCAATGCTCATGAACACCGAGGTTTGTGACCGTGTTGCCCCGGCTGTCGGTGTAGACCGTNCCGGATGGCGCGGCGGATACCAATCCCGCCTCATGCAGATAGTTTTCCACCGCAGGGTTGTTGCACAGCGCGCTGTTCCGGCTTNTCACAGCGGGCTCGTTCATCAGGAAATCCGCGCCCACGCTGTCGATCGCAACCGGATCCTGNGAGACGAAAATGCTGGCCGGATAGCCTCCGTCAAACGGAGTCTGCTGCCACCGGGCATTGTCGCNGGTAATAGAGGCTCCTTCCGACGGTGCGCAGACAAGGGCATCCAGCAGATAGAGAACCGTTTTGCCGCCGAGATCCGCATGGGCCGTCAGGTCCACGAGCGGACTGTAAATGCCCATCTCGTTCCGGGTGAGCCACTGATGCAGGTTTGCCCCCTCCGGGGGACGCATCCGGTTCCCGTTGATAAAGGAACCGAAATGATTTTTGGCGCAAAGCGTAATGCCGTAGCTGTGGCCTTTCAGGTTTGCCAGATTGATAAGATAGTCTGCTTCGGTCACACAGGTGGGCAGATCGTTCATTCTGCCGCTGAACGAATGCGACCAGAGGATCGGGGCGGTTTCATCGGCCACTCCGCTGTTCCGGTCCACAAAATGCACGCCGCCCAAATTCCCCTGAGTGCATAGTGCGATCATGTAGTCCGGAAACAGGCGGGATACATCGTATACTGTGATGTCGGAGGGCGCGACTCCGGCATCTTCTACGAGGGACAACAGAAAGGCTTTCAGCAAAACAGGGTTGGTATAGCTCATGTGTGTCTCACCGGAGGTATCATCGTCCATAACGGCAGAGCCGTTGATGTTTACTTTGATAGCGATCTTTTCACCGGACGTGTAGCCGCCGGATCTGCCCCGCGCCGCATTGTGGGCCTCAAACAGCGCGTTCCAGGCTGTTTCCGCTGTTTCGGTGCNGCCCAATGAGGCAATGCTGTCGCGTACCATGCTTTGAATGGTACTCTCATCAAAGTGGTCCGGCTCCCACCAAAAGCCGCTGCCGTCCCACTGTACAGACGCAGGATCATAGACCCAGACAACCCGGCCCGGCATTGCGCCGATNCCCGTGCCATAGGGTTCATGCTGCGGAAATATGCCGTCATAGGGAAGGGCAGGGGCAAAAGCTGTCATATCGGTTTCCTCACTTTGAACTGTTACAGGCGGAGGTGTGCTGTGATCCTCTGCGGTGCTTTCGGTGCTTTTTGTCACAGAACAGGCTGTCATCATAAGGAAGCAGAGCAGAACACCAGCCGTTAAAATGAATCGGAACAGCCGGTTCATCCTTTTAAACGCTCCCCGAAGGCGCGCAGTTCGGCCAGCGTTTCTTTCGAACCGTTTTCCGCTCCGTGCGCGGTGTAAACACCCATGTTCTCTAGTCCCAGATAGCCCAGAAAATCTCCCTCAAAGGAGAACATGGCGCCNTCATACATACCGGCATCACCGGAGCTTAAAATCATGGCGGCTTTTTTCAGCTTGGGCGGCTTATTGGGATACGCAGCAGAATAAAAACGATCCACCACACATTTCAGCTGGCCGGTGATGCCGNGATAATAGATGGGCGAGGCAAGTACCAGCATTTCCGCTTCTTTCAGCAGATCGTAAATTTGCTGCATATCGTCCTTTTGTACACAGACGCCGTGATTTTTGGCATGGCAATATTCACAGGCAAGGCAGCCATTGATTTTGAGCCGGCATACGTCTACTACGTCAACATGGTGCCCGGCAGATACNGCACCGTCCCGGAATGCCTCCGCCATCTTTTTGGTGTTCCCGTTTGNGCGGGGACTGCCGTTCAATACAAGAATGCGCATNTNNTTTCCTCCTGATANNGTNTGNAGGACGGATGCCGTTTTGACGGCNGCATCCGTCCCNATNATTNGCNCTGTTTGCCGATGCCGGACACTGGCCGATTCGGCGAGCCATTTTCGTTATCTCAATTNCGGCACCGAGCCAGAAAACTGTCATTTNAGATTTTTTTGAAAGAACTCCACAAGCCGGTCAAATGGGATCGCGTCTTTCCCGCCGCCGTCGTACAAATCGGTATGCACGGCGTCCGGAATGAGCAGCAGCTCTTTGTTTTCGCCGGTCAGCTTTGCGAAGGCGTCCTTGCTGAAATAGCACGAGTGCGCTTTTTCGCCGTGCATCACCAGAACGGCGCTGCGGATCTCGTCGGCATAGCACAGAATGGGCTGGTTCAGGAATGACATACAGCCGGTTTTGTTCCACCCGCCGTTGGAATTGAGCGAACGGGGATGATAGCCGCGTTGCGTTTTGTAGTAATCGTAGTAATCTTTGACAAAGAACGGTGCATCATCGGGCAGGGGATCCACAACGCCGCCGCCCAGCTCGTAGCTGTCGTTTTTATAATCCGCGATGCGCTGCGCGTTCATGGCCTTGCGTTTTTCATAGCGGGCGTCGGCGCTGTCTTCGGCGTCAAAATAGCCCTTGGCATTTACACGCGCCATGTCATACATGGTAGAGGCAACAGTGGCTTTGATGCGGGTGTCAATGGCGGCCGCGTTCAGCGCCATGCCGCCCCAGCCGCAGATGCCGATAATGCCGATCTTCTCCGGGTCAACGTTTTCCTGTACGGAAAGAAAATCCACCGCCGCCTGAAAATCCTCGGTATTGATGTCCGGGGAGGCCATGTAGCGGGGCGCGCCGCCGCTTTCGCCCGTGAAAGACGGATCGAACGCGATAGTGAGGAAGCCGCGTTCCGCTATGGTCTGCGCATACAGTCCGGCCGCCTGTTCCTTCACAGCGCCGAACGGGCCGCAAACGGCGATGGCGGGCAGCTTGCCGGCCGCGCCCTTGGGTAAATACAGATCGGCGGCCAGCGTGATGCCGTAGCGGTTGTGGAAGGTGACTTTGCTGTGATCGACCTTTTCGCTTTTCGGGAACGTTTTATCCCATCCTTGCGTTAAAACTAATTTTTCTTCCATCATGAATTCCTCCCATAATTTTTTCGTTTTGTATTGTTTCAGCGGCCATGTTTTCCAAGATCGTAAAGAAGATAATCCAGGCAATCGATGCGCTTTTCGTTCAAATGAACGGCATCCAGCAGCGCTTTTCGATGAGAGGACAAAATGCGTTTCAGTTCGGCGTCCTCTTTTTGTTCGGCCAGATGGCTGCATTGCCGGATCAGTTCCGGGCTGCACCCGGCATCGGCCAGATTTTGCCGGAAGATCTCTTTGGTATCCAGTGCCTGCGGCATGGCATCATCTCCCTGTGCCTCTATCATACGGCATAGGCAGAGAAATAGCAAATACTTCATTTCTATATCGTGATATTCTTGTGCAGAATATCAAAATCTGTTATACTGGATACAGCAGAATGCATGGATGGCAGGAAAGTAACAGGGATGACAGAATAACAAGGTGAACTCTGATTCAATCGATGTGCTGGACCAACGATGCGCACAGCGATTGCCCCAGCGCCGCCTTAAACCGGGCGTTTGGCTTTCCAGCCACAATGGATCATAACAGGAGTGGTGTTCAGATGGAGATCCGGGTATTGCGTTATTTTTTAGAGGTGGCGCGGGAGGGGAATATCACCCACGCGGCCGGGCGGCTGCATATTTCTCAGCCGACGCTGTCCAAGCAATTAAAAGATTTAGAGGCAGAGCTGGGCAAAAAGTTGTTTACGCGCGGCAGCTTCAGTGTGCGGCTGACGGACGAAGGAATGCTTTTGCGCAAACGGGCTGAGGATATTCTGGATATGGTGGATAAGACCGCGGACGAATTTAAGGCGCTGGGGCAGATTACAGGCGGGGATATCCACATCGGCTGTGCGGAATCGGACAGCATCCGGCATCTGGCCCGGTGCATCAAAGCCGTGCAGGCGCGGTATCCGGGAATACGGGTCAATTTGTACAGCGGGGACACTGAGGATCTGGCGCAGCGTCTGGACCGCGGGCTGCTCGATTTTGCCGTGATCGCCGAGGCAGTGGATCTTTCCAAATACAATTATCTGGAGCTGCCCGGCGAGGACGTCTGGGGCGTTGTGATGCGAAAGGACGTGCCGCTGGCACAAAAAGAAACAGTCTGCCTTGAAGATCTGCTCGATCTTCCCCTGATCGTCTCCCGGCAGGGCATCCGGGAGGATATTCCGCGCCTGTTCGGAGAACAGGTGGACCGGCTGCATTTTGTGGCGACGATCAATTTAACGTATAACGGGTGCGTTCTGGCGCGGGAGGGGCTGGGCTATGTGCTGACATTCGATAAATTGGCGGATACCAGTGAGAACAGCGCACTCTGCTTTCGCCCGCTGATGCCGGAGCTGAAGACGAAGCTGTATGTCGTTTGGAAAAAATATCAGGTGTTTACCCCGGCGGCGCAGGTGCTGCTGGAGGAGATGAAAGCCTATGACATAGTGAATCAATGATAAAAGGGGATCGATACAATACAGCGTCTGGACAGAAAATACGGTAGAATGTATATATGCAGAAAAACATCAGCAGGGCGTGCCGGGGAAATCCGGCGCGCCCTGCTGCTATCAGATCCTTGCGCTTCAGCATTTCATTTGTTTCAATGCAATGAGCGGAATCATTTGTTTATACCGTTTATGTGTATTGTTACTGAAGCGTGCATCCGGGAAATGTGCTCGCTGAATTAGAAAGTAAGCCTTAACGGATACTTCTGCTTCCTATTTCTGCCCAATCTCAACCAGCCGCACCTCCAGCATTTCCAGCATCGTACTCAACTCCAGCCGGCCGTCTTTGGTACGGAGCGTATATTGGGTAAAAGACGGGACCGAGAGCCTGGCAAGGGTGTCCAGTTCTTCGGCCGTTTGCAGCTCTTCGGCTCCCATCGCCACCCAGCGGTCGAACGCACTGCCTGAATTGCGGTTCAGGATCGTTTCCTTGATCCGGTACGTTCCATCGGGCAAATCCGTTAGCCGGAAGTGCACATCCAGCGACTGTTCGGGGGAAAAGGGAGTATAGCGGTCGGTAAAAGTCATATCGAAGCGCTCGCCCAGCGCATACAGATGTGAAAAATGGCGGTAATTGTAAAACAGAAAAACATATTCTTCATCGCGCCGGGTGGCAAACCACCCTTCGCCGCGCCCGAGCAGGGTATCGCCCAGGCGGTTCAAAAATGCGAACGCGTAATAGGAACTTTTGGGAATGCCGTTTGCGGTAAACAGTCCCAGCCCGCCGTGAAACAGCTCGGCAGGCTGCGGTGATTCTCCCATCCAGTCCGTCAGGGACCAATAGGCGAAGCTGTCCAGCCGGTCGTAATTTTCCAAAATGCCTTTGACGATATAGCAGGCCTTAAAACAGGTGTCATTCAGAAGATCCTGCTGGCTCGGCGTATTGTTCCATTCAGTCAAGTAGACCGGCAGTGCCTCCAGCCCGTTTTCAGAGCGCTCTTTTATCACCTGAGTGACAAAATCGGAAAATCCGTCCGGAGTATTGCGCAGGTTCATTGCCATGGGGAAACCGAAGGCATCCTGCCCGGAGAGATCTTCTTCGGCGAAGACCGTATCGTAATAGTGGAAGTTCAAAAAATCAGGAAAACAATCCCGCTTGCGGCACCACGCAAGAAAGGGCAGGTACCAATTTGTGTGGTCCTCCCCAAGAATATAGAACGTAGAGGGTGCTCCAAACGTAAGACCGCTGTCCACTGCTTTGACCGCGCGGTAGGTTCTCTCATAAAAGGTGTAGAAATACTCTGCGCTGGAAAACCCATAGAGTTCTTTTGGGGTATCCGGCTGTTCCCATACGCTGAACAGCCAGCTGCGTGCAGTTGCAACGCCGTAACGATGGACAATGTGTGTGATCAAAGCAGTCACTAAGTCTGCCCATTGGGAGAGCTCTTTCGGCTCGCTGACAAGATAGTTGAAGAGATATTTTGGTTCTTTGGCAAGCAGACTGGGCATAAACGAGAGCTGGAGCAGCGGCTTCAGCCCGACCGAACAGAGAAAATCGAGGACCTTGTCCACATACAAAAAGCTATAGACCGCCTTGCCGCCGGCATCCTCGCTGTAAATGTGCATCTCGTCCGAAAGGATCCCGTTGAATTTGATGGCTTCAAAACCGATTTCGGTTTGGATACGGCGAATCATCTGCTGCACATCGCCCGCCAGCAAAAGCGATGCGCTGCTGACGGCAAGCATTTTGCGCCAGGTATGGCGCAGCTGTGCTTGCCGCGCAGTGGCCGGGCAGAGGACATTGCAGATGACCGTCTGTGCGGGCGAAGAGACAGCGGCGGGTGTTTTGAGGTATTTGCGCAGCCCTGCCATATAGTCATGCTGATCCGGCTGCGGCAATGCGGCCGGAGCGGCGGGTGTGTGCCGCATTTGCCGGCGGTAAGTGCTGGGCAGCAGACCGTATTCCTTTTTAAACGCCTGTACAAAGGCCTGACTATTGGGAAAGCCACTGTCGGCGGATACTGTCTCGATGGTATGATCCGTTTCCAAAAGCTCTTTCACGGCATGGTTCAGCCGCACCTGTGTGAGATAGGAGAGAAAGCTGAATCCGAAATGTGTGTCGAAAAATTTAGAAAGATAGGGCGCTGAGAGGTGCATCCGGTCCGCAAGCTCGGTGAGTGTCAGATTAGATTGATAGTTTTCGTTGATGATCCGGCTGATCTGCGCGATGCGATCGGCATACCGGAAGGAGCGCTGGGTGTGGATGTCGGACGCTTCCACCCGGAAATTGTTGTACATCACGTCCATCAGCTCGTAAACAAGCGCCCAGTTCCGCAGCTCATAGCCGGGCTGTTGGTCGGCGTTGTTTTTGACAAGGCGGGCGATCAGGCTGCGCAGAGCATCAAAGGCGGCCGCGTTGCCTGAAACGGTACTGTTGCAGAAAAAGTCCGGATGTTTGGGCTGCGGCAGGGTGCGCTCAAAAAGGCTTTGTTCAAATTGGATGGAAATATACACGCAGTCGCTGCCGAGCAGCATATGCGGCGTATGCGCGTTGACGCATACAAGATCATCCGCATGCAGCAAATACCGCTGCTCGCCGATGGACATCCGGCATTCTCCGGCAAGGATCAGATCGATCTCAAAAAAATCATGCAGATGCATGGGCCTCCCGTCTGTTTTGCGCAGGGTACAACGGACGGGATTGCTTTCGCTGAAGCTGAGGATCTCATATTTGTGAAACAAGTCTGTCACCCTTTCTGTATATTATCGTAAAGCAAAATGTGGTAAAAATCAATGGCAGATGAGCAGGACTGGACCAAAACAGATTAAAAATATAAGGTCTTGAATTTGAAACAGATTGATTTTCAATCAGTTTTTTCCTTTTGAGGCCTTTCAAACAGTGAAAAACCATCGCTTGCTTTGGTGAAGATAGACAAAAAGACAGAAGTGGTATTGTCCAAATGTACAGAAAACTGAAAATATTAACCGAATTTTTGCGCCGTCTTCGCCTGGGCGGTTTCTTTTTTGGCAGAAAATAAAAAAGACGAAAAAAATCAGATGAAAACAGGCAAAACCCTTGATGGCTTCCAAACCCGCGCCGGGCTATACTGGATAGCAAGAGGTGATCGCATGGCACAGGCTATTCTGGAAATGAAAAACATCCACAAGCGGTTTTCCAGCACCATCGCGCTGGACGGTGTGGACCTTGCGGCGTATCCCGGCGAGATCCGGGGGCTGATCGGGGAGAATGGATCGGGCAAATCCACCATTTCCTCGATCGCGGCCGGAATGCAGAAGGCGGACGAGGGCGAGATGCTTTTCTGCGGCAAGCCCTGGGCCCCGCACAGCATGATCGACGCACTGGAGCATGGTGTTGGCATGATCGTGCAGGAGAGCGGCACGATCGGCGGTATCTCTGTTGCGGAAAACATTTTCCTCGCCGAGATGGATCAATTTCGCAAGGGCTTCGGTGTCATCGACCGCAAAGAGATGAACCGCCGCGCGGATGCGGCACTGGACGCCATCGGCGCAAAGGAGATCCGGGGCGCGATGCCCATGGACGCGCTCGATTTTCAGGCACGAAAGCTCGTGGAGATCGCGAAGGTCGTGATGAAAGCCCCCAAGGTGCTTGTCGTGGATGAAACGACCACCGCGCTTTCCCATGAGGGGCGGCAGATCCTCTACGATGTCATGCGCCGGTACCGGGACGAAGGAAAGGCGATTCTCTTTATCTCACATGACTTGGACGAGATCATGCAGGTGTGCGACAGCCTGACCGTTCTGCGGGACGGAAAGCTGATCCGCACGTTCCAAAAAGCCGAGTTTGACCCCGATGCGATCCGCATGAGCATGATCGGGCGGGAACTGAAGGGCGATTACTACCGAAGCGATTTCACTCCCACGGACAAAGCCGAAATTGCCCTGAAAGCGGAACACATTACGGCGGCGGATCTTGACGATGTGAGCATCACGCTGCACAGAGGCGAGATCGTGGGCATCGGCGGGCTTTCCCACTGCGGCATGCACACGTTGGGCAAGGTGCTGTTCGGTGCCGTCACGCCGCAAAGCGGCACCGTCACGACGGGGGACGGCACAAAGATCACCGACGAGGCTGCCGCGATGCGCTGCAACATCGGCTATGTTGCGAAGGACCGGGACACAGAATCCCTCAACCTCACCGCAAGCGTGCAGGATAATATCGCCATAGCGGGCACAGACCAATACGCCGTCCACGGCTTTTTGCTCACAGGTAAAAACGAAAAAGCGTATGTGGACCGGCAGATCGGCGAACTTTCGATCAAATGTTCCGGACGGGAACAGCCGACGGCACAGCTTTCCGGCGGCAACAAGCAGAAGGTCGTGTTCGGCAAATGGATCGGCCGCAAAAGCGAGATCCTTCTGCTTGATTGCCCCACCCGCGGGGTGGATATCGGCGTCAAGCGGGATATGTACCAGTTGATGGCCGCATTCCAAAAGCAGGGCAAGGCGATTTTGATCATCTCAGAGGAGCTGCCGGAGCTGATCGGAATGAGCGACCGGCTGATCATTATGAAGGATGGCCGCATCACGAAGGAATTTGCCCACAGCGAAAGCCTTTCGGACGCCGACGTCATCAACTACATGATTTAAGGAGGGCAACATGGAAAATCAGAAAAACGAACTGCTTGCCCGTTACAAGTGCCGGCAGATGATCCTGACACTGCTGCCGCTGGCCGCTCTCATCGTGCTGTTCGCGGTGCTCTGCATCACGGTGCAGAGCAAGGGCTACCGTCTGGATATGTATCTGAAAATCATCTTCAATGAAAGCGTTGTGCTTGCGGTGGTCGCCACCGGCGCGACCTTCATCTACACGCTCGGCTCATTTGATATCAGCCTCGGTGCATCGACACTTTTCAGCGCCGCCTGCGGTGTGATGGCCTACAATGCCACCGGGAGCATGGCCGTAATGCTGTTGGTGCTCTTCGCGGTGGCAGTCGGCTGCTCGCTGGCAAGCTCGGTGTTAGCTTCCGTATTCGGTGTGCCGGTGTTTGTTACGACGGTGGCAATGATGTCGGTGCTCAGCGCCGTTTCCGCGCAGATTATCACGACCAACGGCGGCGCGCTCGGCGGCATCAGCATCCCGAGCGAGGTGGTGAAGCCTTTTGATGTGATTTGGTTCAAGGTGCTGGTGCTGGCGGTTTTTGTGGCGGTGTGCATCTTCCTGTTTGATTTCACCCGCGTCGGCCGCCGGCAGAAGTTCCTCGGGGGCAACCCCGTGTGCGCAAAGCTCACCGGTATTAATTTGAACAAATATGCCATCATCGCCTTTGTAATGGCCGGTATCGGGGTGGGCATCGGCGCGTTTCTCACGCTCGTCTATACGCCCTCGGTTACGACGGGCACGGCAAGCAGTATTGGCATGAATATCATCGTCGCCATCGTATTCGGCGGCATGCCCATCTCGGGCGGGCCTCGTTCCCGCATCTACGCGGCTCTGGTGGGCGGCTTTTCCTACATCATGCTGAACAACATCCTCAAGATTCTGATCGACACCAATGCCGGTTACGGCATTTCCCAGGTGGTGAGCGCGGTGTTCTTCCTCGCCGTGGTGTATCTGACCGGGCTCAATTACCGCTCGCAGCTTTTGCCGCGATAAATGGCTTTTCACGCGATACGCGTTGAATAGAGACCTGAAAACGAAACTGAATAAAAATGGAGGTTCTATCATGAAAAAGCTCAGAAAACTCGTATCTTTGACCCTCGTGCTCGCCCTTGCAGTGTGCATGCTGGCCGGCTGCGGTTCCATTGCGGGCAGCAGCACACCCGCCGCGGACGCCGGCACTGGAAGCACTGCCGCGGATAACACCGACACCCCGGCAGATTCCGGCAAGACCGTGAAGATCGGCGTTTTGGTGGCCGATGTCAGCGGCGAAGAGGCGCTTGGCTTTGCCGATTACTACAAAAATTACATTACCTCGAATTACAATGTCGAGTTCAGTTATACCGAGCAGCTGGCCGACGCGGCGGCCGAGAAGGCTGCAATCGAGAAATTTGCCGCGCAGGGCTTTGACGCGATCATCTCGTTCTCTGCCAGTGACCGCGCAACGCAGATTGAAACCTGCAGCGCGAACGGGCTGTACTATGCAGTTGCATCCGGCATGCTGGATGATGAGCAGTACGAGCAGTACAAGAATGACGAATACTTTGTCGGCCAGATCGGCCCCAGTATGGACACCGAGTATGAGGCCGGCTACGCGATGGGCAAATACTTTGCCGATCAGGGCGTGAAGAGCATTGCCATGTACGGCGCGTTCATTCCCAATCCCATGCATGTATACCGCGCAGCCGGCGTTCTGGCCGGGATCGGCGCTACCTATGGCGGCGCTTCGGATAAGGATGCCATTGTCGGGCAGATTTTCGGCGATCAGGGCATCGATCTGAGCAAGGTTGGCGCCGGCAGCGTAGAAGTGGTCGGTTACTTCCAGGGCTTTGGCGACACCACCTTTGATGAACTGTTCGGCTGCATTGGCAGCCAGCCCGAGGCGTTCCTGTCGGTCGGTATGGCTACCACGTTCTTCACCGATATCCTCAACGAGAACGGCATCGCTTTCTCGGACATCGATTCCTTCACCTCCGCCAACGGTACCGCAATGTCGGAAGGCAAGCTCGTGTACCTTGCCGGCAAATACTCCTCCAGCGTCGGCCCCATCTTCGCGGCTGTAATGAATGCGGTGAACGGTACGCCTGTGCGGAACGAGGACGGCTCCGCGCTCTCGATCAGCCAGAACTATCTGGTTGCCACCGACGCGGCTTCCTTTGATAAGTACGCCAGCGCGGACAAGGGCGATTCTCCCATCTTTAACAAGGAGATTCTGGACGGGATTATCGGCGAGGTTTCCGCCGCGGACTTCATCGCCTGCGTAGAGGCCGACCGGGGCTGAGTTTTGGACGATCCCCTTACAAAGCAGACAGCATGATCCTCAAGGGAGGATACAGAGGGCTTTCCTCTGTATCCTTCTCACAGGGCAGACGGTGCGCGATGGCCGATGCCTTGTGAGAAGGACACAGATGAGGGAACCTCTGAACAAATCCCCGGGCGCATCTTGGCGGCAAATTTTGTGCCTGTCTTTGCCCCAAAATCTTGAAATACACAAAGTACAGCGTGCCCGCCGAAGGCGGGATGCCGGCCATCATCTTGGCCGGCAAGCTGACAACGCCGCAGACGTTATCTGCGATTTTGGGACTTTGACAGGTACAAAATTTGCTCGCCAATCTGACCCGTTGATTTGTTCAGAGCTTCCCAAGAAATCAAGACCAGGGAGGCAGAATCATGAACCAATCCAAAACGATGTCATTCTCCAAACGGCTGATCGGAACGCTCGCCATTCCGGCGCTTGCGGCAATCGTGCTGCTGCTCCTTTGCGCTGTAGGCGGCAAGGCAATGATCGGAAACCGTACCAGCTTTAACTTCTTTGTACTGTATACGGCCATCGTCATGCTTACCACGATGGCGCTTTCCATCAACCTGAACAGCGGCCGCTTTGATTTTTCGCTCGGCGCGATTGCGGTGCTTGCCTCGGTGATGAGCTCGCGGCTCACGTTCGCCGTGCTGGGCGGCGGTGCGGGCAGCGCCGTGATGATGCTGGCGCTGAACATCCTCTTCGGCGCGCTGCTGGGACTGTGTTCGGGTGGGCTGTATGTGCTGCTGCGCATCCCGCCGATCATCACATCTTTGGGCGTTACCCTGATCTATGAGGGCATCACGTTCACCGTCACCGAGGGCAAATATGTGATGGACGAGGTGCGCAACGCCTCCATGTCAGCCTTTTCCGGCAACTGGTACTGGCCGCTGCTGGTGATCGTGGCCGTGCTTGCGCTGATCGTATTTCTGTTCGACCATACAAAGTTCGGATATGACTATAACGCGCTGAAAAATGGGCAGAAGGTGGCGGTAAATACCGGCGTGCGAGAGGTGCCCAATGCACTGATCTGCTACGGTATCTGCGGCGCGCTGATGGGTGTGGTCGGCTTTTTGAACGCTGCACGCAGCACCAGCATCAACGGCGGTTCGCTGAACTTCGGCTCCATCAGCATCATGTTCACTGCGTTTCTGCCCATGTTCATCGGCGGGTACATCGGACGCTACAGCAACGAGAAGTTAGGGTATCTGCTGGCGGCGGTGTGCATGTCGATGCTCAATTCCACCTTTGCGGCCTTTTCGAACGAGATCAACGCCTCCACCCAGTCGATCATCAATGCGGTGCTGTTGGTGGTGTTCCTGATCTATCTGAGCAACGAATATAAGCTGCACGCGCTGCGCAAGCCAATCCGGAAATAGGGCGGTTTTTGGAGCGGACGATTTACCGGCCGGGATGCTGTGGGATGCGAAGGGAAATTTTGGAGGTTCTTTGAGAACCGCGATGGAAGACCGCGCCCGAAAACGGCGCTGCTCTCCCGGAAAACAGCCGGCTTTGCAGCGGAAAGACAAGTAAGGAGGCCCTTATGATCGACCTGAAAGCGAAACCTTTCTTCCTCTCCGATGAGGATATCGAATGGGTGCAAAACACTCTTGCAGGCATGACGCTTGCGCAAAAGGCCGGGCAAATATTTTGCCCGATGGGCTTTACCGATGATGACGGCGCACTGCGCCACCAGATCAACGACATCGGCGTCGGGGGGATGATGTACCGCAGCGGCCCGGCCGGATATATCCAGGCAACGCACCGGAAGATCCAGGAAATGGCGGAAATTCCGCTGCTTCTTGCCGCCAATACCGAGGCGGGCGGCAGCGGCCTTGCGCTGGAGGGCACCTCGTTCGGCGCGCCGATGGCCGTGGCCGCCACCGCAGACGCCGATAACGCCTACCGCATGGGTTACACCGCCTGCACGGAGGGTGCAGCGATGGGGCTGAACTGGTCGTTTGCGCCCATCGTGGATCTGGACCTCGACTTCCACAACCCCATCACAAACACGCGCACCTTTGGCTCGGACCCGGATATGGTGATCCGGTGCGCCGCGCGGTATCTGGATGCGGCGGATGAAACCGGCGTTGCCGCGACGATCAAGCATTTCCCGGGCGATGGGGCAGACGAACGGGACCAGCACCTGCTTACCAGTGTGAACGCACTGACAGCGGACGACTGGATGGCACGCTACGGCAAGGTTTACAAGGCCCTGATTGCACATGGGGCAAAAACTGTCATGGCCGGGCACATTGCTCAGCCCGCCTTGGTAAAAAAGCTATGCCCGGACGCCTTCCGCGCCGAAACACTGCTGCCCGCAAGCCTGAGCAAACCGCTGCTCACCGGGCTGCTGCGCGAGACACTTGGCTTCAACGGTGTGATCAGCACCGACGCCACGCCGATGGTCGGCTTTACTGCCGCGATGCCCCGTGAAAAGGCAATTCCCGCCGCCATCGCGGCAGGGGCGGACATCATCCTGTTCAATAAGAGTCTTGATGAAGACTATCAGTTTTTGCTTGATGGCATCCGGGACGGCATTGTATCCGAAGCGCGTCTGGATGAGGCGGTTACCCGCATTCTCGCCTTAAAAGCATCGATCAAACTGCACGAAAAGAAGAAAGCCGGCACGCTTGTTCCGCCGCCCCAGGAGCTTTCGGTTGTCGGCTGCGAAAAGTTTGCCGCATGGGCAAAAGAAACAGCGGACCGGTCGATCACACTGGTGAAGGATGAACAGAACCTGCTGCCCATTTCGCCCCAAAAGTACCGCCGTGTATATCTGAACGTGATCCAGAAGGACATGAGCCCCGACAATGCGTTCGTACAGAGCTGGAAGCAGCTGTTCGAGGCGGAGGGCCACGAGGTGACAGTGCGCGACCGCCGTGTGAGCATTACGGTGGAGGATTTCATGGCGCCGTCCCTCAGCGCAGAAAAGCAGCACCTGATGTACGAGATGTACCGCAGCGTCGCGGAGATGAAGCGGGAGTACGATTTGTATGTGTACATCTGCAACATGCAGAACGCATCCAACAACACGACGCTGCGCCTCAACTGGAACGTCGCCTTTGGTCTTGGAGACGATGCGCCCTGGCTTACCAGCGAGATCCCGGTATTGATGATCAGCACAGGATATCCGTATCATTTATTTGACGCGCCGATGATCAAAACCTATATCAACGCTTACAGCAGTGACGATAATTTCTGCCGCGAGGTGATGGAAAAGATCAGCGGACGCAGTGAATTTGTGGGCGTCAGCCCCTCCGATCCGTTCTGCGGGAAGGAATGGCTGCGGCCGGAGGGAGGATGTCATGGCGCTCAAAGCAGTGATTTTTGATCTGGACGGTGTGATCTGTTTTACGGATGAATACCATTATCTTGCGTGGAAAGCCATGGCGGACAGCATCGACGTGCCGTTTGACCGCACGATCAATAACCGCCTGCGTGGCGTTTCGCGCATGGCCAGCTTGGAGATCATCCTGGAAAAAAGCGAAACGGTCTTTTCCGATGCGGAAAAAGCCGTGCTTGCCCAGCAGAAAAACGAGCTTTACAAGCAGTACCTCCTGCGCATCACGCCGGACGATTTGAGCAAAGAGGTGCTGGATACGCTGAATGTACTGCGTGGGAATGGTCTGCAGCTGGCGATCGGATCTTCCTCCAAAAACACGCCGCTGATCCTGCAGCAGCTGGGGCTTTCGGGTTTCTTTGACGCGGTGTCGGACGGTAACGGCATCACCCATTCCAAGCCTGACCCGGAGGTATTCGGCAAGGCTGCCGGAATGCTGGGGCTGCCCCCGGAAGTGTGCCTCGTTGTGGAGGACGCCGTTTCCGGCGCCGAGGCCGGGCATCGGGCGGGGATGCGGGTAGCCTGCGTAGGTGACGCCGCTCTTGCCGGGGCGGGAGATTACAATTTGGATTCCATCGCAGAGCTTACCGGGATTGTACCGGGACTCATGTGAAGACGGAGGCTCATATGAATTGCAACCCTTTGTGGCTTGAAAAAGCAAAAGAATTGGAACCGGCCTTGCACCATATGCAGGTAAAGCCGGTGAGCGGGGAACTGGGCAAGCCTTTGAAAGCGGGCGACAGTGTGTGCTTTGATTTCGGCGATCATTTCGTTGGGTATGCGAAAATTGATTTTTCCTCTCGCGGCAGCCATTTTGACGCGCCGGCCTGGATCCGGGTGCGTTTTGCCGAGCGCCTATGCGAACTGGACGAAAAGGTGGAGGAGTACCACGGCTGGATCAGCAAAGGCTGGATCCAGCAGGAGCAGCTGCATCTGGATGTGCTGCCCTGCACCCTGCAGATGGAGCGCCGCTATGCGTTCCGGTATATCAGCATCGAGGTGCTGGACTGCAGCCCGAAGTACGAGCTTGTGGTGGAAAATATTGTTTGCGATACCGTGACATCTGCTGATGACGACGTTTTGCAGGCGTACCAGGGCGATGCAGAGCTTGCGCAGCTTGACAAGATCGCCTGCCGAACGCTGCGCAGCTGTATGCAGTCGGTTTTCGAGGACGGCCCCAAGCGGGACCGGCGGCTCTGGATGGGTGATCTGCGCATGCAGGCGCTGACGAATTACGAGACGTATCATAGCGATGCGCTGGTGAAGCGGTGCCTGTACCTCTTTGCGGGTAGTACCCTCGACGAAGGCAAGGTAGGGGCGTGCCTCTTCCTTGAACCGGAGATCGAAGTAGACGACACGGAGATGTTTGATTATTCGCTGTTCTTCATCCCGACGCTTCTGAATTATCTGGAGGCGACGGGCGACCGGGAAACAGCGGAGGAACTGTATGACACCGCGATCCGGCAGATCCGACTTGCAAAGCAGCAGATAGATGAAAACGGCGTCGTCCGTGACTCGGACCGTCTGGGTTGGTGCTTTGTCGATTGGAACCTCGGCCTCAACAAGCAGGCCAGTGCGCAGGGCATCTATCTCTATTGTCTGGACAGCGCGATCCGGCTGGCCGCTCTGCTGGGCAGACCTGCCGAAACAATGGAAGAAGAACTCTGTGTAAACCGCAAAGCGGCAAAGGATCATTTTTGGGATGCGCAAAGACAGCTCTTTGTCAGCGGGGCGGAAAGGCAGGTTTCCTGGGCAAGCCAGGTTTGGCTCGTGCTCGGCGGTGTGCTGACGCAGGATGAGGGCGCGGCGCTTTTGGAGCGGATGGAAACCGAGCCGGAAGCGGAGGAAATGGTTACCCCTTACATGTATCACAACTATCTGGATGCCCTGATCGCAGTAGGGGAGAAGGAGAAAGCGCTGAAAGTCCTGCGCGGCTATTGGGGCGGCATGGCCCGGCAGGGGGCAGATACGTTCTGGGAGCTTTATGATCCCGCAGATCCGAACGCCTCGCCCTATGGCGGCACCATCGTAAACAGCTATTGCCATGCATGGAGCTGCGCCCCGGCGTACTTTTTGCGGAAATACTACGCGGCCGCGGAAGTTACCGCTTAACGGCGAGCTTCGCGGCGGCATCCTCCTGCATGGGCAGGAGGATCTGCGCAAGGCACATTATGAGGTGCACACATAACGGGAAGCGAAAAATACAGAGAGACAACAACAGGGCGCGCCGGGGTAATTCGGCGCGCCTTTTCCTGAAATGAGATGAAATATATCATTGCGTTTTATATAGAAAATTATGGGTGAATTTAGATTATCTCTTTAGAAGTTCTTATAGAGAGGGCTTTGCCCGCATATGAAATACTCCCGGCTTTGCCGGGGGATTTTTATTATTTCCTTTCCCGCAATAAAGAAAGACTGTTCAGCTTCATCATTTGCAAAATATTTGTCGTAGGTATAAAGCTAGTTTTCTTCCTGTGGTGACAGGTCGGAGAATGTTATTTCCCGTGATTGCTGCCGCTCTGTGTCCCTGTGGGCGTTCATTGCTTCATGCTTCAACGTCTGCTTACAAAAGCCATTAAAAGCACAACGGATTTCCCATTGGGTACGAATTGGTTCATTCATGTTTCTCACCTCCTTTCGCAGCCGCGAAAGCGGGTGATTTTTTCTGATTTCCCCTTTCGTAAACCCTCAAAACCACGCAAGCCAAAAATGATTGAGATTTTACAAAGTTTTTGAAAAAATTCTTCGGGGAAACACAATACGCCCGTCTGCAAAAAACGCAGACAGGCGTATTGGAATTGTAAGCAGTATTCAGTTAATTTTTGTGTTCATACTCATAGGTAGATTTCTCCCCGGCGGTGGACGGGATTTTTTTAATAAGTCTATGACCGTCGAATTTTGTCGATACGGTTTATGCTTCATAGCGGCTACCTCCTTTAGCCGCCGCGTAAGAATAGGCGCGTGAAAATACCTCTGCTGTACGACGGCTTTTTTTCTTTGCCGTCGTGCGGCAGATAATTTGAAGTATTAGTGGTTAATCACTCTGATCTTATATACTGTTGGATAATAAAAAGGTGTTTCTTCAACAAAGGAATCTTTCAAAATAACTTCAACGGTATTTCCCGGCTGTAAATCATCGATTTGTATCTCTTTTCCGTCCATCCCAACTAATTCTGTTTCCTCGCTTATATGAAGCGAATTGAGAGGATTAGAATAGATTTCTGTTGTACGTTCAACGATTAAACGAATTTCTCCATCCGGCTGCACAATGGTTTCTTGAATGACAGCTTCAAAAGATTTTCTTGACCATTTTGGCGATTGGGTAACAAACACCAAAACAGCAACAACTATGATTAAAATAGCCATAACTACAATCATTAATTTTTTCTTTTTCATCCTTAACCTCCCTTACGCTGAAACTTGATGTTTTTTGAAACCAAGTCTGGAAAGCGGTATGAACACCACCGTTAATAGTGTGTACACGATTGCTCTTACAGCAAGTGCATCCATAACGAAACCGCCAAATTGATAGGAAATATATTTGCTGATTTCGGGCATAGTTGCACGATAGGGCAATAAGAACAATATTAAATTATAAAATCCGGTTGTTCCATTGGGTGTTAAGAACATAGGGATAAAAAGTACGGGTAGAAGCACAATCAATACCATATATGGACTTTTCATATTTGCAGAGAGAACCAGTGTCAGCCCAATCATTGCAAACAAAATCAGATAGATTACTCCCAAATTGGTAAGAACAGCCTGCATAAATGTAAACGGATAAGGTATTGTTGTCCCTGCAATCTGTAGGGGAAGATTCCACCCGTCCATGCCAAAGGCGGCAAGAGGCAGTCCACAGGCAATAATGACATGAAGCGTAAACGCAATCACACCAAAAAGGAACGAGGATATGATTTTTGCTGTTATCAGCTTTGTTTTTCCATATTTGCCCGCCAAAATAACGGCATCTGTCCCTGTCTGATACTCCCCGGAAAAAACAGGGGCAATCACAATACAGACACAAAGCAACGCAAACATGAAAAGTTCAAAGCTACTTATAATGATTTCCCATCCTCCGTAATAGCCATATTGTAAGGGTGTATCTACTTTACTGTTCATATTGCTCCAAAACGTCTTTTGAGCATCAGATAATTTGCGGGACGGCATATTTAACAATGCTTCTATTTTTTCTTCCCTTGTCTGATAAAAATCTGCTCCGTTTCTCATATCCAAATCCGGCAAATTTTCCAAACCCGTGTTTTCGCCCGGCGCATCATAATTTGCGGCTATTGTATTCAAGAGCTTCTCACGCGGAGCAACAAAGTTCCAATAGGCATCACCGATTAAAAACTTTTCATTCCCGTTGTATCCTACATTATCTGGATTCTCAAAAAGATTTTGATATTCACGAATCATTTCTGCAATATATTCTTCTGTTAAAGGTACTGCCAAATCTGAATATTGCCCTTTGGCATAAGCAATACCCTCACTTCCTTTTATAACTCCCTCCGGATTATATGTTTGATATTGCAAGATTGGCAGACCAAAAAGAAATGCTGTCAACAAAAGGCTTACCGCCATTACAATAAGCGTTGATTTTTTACGCAGGATTTTTAAAAACTCATACTTAATCAATGTTTTCATCTGTTTCGCCCCTTTCAAATTGTGTATCTTCACCAAAATGATACAAAAACAAATCCTCCAAACTCGGTTCAACAGTATATGCGTCTGCCGTGGGTGCAGTTTCAGCAACAATCCGCAAACGCACCATATTGTTTTCGTGGTGCAGATTAACAACAGAAAATGTCCTGCTGTATTCTACAGCTTTCCGATTATCGGCTAAAAACTCCCACACTTTGCCACGAATACTGTCTGTTACCGTATCCATAGGCTCCTGCAGCAAAAACTGTCCTTGTTTCATCATCAGAATAGTATCCGCAATGTAGGAAACGTCTGAAACAATATGAGTAGACAAAATGACTATTTTCTCTTTTGCAAAATCTGAAATAAGGTTACGGAAACGTACACGTTCTTTTGGATCAAGTCCTGCGGTAGGTTCATCCAATATCAGGATAGATGGGTTATTTAGTTCAGCCTGTGCAATTCCTAAACGCTGCTTCATACCACCGGAATATGACTGGACTTTTTTATCCGCTACTTCTGTCAGGTTTACCATGTGTAAAAGTTCCTCTGTGCGGGATTTTACTTTTCTTTTATCAATTCCTTTTACCGCCGCCATGTACTGCATAAACTCCCTTGCAGTAAAGTCAGGGTAAAAGCCAAAATCCTGCGGCATATAACCCAACTGGGCATAATAGCGTTCTCCCAAATCCTCTATTGTTTTTCCATTCAGCCGGATATAGCCGGAAGTTGGCTTTAGAACACCGCAAATCATCCGCATTAAAGTTGACTTGCCAGCTCCGTTTGCCCCCAATAAGCCATACACCCCCGGAGAGAGGGTAGCAGTCACGTCATTAACAGCACGTTTCTTCCCATACTGCTTGCATAAGTGTTGTAATTGCAGTTCCATAGGAATCCTCCTAATCATTTTATTTAGACACAAAAAATAAATGGTCTATGCTGTAAGCATAAACCATCTATCTTAGGTGTGGCTTTTCTATATCTTAAGTTGACCTTAAGTTTGGGAATTAAAAGTAATAACAAATTCTGTTCCGATATCTGGACTGCTCTTGACGCTGATATTTCCACCATGAAGCACTACAATCTGTTTTGCAATAGCAAGTCCAAGACCACTTCCCTCCGGCTTCTCTTTGGTATTTGTTCCTCTATAATATCGGTTGAATAATTTGGCTTGCTCTGCTTCATCCATCCCACTCCCACTATCACGAATGGAAATGAAAACAACATTTGCCGCACTTTTACCAACAGATATTTTTACTTTTGTGTCGGACGGATTATGTATCAGGGCGTTAATGATAATATTTTGAATTGCACGCCGGAATAAATCAGGATCAAGGGAAACAATAAGTTCTTGTCTGTCACTCTCAAACTCTATATCGCGGTTAGAAAATAGAGGGTCATTTATAATATCAATCACTATTTCTTTGATATACTTTGAGATGAATACATCCTGCGGATTATAGGGCACTGCGCCAGAATCAATCTGATATGTCAGTTTCAAATCATTTAACAGTTTTTCCACATGGGAAACATTTCTTAAAATTATCTTTCCATATTCCTGTGCTGTTTCCGTTCCAGCTATTTGATTATCAGCAAGCAGTTCCGCATAACCTTTTATTGGGGAAAGTGGAGTTTTCAAATCATGGGTAATATTTGTAATCCAGTCTGTGCGTACATTTTCCGTTTCTTCTTTTATCTTGTCGCTTTGTTTGATTTCCATATCCATTTTATTTAGTGCTGCGTAAATATCACGGAACATGCCTTTCTCTTTTAATGGAATATAGGCGCGTAGCAATACATTTCGGATACCTCTTGTAATATTTGATAATTTTCTTGAAATCCAACAAACATATCCGAAAACCAAAGCAGCAAAGACGAATAAGGCTGAAAGAACGATTTTTTTCACAACAGGCAGTAGCCGGGTAAATCTTTCACCATTATAATACAGCATATATTTTCCTATTGCATAGGGAAAACCTATGATATAACTGCAAGTTTCTGTTGAATCTTCTAAACAGCTTACAAAAACAGTATTTTCATTCTCATAAGCACTTGTACCAAAAGCAAGCAGCGTAGAAGCGGGGTAGCTTGTGGGATAACTTTCCGGCTTGTTATAAGAAAAAATCTCATGCCCGGATTCATCAATTACCTGAATCCATAATCCATATTCATCCAAACGGTCAAGCCCTATTTTTTCCACTTTCAAATTTCCATCTTTGTAATCCATCCATACAGAAAAATTATCTGTAAACATCTGTGCCCATGAAGCAATACTCAATCCCTCTGGCTCTGGAATAGAAAATATATAATAAAATAGACCGATTGTAATAGCTGCCATCATCAAAACAAAAATGAAAAAAACAGCAAATGAACATAAGAACGGATTGAATTTATTTTTACTTTTCATAAGGATTCACCAGTTTATAGCCTAAACCTTTCATTGTTATAATATATTCGGGGATAGCAGGATTGTCCTCTATCTTTTCACGCAAATGCCGGATATGCACCATGATTGTATTGTCACATCCAAAACTATCTTCACCCCAAATAGTTTCATACAGACGTTCCCTGCTGATAACACGTCCTATATTTTCTGCCATATAATTCAAAATTTCAAACTCACGGGCAGTTAATTCAATTTCTTTTTCACCTTTCGTCACCCGGCATCCTTGCGTATCAACCATCAACTGTCCTATTTTCATAGACTGATTTTTTGTTGGAGTATTCTTATATTCTGCCCGTCGCAACTGTGCCTTTACTCTGTATGCTACCTCTTTGGGACTAAAAGGCTTTGTTACATAATCGTCACCGCCTACTGCCAAGCCAAGCAATTTATCCAGTTCATCATTTTTTGACGATAGGAACAGAATAGGACAATGGGAAAACTGTCTGATCTGCTTACATACTTCATACCCATCAATTCCCGGAAGCATAATATCTAAAATAATGATGTCCGGCTGGTTCTGCTTACAAATGTTAATAGCGGAAATCCCATTATCAGTTCTAATGATATTATAGAAGCCCTCTATGTTAAGTGCCTTTTCAAGCAAGCTTAAAATATCCGGTTCATCATCAACAATCATTATCCTATACTCATTCATGAAATATTTTCCTCCTGCAATTTGTTGTTTTTCTTATTTCTTAATCGTCCGTCATAAGGTTTTTCCGCGTCCTTTGGTATCAGCCACATACGGCTAAATTTTGCCACGCCGGGTATGCGGTTTTCTTCGCATAGCTTCTGTACTCGTCTTTCTGAAATGCCCCATTTCTTCGCTGCTTCCGGGGCAGAAATAAACTCTAACATTTTCATTCTCCTTTTCTCTAAGCTCTATCAGTATAATTATATACGGTTAGCCGAATGAAATCAAGGTTCCTGTAATAAACTTTAGGAATTATTCAAGCTAATCAAGGGAACTATGTAAGCTTATCCAAGAAGAAAGGTGAACAGTAAAATGTAATAGGGTGAATAATTATGGCAAAAAGACCAGTACCACAATACGACTTTAGAGCTTTTGGGGCGGCAATCAAGGCGGCACGGACAGGACGCAAGGATGTCATAGATCATCAGACTGCTTTTCCCCTTCAGGTATCCCATGAAACTCGATATCGCCACCTTGGGCGGGATTTCCAAAAGCATATGTACATGATCCGGGCACACTTCTGCTTCGATAATCTTTACCTTTTTCCAATTGCACAGCGTTCTCAAGATTTCTCCTATTTCCCGGCGTTTCTCTCCGTAGAACACCTTCCTGCGATATTTCGGCGCAAACACTATGTGGTACTTGCAATTCCATTTCGTATGCGATAAACTATTTATGTCATTCACTGTAATGACCTCCCTTTGCTTTTCTGTGCAGTTGGCAGACCGCACTTCCATTATAGCAAAGGGAGTTTTTCTGTCTACATCATAACCATTAGGCTTCTTTTGAACCACTCGCCCAGCGAGTGGTTTTCTTCATACAATAAAAGCGCCCGCCATTTCTGGCAGACGCACAAAAGAGCCGTTTTCTTTGTCCGAAAAACAAGTACACTTGATAATCACAAGGGTGTTTTTTGCAAAACCTATTGCAATTCGCGGCAAAATATACGATACTATAAGAAACCGAAAAACCGTATTCTTGCGCAATCACCCCGACACAACAAGGAGTGATTATCTTGAATCGGAATACATTTGACAGGAGAGGATTCAATAAAAAACAGAACGGGGGTGTACAAAATGGCCTCTGTTCGCATTAACCGCAATAAACAAGGGGAAATCATTTCATACCGCTGGCGGGCCTGCCTTGGCCGTGATGCCGATGGCAAGCAGCGTTGGACAACGCAGACAGTTTTGCCGCTTGGTATGACACCGGCCAAAGAATTGAAAGAGATGCAGGCACGGGCTGATGCATGGGAAAAGAGCAAAAACAAGCACCTGCGCTAAACCCAAATATGTTGTTTCGGGAATTTATCAATCAGGTTTTTTGGCCTCTGCATGTAGAGAGTGGCAACCTGAAGCCCAGCACCGTTACATTTTATCGGAATATGCTTCCAAGGTGCAACGAGTTTTTTGGCAGTAAAAAGCTGTCTTCAATCGGCAAAGCAGACGTGGAACAGTTTATCGCATGGCTGCGCAGGCAACAACAAGCTAATGGCAATGCATTGAGCGCAAGCACCGTCAAGCATCATTTCAACTTTTTGCGCATTTGCTTGACATTCGCTGAAAACCATGAGTTGATTGCCAAAAATCCCACGCGCGGTGTTTCAGCGCCAAAGCTGCCGCACAAGAATGTTGACTACCTGTCACCAGCAGATGCGAACGCATTTCTGTCTGCTATTGCAAGACAGCCTACACGCTGGCAGGCAATCATGCTGATTTTGCTTTACCTTGGGCTGCGGCGCGGTGAAGTGTGCGGCCTGCAATGGCAAGACGTTGATTTTGAACATTGCACTCTGAGCATCCGGCGCAACGTCACCTATACCCCGAAAAAAGGCATTTACGTCGGCGAACCCAAAACGGAAAATGGTATTCGTACGCTTCCCATGCCGAAACCAGTCGCCGCGATTCTGCACCAGTGGCATAAGGAACAGGTAAATTTGTACGGTGTGGAACGGATGCCGGACAATGCCTTTGTGTTCAGCAGCAACACGGATGCCTATACGCCGCAATTTCCGACCAACATCACAAGCAAAGTCAAACGCTTTATGAAGCAAAACGGGCTGCCGGATTGCAGCCCACATGATTTGCGGCACACCTGCGGCTCGCTGATGCTGGAGAGTGGAGCAAGCGTGAAGATGGTGCAAATGTTCCTTGGACATGAAGACCCGGAAACGACACTTCGCTTTTACGCGGGCACAAATGCGGAGAGTCTGCGCGCCGCATCCAATGTACTGTCCGCCACGCTGGAGACCGGAAAAATTTCAAAAGATGTGCTGTCTGCGGAGTGCGCATCCTGACGCTCCAGAAAAAATCGAAAAATTGTTGACACTTTTGTTGACACTTCCACGGCAGCAGGGCAAAAAGAAAAACCGCCCGACAGCCGACAAACGGCTAAATCAAGCGGTTTTTCAGGTGGTGGAGATGAGGGGGATCGAACCCCTTACCTCTTGAATGCCATTCAAGCGCTCTCCCAAGTGAGCTACACCCCCACAGGTGACACCCGCGGCGGGCATATACCGCCTGAGTGCTTTATTATAATAGCAAATCCTTTGTCGAATGTCAAGCCCTGAATGAAAAAAATTTGAAAGGTTTTCTTGCTTTTTTTCTGGGAAGAGGTGGACGGGAGATTGGATTTGCAGTATAATGATTTTAAACCGTCTGCGGCGGCTTCGCGGAATAATAACCTTGTGTGCCGTTTGCGGCGATGGGGACGCCGGATAAGGGGAGGGAACGATGTGATCACAGAATGTGTTGCAATTCTTGCCATTTCGCTTTGTATGATCGCGTTATATGTGCGTACAGGACACGGCGACTATGCTTTGAGTACAACGCCGATTTTGATCGTTCCGGCCGTGCATTTGGTGGCGCTGCCTGTCAGCCGGTGGACGGATCCGATCTTTTCCGGTTTTCCACCGCAATCTATTATTGCATTTGCCGATATTGGCGCTGTGGCCATCACCGGGCTTCTGATCATGTTTTTTGCGGGTAAAATCAAAAGCGCCAAGATCAAAAAGCTCTATGTTTGTACACTGGGCGGCTACAGCATCATTTTGGCCTGTGCATTTGTACATAAAACCTTGTCTGTGCTTTGGCGGTAAAAGCGTATATCCCGTCTGCCTGCACAAAACATATTCGCGGCAGGATGCCCCTTGCAGTATGAGCGCCAAAAGCCTGCCAGGCATTGGTATGCACTGATACGGGGATCTGCGATATCAATATAAAGATATATAGATCGATGCAAAAGCGAAGCTCCACATGGAAAAGAACCGGACCGCTGCATCCGGTTCTCTCTGTGTGGAGTTTTTTATAATGATTTTTTAGCCTTTGTCGCCCGCGTCCGCCTCGCGGCCCCATGCTTCAAACTGTGAAAGCGCGGGGAACGGGGAGGGATCGTCCGCTTTGATCAAACTGTGCAGCGTAAGCTTTGTGACGGTGCGCGCTGCGATGGGAAAGCGCTGTGTCGCATCGGTCTTTTCAAACTGCAGCGTTTCGCTGCTGCCGTCGGAAAATTCGACCGTTCCCTGTGTCCACCAGCTGTCGTGCGGGAAATCCGCGCGCAGTGTGACACGCAGTTCATCCAGCGTGACAGGCCGGCCAAAATCAAGCGTCCACGCGGCCTTCGGGTCGCGGTTGATGCCCCAGCTTTGATACGGCCATTCGCCGTGCGAGGCATTCTGATAAATGCCGTCTACGGCGTTGTAGGAAGCAAACACCGCCTCCCCGCGTGTTTCCACATTGGCCGAGGTGTGCGGAAAAAAGCCGTTTTCGCCGTGCTGATCATAAGGATTGAACGCCAAATTGCGCCGGTGGGCAATCTCGCCGGCCCGTGCCAGGCGTGCACGGATCAGATGGCGGCTTCCGGTAAACGCCTTCGGCGAAAAGACAATGCGGTTTTGGTCGAAGGGAATGCTGTACACAGCAACCCGTGCGGGTACGTAAATGGTTGCTGGGGCGAGTGTATCTTCAAATTGCACGACACAAAGGCAGTCCGGTTCGCCGCATTCCAAAATGATTTTGTCGCCGGGGCAGTATTCG
Organism: Subdoligranulum sp.; assembly: GCA_014799685.1. Taxonomy (GTDB): domain Bacteria; phylum Bacillota; class Clostridia; order Oscillospirales; family Ruminococcaceae; genus Ruthenibacterium. Next base: position 230,150 of record JAAVHN010000026.1, on the reverse strand, counting down.
TGCGTGTATACGAGGCTGACCTCCTCCGCCTCCTGGCAGGTGAGGAGCGTGTGCCCCTGCGCGTCCAAAACCTTCAGTTTGATACTTTGCATCCGTAAAACCTCCTATATTTTCGCCCAAAGGCGTTTTGTCCGGGTCGATTCAAAGATCTTTCAAAAAGACCTAAAAACTTTAAAAAATGCGCACGGTGAGAGAATCGGAAAAGGGAATGCGCAGGCGGTACAGCGTATCCGGCCACGCGATGCGCAGGCGGGCATCCTGAATGGGCAGCACGTCCGTTTCCACTGCGCCCGAAGCACCCTCCAGCAGAATCGTGCCAAGGCCGCTGGCTGTCACGCGGCTGCCGTCCACCTGAGGCTTTTCCCGCAGCATCAGGCTGAGAAACGCCGTCTGATAGCTGCCGCGGGCGCTGTCTGTGATTGTCAGGCCGCCGGCGGTCAGGGATACGGTGCGCGTCAGGCTGTCTAAATGCGCCTGCTTTGGCCATGCGGCGGACAGCTCCATGGAGATTTGCGCCGTGTCCGGCAAAAAGCGCGTGTGAACATCGCGGGCGCAGAATTCCGCGCCGTCCTGCTGCAGTACGCCGTCGAAGGTGGGCAGGTTGTGCCATTGGCTCTGCATGGTCCAGATCTCGTACCGCCGGGGCGAAAATGTCTTTTGGGTGTACGTTTCCACGCCCAGGTCAATCAGGAACGGCTCTCCCTTGCGGTACAGCGTGACACTGCCCGTATCGTTGTGGTTGTGGCTGTCGGCATTGCCTCCCGCCTTGGCCGCAAGTACCCAATCGCCGCGCCGCGCGATGAGCACGCCCACGCTGGGATAAAAGATATCCCCGGGCGTGTCCTGCGGGTGCGGAGCTTCGCAGCACGCCATTTCGGCAGCGGCATATGTTTCCAAAAACTGGTACCACAAATTGATGCGCGCAATATCGTTCTGTGCGGCGGGGCCTGTGAAGCTCTCGCGCCAATCCTGTGCGGCAAAGCGCGCCATAGCCGGGTTCTGCGTGCGGCAGGCAAAGCAGTATTCCCGCGCGCCGCGCCGCCCGGCAATGGGGGAGCAATCGGCAAAATTGACATAGTAAGGGCCATCAATGTGCAGATAGTGGATATTTGCGGCGATATTGCGGATCTTTTCCTCCTGCCAGAGCGCGTCAAATGTGCCGGGCGCCGCTTTGCACAGCAGCTCGAGGCAGCCATACAGGCAAAGCCCGGCATGGCCGTAATATTGCGCGCCCTCGTTGCAGCAGCCGTCCGTGCCGTAATCCTTCAAAAAGCAATCGAGGGAATACGCGGCTTTTCTGATGACGGCGCGGCGCACCGCTTCGCGACAGGGAAGCGCGAACACGCACAGCAAGACATTCTGCGTGCACCACGGCGTCCAGTTGTTCATGGGATCGCTGCCGCAGCCCATCCACCAGAAATGTTCCGTCTGATAGGGCGTCAAAACGCGTTTTTGCACCTCGTGCCGGACACGCGTAACCACATCGACCGGCAAACGCTGCTGCAGTGCGGCGCAGGTGCACGAGAGCAGCGCGCCGGTTTCCGCCGCGAACAAATCGATGACGGGGCGCTCCGGATCCGGCCACGTCAGCTGGGGCGTATCGCGGATATATTGGTTGTGCGCGGGCATCTGCCACGCGCTCTCCTCGCAGATGGCCCAGATCGTATCCACGATCGCATCCAGATACAGTTCGGCGTCACCGCCCAGCGCGCCGCAGACAAGATCGGTAAGCCGGCGCCGGCGGGCAAAGTACCGTTCCTCATACGACGCGCGGTCTCCGGTGCGAAAAAAGATCAGCCAGTCCGACGCGGTGAGCATCGGGATGGGGGTCTCCAGGGCGGTTCGCGCACACTGGGCCCGCCGCTCTTTCACAAAATCCGGCAAAGCCGCAAAGACCCCGGGCGGGGGACAGACGGAAAATGTTTGCAGGGCGGCGGGCAGATTCGAAAGACATTCTTCAACCATATTCATTCCCTCATTTGCTGCTGCATATATTCGCGCGGGCTTTGGCCGGTTTCTTTTTTGAACACCTTGCTGAAATAGAAGGCGCTCTCGTAGCCAAGGCCCTCGGCGATCTCGTAAATTTTCATTTCGCCGCCGGCAAGCATGTTTTTTGCCGCGGCGATTTTTTCTTTTGTGATGGTCTCCACAAAGCCGCGTTCGGCATATTTGGCAAAGAGCTGGCTCAGGTAGTTGGGGCTCAGGCTGAATGCGGCGGCCACCTCGTTCAAGGTAAGGCGGCGATCCAGATTTTGCCGGATGTACTGCGTCACCGATTCCACAATGCGGTGCTTATAGTTTTTTTGCTCCGATCGCAGCTTTTCGCACAATCCGTCCCGCAGCTGCTCCATCCAAAGGCAATACTGTGCCGTGCCGTTGTATTTATAGATGCACCGGTAGCCGTCCGGCGTATTCGAAAAAATGTCGGACAGTGTTTGTTCCCCGTCCGGCAGCAGCGTCAGCGTCAGGTATAAAAGCAGGGACGCTGCGTCTCTGGCCTGTATATGGCGGGAGGGGTGGCCCTTCAGCCGCTCCACAATGCCGGAGATCACGCTGTGCAGCGCGGCGGTGTCCAATTCATCAAACGCACGCGCCAATTCCGAGCGGAACTGTGAGACGTCGAGTATCGTATCCGGGGTGTCCGGACTGTGTGCGGCGTCCACAACGGGAACGGCATCATCTGCGAGGGCCAGCATGCAGCGCGCGCTGTGCGCGGCATCCGCCAGTAAAAAGGCATCGGAGACCGCCGTGCCGAGGCCGCAGTGCAGCCGGGCGCTGAAATAGCGCTGGACCGTATCCGCGCACAGCTGCATCAGGTGCGGCAGGTAGGCTGTGTCGGCAGCGTGCTCTGCGGACAGGGGAAACATCACATGAAAATGGCGCATGTCCACCGTGGTGACGGTGCAGGAACCAAACTTCTCCAATGTATCGCGCACCATCTGAACGGTGCTGGCACACAGCGTGATTTGCTGTTCGGTGGGCATCTCGCCGCCGCTGACGATCTCGCACGCCGCAACCGCGTAGGCGGGCGCGGAAAAATCAAGCTTCAGATCCTCGGCCTGACGGCGGAATTGTTCGGGGGATTCAAATAAATTATTGTACAGGCGCGCGAAAAATTTTTCTTCAAAGCTTTGCAAGCTCACGCCGCCGGGTGTCCCGGCGAAGGAAGCCGTTCCGGCTTCCTTCATTTTGGTTATCCGCTCGATGGCGCGCTCCACGACAGCGCGCAGGTTCTGCGGCGTCATTTCCAGCTTCACCATGTATTCTATTGCGCCTACATGCATGGCCTCGCGGACAAAATCAAATTCCTCGAAGCTTGTGAGGATAATGAACAGGGGAAGCTCCTCGGCGTTCGAGTGGCAGGCGGCCGCCAGCTCCAGCCCGCTCATCAATGGCATTTTGATATCCGTGATGACGAGATCGGGGTGGTGCTGTTCGATCAGATCCAGAGCCTGCCGGCCGTTGTGCGCCGTGGCGCAGATCTCTACGCCGAGGGACGCCCAGTCCAGCATGGACTGCATGCCCACCAGCACCAGGGGTTCATCGTCGGCGATCAGCAATTTAATCATGTCAAGGCTCCTTTTTTTCTTCCGGCGCCGCATTGCCTTCCGACCCAAAAGGCCGATAGGGGATCAGGATCTCCACGCGGGTATATGCACCCGGTTCGCTGAAGATGGAAAGTCCATACTGCGGACCGAATGCATACTGAATGCGGCGATGCACATTGCGCAGGCCGATCTGGCTGTAGGGCGTCTGCGCTTCCTCCTTGCCGCTGAAAACAGCCCCGATGGCCTCACGGCTCATGCCGACGCCGTCATCCTGCATGGCAATCAAAACGTCGCCCGTTTCCGTCTGGCGGATGTGCAGCCAGACACTGCCTACACCGCCCTTCGGCTCGATGCCGTGGAAGATCGCATTTTCAGCCAGCGGCTGCAAAGAGAAGCTGGGGATCATGCATTCGCACAGCTCCTCATTGGAGATTTCGGCGATCTCGATCGTAATGGCTCCGCCGTACCGGTACTGCTGGATGGTGCAATAATCGTTCAGCAGTGCGAATTCCTCGCGCAGGGTATGCAGCGGCCGGTTTCCTTTCGAGACGCTTTTGAGCAGGCGCGCAAAGGCAGTTGTCATTTCCGCGATGCCCGATGCCCCCTGAAGCGTGGCCATCCATTTGATGGAATTGAGGGTATTATAAATAAAGTGTGGGTTCACCTGGTTTTGCAGCATCTTATATTCGAGGCTCTGTCGCTCCTGCTCATCCGCGACACGCCGCTCCATCAGATCTTTGACATCCTGCGAGAGCTGATTGACGCCGCGCCCCACGTCGCCCAATTCATTCGGCCATTCGATGGAGGGGTCGGCTGTAAAATCGCCGGCGGCAATGCGTTCGAACCGTTCGCGCAGCTTTGCCACGGGCGCGACGATCAAACGGTTCAGATAGAGGAATAAAAGAATGCCCATGCAGGAAACCAGAAAAACAACGCCGAAGAGAAAGAGGCCGAGCGTGGTATCCTGCGCGAAAATTGCGGAAGAAGCAATCTGATGCGTCAGGGAAATGCCGAAATTGCCGATGGGGCAGGTGACAAGGACATAGGCTTTACCGTCGGCGGTGCGTATATTTTGGATCACCGTGGAACGGGCCTGTGTTGCGATGGGATCATTTTCCGAACTGACGATCTCGAGCGAGGCCGGAAGAAATTGATCGTTTTCCATCCGCCAAAGCCCCTCACCCGTGCGCAGATAAACTTCGCCGGCATCCTCGCCTGCATAGCCGGAGAGCCGGTCGGTCAAAAGCCGTACGGAGGCGGTGAGATATACAATGCCAATTTGCTCCTGTGAACGGGTGCGGTATACCGGATAAACCGCCAACAGGCTGTCCGGCGCGGTGTTCGGCAGCAGGGGATCGCGAAAAACAGCATGCCAGACACTGCGCTGTGCGCTGTCGATTCCGGGCAGCTGCCCGATATTATATGTACTGAGCGGGACGGAGCTTGTGAGGTTGGAAGCGTGTACGATTTTTTCGCCATTTTTGTCTGTTACAATAAAGCGCTGGAGGTACGAATGGGCGCGGCACTCGTTTGCTGATTCCATCATATTGCTGTGAAGGGAAAGAGCTTGCCATATGGCCGGGCCATCACTTTGCAGATAATGTACCGTCTGCGAATCGAGCGCCTGCCGGCTTGCAAGGCCGCTCAGATCGACCAAATCCTGCTCGATCAGATTTGCNACCAGACGCAGATCGAATTCGGCGGAACGCAGGATGCTCCCGCGCGCATAGCGCCGGAACAGAAAAAAGCTTGCGCTGGCAAATGCGATGCTGAGCAGCAGCGTGAACAGCACCGAGATGCCCGTAATGCGCAGGCGAATGCCGGAACGATGTTTTTTTAAAAGCACTGATCTGCCGCCTTCCTGTTCATTTCTTCCGGGCAGTGCGCACCCGGTTCGAAGGGTTTCGCCCTGTATCATGAAAAAGCATCATGATCCGGTTTTCTCTATTGTATCGGAAATGGATAGGGTTTTTCAAGTATCTATCCGAAAAAGGATCGGAACAAAAGAAAAAATACAGGTTTTCGAGAAAATTTGCAGGTTTTTATTTTGCGGAATGTTTGAAACGTGNAAAAAAGCAGTTTTCCCATAAATTATTCCATTCCGAAACAGCGCTATACCAGTTAAACTAAAATTGTAGTCCGAAGGAGAGATCCTTCGAAAACATATTTTATTCAGGAGGAAGAACGATGAAAAAATTGCTTTGCCTGGTTCTTGCACTGGCGATGGCGCTGACGCTGCTGGCCGGCTGCTCGAACAACTCGTCCAGCACGCCTGCTGCCGATCCGGCGCCCGCCGATAACAGCACGCCTGCGCCCGCTGCGGACGACACGCCCGCCGACGAGCCCGTCACGCTGAAATGGGCCCTGTGGGATATCGACGCGACGGCTTACTATCAGCCGCTGCTCGACGCCTACAAGGAGATCGCTCCCAATGTGACCATCGAGATGGTCGATCTGGGCTCCACCGATTACCAGACGGTTCTGGCCACCCAGCTTTCCGGCGGCGCGGACGATCTGGACATTATCACCGTGAAGGACATCCCTGGCTATGCCAACCTTGTGAACCTTGGCATGCTGGAGCCGCTGAACGATTACAGCACCACCGATACCAGCCTGTATGGCGGCACCGTGGAGCAGATCACCCTGGACGGCAAGTATTATGCGCTGCCGTTCCGCTCCGACTTCTGGGTTGTTTTCTACAACAAAGCCCTGTTTGACGCCGCGAATGTGGATTATCCCACCAACGATATGACGCTGGANGAGTATGACGCGCTGGCGCGCCAGATGACCAGCGGCTCCGGNTCCGAGAAGGTTTATGGCTGCCATTATCACACCTGGCGCAGCGCCGTGCAGCTGTTCGGCATCCTCGACGGCAAAAACACCATCGTGGACGGCGAGTATGACTTCCTGAAGCCCTACTACGAGCGGATCCTTGCGCAGCAGCAGGACGGTATCTGCATGGATTACGCCATGCTGAAAACCTCCAGCACGCACTATTCCGGCGTCTTCTACAACAATCAGGTTGCNATGATGAACATGGGCAGCTGGTTCATCGCCACCCAAATCGAAATGGTGAAGAGCGGCGATTCCCTCGCCACCGAGTGGGGCATCGTGAAGTATCCGCATCCGGACGGAGTGCCGGCCGGCACCACGCTGGGCACGATTACCACGCTGGGCATCAACTCCAAGTCTTCCAACAAGCAGGCTGCTGCTGATTTCATCAACTTTGTCTGCGGCGAGGAGGGCCAGAAGGTGATCTCTTCCACCGGTACGATCCCCGCGATCAAGACGAGCGAGACGATGGCCGCCATCGCCGAGCTGGACGGCTTCCCCCAGGACGAGAACAGCAAGGAAGCGCTGAACGTTGTGCAGACCTACCTCGAGATGCCGCTGCATGAGAAATCCGCCGACATCGAGACCGCGCTGAACAATGCGCATGACAACATCATGACGGATAACGTCACGCTGGAGGAAGGCCTTGCCGAAATGACCGAGAACGTTCAGGCTGTTTTGAACGGCTGATCTTCCCGAATCGGATTTTTTCAGCAAGCCCATCGGAGGGGCGGGCCTTCGGGCTCGTCCCTCTTTTCTTTCGGGGATCGATTCACGGGAATTGATTCAGGGCTTCCCAGGGGGGAATCTTTTATCAAAAAAGGAGGATACAGCTTATGAGTCAAACGGCATCGGCAAAGCCGAAAAAGAGCCTGCTCAGCAAGCAGGCGCGTGAAACGCTCATCGCATACAGCTTTATCGCGCCGAACTTTATTGGATTTGCGGTTTTCACTTTGATTCCNGTCGTTTATGCCTTCGTGCTCGCCTTTATGCAGTGGGACGGCGTAAANGAAATGAAATTTGTCGGTTTTCAAAACTTTGTACGCCTGTTTTCGGATAAAAACTTCATTCAGGCGTTTTGGCATACCATTGTATATGTGCTGTGCAATGTGCCGCTCACCATCGTGTGCAGCCTTGCGCTGGCCNTGCTGATGAACAGCAAGATCTTCGGNCGCAATTTCTTCCGCACCGTCAGCTTTTTCCCGTATGTCGCNAGCCTTGTGGCTGTGGCCGCNGTGTGGAACTTCCTGTTNAACCCNTCNATGGGCCCGGTGAACCAGATNCTTGCTTCCCTTGGNGTGGAAAACCTGCCNAAATGGGCGGCCGGCAANGATACCGCGATGCTGACGGTNATCCTGTTCAGNGTGTGGAAAAACATGGGCTACTACATGGTGATCTTNCTTGCGGGNCTGCAGGGTGTGAANCCCGAGCTGTACGAGGCNGCCAGCCTGGACGGCGCAAACAAATGGCAGCANTTCCGCAATGTCACGCTGCCNCAGATCTCGCCCACCACNTTNTTTGTCACGATCATGGTTGTCATCTCGTCGTTCAAGGTGTANAATGAGGTATACATGATCACGCAGGGCGGNCCGGGTACCAGTACGCTGGTGCTTGTNTACCAGATCTACAANGAAGCCTTTGTGGGCACGCCGGAATANGGCTATGCCAGCGCGATCTCGATGGTGCTGTTCCTGATGGTNCTNATNGTCACGNTGATCCANTTCCGCGGCGAAAAGAAGTATTCATAAGGAGGNNGGTATCGTGGCAGGAGCAAAAAAAGATTCCGTGATCGGAAAAGTCATCATTTATCTNGTGTTGATCATNGTTGCATTCACGATGCTGGTACCGTTTGTATGGATGCTGTCGGCNTCNNTGAAGCTGAATAANGANGTNTTCACGTTCCCGATGCAGTGGATCCCGNCCGATCCGCANTGGGTNAACTATGAAACNATCTGGCAGAAGATNCCGCTGGGTACNTTCACCCTGAACACCTTTAANCTGACCATCATTGTAACGCTGCTGCAGCTGTTNACNTCCAGCTTTGCCGCGTATGCGTTTGCAAAGCTGCACTTCAAGGGGCGCGANGCNCTGTTNCTNGGCTATATCGGCACNATCGCNGTGCCCTGGCAGGCATACATGGTGCCGCAGTTNATGATGATGCGCTCGTTCCATTTGAACAACACGCACCTTGCGATCATCTGCCTGCAGGCGTTCAGCGCGTTCGGCGTGTTCCTGATGCGTCAGTTCTACGAGGGCATTCCCGACGAGCTGTGCGAGGCCGCCCGCATCGACGGCCTTTCGGAATACGGCATCTGGTGGCGCATCATGCTGCCGCTGTCGAAGCCGGCCATGTCGACGCTTGTCATCTTCACGTTCGTCACAACGTGGAACGACTTCCTTGGGCCGCTCATCTATCTGACCGACACCAAGCTCAAGACCATCCAGCTGGGCNTNCGCATGTTCATCACNCAGTATTCCAGCGATTACAACCTGATNATGGCGGCCAGNGTCGTCAGCCTGNTCCCTGTGCTCATCGTATTTTTGTCGCTGCAGAAATACTTTGTGCAGGGCGTTGCGACATCGGGCCTGAAGGGCTGATTTTCCGAATGTTTTAGTTTCTTTGTAAAAACATGGTTCCATGGGGGCGGGCGCAGGCCCGTCCCCGTTTTTCGGTTGCCGCCCGGCANNATGACAGGGTCGCTTCGCTCGAGATGCGGCACGGNATTCCGATCCTTTTGCACATCGGCTGTCGGTGTTCGGCCGCCGGTATGCGGCGATCAAAACTTATTTTTTGGGGGGAAAAGGACATGAAAACATTTCAAATGCCTGTGCTGACGACAGGCGAGGCGGAAAAGGCGCTGGATACGGCGGTCGCCATTGTGCGGCAGAATCTGCCGGTGTTTACGCACCAGTGCCAGAATCATTCCAGTGTGAACGATATCTATCCCGCCTGTGAAAACAANCANTGGACCTGCGGTTTCTGGCCGGGCGAGGTCTGGCTCGGCTACGAGCACACCGGAGATGAGGCGTTTCGCTCTGCGGCGCTCACNCTGGTGGAAAGCTTTCTTGCGCGNATCGAAAACAAGGTCGAGGTCGATCACCACGATATGGGCTTTCTCTATTCGCCCTCCTGCGTGGCGGCCTACAAGCTGACGGGCAGCGAGGCGGGGCGCAGGGCGGCCATTTTAGCGGCGCGCCAGCTTTGCACGCGCTTTCAGGAAAANGGGCAGTTCATCCAGGCCTGGGGCGCGATGGGCGTCGCCGATAATTACCGGTATATCATCGATTGCCTTTTGAATGTGCCGCTGCTGTACTGGGCGGCNGAGGAAACGGGTGAGGCCGGCTTTGCGGACATTGCGCACCGCCATGTAACCACCTGCCTTGCGCATTCCATCCGGCCGGACGGCAGCACCTACCACACGTTTTTTATGGATCCCGTTACGGGCGGGCCGGTGCGCGGCGCCACCTGCCAGGGCTACAAGGACGATTCCTGTTGGGCGCGCGGGCAGGCGTGGGGCGTTTACGGAACGGCGCTCAGCTACCGCTATACCAAAAACCCGGAATATCTGGANGCGTTCCGCCGCGTGCTTGCCTATTATCTGGAACGNCTGCCCTCGGATCTGGTGCCGTATTGGGATATGACGTTTGGCGACGAGAACGGCGCGGGCGAGCCGCGTGATTCCTCCAGTGCGTCCATCGTGGCCTGCGGTCTGCTGGAGGCGGCAAAATACGTGCCGGAGAAGGAGGCAAACGAATGGCGNTCGCTGGCCGGGCAGATGCTGAAGAGCGTTGCGGACGGCTACGCCGTGCAAAACGGGCCGGTGGGCATCGGGCTGGTGCGGCACGGAACGTACAGCAAGAAAAGCCCGTACAACACCTGTACGCCGGAAGGCGTGGACGAGTGNGTTTCGTGGGGCGACTATTTCTATATGGAAGCCCTGACGCGCTACACCAAAGACTGGAAGCTGTATTGGTAAAAAGGAGACNTTATGGAACTGCACACAAAAGAGGAGTTCCGCACGCTGATGCACACATTGCTCGACCCATTGAAGCCCTTGTACAGCGCAGGCGGCGCACGGCTGCGGATTGGCGGCGCAGGCGTGACGTATTCAAACGACGCCATTGAAATGGAGGCGTTTTCCCGTCCGCTGTGGGCGCTGGTGCCGTTCTGGATGGGCGGCGGCCATGATGCACAGTTCGAGGCGATCTACCGCCGTGGGCTTGCGAACGGAACAGACCCCGACCATCCGGAATACTGGGGCGGCTTTGCCGATTACGATCAGCGCTTTGTGGAAATGGCCGCCATCGCATGCGGNCTCCTGCTGACGCCAAAGGTACTGTGGGACCCGCTCGAACCGCGCGCAAAAGAAAATCTGGCGCGCTGGCTGTACGCGATCAACGAGTACATCATTCCAAACTGCAACTGGCAGTTTTTCCGGGTACTCGTCAACCTGGCGCTCAAGCGCTGCGGGATGCCCTACAGCGCAGAAAAGCTGGAGGAGAGCCTTGCGTGTGTGGAGAGCTATTATATNGGCGGCGGATGGTATCGGGACGGCGCGTCCGGCCAGAAGGATTATTATATTTCTTTTGCGCTCCACTATTACGGTTTGCTTTACGCGCGGGTGATGGACGGGGAGGATCCCGTTCGCGCCGCGCGCTACCGGGAACGGGCGGCGCGGTTTGCCGAAGATTTTATTTATTGGTTTGCGGACGACGGCGCTGCGCTGCACTACGGCCGCTCGCTGGCCTACCGCTTCGGGCAGGCGGCATTCTGGCCGGCCTGCCTGTTTGCGGGCGTAAAGACATTTGACGCGCCGGTGGTAAAGGGNATCGTTGCACGCCATTTGAATTATTGGCTGCGGCAGGATATTTTCGACCGGGACGGCGTGCTTACCGTCGGCTATGCGTACCCGAACCTGATCATGGCCGAGCGCTACAATGCGCCGGGCAGCCCTTACTGGGGCATGAAAATCTTTCTGCTGCTCGCTCTGGCAGACGATCATCCGTTCTGGCAGGCTGAGGCCGCACCGCTGCCCGTGCTGGACGCGATCCGGCCGCTGAAGCGTGCGGATATGCTGGTCCAGCGCCGGGAAGGCGATACCATTGCGTATCCCGCGGGTGTGTGCGAACAGTACGGACACGGACATGTGCCGGAGAAATATTCGAAGTTTGCCTATTCCACAAGGCTGGGCTTCTCCTGCGCGCGCAGCCAGATCGTACTGCATGAGAACAGCCCCGACAGCATGNTGGCGTTTGTATTAGANGGTACGGATTATGTGTTTGTGCGGGAGTACAGTCTGGAATGGGANGTGCGCCCGGACTGCGTTGTCAGCATCTGGAGCCCATTCCCGGGCATCCGCGTGCGCACGACGGTCACACCGACGGAAACCGGCCATCTGCGCCGCCACGAGATTGAGAGTGCTTACGCGTGCACGGCCTATGACTGCGGCTTTTCGATTCCAAAATTCACCCCGGATTTTGAACAAAAAACAGGGGAGAACACTGCCTCGGTGCAGGGCGCCGGCTGCCGTTGTACCGTGCGCGGCAGCGGCGAGGGCTGTGTGGTGGGCGCAGACCCCAACACAAACGTGCTCTATCGCAACACCGAGATNCCGGCCATCCGGTACCGCGTGGAAAAAGGGAAAACGGTTTTGGAGACCGGGATCGTGACGGAATATCACTGAATCTTTTGGGAAGCTTTGATGCAGTCAACGTGTTAAATTGTACCGCCGGGATGCGCCCGGAAATTGATGCAGAGGTTTCTTTGAAAAAACGCGCCCGAACGCCCGGCACGCAGGGGCCGAACGCCCNAAAGCCGGACGCGCAAAAACAGAACGCCGGGAAACCAAACACAATGAAAANGGCTGCTGCACGGAGGAAATTCTCCTTTGTGCAGCAGCCGGTTTTCTTTTTTCGAAACTGTCTGAAACGGTTTGCTTTAAATTGCGTCGGCCAAAGNAGCCGCTTTCTGGCAGCCGTCGGTTTTCTCGATGTCGCCCACGTTCAAAACGCCCGGAACCAGCACTTCGCCCACCATCTTCCACTTATTCAGGGCGCACATCCGCTCCATCGGAATGCGAACGCCGTCCATCACAGTCATATCATCTTCTTCGCAGCAGGTGATGAGCGCGCATTCCTTGCCGGCGATATCCTTGCCGCCGACCACAAGGGAGAAAATGCGGTCGATNACGCCTTTGATTTGGGCCGGGATGGAATACCAGTAAACCGGCATCGTGAACACAAGTGCGTCGGCCTCNAAAATGGCCGGGGCGAGTGTGTTGAAATCATCGTCAAAGGTGCAGGCNTTTCCCGTGGAATAGCAGGTCTCGCACGCCCGGCATCCGCCGATTTTTTTCATGGCGGCGTCGAACCGCGTNACGGTATGTCCCTTTGCCTCGGCCGCTTTGATAAACGCGTCGGTCATTGCAAAGCTGTTCCCGTTTTTGCGGGGACTGCCGGTGATCACGACAATTTTCTTGCTCATTCTGTTATCCTCCATTTTTTATTGGGATATGGGATTGAATTTCATCCCGTCTTGTACTATAATTATATGGCAAATGAAACAAATAACAAGTACGCACATCAAAGTGCGATACTAACTTTTTGACCTGATACTTACCAAAAGGAAAGTGAAAACATGACAATCGATTGCATTCAGAATGCGAAGTTAGAGGACACCGGCTTTCATTATACGATGTCCCTCATCCAGGGCAAGTACAAGATGCTGATTCTCTATACGCTGGCATGGTTCGGCGTTGTGCGCTTCAACGAGATGAAAAAGTTTATCGGAAGCATTTCCTATAAAACGCTCAGCGCCACGCTGAAGGAATTGGAGGCGGATGCGCTCATCCATCGGGAGGAATATCCGCAGATCCCGCCGAAGGTGGAATACAGCCTGACAGAGCGCGGAAAATCGCTGATNCCCATTCTTGATCAAATGTGCGATTGGGGAGAGGCGCACCGGCACAGCTGAACGGAAGTTTCGCCGTATGTGTCCGGANCGGACACCAGCGACAAACATCCAAAAGCTCCATCTGATTTGTGCAGCACAGATCTGAAGATCCTGCGTTTATTTGCCCAAAACCCGCACACACTATGTTTGACAAAACCATGAGGAGTGTGTGCATATGGAAAACCGGCTGATCGCGCTGGCATGTATTTGCATTCTGGCCTTTACACTTGTGACGGCGTCGCTGGCGCTGGTATCTTCCAATCAGGATTATGCGNTTGCGGCGGCGCGCCAGAGCGGCGTCAGCGTTGTGCTGAGCGAGGGGCGGGGCAATATTTTTGATTGCAATTTCAATCAGCTCACCGGCACGGCCATGCGGCAGTATGCGTTTATCGANCCGGGGCGCGCAAGCTACCACACGCTGTTTGAGGCGATCCCCGCTTCGCTGCGGGCCAGCTTTTACGAGAGCATCCAGCGCGGGATGCCGTTTCTGATGCCCGTTACGGGGGAGGCNGCCTCCCGCGCCCAATACCTGTTCTACGCGCCGGAGCGTTATCAGCCGATGCCGATCGCCCAGCATNTGATCGGGTATCTGGACNATACAGGACACGGTGTTTCGGGTGTGGAATATGCCTATGATGATCTGCTCTCGGGCGGATCTACNCAAAAGCAGATCGTCTGCTCCATGAATGCCTATGGAAACTGGATCGAATCGGACGCGCCGCGCGCAGCGGACATTTCCGGCACGGGTGCGGGCGTGATGCTGACGCTCGATTCCCGCATCCAGCGCACGTGTGAAGCCATCGGGATGGAGATGATAGACAAAGGCTGCATTCTTGTGATGGAGACAGCCACCGGCCGCATTCGCGCGAGNGTGAGCCTGCCCTTATACGACCCGGAAAACGTTGCGGCCAGCATTGCCCGGCAGGATACCTCGCTGGTAAACCGNACGGTCAACGCCTATAACGTGGGATCCGTGTTCAAGCCCTTATTGGCGGCNGCCGCGCTGGAACAGGGCATTTCCGAGGAGGAAACCTACGAATGCGTCGGCGCCATCGAGGTGGGGGGACATATTTACCGCTGCGCNTATGGCAGAGGCCACGGAACGGTGGATATGCGCACGGCGCTTTCGCAAAGCTGCAACTGCTATTTTGTCTGGCTGGGGCTGCAGCTGGGGGCGCAGACAGTGCACGAAGCCGCCGAGGCCGCCGGCTTTGGCCAGAGCCAGCAGGTGGCGGCCGGTATGCGCACGGTGTCCGGCAATTTGCCAAGCACCGGGCAGCTTACCGACCGCGGACAGCTTGCGTCGGTCAGCTTTGGGCAGGGCGCGCTGACGGCCACGCCTGTTCAGGTGGCGGCCATGATGAACCTGTTTGCGGGCGAGGGGCGGTATCTTGAGCCGTCGTTCGTAGAGGGAATCGTGAATGAATACGAGCAGACTGTCTCACAGAGCCTGTACCGGCCGGTGCAGCGCCAGGTGTTTTCGCNCCAAACTGCGCAGACGGTGCGCCAGATGCTCGTCGGCGTTGTAGAAGAAGGGCTTGGCCAAAAGGCTGCCCCGCGTGTGGGCGGTGCGGGCGGAAAGACCGGTACGGCCCAGACCGGACGCTATGATGAGGCGGGCGAAGAAATNATGGACGCGTGGTTTGCGGGGTTTTATCCTGCGGACGAGCCCGTCTATACGATCGTGGTGCTGCTGGACAGCGGCACACACGGCAGNGACGATGCGGCGGGTATTTTTGCGCAGGTCGCGGATTCTTTGAGCTTCTTTTTGGAAGAGACATAAAAAGGCATATGCGNATATGGACGGNCGCAAGTGCGCAGGTGTCCGCTTTGGCCCCTGCGCNGCCGGTTCGAGGTGCGCTTTTTTAGGACAGNTCCCGGCTGAAAATTTTTCACAGGCAGCGGATGAGAACGTGAACCAATACGCGAAAAGGGGCGAATCGTCCGGCAAACGGCGCCGGACGAACCGTTTGATTCGGGATCCGNACAAAAAATTCGTGAAAATCCGTGAAAAAAGTGGTTTTCAGCTTGTACATTTTGGATGCATATAGTATAATAAGATGTTGTGTCGGCCGGCTTTGCCGCTTTGGCCGCGGGGAGGGGAAAGACCCGTGGGGCAAGGCCGGAGGATGCGATGCGCTGCATCCTGTCCGCCCTGTGCGGACGGGCTGTACTTGTCCGGAAAAACGGAAAGAGGGGGATACAAAATGGCAGATTATTTCGCCATGGACCGCNNGCAGCAGGAGGCGGAGCTGGAAAGGCTGCAAAAGCGTTATCGGGAGCTTGCGGGTGAGGGACTGAATCTGGATATGTCGCGCGGCAAGCCCTCGCCGGAGCAGCTGGATCTTTCGATGGAGATGCTCACGATCACCGACTATATGGGCGAAACGGGCATTGATTCGCGCAATTACGGCAATCTGGAGGGAATGCCGGAGGCGCGCCGCTTCTTTGCCGGTTTCCTGGGTGCAAAGCCGGAGGAAGTGATCGTCGGCGGAAATTCCAGCNTGAACATGATGTATTATCTGATCGATCTCGGTTGGCGGCAGGGCTTTGCAGACAGCACGGCCGCGTGGAATACTTATCATAAACCGNAATTCCTGTGCCCTTCGCCGGGCTACGACCGGCATTTCCGCGTGACAGAATATTTCGGCTTCGAGCTTGTCACCGTGCCGATGCTGCCCACCGGGCCGGATATGGATCTGGTAGAACAGCTGGTGCGCGACGAAGCCGTCAAGGGCATATGGTGTGTTCCGCTGTATTCGAACCCGGACGGCTACAGCTGCAGCGACGAGACCGTGCGGCGTCTGGCCGCGATGGAGACTGCCGCGCCCGATTTCAAGATCATGTGGGACAACGCCTACGGCGTGCATCATTTGAAGGATCGCCCGGATACGGTGCTGAACATTTTAGACGAATGCCGCGCCGCGGGGCATGAGGATCGCGCGCTGATGTTCTGCTCCCTGAGCAAGGTGACGTTCCCCGGCGCAAGTGTCGCCGCAATGGCGGCCAGCCGCCGGAACATCGACTATATCCTGAAGAATATGTTCGCGATGATCATCAGCTACGATAAGCTGAACCAGGTGCGCCATGTCCGGTTTTTAAAGGATATGGACGGCCTTGCCGCACATATGGAAAAGCACCGGCGTATTTTGGAGCCGAAATTTGAGGCGGTGCTCTCGCTGCTGCAAGCGGGATTGGACGGCTGCGGCAAAATCGCGCACTGGACGAACCCGAACGGCGGCTACTTTTTGAGCCTGTATACGCAGGAGGGCTGCGCGAAGCGCACGGTGCAGCTCTGCCGCGAGGCGGGCGTTGCGCTCACGGATGCGGGCGCGGCCTATCCCTACGGCATTGATCCGCACGACAGCAACATCCGCATAGCCCCCACGTTCCCGCCGCTGCATGAGCTGGAGGAGGCGACACGTCTGCTGTGTGTCTGTGTGCGCATTGCAACGCTGGAAAAGCTGCTGGCAAACAAATGATGCCTCTTTCGGAAAAACCCAAAAAAATCAGGGGACAGGGCAGCTTTTTGGGACAAGCTTCATATGCTTCTGAGGCTTTGCCGCTTTTGGCAAATGTGAAAAAATAAAAATGTGTACAGGCGGAAAATACTCCGCCGGCGCATCCGGTTTTTCGCATTGATACAGGCGGCGCGCCATAATTTTATTTCTGGAGGAACACCATGAAGACAAAAGGAAAGCCTTGGCAATTTTTTGTTGTTGCGGTGCTGATCGTCGCGTTTTCGGTAACGGCGATCTTCGGCATCAGCACGCAATATGGCGACACAACAAAACTTTGGATCAAGGGCGCGCAGGACATCCGCTTCGGGATCGATATCCGGGGCGGTGTGGATGTGACGTTTATGCCGGCCGACGGCTACGACGCCACGGACGAGCAGATGGAGGCGGCCGAATCCGTTATCCAGCAGCGCCTTGTCAACCTGAATATCACGGACAGCGAGGTGTATACGGATTATAACAAAGACCGTATTATCGTGCGTTTCCCGTGGAAAGAGGGCGAAACGGAGTTCAATCCGGAGGCCGCCATTCAGGAGATCGGCGCTACCGCGCGTCTGACATTCCGCGAGGGGCGCGAGGTGGACGACGAGGGCAAGCCCTCCGGCATTACGGCGGAAAACATTATTTTGGAAGGCCAGGACGTGAAAAGCGCCTTTATCAACAGGGACAGCAACAGAGACAGCCAGACCTATGGGGATTATTATGTCTCGCTGGAGCTGAATGATTCCGGCACGGCCAGCTTTGCCGAGGCGACCGCCCGGCTGGCCGAAACCCGGGGCGTCATTTCCATTTGGCTGGACGATACAATGATCAGCTACCCGACGGTGAATTCCGCCATTCCGGACGGCAGCGCGATGATTACGCTGAACGGGTCGGATGACGAGACGCGGGATTATGGAATCACGCTGGCGAACCTGATCAATTCCGGCGCGCTTCCGTTTGCGCTGGTTGCAGAAAACTACAGCACCATCAGCCCGAGCCTAGGCGAAAATTCCCTGCAGGCCATGGTGATTGCCGCCGTTGTGGCATTCATCTTGGTGGTTCTGTTTATGATTGCGAACTACCGTTTGCCGGGCGTGATCGCTTCCATTGCCCTGCTGGGACAGAGCGCGATGACACTGGCCTGTGTATCCGGTTATCTTGCCGTGATCAACAGCTTTACGCTGACACTGCCCGGCATTGCGGGTATCATTCTCGCCATCGGCATGGGCGTGGACGCGAATGTCATCGCCGCCGAGCGCATCAAAGAGGAGATCCGTTCCGGCAAGAGCATCGACGGCGCGATCCGTGCCGGCTTTGACCGCGGCCTGACGCCGGTCATCGACGGCAACGTCACGGTGATCATCGTCGCGATCATGCTGATGGGCGCCTTTGGCCCGACGGACGGCTTTTTCGCAAAGATGCTGCGGCCGATTTTCTTCGCATTCGGTCCTTCCACGGCGGGCACGATCTATTCCTTCGGCTACACGCTGCTGGTGGGTGTGATTTTGAACTTCGTGTTCGGCGTTGTCTGCACGCGCATTATGCTGAAGGGCATTTCCAAGCTGAAAGCCCTGCGCAATCCGGTTTTGTATGGAGGGGTGAAGAATGAAAAAGCAGTATGATATTATTGGAAACCGCAAAAAGTTTTTCCTGTTTTCCACGGTACTGATCGTATTTATCCTTCTGTTCAGCCTTGTGTTCGGTGTGGAAATGGACATTCAGTTCAAGGGCGGTGCGATGCTCACCTACGGCTATGAGGGCGAGGCTTCGCTTTCTGCCGTTCAGAGGGATATTGAATCGGTTTTGGGCAGCAATGTCACCCTGCAGACCGGAAGCAGTATTGCCACCGGTGCGCAGACGCTGACGATTTCCATGCCCGGCACACAGACGGTGGAGACGGAGACGGTCGAGCAGCTGAGTGCGGCGCTGACCGGCGCCTATCCGGAGCTGAATTTCCGGCAGCTTTCGATGAACAATGTCGACCCCACCATCGGCGGCGAGTTCTTCGCGAAGAGCATTGTGGCCGTTGTGGCGGCTTCTGTTCTGATCCTTGTTTATATTGCGATCCGCTTTAAAAACATCGGCGGATGGCCTGCGGGCTGCATGGCCATCGTCGCGCTGATCCACGACCTGATCGTGGTATACGGCGTATTTGTTCTGATGCGCGTTCCGCTTAACGGCAACTTCATCGCGGCCCTGCTGACGATTTTGGGCTATTCCATCAACGATACCGTCGTGATCTACGACCGTGTGCGCGAGAATCGTCAGCTCCATGGCAATACGATGGATTTTGCAACGCTCGTCAACACCAGTATCAATCAGAGCCTGGCGCGCAGCATCAAAACGACAGTCACCACGCTGCTGGCGCTTGGCACAGTGTGCGTCGTCTCCATGATCTATGGTCTGGACAGCATCTTCACCTTTGCGTTCCCGCTGATCATCGGCATGATCAGCGGTGTGTACAGCACGGTGTGTATCGCCGGCCCGCTTTGGGTGGAATGGGAGCTGCGCAAAAAGAAGAAGTAATTTGTAAACACAAAAGAACCAATCTGTCAGGAATCGGGAGCACCGCAGCGTGTAACAGCTTGCGGTGCTCTCTTTTTTTGTCCTGCGGAGCAGAGAAACACCGGTTTCTTTCTTGAACTCACAAAAAAGCGTGAAATTTATAAAATTCCACAAGATATAAGAGGGTTATTTCGATTATTACAAATGCCTACGCTTAAAAACAGTGGATAAAATGACGAATTTTTTGAAAATCCACAAATTTCCAAATTGATATCAAAATTGTTTCAAAAAAATGCGTGTTTTAATATTCGATTATTGTCAAAATGCACAACGTGAAGTTTTGACGTTTGTTCAATCCCACAAAATTACAAGAAAAACCAAAAAAATCCAAAAAAGCAATTGAAAAATCAGCAAAACAGTGATATTATAATGGGCATGATAACGGTTTCCCAAGAGGCCGTTGCAACTATACTATAAAAATGGAGGAAAGACATGAAAAAGATTCTTGCAATTGTGCTTGCGCTCGCTCTGGTGCTCAGCCTGGGCGCCTGCGCATCCAACCCCGGCTCATCCAGCCAGCCCAGTCAGCCGGCCCAATCCGGCAACGACACGCAGGCTTCCGACCAGCAGGGTGACGATCAGGGCGAGGAGCTGCCTCTCGCGGGCAAGCGGATCGCCTACATCCTCAATGTTGTCTCGTCGGATATCTTCACGCTTGCCGCCAATGCGGCGACATCGACCGCTGAGGCGCTCGGCGCGACGGTTGACGTGTACTACACCGACACCGACAACGTCAAGTTCCAGGATACGGTTTCCACCTGCTCCAACCAGAATTATGACGCAATGTTCCTTTCGCACGGCAACCAGGAGACCGCTTACGACCTCGTGAACGATCTGGTTGCAAAGGGGATCAAGGTTGTCTGCTTCGATACCCAGTTCGTGGATGCCTCGGGCAACAATGTCACGATCGACGGTGTCACCCAGATGTTCCAGGACGACCAGGGCATGGCCGCCATGCTGCTCGACTATATTCTCGATCTTTATCCCGAGAAGGTAGAGGCAGGCGAGCCTGTCAGGATTCTCAAGATTTGGCGCGGCCCCGGCATCAGCCCGTTTGACCGCCGCCAGGAGGCGTATGCCGAGTACGAGGCCGACGGCAGGATCGAGACCCTCGAGGTGATTGCTCCGTCCGACCCGAAGAACCCTGAATCCACGATGGCCGAGGTTATGGCTGCAACGCTGCCGAAGTATCCCGTTGGCTCGATCGACGCACTGTGGTGCTGCTATGACTCGTATGCCCGCGGCGCTTACACCGCAATCAGCGAGGCCAACCGTACCGATATCCCTGTTGTATCTGTCGATATCTCGAATCAGGATATCAACTTTATGATGGACGGTACCAATGTATGGCAGGCTTGTGCGACCGTTGACTTCACAACGATTGGCGAGCAGGGCATCCGCATTCTTGCGATGATGCTGATGGGCGAAGAGCCGGAGGCTGTTTACAACCTCACTCCGTCGCTGGTTACCTATGACAAGCTGACCGCTGATTCCAATGTTACCAATCTCGGCGGGATCATTGAGGGCTACGGCGTCAACAATGATCATATCACTGATTGGATGAAACCCTACATCCAGGCGAAATAAACAAAGTTCGTTTGCCTAAAGGGGCTGAGGCTGAATCTTCTGCCTCAGCCCCGGTATTTTTAAACCCGAAGAAGGGATCTCTTTAGATGTATTTGTCCATCCGGCGCGCAGCGGTTTGGATACGGCGGTACTTTCGAAAACCGGCACCTGACCGGCGGGGAGTATTTTGCCGCGATGTTCCGGATGCTGCAGGGTGACGGGGCGTCAAAGAGTGATTTCGTCAAAACCTTAAGTGAGGAAGCTATATGGAAAAAGCGAGAATTGAAACGAGGAACGTATCCATTACGTTCCCGGGCGTCAAGGCTCTGTCAAACGTCAACTTCTCGGTCGAGACGGGGGATATACGTGCTGTTGTCGGTGCGAACGGAGCAGGGAAGTCGACCCTTATGAAGGTGCTTGCCGGTGCGAATCCCGGTTATACCGGTGAAGTGCTTTTTAACGGAAGCCCCGTAGAGCTGCGCAATCCCGCCGCGGCGAAGAAGCTGGGAATTGAGATCGTTTATCAAGAGGTTGATATGGCGCTGTTTCCTTCCCAGACGGTGGCCGAAAATATTATGATGAATAAGCTCATCGGCGGTATGAAGGGAAAGGCTGCCGTCAATTGGCCGGGCATCCGAAAGGAGGCAAGGGAAACGCTGCAGCGCCTTCACATCGATATTGATGTCAACAAGCTGGTGAGCGAGCTTTCCCTTGCCCAAAAGCAAATGGTGTTGATTGCGCGGGCGGTGCAGGGAAACTGTAATTTCCTGATACTGGACGAGCCCACCGCGCCGCTCAGCACGGCGGAAACCGATAAGCTGTTTGAGCTTGTCGATCATCTGACCAAAACCGAGGAAATCGCGATCATTTTTATTTCCCACCGCCTGCAGGAGGTTTTGCAGATCTGCAAAACGCTTACCGTCATGAGAAACGGCGAAATGGTGGATAATTCAGAGATAACGCCCGAAACAACGATCAATGAAATCGTCACCAAGATGCTCGGACGTTCGTTCTCGGAGAACTTCCCGAAGGTTCAAACCGAGATTGGTGAGGTTGCGTTTGAGGTTGAAAAGCTGTGTGATAAAGAGGGCATGCTGAAGGATGTCAGCTTCAATGTGCGCCGCGGCGAGATCGTGGGGATCAGCGGGCTCGTCGGCGCGGGCAAAAGCGAGCTTTGCAAAACGATTTTTGGCGCGCGCGATAAAAAGAGCGGGACGGTAAAGCTGGACGGCAAAGCGCTTAAGATTAACAGCCCAACCGACGCTGTGCGCTGCAAGCTTGGCCTTGTGCCGGAGGAGCGCCGCAAGGAGGGCGTATTGGTAGATGAGCCCATTTACTTCAATCTTTCCGCGGCAAACCTTGCAAAATTCTGCAACGGATTGATCGTAAGCCGCAAAAAGCAGCTTGACAATGCGGAGGGATATATAAAATCCCTCGGAATCGTGACACCGTCCTCGTCACAGCGCGTTGCGCTTCTTTCGGGCGGCAACCAGCAAAAAGTCGCCGTTGGAAAGTGGCTTGCGGCGGACTGCGATGTTTATATCTTTGACGAACCGACGAAGGGCGTCGATATCGGCGCAAAGCACGATATCTTTACGCTGATCGGCGATATTGCGGCTGCCGGTAAATGCGCCATCTATGTAACAAGCGAGACGAGTGAAATATTGGCGATTACAGACCGGACGTATGTGATGTACGACGGCCGGGTGACCGCGGAGCTTGAAACCGCCAAGACAACCGAGGACGAGATAATGTTCTATTCTACCGGAGGACAGAAACAATGAACAAAAAACTAAACGCTCAGAGCGTTACCACTTTTATCAAAAACTGGGCGGCGGTTATTGCAATCGTGCTGCTGATCGGCATATTTGCGATCATGCGCCCAACTTCCTTTTTGACGCTCAGCAATTTCGAAACGATCATGCGGTCGATTTCAATCAATACCGTACTGGCCATGTCGCTGACTGTGACGCTGGCGGTTGGAGGCTTTGACCTTGCGGCGGGCGCGCTTGCGTCGGTTTCCGGCTATTTTGTGATGAGCTATGTGTTGTGGTATGGCACCAATTTCTGGCTTGCGCTGCTGATCACGATCGTTTTCACGCTGGTTCTCCAGTGCGTGACGATGTTCCTTGTCATTAAGTGCAAGATACCCGATCTTCTTGCCACCTGCGCAATGATGTTTGTGCTGCAGGGCATCGGCCTTACCTACACGGGCGGCGGTGCGATCTCTGCGGGCATGGCAAGGCCCGACGGTGAGGCGTCGGTGGGATCTGTTCCCAATATCATGAAAACCATCGGAACAAGCCCGACGATCATCATTATCATGCTTGTGTGTGTTGTAATCGTCCACCTGTTCCTCACCTACACCAAGTACGGCCGTTATATTTACGCCGTCGGCGGCAACAAAACCGCAGCCAAGCTTTCGGGCATCCCCGTCAAAAAATACCGTTTTATCGCCGGAATGATCGCTGCGCTGTTTATCGCCTTTACAGGTGTTCTGGTTGCGTCGCGCAACCAGTCGGCACAGATTCAGGGCGCCGAGGGTTACCAGATGTACGCGCTGGCGGCTGTGTTTATCGGCCGCTCGGTCGCGGGTCAGGAGAAGCCCAACGCCGTCGGCACGCTTATCGGCGCAATTTTGGTCGGTATCCTCGACAACGGCCTGATCATGGTAGGCGTTCCGTATTATTCGCTCAATGCGGTCAAGGGCGCGGTACTCGCAATCGCACTGATCGCAGCGTATGCTTCCACCAAGGAAGACTAAAAAAGCGGGAGCTGAAGCAAATGTCAAAATTCGAGAGCCATTTTAAGATGAACGAGAGCGATGCGGTGGAATATGTCCGCGAAAAGCTTCCCGATTTTTTCGGGCAGGCGCCGCTCCTGTGCCGCGAAATCGGCGACGGGAACATCAACTATGTTTTCAGGGTCGAGACGCAGGACGGAACCAAATCGCTGATCGTCAAGCACGCCGATCAATTCAGCCGATCGTCACACAACCCGGCCAGCACCGACCGGAATCGCATCGAGGCGGAGATTCTTGCAATCGAGCGCAATTTATCGCCCGAGCATGTGCCCGAGATCTATCTTTACGACCCCGTGATGTGCTGTGTTGTGATGCAGGATGTGGGCGACCACCAAAATATGCGCTATGCAATGATCGCGCATAAGACATTTTCAACGCTTGCCGGGGATATTGCCGAGTTTATGGCGAGCACGCTGATGCGCACCACCGACCTGATCCTGACGCCGGCACAGAAGAAAAAGTACATGGGACAGTTCATCAACCCGTCCATGTGCGATATCACCGAAAGGCTTGTATATACCGATCCGTACAAAAACGCGAGCGGGCACAACATTGTGTTTGAGCCCAACCGTGAGTTTCTGGAACGCGAGCTGTACGGAGATGCGTCGCTGCACCGCGAGGCAGCAAAGCTGAAGTGTATCTTCCAAAGCAAGGCGCAGTCGCTCATCCACGGAGACCTGCACAGCGGATCGATCTTCGTAAAAGAGGGTTCGACGATGGTGCTTGACCCCGAGTTTGCGTTTTACGGCCCGGCCGGCTATGATGTCGGCAATGTGGTCGCCCACCTTGTGTTCGCATGGGCAAATGCCGCGGTGACGGAAAAGGACGAAAAGAAAAAAGAGACGTTCCAGCACTGGGTGGAGCAGACGGTCGAACAAACAGTGGATCTGTTTGTTGAAAAGTCCGAACGGATTTTGAAAAGCGAATGCCGCGACAGGATGTTTGCAACGGACGGATTTGCCGAATGGTATTTGCGGGATATCCTGAAGGATACGGCGGGCAGCGCGGGAACAGAGCTGATTCGCAGGGTGATCGGTACGGCGAAAGTCAAGGATCTGGAATGTGTTGAGGACCCGGACGACAGGGTGCTTATGGAGCGCATCTGTGTGCTTGCTGCAAAACGCTTCATCATGGAGCGTGAAGACGGATTTATGAAAGGAAGCGCTTATGTTGCAGCGATCAAAGACGCTGCCGAAAAATCGAGGTTGGTGAAAAGATAAATGATTAATTGTCAGATTAAACAAGTGATCGTCGATATGACACTGCGCTGCTACAGCGAAAAACTGTTTGCGGGCACAAGCGGAAATCTGAGTGTTTATGACCGCGAGACAGGATACATGTATATCACGCCCGGCTCTTATCCCTATGAAAAGCTGACGGCGGATGACATTATGGTGATGACGCTGGATGGTGAGAAGGTGGACGGCGTACATAACCCGTCAAGCGAGTGGCGTATGCATGCCGCCGTATACCGCGAAATGCCCGGGGTCGGCGCGGTAATCCACACCCATTCCCCCTACGCCACTTCATTTGCAGTAAACAGGCAGCCTGTCCCCGTGATCCTGATCGAGATGGTGCCGTTTCTCGGCGGCGATGTGCCTGTAGCGGAGTTTGCGATTCCCGGTACGGAGGCCGTGGGCAGCAATGCCGTTGCGGTGCTGGGGGATCGCAACGCCTGCCTTATGGCAAACCATGGGGTTCTTGCAATCGGCGCGGATCTGGAGCAGGCACATATCCGGGCAGTATACGTTGAGGATGCGGCGAAGATATGCGCAATCGCGAAAAGCAACAGAGATCCTGTATTCGTGATCGACGACAAGGACGTCGCGTTTATGAAAAACCGCGGCAAGAAAAAATAATCCGGCCGGCGGCGCACGGCGCGAGGTTGGCCTGCATGCCGTGCCGGTGCCGGCTTTTCGCCGTGCGCCGCTTTGCAACGGATACGGAAAGGAAGGTGTGAGAGTTGTCAAGGTTTACAAGCCATTTTAAAATGAACGAGAACGATGCCGTTGAATATGTCAGGGAAAAGCTTCCGGATATGTTTGCCGGGGATGAATTATCCTGCGAAGAGATAGGGGACGGCAACATCAACTATGTCTTTAAGATAAAGGAGGTTCATGGGGACCGCTCGGTCATTGTAAAGCATGCCGACATCGCAGCGCGTCTGACGGGACAGCATGTCAGCACCGACCGCAACAGGATAGAGGCAAATATCCTCACCCTCGAGGATACGCTTGCCCCGGGATTTGTACCCAAGCTGTATTTTTACGATCCTGTGATGTGCTGCATGGTGATGGAAGACGTCAGCGACCACCAAAATATGCGGTACGCCATGATGGAGCATAAAACGTTTTCGACTTTTGCCGGGGACATTACCGACTTTATGGCAAAAACGCTGGTCAACACGTCGGACAATGTAATATCGCCCGCCAAAAAGAAAAAGCTGGTGTCCGAATATACCAATCCCGACTTGTGCGATGTCACAGAGACGCTGGTGTATACGTTTCCCTATTTTGAGGACGGGGCGGGCAACAGTGTCTACCCCCAAAGCCGCGAGCTTGTGCGCAGTGAAATTTACGAGGACAAAAAGCTGCACCTCGAAGCGGCAAAGCTGAAAGAGGAGTTCAAAAGCAACGCCCAGGCGCTGATTCACGGAGACCTGCACAGCGGATCGATTTTTGTAAAAGAGGGTTCCACCAAGGTGCTTGACCCGGAGTTTGCATTTTACGGCCCCGCGGGCTACGACGTGGGCAACGTGCTTGCGCACCTTATTTTCGCATGGGTCAATGCGCGCTATACCATGCCCGAGGGTGAGGACAGGGTACATTTCATGCAATGGTGCGAGGGAGCGCTGCGCGACACGGTGGATCTGTTCTGCAAAAAGGCCGCCGCCGAGATGAAAAGCAAGGCGACCGACAGAATGGCACAAACCGAGGGATTTGCCGAATGGTATGTCTCGTGCATTATGACATCGGCAGCCGGCACCGCGGGGCTCGAACTGATCCGCCGCATTGTGGGTGTGGCGAAGGTGCGGGACATCACCGTGATCGAGGAACCCGGGGCACGCGCCGCAGCCGAGCGCCTGTGCATCATGACAGCAAAAGGGCTCATCATGAACCGGGCACGGATCGTATACGGAGACGATTGGCTGAACGTGCTGAAAGCTGCGGCAAAGGATCAGGCATAGGCTTTTGATCCTGCGGGCAGATTTTTTGCAAGGATGGATGATACGGAAATTACAACAGCATCCCAAAAACGACAGATAAAGGAGAACAACTATGCAAAGAGCTGATGAAGGCCTTGCCTTTCTTCTTCGCTACGAAAACGTGGCATGGTACGAGGACGGCAAGGTCAGGATCCTTGACAGACGCATCTATCCCGTGCGGACCGAGTACGTCACCTGTACGCGCCATGAAGAGGTAGCGCAGGCGATTGCCGACATGGTCACGCAGAGCGGAGGCCCTTATACCGCCGCGGCCATGGGTATGGCGTTGGCCGCCTATGAAGCCCGCGCGCTGGAAGAGGACGCCTATCTTGCGTATATGAAAAAGGCGGCATACACGCTTTCGCACGCAAGGCCCACCACGGTTGAGAAAATGAAGAGGGTCGTCGAGCGCGCGCTTGGCCGTCTGGAGCGCGAGCTGAAAAACGGCACGCCGCTTTCCGGGATGCCGGAAAAGCTTAAAGAGGACGCGGTGGACAGCCTCAATGCCAACTACTCCCGTTACGACAGGCTTGCCATGCATCTTGCGGACAAGATCCCGAACGGCGGCACGGTGATGACACAGTGTTTTGCCGAGACGATCATCGGCACGCTTTTGCGGGAATGCCGTAAACGCGGAAATGAGATCAAGATGATCTGTCCCGAAACACGCCCGTACTATCAGGGCGCGCGTCTTACCGCGAGCGTTGCGTGTGACATGGGCTTTGATACGACTGTAATCACCGACAATATGCCCGCATACACCATGAAGATGAAAAATGTCGACATCTTTACCTCGGCGGCGGATGTCATCACGATGGACGGCTATGTTGTGAACAAGGTTGGCACATTCCAGATCGCGCTGGCTGCGCGCTATTGGGGCATTCCTTATTTTACAACAGGCACACCCAATGCGGCGCATCCCAATATCGATTCCGTAAAGATCGAGCTGCGCGATCCTGCGCTTGTCACCGAATCGATGGGCCTGAAACACACAATGGAGGGCGTCAAGGGATATTATCCCGCGTTTGACGTCACCCCGCCGAAGCTGGTGGACGGCATTGTCACTGAAAAAGGCATTCTTTCTCCGTTCAATCTGAAGGCTTATTTCGAGCTTCCCGATCATACGGCGAGCGAGCTGCCCTGCTGAGGCCGGGCGTTTCGATCCGGTTCAAAAAACGCGCTGTTTGATGCGTCTTTGACGGGGGAAACAAAAAGCCCCGAAGCAGCGCTGCTTCGGGGCAGAATTTTTGTTTTGCCGGCGATACGGGGCCGGATCCGGTGCGTTGGATTCAGTTCTGCGTGTCTCGCGCGAGTGTGTTCAGCACCTTGACGCCGTTTGTTTCGAATATCTCCTGCCAGGACGCGTCAAGCTGGCTGTCGGTGATGAAGTTGTCGATCTCGGAATACGAGGTGATATTGATGAATCCCGCCACACCGAACTTGGTGTGGTCGGCCATCAAAAAGGTTTCGGCGGCGCGATCGATCAGCGCCTGATGAAAGGACGCGGTGTGCTCGCTTGCATCAAAGATCCCGTTGTCGATATTCAGCCCGCGGCAGGAAAAAAACGCCTTGTCAAAATAGTGATGGTTCAGGAAGTTGAGCGTCTCCTGTCCGAACATCCCCCTGTCCATGGTCCGGCAGTGCCCGCCCGTGACAACCAGATCGATGTTCTCCAAATCGGAAAGCTCACTGATCACCCAAAGCGAGTTTGTTACAACGGTGAGCGACATGGATTTGATCTCATGGCACAGCTCGGACACGGTTGTTGAGTGATCCAAAAATATGCAGTCCTTGGGACGTATGAACGACGCGGCGATTTTCGCCATGAACCGCTTTTCGTCCACGAACAGATCCTTTTTCATGCGCTGCGGGATGTGCGAGGTGCTTCTTGTAGCAAGAAACGCCCCGCCATAGGTTTTGTTGCAAAATCCCTCGTCGCTCAGCACATTTAAATCCCGCCGGATGGTTTCGTCGCTCACGCCGAATTGCTCGGCTACCGCTGTTACAGTAATGCTCTTTTGTTTGATGAGCATTTGCTTGATCTGCTCACGACGCTGGAAAGAAAGCATGTGGTTGAATCCCCCTTGATGCTGTAAGCTTGACTGCCGTTTTTTCAGATTTTATGGACAGATTTCAGGTTTATTGCGCTATTATTATAAATATTATACCATGAATGCGCCAGCATGAATGGTATAATTGGCGACTTCGCCGGTTGCCCCGAAAGGGGCGAGGCGAACGCCATAAAATCGAGTATAATAGCCGCTTGCGGCTATTATACCATAGATGCAAACAAATGGCAAACAAAAACCACACAAAAACCACAAATTCAGATAAATTTTGAAAGGAAGGTGCAAAAAATGCCCGGTTCCAAGCGACCAAAGGTATCGCTTGTGCGGTATACGTTTTTGTCTGAGTGTGTTGGCAGACAGCAGGATGTCAATATTCTTTTGCCGTATGGCTGCTATTCAGACGCTGTACCCGCACAGCGCCCGTACAAGACGCTGTGGCTGCTTCACGGCATGAGTGATGATCGCGAGACATGGCTTCGAAACTCGGTGATCGAAACAATTGCGCGTGAAAACGACCTCGCAGTTGTCATGCCCGACGCTGCCAACAGTTTTTATACCGACATGGCATATGGGCCACGCTACTACACCTACGTTACCGGGGAGCTTCCACGGGTACTCCGCGGCCTGCTTCCGCTCTCTGATAAAAAAGACGATAATTTTTTGGCAGGATTTTCAATGGGCGGATACGGTGCATTCAAAATCGGCCTTACAAAGCCCGATGATTTTGCGGCGATTGGCTGCTTTTCATCGGCCGTCGATGTCGCGAGACTTGCAAAAGACGCTTTTTCGCGCAACCCGGACAGTGTGCAGAGCAGGGACAGACAGGCGATCTTTTTGTCCGTGTTCGGCGGCGAGGCGCAAAAGCTTTCCCAAAGCAGCCACGATATCCGGGTGCTCATCGATCAATGCAATGCAGAAAAAAAGCAGCCGCCCATTTTTATGAGCTGCGGGACAGACGACTATTTGTATGCCGACAATGTGTCTTTTGCGGAATACGTTCAGAAAAAGGGCTATGATGTCACATGGACCGACGGACCCGGGGCTCACGACTGGAACGTATGGAACAGGGATATTGTAAGGTTTGTCGAATTTTTGAAAAACAAAGGACTGCTGTAGCACAAAATCAACGATCCATTTATGAAACCATGCAGGAATGGACACCGGATCTTTGCCGCGCAGTCCGATAAGAACGAAACAACAAAAAATACGGAGGTTATGAACAATGATGGAACGCACAATGATCGACGAAATGATGGAAAAAGCCCGCAAGGCGCAGCTGATCTTTGAGGACTACGACCAAAGCCAGGTCGACGCCATTGTAAAGACCGTCGGCAAAACAGTTTTTGACAACGCGGAGATGTTTGCGCGCGAGGCTGTTGAAGAAACAGGCTACGGCAGGGTAGACAGCAAGATCGTCAAGCAAACAAGAGCCTGTGCCGGTGCGTGGCACTATCTGCACGACAAAAAATCGGTGGGCATCATTGAATACGACGAGGAGAAAAAGCTTGCAACCTATGCAAAGCCGCTTGGCGTTGTGTGCTGCATTACGCCCGCGACAAACCCGACTTCCACCGTCGGAAGCAACGGCATGAATGTGCTCAAGGCGCGCAACGCGATGATCGTCGCGCCGCATCCACGTGCGAAAAAGGTTTCGGTGCACTGTGTCAAGCTGATCAACGAGGCACTTGCCAAGATCGGCGCGCCCGAAAACCTCATTCAAATCATTGAAGAGCCCAGCATGGATCTTACCAAAGAGCTGATGTCCAAGGTGGATGTTGTTGTCGCAACGGGCGGCGCGGGCATGATCAAATCGGCCTATTCCAGCGGAAAACCCTCGTTCGGCGTCGGACAGGGCAATGTGCAGGTGATCGTTGCAGATGATTTCAGTGATTATGACAAGCTTGCAGTGACCCTTGTAAACGGCCGTTCGTATGACAACGGGATGCCGTGCACAGGCGAACAGGCGCTGCACTATCCCAAAAGCGCGGAAAAGGAGATCCTTGCGGCATTCGAGGCGGCCGGCGGATACAGGATCCCCGACGACAAGGTGGATGCGCTCGCGGGCTTCCTTTTCAACGAAAAGGGAGCCATCGACGCGGGGCACGTGGGAAAGACGGCAAAAGAGATCGCCGAGGCGATCGGCGTCGATGTGCCCGATAACACGTTGGTGCTGCTTTTTGCAAACCAGGGCGTCGGCCCCGGCCACATCCTGTGTCGTGAAAAGCTGTGCCCCGTGACGCAGCTGTTCCCGTATGACGATTTTAAACAGGCCGTTGAGGATGCGAGAACAAACCTGCTGTGGGAGGGCGCCGGACACACCGCGGTGATCTTTACCTATGATGACAAAAAGGCGGCGCACTGCGCAGAGCGCCTGCCCGTCGGCCGGCTTGTTGTCAATCAGAACGGCGGCGGGGCATCCGGCGGGAACTTTACAAACGGCCTTGCACCCACAATGTCGCTGGGCTGCGGAAGCTGGGGCAACAACAGCATCAGCGACAACCTCACTTACCGCCACCTGATGAACACCACAAAGCTGGCCTATCCGCTTGAGAATGGCGGTTTGCCCCCGTTCGACGTGATTTGGGCTGAATAAATTGATTCCGGGGGAGAAACATGGATTTGAGTCATCTTAAAAACAAAATTGCCGTTGTGGGGGTGGGGTACACCCCCCAGGGCAAGGTGCCCGGCAGAACAGCCGCAAGCTTTCATGTCGAGGCTGTAAAAAATGCGCTTGCCGATGCGGGTTTAACAAAAGAGGATATCGGCGCGCTTGTCCTCTACCGCCATTTTGACGCCATTGGCGGCGACTATGAGACGACGGCGTTTACCGTTGCAGAACAGCTGGGCGTCAGCCCGACGCTGATCAGTCAGGAGCACCAGTGTACACGCGGGTGGCTGTTTAACGCGGTCGGCCTTTTGACGGCGGGGCTTGTCAACTATGTTGTGATTTCCTATGGAGACAACTCCCGCAGCGGAAGGCGCTCGTTTGTCAAAGAGCTGTCGGGCGGCAAGGCGACCGATGAGCTTGCGGCGTACGGCGATCTGAGCACGATGGCGAAGTACGCCATGCTGGCGCGCCGCGCAATGGAAAAGTACGGTACGGGGCCCCATGTTTGGAAGGAGATCTCCATCGCGCAGCGCCGTTGGGCACAGCTGAACCCCATGGCCGGGATGTATGGAAAGCCGCTTGACGAAGCGGGATACTACGCGGCGAATCTGGTCGTTGACCCGTTCCGCCTGCTTGACGCGACGCCTTCATCGGACGGCGGAAGGGCGGTTGTCCTGACGACTGCAGAGCGCGCCAAAGGAATGAAAAACCCTCCGGTATACCTCAGGGGCATCGGCAGTGCCAACAGGCCTGTCTCGCCCTTCCGGCTTTGCCTGGAGGATGAAAACAGCGCCGCGCGCGTAAGCAGCCGCGAGGCGTTTGCGATGGCGGGAATCACGCACCGCGATGTCGATGCGTGCGAGCTGTACGACTGCTTCACTTATACCGTCGAGGCAACACTGCGGGACTATGGCTTTTTCAAACCTGGTGAAGAGGGGTCGTTTTTATCCGCAGAGCGCCTTGGCCCGTCGGGCGATTTCCCGGTGAACACATCGGGCGGAATGCTCAGCGAAGGATATTTTATGGGCCTTACTCCGCTTGCCGAGGCCGTGATGCAGCTTCGGGGTGCGTGCGGGGAGCGTCAGCTGGGCGCTGTGTCCGGAACAAAGCAGCCCGAAATCATTGTGTGCAGCGACAACGGCGGAGTTTTCCAAAGTCATGTGACGCTGGTGCTTTCGAGGGAGGAGCGGTAGTGATGGATACAAAGCAGTCAAGAGGATTTTTTGCCCCGCGGATCAGCGCCGATACTGCGGATTTTTGGCGCGGGTGCGCAGAGCACAAGCTGCTGATCCAGCGCTGTAAAAGCTGCGGCAAGCTGCGCTGGCCGGCGGGACATTTTTGCGACAGCTGCCTTGGTGAGGATACCGAGCTGTGTGAGATGTCCGGCCGCGGCACGGTTTATGCGTGGGAGGTGTTCCACAAGCCGTTTCATCCGTCTCTTGAGGACAAGGTGCCGTATATTGTCGCGGAGATCGATCTGGAGGAAGGGGTGCGCATCCTCTCGAACCTCGAGGGATGCGAGCCGTCTGAGGTGCGCTGCGGCAGTGCGGTAGAGCTTGTTTGGCGCGATTGCGAAGACTACACAAGCCCTGTTTTTGTTTTGAAAAAGGCGGAATAGCTTATGAATATTGTTATCATCGGCGGCAATGCCGCCGGAATGAGCGCTGCGTCGCGCATCAGGCGGCGCGCGCCGGAGCACGAAGTGATCGTGCTTGAAAGTACAAATGAGGTCTCGTTCGGTGCGTGCGGAATGCCGTATTATGTTGCCGGTCTCAACCCCGATATCAACCTGATGCGCATCAGGCCCGTGGAAAAGTTCCGGGAACAGGGCATTGACGTTCGGCTTGGACACACCGTCACGGCTGTGGACAGAGACGCAAAAACGGTCAGCGGCGTCAACGAGAACGGAAAGTTTACGGTGCAGTACGACAGGCTTGCCGTGTGCAGCGGTTCCTCCGCGATCGTGCCCCCCATTGAAGGAAAAGACCTTGCCGGTGTGTTCACGCTCAAGAACCTGTCCGATGCAGCGGCGCTGAAGGCTGCCCTCGGTGAGGATCGGCGCGTTGTGATTGTGGGCGGCGGTTATATCGGCCTCGAGCTTGCCGAAGCATGCCTTTTGAGAAACGTAAAATCCCTTACCGTTGTGGAGGCAGCACCGAAGCTGCTTACAACATTTGACGATGAGTTTGGGGATGCGGCGGCAGAAGAGCTTCGAAAACACGGCGCAGAGGTTCGGCTGGGTGAGCGCGTGGCAGGCTTTCAGGGCAAGGGCGGAAAGCTGACAGCGGTTGAGACCGACGGCGGCATTTACGATTGCGATGTGGCGGTGCTGGCCGTGGGTGTAAGACCCAACACCGCCTTTGTGGATGTCGAAAAGCTCGGCAACGGCGCCCTGATCACCGATCGGTCGCTGCGCACCGGCGACCCGGACATCTTTGCCGCAGGGGATTGCGCCACAGCCTGGCACCGGCTGCTCAAAAGCCCTGTCTATTTGCCGCTGGGCACCCATGCCAACAAGCAGGGAAGACTGCTTGGCGACGCCATACTCGGTAAAGAAGTTTGCCTTGACAGGGCGCTTGGCACATCCATGCTCCGGCTTGCGGGTCTTGAATTCGCATGTACGGGGATCAGCGAAAAGATAGCCAGGGAAAAAGGGATCCCATACAAGACAAAAACGGTTGCCGCGCGCTCGCATGCAAGGTATTTTCCCGATCCGGCTGAGATCACGGTAAAGCTTGTGTATTCGCCCGACACCCATGTGATTCTGGGCGCACAAATGATGGGGGCAAAAGAGACCGCGCTGCGGATCGATATTTTTGCGCTTGCGGTTGACCGCGCGATGACCACGGAAGAGCTCGGCTTTGCCGACCTTGGCTACGCGCCGCCATTCGCCTCGGTTTGGGACGCCGTACAGATCGCGGCAAACGCTGCCAAATAGGTTTGGTTATTATTATCCCGGCGGTGGATTCACGCCCGCAGAGGCGGATGCATGCCAATGGGAACAGGTAAAATTTTCCGCAAAAGCGGTTAGAAAATGAGGATGGCTTCCATGAATTTCAGTTTTTATATCCCCACCGACATTCTGTTCGGAGAGGGCGCTCTTTCGCAGCTTCACACCAAAAAGCTGCCCGGCAAAAAGGCCGCGATCATCATGACAGGCGGCGGATCGGCGGTACGGCTTGGATATCTTGACCGCCTCAAGGCAGAGCTTGCGCTCGCAGGGTGCGAGTATATGGTTTACAACAACGTCCTGCCCAATCCCACAAAAGACAATGTCATGCAGGGGGCGGGGGCCGTACGCGAAAACGGGTGCGATTTCCTTGTCGCGCTTGGCGGCGGCAGCGCGATCGACGCGGCCAAGGCGATTGCAATCATGGCCACCAACGACGGCGACTACTGGGACTATGTCAGAACCGGTTCCGGCAAGGGAATGCCCGTTCAAAACCGCCCGCTGCCGCTTGTTGCCATAACAACAACGGCAGGCACCGGATCCGAGGCGGATGCGGGCGCCGTGATTACAAATGTCGAGCTCAATGAAAAGACCGGTTTTGGCACACCGTTCAGCTTCCCGGTGATCAGCATTGTCGATCCCGGGCTGATGCTCAGTGTCCCGCCCAGGTTCACAGTGTATCAGGGCTTTGACGTACTGTTCCACGCGACCGAATGCTACATCAGCTCGGTCGAAAGCTTTGCGGTAGACGCTTTGGCGATCGACGCGATCAAGCGCGTTGCCAAATACCTGCCGCGCGCCTATTGCGATGGAAGTGACATTGAGGCAAGGACGCAGATGGCGTGGGCAAACACCGCCGCAGGGCTGTGCCTGACCTTCGGTTCGCTGACGCTTGAACACGCGATGGAACACGCGATGTCGGGGGTTTACAAAGACCTGACGCACGGCGCAGGGCTGCTGCTCATCTGCCGTGATTATTACGAAAACCGCGAGGCGGTGCCCGCTCTTGCAGAGAGAATGCGCGACATGGCCGAGGCCATGGGTTCAAAGGATCCCGATGCGCCCCATGCGTTTACAAAGGCGCTGGGTGATCTGATGGATCAGTGCGGCGTCGGCAG
Organism: Subdoligranulum sp.; assembly: GCA_014799685.1. Taxonomy (GTDB): domain Bacteria; phylum Bacillota; class Clostridia; order Oscillospirales; family Ruminococcaceae; genus Ruthenibacterium. The sequence continues at coordinate 194,434 of JAAVHN010000026.1, read as the reverse complement.
CATCAAAATGGCGGATTTTGGGATGCAGCGCGAAAGCTTTGCCGAAATTGTGCGGCTGTCTCATAACCATAAGGGCTACGGGAACGAGCGTTCGGAGATAACTGATGAGATCGTTGCGGATATTCTTGAAAAGTCGTTCAGGCGGGGATAACAGCGGATGTCGAACAGAATCAGGGACGAAAGTATGCGTTTGGCAGGGAAGAACGCCGGTGAGGCGGGCAGCTTCAGGCAGCCAAAAGAAAAGCCGCCCGGGCTGCACCGGGCATGGCTGATCCTGCTTGGCTGCTGCTTTATGCAGGGCGGCAGCATGGGAATCATTATGAACACCGTCGGGCTGTTTTTCAATGCCGTCAGTACCGATCTTGGCTTTGCGGTGGGCGATATCTCGCTTTACAGAACCATATCCGGTTTGTCATCCTGTTTGCTGCTGCCGTTTGTCGGAAAGATCCTTTATAAAGCAGATACACGCGTGACCCTTTCGCTTTCGGTCGTGACAATGTCGGTGTGCGCGGCAGGGATGGGCTTTTTCAGCGAGCTGTGGCAATGGTACGCTGCGGCATTTGTTCAGGGCATTGCCGCAGCGATGCTGCTGACGGCCTCCGAGCCGATCATACTCGCAAACTGGTTTCACGAAAAGCTCGGTCTCGCGATAGGCATTTCGGCTGCGTTTTCGGGACTGATGGGTACTGCCGGCAACCTTGTGTTCGAACGGGTGATCGCACTGTATGGCTGGCGGGTGTGTTATATCGTATCTGCGGCGGCGGCGCTGGCCATGATGCTTCCCATGACGCTCTTTGTGGTGCGTTTGAAACCGGAGATGAAGGGCTGTACGCCGTACGGGCAAAAGAGCGATGCGCCGGTTTCGTCTTTCTTGGGGGTTTGCCTTACATCCTGCGAGCGCCGGAGCGTGATCGGCATGATTGTGCTTGCGGTGTGCTCCATGCAGTTCAGTACCGGTTTTTCGCCGCAGATTGCGAGCTTTGCCGTTTCGATCGGCAAGACGCTTGCGGTTGGTGCGGCACTTGTCTCGTGGTCGATGGTGACAAACGCGCTGGGCAAAGCAGTGCTTGGGCAGGTCAATGACGCGGCAGGGCTGAAGGCGGCGTGCATCACGGGTTTTGCATTCGCCGTTCCGGGATATCTGATGCTGATTGGCGGCAATGACGTTGTTATGACATTTGGAAGTGCCTGCTACGGCGCGGCGATGTCTCTTGCGGTGATCACACCGCCGCTGATCACGAGAAAGTTTTTCTCGGACATCGAATACCCACGGGTGTTTTCATTCGTGATGATGGTGTCAACACTTTTATCATCATTTGCGCCTGCCGTTTTCGGCATGATGTATGATGCGCAGGGAAGCTATACCGGTGTCATTGTCGTGTGCATTGCCCTGAGCTTTGTTTTTTTGGCGATGTGTGCGGGGCTGTATTTTGTGCTGAAACGGGCAAGACGCCGGGGCGTTCCGGCAGCGTAAATGCACGGCGCAGGTGCGCGTCGGCACTTTTGACAATCAGGCAGACCGAACTGTTTTTACCGGTGGACGAGAGACATTTTACAGGCAATTGTATTGGAGGAGAAACATATGCTGAAAGGGATACCGAAATGCATCTCGCCGCAGCTTTTGAAGACGCTGGCCGAGATGGGACATGGTGACACGATCGTTTTAGGCGATGCGTTTTTTCCCGCGGCGTCGTGCGCGCGTGCCGGAGGAGGCGAGCTGATCCGGGCCGACGGGGTCTCGTCGACGGAACTGGCTGACGCCATCCTGACGCTGATGCCGCTCGACAGTGTGCAGTACCCGGTGCTGATCATGGATAAACCCGAGAGCATGAGCGATCTGGAGACCCCGGTTTGGGACGCATACAAAAGAATTGTTGCAAAGCACGACCCGCGCGGCGAAAGCTGTGTCGGTATGATCGAGAGATTCGCCTTTTATGAGGCGGCAAAACAGGCGTTTGCCGTTGTTTCGACGGGAGAAGAGGCATATTTCGGATGCCTTATCCTGCAAAAGGGCACAAAGTAGGCCGCCATGCCGGAAATGGCGGCATAAAAACGCAGGGCTCTCCGGCTCGAAACCCCCGTCCCCCGGCTCTGCGTTTTGTCTGCCGGATCGGAGCTTTTGAACGGGTAAACTGCCGGAAAAGAGCTTGCATCCTGTTTTGATTTTCCGGATAACGCCCCTCATCAAACGCACTGCGGATGAGATGAGGGGCTTTTTTGCGGCCTTTTTTCATAGATTCTGCCAAGAGATTGCGGGCGGCAAAAAAATCAGAAAAATTTCAGAAAAAGCTTGACATATATGGTACGATGTACTATACTACTAAATAGTACATCGTACCATATATGAAAAGAAAGGAGATGCCGCAAAGCGTGAACGAGCAAAGCAGGGAACAGGATTTCTTGCGGGCATACGACGCATCCCAATACGAGAGGCCATCCGTCACCGCCGATATCATTATCTTCACGGTGGATGAAAAAAGCAGGCTTTCACTCCTATTGATCCGCCGCGGGGGACACCCGTACAAAGATCGCTGGGCTCTGCCCGGAGGATTTCTGAACGCGGGGCAGGAATCCGCAGATGCGGCGGCGGCCCGCGAATTNTTTGAGGAAACCGGCATTCAGAACGCATACCTGAAGCAGCTGTATACCTTCAGTGATCCGGACCGCGACCCCCGAACGCACGTGATCTCCATCGCGTATACGGCCNTGATTCCACAGGGAAAGCTGCAGTTNAAGGCNGGTGACGATGCAAAGGACGCCCGCATGTTTGCCATCTACTTTCAAAACGGCAGTTTATCGTTGGTATCAGGTTCTGTGACGCTTTCGGAAGAGGATCTTGCCTTCGACCATGCAGAGATCATCAAAACGGCGATCCGGCGCCTGCGCGGGCGCATCGACTATGAACCGGACGCCTTCGAACTGCTGCAAAACAAAGCAGCCTTTACGATTTTTGAACTGAAGCAGATNTTCGAAACCATCAAGGATACCTCTCTGGATACTGCCAATTTCCGCAAAATGTTTTTTCGNAACTANGTAAACACCGGCATCGCGTCTTCTCTTGGGCGGACACGCCNGGACAAGGGGCGAAGGGCCGCCGCACTCTATTGCATGAACCAAACAGAAGGAGGAAAAGAACGATGAAAAACCCCAAATTCGGCGCACAGGATCTGCTGGTCGTTGTAGACATGCAGGAGGATTTTGTAAACGGTTCCCTTGGAACGAAAGAAGCGCAAAAGATCGTTCCCGATGTTGTGGAATTCATCAAAGGCTTTCCGGGCCGAAAGGTCTACACCAAGGATACGCACACCGCGGCGTATTTGTCCACGCAGGAGGGCCGAAACCTGCCGGTAGAACACACCATCCGGGGCACCGGTGGTTGGGAGCTCGTTTCTGAGATCCGGGCGCTTGTCACGCAGCAGGATANCATCATAGAAAAAGGCGGCTTCGGCAGCCTGACCATTGCCGACATCGTGCAGAAGACGCACTGCGAAAACATTTATTTCATCGGCGTATGCACCGGCATTTGTGTCATCAGCAACGCTGTGATCGCCAAGGCGGCCGATCCGGAAGCCGTCGTTCACATCGTCAAAGATCTCTGCGCATGCGTCTCTCCGGAAAGCCACGAAACGGCGATCAGCGCCATGCGCTTGCTGCAAATGGACATCATCGAGTAAACGCCGTCGGCTGCGGCGTTTGCATCCGGCACTGCCGTTTGCATCGAATCCCGCATTTTTACCCCGCAGCAGCATGTACATACGACAGATCAAGCGTAAGAGAACAGGAGGATCGTTATGCAGCTCAAACAAATTATCACCTCGCTTTTGGAGATCGATCTCTACAAGCTCAGCATGGGCCAGGCCATTTACCACCAATTCCCCAGCTACAAAACCACCTGGACATTCAAATGCCGCAATGCGGATGTTCATTTCACACACGAAATGGTGGAGGAGATCCGCGCGCAGATCCGGGCATACTGCGATCTGCGCTTCACCGGGGAGGAGCTTGCCTATATTGACAACATCACCTGGATGAAGGGCAGCTATGTGGATTTTCTGCGCCTGTGGCGGCCGAATTTTGACGATTTTATCATCGAGGAAAACGCGGAATGCGGCCTTTCCATCGAGACCTACGGCACCTGGCTCAATACCAGCATGTACGAGATTCCCACGCTTGCCATTGTCAACGAGGTCTATTTCCGGATGCAGTATTGCTACGACGATCTGCTGCGCGATTTCAAGGCGCGCCTCGAAAACAAATTCGAAATGCTCAAAAGCGGAAAATGGTATATCGGCCCGTTTTCGGAATTCGGCCTGCGCCGCCGCCTTTCCGCCGAGGCACAGGAGCTGGCCGTTGAAGCGTTTTCGCATCTGAACGATACGATGCACAGCGCTTCCAGGTTTATCGGCACCTCTAATGTATACCTGGCNAAAAAGTTCGGCTTAACGCCCGTTGGCACAATGGCGCACGAATGGATCATGTGTGTCGGGCAGGGGAACCATAAACACAATCCGGCCTATTCCAACTGGTATGCACTGGATGCATGGGTACGGGAATACGGCGTTCTGAACGGCACGGCCCTGACAGACACCATCACGACCGATTGCTTTTTGCGTGATTTCCAGCTTACCTACGCCACGCTTTTCTCCGGCGTGCGGCATGATTCCGGCGACCCCATCGAATGGGGCGAGAAGATGATTGCNCATTATCAAAAGCTGGGTATCGACGCCGGCACCAAGACGCTGCTTTTTTCCGACAGTCTTGATTTTGAGCGCGCCGATAGGATNTTCCGGCATTTCAACAAACGCGCGAAGGTCGCGTTCGGGATCGGCACATATCTCTCGAATGATACGTCGGTGCCCGCGCTGAATATNGTGATGAAGATCACGCGCTGCAACGGGCAGGACGTGGCGAAAATCTCGGATACCTCCGGAAAGGAAATGTGCAAGNACCCGGAATATGTGGATTATCTGACGCGCAGCATCGAATGGCGCATGGATCATGAAAAATCGCTGTNAGCAGGCAGGGGGAACGGAACATGAAGNAATTTGATGCAAAGCAGCAGGCGCAGCATATCATTGAATGGATCCGCGCGTGGTTTGACGCAAACGGACGCACGGCAACCGCCGTGATCGGGATCTCCGGCGGCAAGGACTCCACGGTGGCGGCAAAGCTTTTGTGTGAGGCACTGGGCCCGCAGCGGGTATTCGGTGTGCTGATGCCCAACGGAGAACAGGCCGATTTGTGCGACGCCGAACGCGTTGTGCAGCATCTCGGCATTCCGTATGCGATCGTAAATATNGAAAAGGCCACGGCAAACACGATGGAATGCATTCTGCATGCGGTGCATACGCCCGTCAATACGCAGGCGTGGGAGCCCTCGGAGGATGTCAGGATCAATCTGCCGCCGCGTATCCGNATGTCGGTTCTGTACGGCATCGCNCAGTCCTTTCCCGGCGGNGGCCGCGTGGCCAANACCTGCAACCGCTCCGAGGACTATATCGGTTACAGCACAAAATACGGGGATGCCGCCGGGGATTTTTCGCCGCTTTCCCATTACACGGTCACCGAGGTGCGCCAGATGGGCCATGCGCTTGGCCTGCCGGCAGACCTTGTGGACAAAAAGCCCTCGGACGGGCTGTGCGGCAAAACGGATGAAGAGCGCATCGGCTTTGCATACGATACGCTCGATGCCTACATCGAAACCGGCGCGTGCAGCGACGCGCAGGTGAAAGCGAAAATCGACCGGATGCATGCGGCGAATCTGCATAAGCTGCAGCTGATGCCCGCCTGCTCCAGGATGGAGTGCTGATATCAGGGGGAAATCTTTTCGCTCAGAACCTATGGCGCATTTGCCTGAATAAACATCTGAAACAGCCGCAAGGCCGCCGGCAAAACACCGGTACGGCAACAAAACCTTCGGCAAAACCATCTGTACAAGACACAAAAACGCCGAAACAGCGCATGGAAAATATTAACATGGCAAATATTGAAAACAAGCGCAAAACGTGATACAATGATCAAAAAGAAACGTATGCCTGTTTTCGGCGTATCGGCGTAAGAGAAAAGCAGCCGCGGACGCATTCAGAATGCGTCCGCGCATGCTGTTTGCTTTGTATCGTCTGATATTGTTTTATATCGTTTTGGGAAACGCCTGCATCTTTTGGGGACGCGTTTGCCGGGTGAATTCCGGCGGAAGGGATACTGCCGCGCTGTGCTGCGTCCGGCGGTCGATCCAAAGGTTTACCGGCGGGGTTTTATCAGCATGGGAGGCGGTATGCTTGCATTGCGGTATCTCTACGGCCTGCTTTTATCCGCAGGAGACGGCGGACGCACTGCAGCTGCTGTGCAGCGCCGGGATCCATACAACGGAAATTTTTTTGAATACCTTTTCCGAGCTGCAGCCGGAGTATGTATCCCGCCTTGAAGAAATTTTATCATCGGCCAATACGCGCGTGATAGCGCTGCATCCGTTTTCTTCGATGCTGGAGACCTTTTTCTTTGCTTCCGGATATCCGAACCGCCTGCAGGACGGCCTTGCGCTCTACCGCCGTTATTTCGAGGTTTGCCAAACGCTGCACATTCCGCGTTTGGTGTTCCACGGAGATTATGTACAAACGCAGTTTCCGTTTATACGCCACTGCGAAAACTACCTGCTCCTGCGCCGGGCGGCACGGGAATACGGCGTGGAGCTTTGCCAGGAAAATGTCGTGCGCTGCAAGTGCGGCCGGCCGGAGTACATTCTTCAGATGCGGGAGTATACAAAAGACGACGTCTCCTTTGTGCTGGATGTGAAGCAGATGCGCCGTTCGGACGTACCTCTGGCAGAGATGCTTGCCGCCATGCGCGGCAGGATCGCGCATGTTCATCTGAGCGATGCCGTGCCGGAAAACGACTGTGTGGCGCCCGGAAAAGGGGATTTTCCGTTCGAAGCATTGTTTCGCACGCTGCGGGAAACAGGCTTTGCCGGGGAAATGGTGATCGAGCTGTATCGCGGCGGTTTTTCCACACTGGAGGAGCTGCAAGCATCCGCCGCGCAAATGGAGCGTATGTATGCCGATGGCGGCAGGATCCCCTGAGAGGGGGGCACAGGAAAGGAGCAACCCGCATGAAGTGTCCATATTGTGGAGCGATCGATTCCAAGGTGATCGATTCGCGTCCGGCGGACGACGGAGAGAGGATCCGCCGCCGCCGGGAATGTCTCTCTTGCCAGAAACGTTTTACCACTTATGAGGTGGTGGAGACGGTTCCGCTGGTGGTGATGAAAAAGGATCGGTCGCGCGAGGCGTTCAACCGGCAAAAGCTGCTGAACGGCATGATGCGTGCCTGTGAAAAACGGCCCATTTCCTATCAGGTGCTGGAGACGGCCGTGGATAACATTGAGCAGAAGCTGCTCAATTCCTACGAACGGGAGATTCCCACCGTATACGTGGGCGAGCTTGCCATGCAGGAGCTGGAAACGATCGACGAGGTGGCATACATCCGCTTTGCGTCGGTTTACCGCGAGTACGGCGATATTGATACCTTTATGAATGAGCTGAATCAAATGCTGAACCGGCGCGGGGCAAAGGATGCTTCCTCAAAAGACGCTGGAAAATAAATGTTCCATGGTTTGGATCTGCTCGTTTGCCTTGTCGATCTCGCTGTACAGATCGCGCACGGTCTCCTCTTTGGCGTAGGCCGGCAGGCCGTGCAGNTTGACGCTGGCCGCGGCGACGGTTTCGCGGCGCAAAAAAAGCTCCAGAAAATGCTGGCGTGAATCGTAGTATTGCAGCATCTGCTGCAGCTGCTGCGCGGCGCTTTCGTATTCCTGGGCTTCGGCAAGTGCGCGCGCCTGCAAAAGCTGTTGCTCGACAGACTGTGTAATGCGCAGCACCGTGATATGGCTGACAANGCACAGCAGTGCCGAAAGGGCGAGAATCGCCCATGCAATGCGGATTCGCCGCATTCAGATGCCTCCTTTTCCATAGNCCGGCTATGATTTGGCTATCACAATCCGGCTATCCGGTTTTTTTGCCGTTTTGNGGGCCGGCTTTTTTGGCAATGATCTGTGTTTCTTTTGCGTCGTTGCACAAAAACAAAAGCACCCCTTTGCGCGTAAGGCCCNCTGCGCGGCACTGCTCGTCTACCCACGCGGCGTCTACGCCATACAGCTGCAGATTCGCNTTTTCCAACTTGCCGTCCACGACAAGCGGCAGCGAGGGGAGCTTCGCGGCAGGCGGCCGGATGCCGAGCGCTTCATTCACGGGCGTATCCTGCTCAAATTTTTTCAGCACACTGATGCTTCCGTTCGTCTCCACCAGGGCGAGCGCGACGTCGGAGAGCTCAAACACATCCTTGCCGCGCAGCGCCTCCAACAGATCGTCCACGGTAAACCGGAGGTCGAACAGCGTCGCCTGGTCGATCACTCCGTTTTGGACGATCACACGCGGGCTGCCGGAGACAAGCTGCGCCGTGCGGCGCGAGCGCACACAAAGCGCAGAAACCAGTATTTCCGCCGCGACGATCACAAAAACCGGCAGTACGCTGCCCAGCAGCGGCAGATCGGGCGATTCGATCGAGATCGAGGCNAGATTGGANATNAATATTGTGGAAACAAGCTCGGAGGGCTGCAGCTCTCCGAGNTGTTTTTTGCCCATCAGCCGCATCGCGAGAATGATCAGAATATAGATCAGCACGGTGCGAAACAGCAAAATTGCCATGGCGCGCCCTCTCTTTCCGGCGGAATTTCGGCAGCGAACTGCGATGATTATCTTGCCCGCCCTGACTAAAATTATCCCCCAGCCGCCATACTAACAAAAAAGGAGGGGATCCATTGGANCAAACGATGAGCACCAGCCTGCTGGAGAATAAACTTGCGCTCAAAGGGCTGTTTGGCACGGCAATTGATTTTTATACCAAAGATATCACACTGATGGGATATCCCTGCTGCATCTGTATGCTGGAGGGCCTTTCCAGCATCGAGCGCCTTTGGGTGATGATGCTGGAGATCCTCAGCAGGCCGGAAACCCGGCCGCAGACGCCGGAGGATCTGTATGACTATATATTAAAGCAGACGGCTATCCCATTGGAAAGCAAGAGCGTCGTTTGCCTCGACGATGCGCGCGTGCAGCTCACCGCAGGCACCAGCGTAATCCTGATCGACGGCGTTGCCCGCGGATTGGTGCTTTCCACCCAGAGCATGCAGTTCCGCTCGATCCAGGAGCCGAGTGGGGAGGGGAACCTGCGCGGCTCCCGCGAGGGCTTTACCGAGCCGCTGCGCGTGAACATCAGCCTTGTGCGCCGTTTGATCCGCACGGACGAGCTGATGATCGAGACCATGACGGTGGGCCAGCGAACCCAAACAGAGGTCGCGCTGCTGTACAATACAAAATTGGTGCCGGCCGCGATCCTGACNGCGGTGAAGCGCAGGCTGCAAAGCGCAAAGCTTCCGTTTTTGTTCGATACGGGCTATTTAGCCGCGTTTTTGCAGAAAAGCCGGTTTTCGTTCTTCCAGTCCGTCGGCTATACCGAACGCCCGGANACGGCCTGCGCGAAGATTTGCGAGGGTAAAATTGTGATCATGGCAAACGGCAGCCCGTTTGCCATGATTGTGCCCTATTTCTTCAGCGAGAATTTTCAGAGCATGGACGATTATTCNGAAAAGGCCTATTTTGCATCCATCATCCGTGTGCTGAAATATACGGCCTTTTTGATCGCCGTGATGCTGNCGGGCGTGTTTGTCTCGATTGCAAACTTTACACCGGAGCTGTTTCCGCCGGAGCTGCTATATAAGATCGCGTCCGCCGAGCTGGCGACGCCGCTGCCGTTGTTCCTGGAGGCGCTGTTTGTGAATTTTCTGCTTGAGATCGTGCGGGAAGCGGGGCTGCGCCTGCCCAAACCGATTGGGCATTCCGTCAGCCTTGTGGCGGCGCTGATCGTGGGAGACGCGGCGGTCAGCGCGGGCATTATCGGAACGCCGATCATCATTGTTGCGGCGCTGACGGCCATCTGCACCTACGTTGTTCCATCCCTGTACGAGCCGATCACCGTGCTGCGGATCTTGTTCATCCTCGCGGGCGGGCTGCTGGGGCCGCTGGGGATCGTAGCGCTGTTTTTCTGGATGCTGCTCGGAATGTGCGGCATGAACGCGTTTGGGATCCCGTATATGTCGCCGATTGCGCCGGGCAGCGACGCCTTTTTGCAGGACGGGCTGCTGCGACGCAGCTGGCGCAGGCTGGCGCAGACGGATTTTTCCATCCGGGAACTGCCGGGAGGGGAAACGGAGGCATCGGAATGAACGAACATTCTACCGTAAGTGCAAGGCAGCTTTGCATTTTGCTGTTTTTAGCCCTTTCCGTGGAGATGGCGGTGCGATCATTTTCCGCAGGCGGCATGCCTTCAGCGCAAAAAGCCATCCCGGCGGCGATCCTGAACGCCGTTTTGGTGATCCTTTTGCTGATTTTGCCGCTGCGTCTGCAGCGCAGCGGCACAGGGGAGGTATGGCGCGGAAATGCGGCCGGCACAAAGCTGCTTTCATTTTTCTCTGCGCTTCTTCTCGCCGCGGGCGGCGCGGCAGCCGCCATCCGGGCGGAGGAATTTTTCCGGTACGGATGCGACGAACCCATGCCGCGCCTTTTGGTATACGCCATTTTTCTATTGGCTGTGTTCTACGCACTGCGCTGCGGGATGGAAAGCCTTGTGCGCGCGGTGGGCATTGCAGCGGGCATTTTTCTTGCGGCNATATTGCTGATGCTGGTTTCCAATCTCGACGGGATGCGGCTTTTTAACCTGGCTGCCGAGCCGTTNGATCTTTCGGGCATTCTGCAAACGGCGGCGCGCGGCTTTACGCTGCCGCCGGAGCTGCTTTTGTTTTTCCTGCTGCGCCCGCATGTCGACCCTGCCGAGCACGTGCCGGTATACCGCACAATCGCNGCGCTGTGCCTNTTCTATATCACATTGAGCTTCTGCGCACAGGCGGTGCTGGGCCCGTCGGCCGAAAGCCAGACGCAGACGATCCACACGCTGTCGCGCCTTGGCAGCCTTTCGGTGTTCCGGCGTCTGGACGCGCTGCATACNGCCGCATGGATGCTGGCGGAGCTGTGCAAGCTTTCGGCGCTGGCCTGCGGGGTGCAGAGCGCCGTATCGCGCTGCCTGCCGAAAAAACTGCAGGCGTATGCCGACCGGTACGCTGTCGGATTGTTCGCGCTGCTGCTCCTCGTCTGCGGGGGCCTTCCGCAGCCGGTGCTGTCCTGCGCGCTTACGGCCGGAACTGCCGTTTTGCTGGCGGCGATGACGATCTACGGATATTTTCGGGAGGGCGCCTATGCGAAAAAGAGGGGTTAAGCTGATCGCGGCCATTTTGCTCTTGCCGCTTTTGCTGTGCGGATGCAGCCGGAGCCTCGGCGAACGCGCGATTGTAAAAATTGTGTATTTGGACGAAGCGGATGGACAGATTCAGGCGGGACTTGCGGTATTTACGTGCGCGCCGAATTCCGATACCGCCTCGGTGGANGGGGAGGCCAGAATCTATACCGCGCAGGGGGCGAGCATTGAGGAAGCACTCTATAATGCCGAGCTGCAGCAGAACAAAAAACCTTTTTATGCGCAAAACGAGATCCTGCTGCTGGGCCCGGGCGCGGCGGCCGATGTAACGCCGTATCTGCAGCACTTTGCGGCCGAAAACGCGGCGCGGCCNAATCTTGCGGCTTTCTTAACGNNGCTGACATTGGANGAGTTTGCCGAATGCGAGGANGGAATCNGCGATGTTGTGCGCGAGGGNGAACGCCTGATGAACCGCAGCGCGGAAGGGGCGGTGCTTACCCAAAGTCTCTTTGAACTGGAGCTTTCCGGCGAAAACGGCATGAACGGCTATCTTCCNGTNTTNTCGTTTTCCAAAGAGGAAAAAGATTTTCGCGGTGTGCGGCAGCTTGCGCTGATCCGCGACGGCGCGCCCTATCAAATGCTGGAGGATGCGCCGATGCAGCTTTTTCTGCTGCTGGCCGGCAAATCGAACCGCCTGACTGTGCATACGCANATCGACGGCAAGACCGTATCGTTCCACGCCCAGCAGCTTTGCCTTACGCGCGTTTCGTCTGTTTACAAGGGTGTGCCGGAGCTTACGGTCCGTCTTACGGGAACGGTGGAGGATATCACGGTGGANGGCATTCCCATAGAGCGGGAGGCACAGCAAAACGCGGCCCTGCGGATCGACCGGTATTTGAACGAGCTTGCAAAGGAACTGAACGAGGAGACCTTTGCGCAGGAAAACGATATTTTCCACTACGGCTGGTGGATGAAGCAGTACGATACAGCGTCCTGCGAAGCGCTTTTAAAAACAGGGCTGCTGTATGAGACGGCGCAGATCGANTTTGTCAGTGCGCTCAAACCTGNATAAAACGATAAAATCGATCAAAAATCTGATATAGAAACACAAAAAACTTTCCGGAGGGTTTGCGTTTTTGCGCCTCCGGAAAGTTCTTTTTTATAAAATGGNNTGCAAAAANGGAAAAATGAGGTTCGTGAGTGGAGAATTGCCGCAATAGGAAATAACGGGCAAAAAGAGACAGAAGATGCAAAAAAGGACGAAAGCCGTAAAATTCCGGGACAATCGCTGTAAAAAANCCCTTTGCCCGCCGCAGANGNCTCTGTCAATGATACAGATGGATCTCCCTTTGNTACAGCATGGTGATCTCCTGCAGGATATCCACATGGGTAAAATCTTTGTTATACACGATGCGCGTCTCCCGGATCATGCTCAGATTCTCGATCGGCAGTGCAGTGAGCTTTTTCTTGCGCAGNTCGTCGAGGCAGGCGCTGCGCGGCAGGATGGAGACGCCCAGATCCTTGCGGACAAGGTCTTTGATCGTTGCGATATTGTCCACCTCAAGCGTTACATTGATATTCGCGATGGAATCGTTGCTGCTTTCCAGCGCAGATTCAAACAGCATGCGCGTGGCAGAGGTGGGCAGGCGCAGAATCATCGGCTCTTTTTTCAACTCGGCAAGCGTCACCACCGCCCTTTTGGAAAGAGGATTGTCGTTGGACATCACGCACATCAGATAGTCGGTGTCCAGCATCATGGAGGAAAAACGCGGANCGTTCACGGATCCCTCTACAATTGCCAGATCCAGCTCATAATTTTCCANCATCTCATAAAGATTTTTTATNGTATCCGTAACAACGGTAATGTTCAAACCGNTGTGATGCTGGCAGCATTTGGCCAGTACGGTCGGNATCACATTGCTCTCGGAGGTGTGTGTGATGCCGATGCGCAGCGCGGTAAGATGCTTTTCCGCGTTTTGCAGCTCNCGGTACATTTTGTCATCCAGTGCCTTCAGCCGGCGCGCGTATTTCACCACGATCTCGCCCTGATCCGTTAATATCAGACCGGTTTTGCCCCGCACAAAGATCGGCGCGCCGATCTCCTGCTCCAGCTGCTTGATGTGATGGCTCACAGCCGGCTGCGTCATCGAGAGCGCCCGCGCGGCGTGTGTAAAATTCTGATGCTCGATCACGGCGAGCAGGGTTTGAATTNTGGTTTCCAGCATGCCGGCACCTCATCATTCCAAATATTTATGGGAATCATAGATATTATAATTTGACTTTATCTGTTTTTATCATATCATAAGGATAAAGAAATTACAAGCGGCGTATAGAAATGCGCAGAGAAACAGAGTACGGGACGCAGGGAGAAACACAGGATCTGCAGAGAAACGGTGCGGATGCACGCCGTGCCCTGCTTGCATGTAACGCCGGGAAAGGGGAGCGCANCAATGAGTGAAGCTGCACAAAAACAGGAGCTTTTCGAGCAAACGCCCATTCCCAAGGCGATCATGGAGCTGGCGCTGCCCTCTGTGGTGGGGCAGATCATTCTGGTGATCTACAACATGGCCGACAGCTTTTTCCTCGGCCTCACCGGCAGCGACGCGATGATCACGGCCGTGACGGTATGCATGCCGGCTTTTATGTTTTTATCCGCCATTGCCAATCTGTTCGGCGCCGGCGGGGCAAGCGTCATTTCACGCGCACTNGGAAACCGCCTGCACGAGCGTGCACGGGGCGCCTCCGCGTTTGCACTGACGGGCTGCACTTTGATGACGCTGCTGTATTCGGCCGCCGCATGGGCCGGGATGGACCGGTTCATCGATCTGCTCGGCGGGCGCGAAGCCTCCGTACACCGGCTTGCCTGCTCGTACTTATTCTGCACTGTTGTCATCGGCGGCGCCGTCACCTCGGTGAACGTTTTGCTTGCGCATTTGATTCGGGCCGAGGGGCATTCCCTGCAGGCGAGCATCGGCATCGCGCTGGGCGGTGTGCTGAATATTTTGCTGGANCCGCTGTTCATGTTTGTTNTNTTGCCGCCCGGGCANGAGGCGCTGGGNGCNGCCATTGCNACCACGNTCTCNAATGCNGCGGCGCTGGGNTATTTNGTNGTNCTTTTGCTGAAAAACCGCGCNANGACGCTCCTGTTCTTTNCGGCCNAACCGNGAGATGCTGCAAAACGGCATTCCCCATGACGTGCTTGCAACCGGTCTGCCCGCCTGTCTGATGACGCTGCTGGAAAATGTCTCTTATGCCGTGCTCGATAATCTGATGAGCCGGCAGGGCGTTGCGATGCAGGCGGGCCTCGGGATCGCGAAGAAGGTGAACATGCTGGCACACTGCATTGTGCGCGGCATGGCGCAGGGGGTCTTGCCGCTCATCGGCTATAACTATGCCGCGGGCAATTTTAAGCGCATGCGCTCCGCCGTCACGCTTTCCACGCTTATCTCCATTGGCATTGCGTCTGTCTGCATGGGCATCTGCTTACTATTCAGCCCGCAGCTCATCGGGATCTTCATCCGGCATGCGTCGCCCTCACTGCAATATGGCGCAGATTTTTTGCGCATCCTCTGTATCGGCGCACCGTTTTCGGCATGTGCATACGCCTGCATTTCGTTTTTTCAGGCGACCGGCTGCGGCATGCGGGCATTCCTGCTGGCCATTTTCCGCAAGGGCCTGCTCGATATCCCCATGATGTTCCTGCTTGGCCGGCTGCTCGCAGTATACGGCGTTGTATGGGCAACTCCCTTTACAGATATTGTCTGCTGTGTTTTGGCCCTGCTTCTCTGCAGCAGCTTTCTGCGCAGACACAGGGATGCGCTGCAGCCAAACCCCGCGCCGGCGCGGTTCACGCAAACGGCGGAGGTTTTTCGGGAGCTGAAAGCGTAATGCTCCGTTTTACGTGAAGGGATTCCGGTTCGAAGAAAGAGATGTATGCAGATTTTTTCGAAAAAAGATACAAAAATGCCCCGGGAGAGTTTTCCCGGGGCATTTGACTTTTTTGCAAGGAACGGGTAGCGGCCGGTACAAGAAATCGGCCTGTATGGATATGTGCATACTTTCAAGCCGCAGTGCAAAGCGCTTCAGCGGGCATCCTTCTTCTTTGCGGTCTCCTTCGCCTTCTGTTTCAGCGCGTATTCCGCGACGGCACGGTCGTAGACATTCAGAACGGCGCGGATAAAATCCCTTTCTCCGTAGCGCTGCGTGAACGCGCTCACTGCTTTGCGCCGCGCGGCGCGTTCGGCAGAGGAGAGTGCGTCCTCTTCGCGCAGCAGCGCCGCCATGCCGTCTGCATCTGTAAAGACATTTCCGTTCTCACCGGGGACGATCTGATTCCGGTTGTAAATATCCAGCCGCTGCACCACATACAGCCCGCTTGCCATTGCCTCCAACATGGAGATCGAGTTCATCTCCGAGAGGGAGGCTGTGGCAAACAGATCGCATGCGTGATAATACGGCGGCAGCTCTGCATGCTCGATGCGGCCCAGCATCCGGATCTGGCTTTCCATGCCGAGGCGGCGGATCTGTTCATCCAGATTGGCGCGCTCCGGCCCGTCCCCAATGATGAACAGCTTAAAGCGCTCCTCTCCGTTAAAATGCGCGGCAAAACAGTCGATCAGCACATCAATGCTTTTTTCTTTGCCAAGGCGTCCCACGAAGCACACCGCTGTATCGCCCTCGCGAATGCCGAGCGCGGCACGGGTACTGTCCACCGCCTGCCTGCTGACATTTTCCGGCATAAAATCCGAGAGATCCACGATGTTGGGGATGATGTTGATATGGCGCTCCACACCGCACCGGCGCAGAAATTCCACCACCTTCGGGGATGGGCCGATGATCTCGGTGGCGCGGTTGGCCACCCTGCGGAAATAGACATGCGCAGCCGGTTTCACCATATTCTGAAATCGCTCGGGCGCCACATAGAACATGTAATCATCGTACATCGTGTGCAGGGTATAGACGATGGGCTTCTTCAGCTTGCGCGCAGCAAACTGTGCGAAAATCCCCATGCTGAACTCCGTATGAATGTGGATGATGTCCGGATTAAAATCGCGAATGATACGCAGGCGCTGGATGTTGACGGGATTGGAAAAGCCGTATCCGTAAATGCGCCGGAGCGGAATGGCAGGGCAGTACAGCACGCCATCCTTGACATAGTGGCATATGGCCTTGGGGTTTGTGGTGACGATCATCACCTCGTGTCCCTCGCGTTCGAGACATTTTTTCAGCGTTTCGATATGTGTGACGACCCCGCTGATAAAGGGAAAGTAGGTCTCTGTAAAAATAGCGATTTTCATAGATGCAGAACTCCTTTCGGCACAGATCCCATTGGGCCATTGGATCATTGAGTTAGTATAGCAAATACCGCGGCGAAAAAAAAGACGGAAAATATGAATTTTTTGTTTCGGTTGAAAAAGCAATGGCCGCCGGGCCCGGGCACTGAGAGATTTTGGTGGAAATTGGAAAAGCTGGTATCTTAAATTTTGAAAAAATTACCGCCCACAGGGTTTGTCCCTTTTTGCGAACCAATGCAAAAAAACAAAAAAATATGGAAATCAAAATTGCCATCCGGCGTATTATCGTATATAATAGAAGCAGCGGCAACGCATACTGAAAGAAGGAAGGATGTTTTTATGCAGCAATTCAGCGTTTCTTTGGATAAATTGGTCAAAAAGCTGCAGTTAGAGGTCGTATATACGCCGACGGATTTGAAAAATATTCCCATCTATACGGCAGATATCAACCGGCCGGGCCTGCTGTTGACAGGCTACGACGAGTATTTCGATCCCATGCGCATTCAGATCTTCGGCAACGCCGAGGTGGGATATCTCTCCACGCTTTCGGAAAACGAACGGCGCAGCCATCTGCACACGCTGTTTGCGGCAAAGCCCCCCGCGCTGATTATCTCGCGCAATCTTGCCGTTTTTGATGAGGCGCTGGAATTTGCTTCGCAGTATGAGGTGCCGGTGCTGCGCTCGCCGGAAAACACCTCCAGCCTGATGAGCTCGCTGATCTCGAACCTCAGTGTAGAGGTTGCGCCGCGCATCACGCGCCACGGCGTGTTCATCGAGGTTTACGGCGAGGGCATTCTGATTTTGGGCGAGAGCGGCGTTGGCAAAAGCGAGACGGCAGTTGAGCTTGTCAAGCGCGGACACAGACTGATCGCGGACGACGCGGTGGAGCTGCGCCGGGTATCCGACAGGACCATTGTGGGCCGCGCGCCGGAAAATATCCGCCATTTTATCGAGCTGCGCGGTGTCGGCATCATCAATGTGGCGCGTGTATTCGGCGACGGCGCGGTAAAAATGAGCGAGAAGGTCGACCTTGTGGTGGAGCTGGAGCCGTGGGATAAAACAAAGCACTACAGCCGCACAGGGCTGGAGACGGATATGATGGATATCATGGGCATTCAGCTGCCGTGCACCGTCATTCCCGTGATGCCGGGACGCAACCTTGCGGTAATTTTGGAGGCGGCGGCCATCAACAACCGCCAGAAGAAGATGGGCTACAACGCCGCGCGGGAGCTGCTGGACCGGCTGGGCCTCGACGAGGACGACGACCCGGGCCTGCGCTGAATCCGGCACAGGCGGAGTATTTCCGGCTTTCTGAAAAAGCTTTCATGGGGAAAACGCGGCGCTTCCAACAGACAGCCCGGCGGCGTTCGCCTGCATTCGTCCGGATGAGGATACCGTGAAAAAGCTGTTACGATGAAACATCAAGGATGAAACTGCCGTGATAAAGCTGCCGCAAAGATAGAACGAGAAAGGAATGGAAATTTTTTCATGGAAATGATCGCCGATCTGCACATGCATACGATGGCGTCGAATCACGCGTTCAATACCGTTACCGAAATGGCGCGCCGTGCAAAGGAGCTTGGTTTTTTTGCCGCTGCGGTCACCGACCATGCGCCGCGCCTGCCGGATTCGCCGCATCCATGGTATTATTACAGCCTGAAAAGGCTTCCCGATTTCATCGAGGGCATCTGGCTGCTGAAGGGCGTGGAAGCCAATGTGCTCAGCGTGCAGGGGGAGCTTGATTTTACCCCGGCGGAATTCGATAAAATGGAGTTGGACTGGGTGATCGCCTCCATTCACGGCGATGCGTTTTGCCCCTCGCTCACCGAGGATGAAGCCACGCAGCTTTGGCTGAATATTGCGCAAAATCCGTACGTAGACTGTATTGGCCATTCGGAAAGCCGCGAGTACCGTTATGATTACGACGCGGTGACAAAGGTGTTTGCGCAAAAGCATAAAATCGTAGAGATGAACGCAAATTCTGCAATCGCGCGCCCGGGCAACGAGGAAAACCTGCGCGCGCTTGCGCTGGCCTGCAAGCGCAACGGCACAAAAGTTGCCGTAAATTCCGATGCACATTCCATGTATCGCCTTGGCTGCTTCGATTCCGTGCTGCCCATGCTGCAGGAAATTGATTTTCCCGTGGAATTGATCGTGAATGCATCCAAAGAAAATTTGATTGCCGCGCTGCGGGAGCACCAAAAACCGGTTGCAGACCGGATGGAAGAAAGGACCGGAATATGAAACAATATGCCATTGGCGTCGATCTGGGCGGGACAAATATCAAGGCTGGCCTGGTGGACGCGGATCATCACATCGTAGACAGCGTTTCCTGCAAAACAAATCTGCCGCGCCCGCGGGAAGAGGTGGAGCAGGCCATTGCCGGGCTGTGCGAGGAGCTGTGCCGCAGGGCAGGGCTGTCCATTTCCGAAGACATCAGTTCTGTGGGCATCGGAACGCCCGGCAGCGTGAATTCCGAAAGCGGCATCGTGGAATTCAATGCCAATTTTAACTATCGGGACTGGCATCTGGTAGAGGCAATGGAGGCGCTTTTGCCCTGCCATGTCTACATCGAAAACGATGCCAATGCGGCCGCCTACGGCGAATATATCGCTGGTGCGGCGCGCGGTGCGCGGTATGCCGTTGCCATCACGCTCGGCACCGGCATCGGCGGCGGTGTTATCATTGACGGAAAGATCTTCTCCGGGTTCAACTCCGCAGGTGCGGAGCTGGGACACACCGTGATCGAAAAGGGCGGGCGGCCCTGCAATTGCGGGCGGCGCGGCTGCTGGGAAAGATATGCCTCTGCCCGCGCGCTGACGGAGGATACCCGCGCGGCCATGCGCCGGAATCCGGACAATATGATGTGGCAGAGCGTGGGGGGCGATCTGGAACGCGTGAATGCGAAAACCGCCTTTGACGCGATGCGGGCAGGCGATGCGCTCGGCGCGCAGCTCGTGGAGGACTATATCGACTATGTCGCCTGCGGCCTGACGAATGTGATCAATATCTTCCAGCCGGAGATCATCTGCATCGGCGGCGGCGTCTCCAAAGAAGGGGAATCGCTTTTGGAGCGCATCCGCACAATCGTTGACCGGGAGGATTATGCGCGCGACAGTGTGCGGCGTACCAAAATCGTGGTCGCTCAGCTGCGCAACGATGCGGGCACCATCGGCGCCGCCGGCCTTGCCGCGCAGCATGATGCGTAACGGCAGCCCGGCACATCAGCACGCGGCAGTACCATGGAACCGGCAGAGGTTTCAGGCTGCAAGAACAAATCAGGGAGGCTCTTATGGTGCATTGGAATGAAATCGCATCCGATTTCCGGCGGGAGGCGATCCCCTGCGCCGTGCAGGAACGGCTGGCGCATCATACCAGCTTTCAGATCGGCGGCCCGGCACGCCTTTTTTGCGAGCCGCAGAATAAGCGGCAGCTTGCCAGGGCTCTTGCAATTTGCCGTAGCCATGGTGTGCGATATTATCTTTTGGGAAATGGAACCAATGTTCTGTTTGCAGACGAGGGCTTTGACGGTGTGGTGATCCACATCGGCGGGGCAATGGCAGGGATCGTGCGCGACGGCCGCGTTCTGCGGGCCGACGCGGGCGCGCCGTTATCCCGCGTTTGTGTTGTGGCGGCGAACGAGGGCCTTTCCGGTTTGGAATTTGCATTCGGCATTCCGGGCTGCGTGGGCGGCGCGGTGTATATGAACGCGGGAGCCTACGGCGGCGAGATCAAGGATGTTTTGGTCTCTGCCTCATTTTTGGACGAAACCGGTGCGGAGCGCACGCTTTCCGCGCAGGAGCTGCAGCTTGGATACCGCACTTCGATTTTTGAACACCAGCCGTGGTGTATTTTGTCTGCAAGCTTTTTATTGCGTGCAGACCGCAGCAACGACATCCGCATGCGCATGGCGGATTTTGGCCGCCGGCGCAAGGAAAAGCAGCCGCTGGAAATGCCCAGCGCGGGCAGCACATTTAAGCGCCCGCAGGGGGCCTATGCCGGCGCATTGATCGATCAGTGCGGCCTGCGCGGCTGTGCGCTCGGCGGCGCGCAGATCAGCGAAAAACACTGCGGCTTTATCGTCAATACAGGCAACGCCACCTGCGCGGACGTGCTGAGCCTTGCGGATGTCGTCTGCAAGATCGTGACGGAGCAGACGGGTTTTGTGCTGGAAAAAGAGATCCGCGTGGTGCGGTAGCGGCTGTGCGAAGAAATCAGGAAGCGCCGGGTCAGGCGGGCACGACGGAACGGAGTAAAAAGGCAGGAAAGAAAGTCTCAATTCGGTTATGTATTGCCGGTTGGATCTATTCGGCTAAAATTGCTGATATATTCTATTGAATTTTGGCATCCCCCTTGTGGGGACACAAAGTATTCCTGCGATTTTGTGATTTCGACAGTCGGGAAATCTACTCGCCGATCTGCATATCGCCAATTCTGTGAACCGCTATAATCAAAATTGGGATAAAAGAAAAGACAGAAACAAAAAAGACCGGGGAGATCGCTATGAACCTTTTGATCGTGACCGGATTATCCGGCGCGGGGAAATCGCTTGCCATGCATGCGCTGGAGGATATCGGCTTTTTTTGCATCGACAATATTCCCGCGGGCCTCTTTGCAAAGCTGATGGAGTTTGCGCAGCAAAGCGAAAACCCGCTGGAGCGGATGGCGGTCGTTCTGGATATCCGGGGCGGCCGTTCCGCAGAGGATATTTTGGGCGCGCTGGAACAGCTGCAGCAGCTGCAGGTGGCATATAAGATTCTATTTTTGGATGCGCGCAATGATGTGCTGGAGCGGCGCTACCGGGAGACGCGCCGCCGCCATCCCATCAGCCTTGCGGCAAATGTCTCCACAGACGAGGCGATCCTGCGGGAACGCGAAATATTAGCGCCGCTGTACGGTGCGGCGGATTATCAGATTGATACCTCGCTGCTCTCCACCGCCCAGCTGAAAGACCGCGTTCTCTCGCTGTTTGTCGATAAAACATCGGACGCGATGGGGCTTACAATCATGTCCTTCGGCTTCAAATACGGACAACCCAAGGAGGCGGATATCGTCTTTGATGTGCGCTGCCTGCCGAACCCTTTCTATATCCCGGAGTTGAAGCACAAGACAGGCCTTGACAAAGAGGTTTCGGACTATGTGCTGCAGTTCGAGGAAGCGCAGGGCCTGCTCTCCCGCATGGAGGCTCTGCTGCAGTATTCGCTGCCGCTCTACGTCAAAGAGGGAAAAAGCCAGCTGACGGTCGCGGTGGGCTGCACGGGCGGCAAGCACCGGTCGATCACGTTCGCCATAAAGCTGGCGGAGTATGCGGCGCAGCTGGGATATCATCCCGTGGTGGAGCACCGAGATGTTCAGCGCACATATATTTGATGGGGAACCTTTTGCAGCGGCCTTGCCGCACTTTTCGGCGGGTGTATGGGCTTTTGCATAGTTTTCTGCGGAAAAGCCTTCCGACCCAAAGCAGAAATATCCTCGCAGATATGCGCAAATTGTTTCTGCGTATGGGTGACTCGGAATTGATTGAAAAACAGCTCCCCATAGAGAAAGGAAACAGCCGTGAGCTTTTCTCAAAATGTAAAAAAAGAGATTCTTGCGCATGAACTGGACGGTGATTGCTGCGCGGCCGCGGCTTACGGCTTTGCCTGCTTTGGAAAGGTGTTCGGTGCGCAGGGCATGGCCTTTTATACCGAACAGCCTGCTGTGGCGCGCTACGCAAAAAAAGCATTTGCGCGCGCGGGCGTCATCGGAAGGATCCGGCCCAAAAGCGGCACGGAGAGCGGCGCCTATGAGTTTTCGGTGCGCGACCCCGAGGAGGTGCGCCGCATGCTGGCGCTGTTCGGCCACACGGGTGATGAGCCGAACCTGCGCATCAACGACCGGAATCTTTCCTCCGAGCGCAGCGTCAGCGCTTTTGCCGCCGCCGCGTTTCTCTGCAGCGGCACCATCACCAATCCGCAGCGGGAATATAATCTGGAATTCATCTCGCCCCGGTATCATTTGATCCTCGATCTGGAGGCGCTTTTGATGGGCCGCGGCTTTGCGCCCAAGCACATCCGCCGCAAGGGCTTGAATGTGCTGTATTTCAAGGCGAGCGAGCAGATTGAGGATATGCTCACCTTTATGGGCGCCTCCGGTGCGGCGCTTGAAATTATGAATCTGAAGGTGTACAAGGATCTGCGCAATAAAGCGAACCGCATCACCAACTGCGAAACGGCAAATATTGATAAGACTGTTTCGGCCAGCGGCCAGACGCTGGCGGCGATCGCATATCTGAAGCAGCATGGCGCCTTCGAGACCTTGCCCCAGCCGCTGCGGGAAACGGCAGAGCTGCGCGAGGCATATCCCGATATTTCTCTGAAGGAGCTGGCAGAGCACTTTCAGCCGCCAATCAGTAAATCCGGGCTTTCACATCGAATGAAAAAGCTGGAGCAAACCGCGCAGCAGCTGCGGGAAAGGGCTAAACATGAGTGAACAGGTAAAGAACTTTACACATTTGCACTTGCATACGGAATACAGTCTTTTGGACGGCGCGTGCCGCATCGAGGGGCTGATGAAGCGTGTGAAGGCGCTGGGGCAAACGGCCGTTGCCATTACGGATCACGGCGTAATGTACGGCTGTGTGGATTTTTACAAGGCGGCCAAAAAAGAGGGCATCAAGCCCATCATCGGCTGTGAGGTCTATGTTGCCACCAGAACGCGCTTTGATAAAGTAAGCCGCATCGACGGCTCAAACCATCTTGTACTGCTGTGCAAAAACGAGACAGGCTATAAAAATTTAATCCGCATGGTGTCGCTCGGCTTTACCGAGGGCTTTTACAATAAGCCCCGCATCGACCATGGGCTGCTTGAGCAATATCACGAGGGCCTTATCTGCCTTTCCGCCTGTCTGGCCGGCGAGATCCCGCAGGCGCTGCTTGCGGGCGATTACGAAAAGGCCAAGGGCCTTGCGCTCTATTACGAGGGGCTGTTCGGCAAGGGGAACTTTTACATCGAAATTCAGGATCACGGCATCGACGAACAGCGCACCGTGCTGCCGCTGCTCGTCAAGCTTTCGCGCGAGACGGGGATCCCGCTGGTGGCGACAAACGATGCGCATTATCTGGCAAAAGAGGATGCGCAGACGCAGCATATCCTGATCTGTATCCAGACGAACAAGACGGTGCACGACGAGAACGTACTGGAATTCGGCACCGAGGAGTTTTATGTAAAGAGCACCGAGGAAATGGTCGAGCTGTTCCGCGCGTGGCCGGAGGCGTGCGAAAATACGAACCGGATCGCGGAGCAGTGCAATTTTGATTTTGAATTCGGTGTGACAAAGCTGCCGTATTTTGAAGCGCCGGACGGCATGGACAACCGCGCCTATTTCAACCGGCTGTGCCGCGACGGCCTTGTACAGCGCTACGGCAGTAATCCCACGGCTGATCTGACCGAACGGCTCGATTACGAGATCTCGGTGATCGACCGGATGGGATATATCAACTATTACCTGATCGTATATGATTTTATCAATTACGCGAAGAACAAAGGGATCCCTGTAGGCCCGGGACGCGGCTCCGGCGCGGGCAGCCTTGCGGCGTACTGCATGGGCATTACCAGCATTGATCCCATCAAATACAACCTTCTGTTTGAACGTTTTCTGAACCCCGAGCGCGTCTCCATGCCTGATTTTGACATCGACTTTTGCTACGAGCGGCGGCAGGAGGTGATCGACTATGTCATCGGCAAATATGGCGCAGACCACGTGGCGCAGATCGTCACGTTCGGTACGCTCGCCGCGCGCGCGGTGATCCGGGACGTGGGGCGCGTGATGGATATTCCCTACGGTACGGTGGACGGCATCGCGAAGCTCGTGCCGATGGAACCGAAAATGACGCTGACAAAGGCGCTGTCCATCTCCAAGGAGCTGCGGGAGCGCTGTGAGACAGACCCGCAGGTAAAAGAGCTGATCGAGACCTCGCTGAAGTTAGAGGGGATGCCGCGCAACGCCTCCACGCACGCGGCGGGCGTCGTCATCACGCGGGATGCGGTGGATACCTATGTGCCGCTTTCCACCAACGACGGAAACCCCGTCACGCAGTTTACGATGACCACCATCGAGGAGCTGGGCCTGCTCAAGATGGACTTTCTGGGCCTGCGCACCCTTACGGTGATCAACGACGCGGAAAAGATGGTCTGCCGCCGGGAGCCGGATTTTTCGGTGGACAAGATTCCCTACGACGACCAGAGCGTGTTTGCGATGCTGAACGCAGGCGATACCAGCGGCGTGTTCCAGCTGGAATCAAGCGGCATGACGCAGGTGGTCGTGGGGCTGCAGTCAAAAAGCGTCGAGGACATCATCGCCGTTATTGCGCTGTACCGCCCGGGGCCAATGGAATCCATTCCCACCTACCTTGCAAACCGGCATACGCCGGGCAATGTCCGGTATAAGACGCCGCAGTTGGAGCACATCCTTGACGTCACCAACGGCTGTATCGTCTATCAGGAGCAGGTGATGCAGATCTGCCGCGAGCTTGCGGGCTTTTCCTATGGGCAAGCAGATCTGGTGCGCCGCGCCATGAGCAAAAAAAAGCACGACGTGATGGAAAAGGAGCGCCAGCATTTCATCTACGGCAATACCGAGCCGGGGCAGGAGTGTCCTGGATGTATCAAAAACGGCATTCCCGAGCCGGTGGCGAACGCTATTTTCGACGAGATGTCCAGCTTTGCATCGTATGCCTTCAACAAGGCGCACGCGGCCTGCTACGCCGTGGTGTGCTATCAGACGGCCTATTTGAAAAAGCACTATAAGCGCGAATTTATGGCGGCCCTTTTGACGAGCGTTTTGGACAACACCGATAAGGTGATTGGATATACCGCCGAATGCCAGCGGATGGGGATCCGCGTTCTGCCGCCGGACGTCAATACCAGCGAAGCGGGCTTTACCGTGGAGGGCGAGAACATCCGCTTTGGGCTTCTGGCACTGAAAAACGTGGGGCGCAACCTGATCGCCGCCGTCGTGCGGGAGCGGCAAAACGGCCCCTACCGCAGCCTGTACGATTTCTGCAAACGGATGCGCGGCGGCGAGATCAACCGCCGTGCGGTGGAGAGCATGATCAAAAGCGGCGCGTTCGATCAGCTGGAGGCAAAGCGCCGCTCGATGATCGACGGCATCGAGGGCATCCTGAAAAGCGTGGAAAACGAAGCGCGGCGGAATTTAGACGGGCAGATCGATTTCTTCGGTGCGCTGGGCGGTGCATCGGAAAGCGGACAGGATGTTTACCGGCTGCCCGATACGGGTGCGGAGTATCCGTATGACGTCATGCTCCAGATGGAAAAAGAGGTAAGCGGGCTGTATCTTTCGGGCCATCCGCTCGATCAGTACAGGGACATTATCGAACAGGTCTCCACCTGCAAAATCAGCGATTTGATGGATGAGGACGGCGACCAATTAGAAGAGGGCCGCAGCCTCATGGCAGAGAGCGCACGTGCCCGCTATGACGGAAAAAATGCCGCGCTCGTCTGCACGGTGGTGCGCGTAAAGACGATCAACACCAAGGCGGGCGGATTGATGGCGTTTATCACGGTGGAGGACCTGAGCGGCTCGATGGAGGTGCTCGCGTTCCCCAAGGTGCTTTTAGACAGCTCCGAGGCGGTGCACGACAATGCCGTTGTCGTGGTGCAGGGGCGTATTTCCTATAAGGAAGATGAACCCTGCAAGATCGTTGCCGATTCCATTGTGGATATCAAGCACTATCAGCCGGAGAAGCTGCGCGCAGCACAAAACAAGAAGGGCGAGAGACTCTGGCTGCGCGTGCCCTCCATGAACAGCGAGGCATTTGAGGATACCAAAAACCTGCTGCAAATCTTTGAGGGCGATTTCCCGGTCGTGATGTATTTTGAGGATGTCAAACAAAAAATGCTCGCGCCGAAAAGCCTCTGGTGCCTGCAGAACGATCTTTTGTTCTCCGAGCTGGAGCGCATTCTCGGCAAGGGGAGCGTTGTTGTGCGGTAAAAATGCAGTTTGCAGCTGTTTTGGCGGTTTTTCCCCTTTGTTCACAGCGTTCCTCCTGCCCCTTGCAGGACGACTGGCGAAACCCCTGTTTTGCCGGCCGCGCTGCATGGATGCAGTGCATGCAAAATGGCAAAACCAAGAGACTTTTTCGCCTATTTTTTAACAAAGTATCTTGAATTTACACGGACATTTGTTTATAATGTTTTTAGAGTAAAAAACGCTCGGGCGTTTGAATTTATGAAGGAGGTTTTTTCATGGCGACCGAGATCAAAACGATCGGCGTACTGACAAGCGGCGGTGACGCTCCGGGCATGAATGCCGCGATCCGTGCCGTTGTGCGTACGGCAATCATGCGGGGGTATCAGGTAAAGGGTGTCCGTCACGGCTATAACGGCCTGTTGACAGAGGATATTATAGATATGAATCTGCGCAGCGTTTCCGAGATCATTCACCGCGGCGGCACGATTCTGTATACGGCGCGCTGTCTGGAATTTAAAACGCTGGAAGGGCAGCAGCGTGCGGCAGAGGCCTGCCGGGCGCATGGCATTGATGCATTGGTTGTCATCGGCGGCGACGGATCGTTCCGCGGATGCAGTGCCATGGCCGCGCAGGGGATCCCGTGCATCGGCATTCCGGGCACGATTGACAACGACATCGCCTGCAGCGACTACACCATCGGCTACGATACCGCAATGAATACCGCCGTGGAGATGATCGATAAGCTGCGCGATACCACACAAAGCCATGACCGCTGCAGTGTCGTGGAGGTTATGGGCCGCAACGCCGGCTACATTGCTCTGAATACGGGCATTGCCGTGGGCGCTCTTGTCACGCTGATTCCCGAGGTACCCTACGATCTGGAACGCGATATCATCGCCAAGATGAAATCGACGCAGAAAACTGGCAAGCAGCATTTTATCATCATTATCGCCGAGGGCGTGGGACACGCCAACGATCTGGCTGAAAAAATCCAGTCCAGCACGGGCATCGACTCCCGCGCAACGGTGCTTGGCCACGTACAGCGCGGCGGATCGCCGACGCTGCGCGACCGTGTTACGGCAAGCCGTATGGGCTACCACGCAGTGGAGCTGCTGCGCAAGGGCATCTATAACCGTGTTGTTGCTACCAAAGCAGAATCCATCGTTGATTACGATATTTCCGTGGCGCTGTCGATGTATAAAACGATCGATACCTCGATGCTCGATATCGGCTCGACGATTTCTATCTGAGCATTTTTCAGACGAAACAGGCAAGGGCGCTGCGTGAAGCGGTGCCCTTGTTTTTTGTTTCGAAACAGCGTGTGACATGACGTCTTTCTCTACCGGGCGCCGTCGTTTGGGATCGGACGGATCAAAAATCAAAGCTGTATATCAATGCTGCCTGCGTCCTTTGCCGGTTCTTCCTTGTGCATTCCCATGGGTTTTCGATTTTGCCGCCATTTTAAGAAAAAGCCCGCAAAGACACCTTTTTTCTTCTCTTTGAATATAGATAGAGCAGGATATTCGCAAAAAGGGGAGAGATGAGAGCATGCGGCATTTTCGCAGGCCGGCCGCCCGGCCCAAAAAACGCGTGGTTCTGACTC
Organism: Subdoligranulum sp.; assembly: GCA_014799685.1. GTDB lineage: Bacteria > Bacillota > Clostridia > Oscillospirales > Ruminococcaceae > Ruthenibacterium. The sequence goes on along the minus strand of JAAVHN010000026.1, from coordinate 166,266 downwards.
GGCTGTTTTTGGTATTTGCCGCGCTGTTTGCGGCGTTTACGGTGCTGGATAACCGGCTGCGCCCGGTGATCACCACCATGGCGCAGTATCAATGCCGTGTGGTGTCCGTGCTGGCCATCAATGAAGCGGTGATGGAGGAGATCAGCAGCATCCCGGAATCGGAGCGTTCGTTTGTAACCGTAGAAAAGGCGCCGGACGGAACGGTGTCCGCCATCGAGATCGATTCCGTGGCGGTGAACCGGCTGAAGACACGGCTGACAGACGCTGTCGCAAACCGGCTGCTCAGCGTTCCGAAGCAGGATGTCAGTATTCCGCTGGGCACGCTTTTGGGCTGGCAGATCATGGCGGGCCGCGGGCCGGATATCCCGCTGCAGGTGGTGCCGACCTCGTTTGTGCAAAGCACCATCGTTGATTCGCTCGAAACAGCCGGCATCAATCAAACGCAGCACCGCGTTCTGATCCGGTTTACCGTGGAGATGAGCGCGATTTTGCCGGGCTATTCCACCGATGTNACNGTTGANAANGAGGTNTGNNTTGCGCAGACNTTGATCGTGGGAAAGGTGCCGCAGGTTTACGCGTCCGGGAATTAGAAGGATGACTGCACGCCGCTGCGCGGTCGCTGCAGGNTATCTTTGCCTTCTGATGTCGCTGCCGCCCCCNCGCGCATCATGCAATTTTCTTGATTTTTGTTTTTTGCCTGTTTTTGTTTTTTGCATGGTATACGGGAACGTTTTTTTATGCTATACTGATAGGGGGCCGAAGGTTCCATAGAATAAAAGGAAGATCCGGCCGGTTGGGGNAGATCCGTTTTGCAATCGGCAGGGAGATCTTTCCATTTGCATCGGAGCAGCTTTGTAAAANGCAACAGGAGTGATATTTTTGGATATTCAGCAGGCACAGGAGCGCCATGCGGCGCTGGTAAAGCAAATCGAGCATCACAATCATTTGTATTATGATCTGGACCGGCCCGAGCTGGACGATTTTGCCTATGANGCCCTGACGCGGGAGCTTAAGGCCATCGAGGCGGAGTATCCGGCGCTCGCTTCGGCAGATTCGCCCACGCAGCATGTNGGTGGAACAGCTGCCGGACGGTTCGANAAGGTGACGCACGCCGTCCGGATGGAGAGCCTGCAGGACGTTTTCTCTCTGGATGAGGTGCGGGAGTTTGACGCCCGCGTGCGCGATGCCGGCATTGTACCGCGGTATGTGGTGGAATCCAAGATCGACGGGCTTTCCGTCAGCCTCGAATACCGGGACGGTGTTTTTGTGCGCGGTTCCACACGCGGAGACGGTGTTGTCGGCGAGGACGTCACACAGAATCTGGCCACCATCCGGGATATCCCGAAGCGCCTGCCCGCAGGTGCGCCGCCGTTCCTGGAAGTGCGCGGCGAAGTGTATATGCCGCACGATGCATTTTTGAAGCTGACCGAGGAGCAGGAGCTGAGCGACAAACAGCCCTTTAAAAATCCGCGCAATGCGGCGGCCGGTTCCCTGCGCCAGAAGGACANTACCATTACGGCGGGGCGNGGGCTTTCGATCTTTGTATTCAATCTGCAGCGCATCGAGGGAATGACGCTGGAAGGGCACTGGCAGAGCCTTGAATATCTGGCCTCGCTCGGCTTTCCGGTATCGCCGCGCCATACGTGCTTTGACAGCATTGAGGATGTGATTGCTGAGATTGAAACCATCGGTTCTTTGCGCGGAACGTTGGCCTATGATATTGACGGAGCCGTTGTGAAGGTGGATAANTTNACACAGCGCGAAGCGATGGGGAGTACCAGCAAGTACCCGCGCTGGGCCGTCGCTTTCAANTATCCNCCCGANGAAAAGGAATCGCGTCTGCTTGCCGTAGAGGTTTCCGTCGGGCGCACCGGCGTGCTGACGCCNACGGCCGTGTTTGAGCCNATTTTGCTCGCGGGCACGACGGTATCGCGCGCGATTTTGCACAACGAGGATTTTATCCGCCAGCTCGGCGTGGGCATCGGCGATACCATCCGCGTGCGGAAAGCGGGNGACATCATCCCCGAGGTGGTNGCCGTCGCAAAGCANGCGCCCGNGTCTTGCTGTTTTCGAGATGCCGCAGGTTTGTCCNTCCTGTGGCGCGCCCGTACAGCGTCTTGCCGATGAGGCGGCATTGCGCTGCAATAATCCGGAATGTCCTGCGCAGGCACTGCGCAACATCATCCATTTTGCGTCGCGGGCCGCAATGGACATTGAGGGCCTTGGCCCCGCCGTGGCNAAGCAGCTTACCGAACGCGGCTTTGTGCACACGGCGGCAGACATTTANGATCTGACGCAGGAGCAGCTGCTGACACTGGACAAGTTCAANGAAAAATCCGCTGCAAATCTGCTGGCCGCGATCAACGCCTCCAAGGAAAACGGGCTGGACCGGCTGNTGTTTGCACTGGGCATCCGCAACATCGGCAGCAAAGCCGCCGCACTGCTGGCGGAGCAGTTCGGNACGATGGACGCTGTCGCGGCCGCCTCGCAGGAGGCACTGAACGAGATTGACGGCTTCGGCGGCGTGATGGCGGAAAGCGTGCTCGATTTCTTNGCAAAGGAAGGTACGCAGGATCTGCTGCGCCGTCTGCGCGCGGCGGGCGTGAATATGAATTACAACGGGCCGGAAAAGACGGATCAGCTTGCCGGAAAAACAATCGTTGTCACCGGAACGCTGCCCACGCTGTCCCGCACGCAGGCCGAAGCGCTGATTACGCAAAACGGCGGCAAGGCAGCTTCCTCTGTTTCGAAAAAAACAAGCTACGTGCTCGCGGGCGAGGCGGCCGGCTCCAAGCTGACAAAGGCGCAGGCGCTGGGNGTTCCCGTGATCGACGAAGCGGCGTTCCTGGCCTTGATCGGACCAAAAGCCCAAAATGAAGAAGCCCAAAACGANAACGAGGAATGATGCACGGTATGGAGATTGATGTGCGTCACATTGCGCAATTGGCAATGCTGAAGCTGCCGGAGGATCAGGTAGCGGCAATGGANCAGGAGCTTNCCTTGTTCATCGCAATGGCAGAGCGTTTGCCGAAGCCGGAAAATGCGGATACGCTTTGGGAGCCGGAGGATCGGATGCTCCTGCGCAAGGATATGGTTGTGCCGTCNTATCCGCGCGAGGCGATGCTGCAAAACGCGCCCCGGACAGCCGCAGGCTGNATTGCCTTGCCGGAGACATTGGGAACCACGGAATCAAGATAGAATAAAAGCCGAAATAAGGCGTGAAAAGTGATATGAAGCTCTATCAAAAAACAGCGGCAGAGCTTTCGAGCCTGCTGCGCAAAAAAGAGATCACCGCGTGCGAGATCCTTGATGATACCTTTGCCCGCATCGAGGCAGTGGAGCCGCAGATCGGCGCGTTTTTATCCGTAACGGCAGACACAGCGTATGCNAAAGCGCGCGCGGTGGATGGAAAATTTGCAAGGGGAGAGGCTCTTGGCGTGCTGGCCGGGATTCCCGTGGGCATCAAGGATAACATCTGCACGAAAGATTTGAAAACGACCTGCGCCTCTAAAATGCTGGAAAGCTTTGTGCCGCCCTATAGTGCCACCGTGATGGAAAAGCTGGACGCGGCGGACGCGGTGATNGCCGGAAAGCTGAACCTGGACGAGTTTGCGATGGGCGGATCGTGCGAAACCTCGTATTTTAAGCCGACGAAAAATCCTTGGGANATCACNCGTGTGCCCGGCGGATCTTCGGGCGGCAGCGCGGCCGCAGTCGCCGCGTGCGAGGTGCCGCTGTCGCTTGGTTCCGACACCGGNGGTTCGGTGCGCTGTCCGGCGGCTTTGTGCGGCGTCGTCGGCCTGAAGCCTACATACGGTGCGGTTTCGCGCTTCGGATTGATCGCGTTTGCCTCCTCGCTTGATCAGATCGGTCCAATCGGCCGNACGGTGGAGGATACGGCACTCCTGTTTGGGGCGATCTGCGGTGCGGACGCCGCGCATGACGCCACCAGCAAAGACTATCATTTCCCGGGAATTACACCGGATGTCAAAGGGCTGCGCATCGGCATCCCGAAGGAATATTTCGATTCCGGGATTCAGGAAGANATCAAAGCCGCCGTATGGAAGGCGGTGGAAACGCTGAGGGCGGCGGGCGCCGTTTTGGACGAAGTTTCGCTTCCGTCCACAGAATACGCGCTCACTGTATACAAAATACTTTCTTCGGCAGAAGCATCCTCCAATCTGGCGCGTTTTGACGGCATTCGGTATGGCCATCCGGGCGAGGGAACGGGAACGCTGCAGGANCGTGTGNCTGCCGCCCGCAGCGAGGGCTTTGGCGCAGAGGTTCAGCGCCGCATTTTGCTTGGCACCTATGTNCTTTCCGGCGGCGGTGCAAACGGATATTTTGGGCGGGCACAAAGCATGCGGCACAAAATTACGCAGGAATTCGCGGATGCGTTTCAAAAATGCGATGTNATCGCCACCCCGACGACGCCTGCCGCAGCATTCCGGCTGGGGGAAAAGAGGAGCGATCCCGCAAAGATGCAGGCTTCCGATTCATGCACGGTTGCGGCAAGCCTTGCCGGCTTGCCGGGCATNAGCGTGCCCTGCGGTCTGGACAGCGGAGGCCTGCCCATTGGCATGCAGCTGATCGGGCCGAAATTCAGCGAGGGTACGCTTTTTGGCGCGGCCCAATGCTANGAAACGGCCGTGGGCGGCTTTGCGGTAAAGGAACTGTAAAATGAATCAGCAGGATTATCNGGATTATGAAGCAGTCATTGGCCTGGAAGTGCATGCCGAGCTGTGTACNAAAACNAAGATNTTCTGCGGCTGCAAAAATGCCTTCGGCGCCGAGGCAAACACGCTGTGCTGCCCGGTCTGCATGGGGCTGCCCGGNGCGCTTCCGGTACTGAACAGGCAGGTGGTAGACTACGCCATCCAAATGGGGCACGCGCTGCATTGCTCGATCAACCGGATAAGCAAGCACGACCGCAAAAACTATTTTTATCCCGATCTGCCCAAGGCGTACCAGATCAGCCAGTATGACGTGCCGCTGTGCGGGCCCGGATATCTGGATCTTCTGCTCGGTGGCGCCGTGCGGCGTATCGGCATCACGCGCATTCAGATCGAGGANGATGCGGGCAAGGTGCTCCGCGCTGATTCCGCTGNTCCCGCGGACAGTGCTTTGTTGGACTACAACCGCTGCGGTGTGCCGTTGATCGAGATCGTCTCTGAGCCGGATCTGCGCAGCGCCGAAGAGGCAAAAGCCTTTTTGGAGACGATCACCGGCATTTTGCTCTATCTGGGCATCTCCAACGCAAAAATGCAGGAGGGGAGCGTGCGTGCGGATGTGAATGTCTCCGTCCGTCCGCGCGGGCAGCAGGAATTCGGCACACGCACCGAGATGAAGAACGTCAACAGCTTTGGCGCGGTCTATCGCGCCATTCAGTATGAAGCGCAGCGGCAGATCGATGTTCTTCGCAGGGGCGGCGTCATCGGGCAGGAAACGCGCCGCTGGAACGATGCAANGGGCGAGAGCCGCGTGATGCGCACCAAAGAGGACGCGCAGGATTATCGCTTTTTCCCCGACCCGGATCTGCCGGCTTTTGAGGTGAGCGAGGCCCATGTGCAAGTGCTGAAANAAGCGATCCCGGAGCTTCCGGTGGCAAAGGCCCTGCGCTATTGTAAAGAATACGGGCTTTCTGAAGAGGACGCACTGCTTCTGGCATCAAGCCGGGTTCGCTCGGAATTCTTCGATTCCTGCGCCGCGCTTAGAAAATGTGATCCAAAGCTGATCTGCAANTGGATGCTCGGCGACATTACAAGAATTCTGAATGAACNACGGATCGAGATCGCGGATACCGCGCTGACAGCGGAAAATCTGACGNACATGGTTGCCNTGATCGAANGNGGAACNNTCTCCCATACGGCGGCAAAAATTGTGCTGGATGCGATTTTGGAACGGGATACTGCCCCCGCAAAAATTGTGGCGGAAAAGGGGCTTGCGCAGATCAGTGATTCCGATGCGCTTTTGGGGCTTGTGGAAGATATCCTGATGCAAAACGCAAAAGCCATTGCGGATTATAAAANCGGCAAAACCAATGCGTTGGGATTTTTGGTTGGCCAATGCATGAAGGCAAGCAANGGGAAGGGAAACCCCGCGCTTTTGCGCGAAATGATCCTTTCCGCAATTGAAAAGGAATAAGCTTACCAAAAGGCCCATCTGCACGCGGATTTGCNCAGATGGGCCTTTTCTGTTTTCTGTAAAGAAATTTAGCTTTACAATGCTGGGGGATTCAATTTTATATCGTGGTTGCCCCGCAAATCAGAACCTGCCGAAAACGGTGCATTTCAAGGCAGGCGGCGTCCCGAATCAGAGACAGAGAACCCATTTGGGCGGACAAAAACTACCAAAACCGCNGAATTTATTACATTTCATCCAATATAAAATCTACAATCGTATAGGGGTGCACGATCGTTTTTGCGATATCTTCAATTANATCCGGCGCAATTTCCATGTCCATGGNGCGATCCCATACNAGCAATTCTGTGNCGCCCTGCCGGTAAACAATCTTCTCCATTGCGTCNGGATTTTGCATATCATCCATGGAGAAAACAAACGCGTAACGTCTTGTTTCACCGTCAGAAGGTTCGTTTTGCAAAAGCGCAAAAAGAGAGTAGCCCATATGGATCTCGAATTCTGTCGCATCATCTGAAACACGCTCNTGAAAAGAAACGCCGGAAACAGAGCTCTCCCGGCCATCGGCAGCGAGCTCGAAGTAGAGGCTTCCGTTTGAAAGCCGNTAAAGATTCTGCACTGAAAAGTGAAAAGGATACTGTATGATGACAAAAATATAGCAAAGGAAAACACAAATCAAAAATGTGCCGATCGCCGCCGCAAGTGCTTTTTGCATGGAGCGGCGTTTTGCTTTTTTTAAAAAGTTTACGGCGCGGCTGTCCGGTTCCATGGGAAGCGGCCGCNGCAATGCCTCATATGTACTCTGGCAGCTTTTGCAGTGNTCGAGATGAGATTTGATAAGCTGATTTGTCTGATCCGAGGTGAGATCTTCTGCATAATGGGGGAGAAGATCCTGAACAACAAAGCACGGCAGGTCATTTTTCATTTTCTTCTTTCAGCCTTTCTTTTCCTCGGTAATATGTAACGCGTGCCCATCCGGCAGTTCGGTTCAAAATTTCGCCGATCTCGTTGAAGGTCAGATCGCCCGAAAGCCGCAGATAAATCACCGTTCGATATGGTTCGTCCAATGCATTGATTTTTTTGTAGAGAACAATTTTTTGTGATGCGCTTTCTACCGTTTCTTCAATCGATGCGGCCGGAGAGGTGATTTCTTCCGCATAGATTTCTTTCGCTTGGGAGATGTGCAGCCGCCGTGCCTCTTTCCTCCACATGTTTTTTGCGATTTGAAACAGCCATGTTTTGAGTTGGCACGTGCCGTCATATCGCTCGATCGANCGAATCGCCTGATAAAATGTTTCCGCCGTCAGCTCCTCCGCGATATGCGGGTCGTGGCACAGATTGAGCAAAAAACCATAGACAGACCGCGCATAGAGACGATACATTTCGTCATGGTCCATTTTTTTCATCCTTTTTGTAACAAACATCCNTTTNCCGGTATAAACCGGGTAAAAGCGGCGTATTCAAAAAGTACGCGCATTCGCTTTGACTGTAAAGAATGGAGATGTTTGTCATGAAGATCCGTAAAATTTGCGCCGATGCATATGATCAGGTTTTTGCACCTTATTCGCTGGTGTGCATTACGGTTGTTTCTCTGGTGGTACGCATGATGCTGTTTCCCATTCAATCTGGGGATTATAGGGATTTTTTGCATCCTTGGTTTGAAGAACTGAAAATATATGGAGGGTGGGAAGCGATTGGCAGGCCTGTCGGAAACTACATGGTTTCCTATATCTACATCCTGGCGGCTTTGACGCATATTCCGCTTCCGGATATCGTTTCGATCAAATTGGTCTCTTTTTTCGGCGATGCGGCCCTGGCATGGGCGTGCAAAAGATTTGCTTATGCAATCACAAAAGATGACAGGATCTCAAAAGCAGTCTATTGCATGATTCTATTCTTACCGACAGTCATACTGAACAGCGGCGCCTGGGGGCAGTGCGATTCTATTTATACCGCCGCGATGATCGCCTGCCTTGTCAATTTGCAGGAANANCATCCCAACAGAGCGCTGATTGCATTCGCAATTGCGTTTCTGTTTAAGCTGCAGTCTGTTTTTCTTGCACCGGTTCTGTTTGCGGCGCTTNTGCAAAAAAAGGTAAAATTGCTTCACTTCTTTTGGATCCCTTTCATTTACACAATNATCATTTTACCTGCCCTTTTTGCGGGCAGACCGCTAAAAGAGTTATATTTTTTATATGTGAANCAGGCGGGNACATATCAGGCCCTATCCATGAATGCGCCCAATCTTTATGCATGGCTGCCAGACGGATTTGAAAATAAGATCCTTGCTGTCCTCGGTATTGTCTGNGCGGGAGNTGCTGTATGCCGGCTTGCCTGGTACATGAAAAAACACGCTGTACCGCTTAAAGACACAATGCTGTTAAGAGCCGCCTTTCTTTCTCTTATGTGGATCCCCTTTTTGCTTCCCCACATGCACGAGAGATATTTTTATCCGGCAGATATTCTCGCTGTACTCCTTTTTGCATGTTCCAAAACGGAACAACCAACAATGCTGGCTGTTCCGTTTTGCTCCTTATTGCTTACGGTTCGATTTGTATTTGGTGCAACATGGATTTCACCGGCGGTGCTGTCGATTGCAATCTTATATGTTTGTATTACGTCCACAAGAAACTTCTGCAGAATCTGCTTCGCGGGAAACGGTTNCAAAAGAGATCTCAGGCCGTAGCGATTTTCGCGGCAAGCGTCAGATCGTTCATAAAGCCCTGGAANCTGTACAGAACAAGAATNTCNTCATATCCGCCGCGTTCGATCAGCGAATCGACGCGCTCGTTCAGATAGCGGTAGTCCACAATACCAATCGTGGCATAATCGGCGGTGAGATAGGGCAGAAGGGCGTTTGCATAGCTATCCTTGATCACGAGGATGCTGCCTGTGCCGTCGCCCTCCAGCACGGAATAGCCGTTGTTGCCGCGCAAAAATGCCTTGTACTTATCGCGCGTTTCAAAATCGGCGTAGTTGTACAGCGGGCCGGGCTCTGCGCGCTCCGTTCCGTTTGCTTCGGCGGTGTAGACCGTCAGCACATTGGGCAGATCGTAATAGGTGATNACATCGGGCACCACATCGTAATTGCGCGCCTTGGAGTAATTGGTCCCGTAGAAATCCTCCACCTGCTTTTCTGCGGCGGCCGANCGGTCGAACAGGGGAAATTCTCCCGGGNGCGCCTGTAAAAACTGCTCATAGGCAAGCCAGGCGCCTTCGCTTGTCCAGTGATGGTCGGTGCGGTAGAAGATATATTCATCTTTGTGTGCGCGCAGGGTTTCGCGCAGATCGTATACCGCGGCGGCTTTCCCCGAAAGACGCTGCAGGATGGCGTCGAGCGCCGCATCTTCATCGGCGGTGGGCGTCTGCCAGGGCAGCTTGTCCGAGAGGATCAGGCTGGCGGACGGCACGATCATCACGCTCACCTGGCCGGGGTGGCGCTCAGCCATGCGTTCCACCGCGCCAAGGTTCATCTCAAACCGGCTGCCGACAGAAAGATATTTTGCGAACAGATAGTTGTCTTTGCCGANCCATACGCCGTTGTTTTCTGTTTTCAGCAGCACGGCCTCCGCGCGGCTCTTTACATCGATCCAGCTGTCCCGGAAAGCGAACTGGTCTTTTACGTATTCCGCGTATTTTTCCATCCACGGGTCGTCCTTTGCGGTCACGCTCGCNAGCGAAAACACCGGCTTCTGTGCCAGCTTGCGATTTTCAAGATCCGAAAATTCCCGCCCCGGCCAAAGCATATCCAGAACCGAAAAGCCAAACAGAAAGAGNAAGAACAGCAGCACGATCGGAAACCGTTTCAGCTTTTGCCATTGCTTTTGNATCATCCCGACACCCCCTTAAAAACGGAAATAGAGAAACGGACTGTTGGTCGCNTCCACCATATAGGCGATCGTCAGCAGAAAGATCAGCGAGAGGACAAGCCCGCGCGCCAGTGTATGCGCCTTCAGCTTCTCGTAGATCTTTTGGGGCAGNGGCGTGGCGCACAGAATGCCGGCGAGCAGCAGCACCCCATAATTGCGCAGGAAATACAGCGCGGAGACGCCGCCCGAGGGCACAAACAGCTTTTGGAACAAAAGGCCGAGGGAAACGCCCCTATCGCTGCCGACAAACAGCGCCCAGCCCACAATTACAAGCAGCATCGTGTAAAAATGCGGCCAGACCTTTCCCTTTTTCAGGTGCGGCAGCAGCCAGATCTTTTCGATCATCAATAGTACGCAGTAATAAAGCCCCCACAGGATAAAATTCCAGTTGGCGCCGTGCCAGAAGCCCGTGAGCAGCCACACCACGGCAATATTGAACAGCTGCCTTGGCAGGCCGCGCCGGTTGCCGCCCAGCGGGATATAGACGTATTCCTTGAACCAGCCGGACAGCGTCATGTGCCAGCGCCGCCAGAATTCGGTGATGCTGCGTGAAATGTAGGGAAGGTTAAAGTTATCGGGGAAATCAAAGCCGAGCATTTTCCCCATGCCGATACCCATCATCGAATAGCCGGAAAAATCGAAGTAGATCTGCAGCGTATATGCAAGGATGCCCAGCCATACCAGGGGCGTGGAGGCGTTTGCAAGCCCGATCCCGGCATCCCACACGCCGTTTGCCTCGTGCCCGATCACATCATACCAGAGCGCGCTGATGCCATCCGCCAAAAGCACCTTTTTGGCAAGGCCGAAGATGAACAGGGAAATACCCTCGTCGATGCGGTCCAGCGTTACACGTCCGTTCAAAACGTGCAGGCGCTCGGCGATATCGCTGTANTTNACGATCGGCCCGGCGATCAGCTGCGGGAACATCACCACATACGCGCCGAAATTGATGATATTGTATTCCGNCTTTACATTGCCGCGGTAGACGTCGATGGAATAGCTCATCGTCTGNAAGGTGTAAAAGCTGATGCCGAGCGGCAGCGTCAGACGCAGCAGGGGNAAGGATGTGNCCGCGACCGCGTTGATGTTGCGCAGAAAGAAATCCGTATACTTGAAGAACATCAGCATTCCCAGACTGCCGATGATGCTGAACAGCAGAAACGCCCGGCGCAGCGCGGGCTTTGCCGCACAGCGCTCGATGCCGATGCCGGCGGTATAGTTGATCAGGATCGCGGCGGCCATGACAGGGAACAGACGCACCTCGCCCCAGGAATAAAAAACAAGGCTGCAAATAAACAAAACCATGTTTTTCCACCGTGCCGGCGCAAGATAATACAGCGCCAGCGTAATGGGCAGGAAACGGAATAAAAACAGCACNGTGCTGAAAACCATGCTTTTCCTCCTTGCAAAAGTATCGCCGGTACCTGATGGTACCGGCGACGACCGGGATCCTGGTTGATTTCTTAGGACGCTCTGCAGCAATGATGCACGCAGGCATGCGCCCGGGGAGCGATTCAGGGCTTCCCTTGGCTCCATGTGTGGNAACGNTTATTTCAGCGCTTCGTCGATGGCGGTATCTACCTCGGAATAATCCACACCGGCCGCAGCGATGGCCAGCACGACACAATCGCCCTTCATCACAACGCGCCCATCGGAAACCTGCTGATAAGCCTCGGGGAAATCGCTCTGGTAGTTTTCGCTCACGGCTACAAGTCCGTTTTTATAGGCTTCCAGCGCGTCTTTTACATCCTGCGCGCCGCCCGCATTGGCCTTGACCACCAAAACGAGGCCGGCCGTATTGGCAATGCCCGTTTTCTGGCCGGAAAATTCGGCAACCTTGTCCATATCCACGCCAAATTCATAAACCAGATCGTCCTCGGTGATATCCAGCGGATTNTCCACCATTGCCACGGCCTTTACGGCGTCGGCGACATCGTTTACATTTACATTTGCACTGTTGTTATTGTCGCCGCAGCCGGTGAGCAGCAGAGCGGCTGCAAGGCAAACGGCCAAAAGAATCGCAATCGAACGCTTCATATGCAATATCCCTTTCTTTCCCAAAGATTGGTATTATTGTACCACGAAACGGGGGGCGTTTCAAGACTCTTTTGAAAGTGTACACGGATTCTTTGCAATTTATACAAAATTACTTTGCTCTATGCGCATCTGCNNACTTGACAGAAATCGAAAACTTTTTTACAATCGANAAGGAACACCGCCTGTATCTGTAATACTGTAGTATTTATGTGCGGCAGGCGGCGTGTGTCTGGGCATACAAGTAGATTCCGGTCGCTTTTTTGACTGTTTTTTGATCAGCCAAGCCGGNCTGTTTGGGCCGCCTGCGGTTTGTTCCTGTAAGGGAAGTGAAAACAAGTGATAAAACAATGGAAAAACGCGGCTGCCGCGTTTTTAGCGGTGATCCTTTTNGGGACGGCGTGTTTTTTTGCCATANGCACGGCCCAAAACAGCAGGGAAAGCGCATCCACAATCTTTGTGATGGATACGGCGGTCAGCCAGCGGGTGTACGGCGCAAACGGGCAAAAAGCCATTGATGCCGCAGAGCANNCCCTGCGCGANATGGAATNGCTTTTTTCGCTCTACCGGCCGGAAAGTGACATTGCGCGTCTTGCCGCGTCTGCGGGCAGTGGGGAGGCGGTTGCTGTAGATGCGCGCACCTATGCGCTGCTGCAGGAGGCGAAAACGCTGTGCAAAGAAACGGACGGCGCCTTTCGTTTGACGATCGCGCCGCTGGCGCTGGCCTGGGGCATTGCAACCGATGCGCCGCGCGTTCCGTCGCAGCAGGAGATCGACCAGTATTTGCCGCTCATCAATGATGACGATCTGATTCTGCACGACGGCGCAGCCTGTCTGCGGCAGGCAGGGCAGGCCGTCGATCTTGGCGGTGTCGCCAAGGGTGCGGCTTGCGATGCAATCAAAGAGCTGTACGATGCCTATGGCATCCGCAGCGCGCTGTGCTGGGTGGGCGGCAGCAGCATTTACGCACGCGGGGAAAAGCCGGACGGCACGGGCTGGCGCCTTGGCTTTCGGGATCCCTCCGATGAGACGGCCTCCGCGCTCGCTTCCTTTGAAATTCGGGACGCGGTGTTTTGCACCTCCGGCGGATATGAACGGTATTTTGAAGAAAACGGCGTGCGCTATCACCATATTCTCGATCCTGCCACCGGATATCCGGTGCAAACGGATATCCTTTCCGTCGGTGTTTTGAGCGAGAGCGGCGCCGCGGCAGATCTTTGGTCTACCGCGCTGTTTGTACAGGGGACGGAGAAAGCGCTGGAATACTTTGCAAACGGCGGCGAGGGTATTCTTCTGGACGATACCGGCCATATTTATGTCTCCAAAGCTTTGCAGAGCAGCTTTCAGCTGACGGCGCAGGATGCCGATCGGTATGAGGTGATATTTCTTCCGTAAACGGGGCCTTGGGCATGCGGGAAAATATGAAAACAGCACACCCGTTTTAGATGGGGCGGATTTCATTCGAAACAAAGCATCAAAAAGCCTCCGGCTGAAAAAGGGGAGGGGAAGCCTTTTGCGCAACGGGAAAACCCGAAAAATCGCTTTGATGGGCCTGCTGTTTGCCCTGATGTCGGCACTTTCTTTTTTTGAAAGCATGCTCACGCCCTGGTTGGGCCTGCCGCCGGGCGTTAAGATAGGCCTTGCCAACATTGTGGTGATGTATGCGCTGCTGTGTCTCGGAAAGGGCAGCGCGCTTACATTAACCTTGCTGAAAAGTCTGTTTGTTCTTTTAACACGCGGCGCCACGGCGGGAGCACTGAGCCTTGGCGGGGGAATGCTCGCTTTTGTGGCGATGGCGCTTTTGTATGGACCAAAACGCAAAGCATCCCTGTTTATCCTTTCAACGTCCAGCGCGATCCTGCACAATCTGGGGCAGCTTTTAATCTTAAAGCTGCTGATGCGGTCTGTTTATACACTTTATTATATGCCTATATTACTGGTATCCGGGCTGGTAATGGGAGCTCTGACGGCCGGCTGCCTTGCGGCAATGGCGCCGGCTCTGAAAAGGCTGGGGTACTGGGATCAAATTGAATTATCATAAACAATATAAAATATCAATAAAGACTTGACATTGTTTAGAAAAAATGATATAGTAAATACAAGGCAAAAATTGCCAAGTTTAAAGCAATGATATGGGAGGAAATGAAAAATGGCCAAATTTGTTTGCACCGTTTGTGGTTATGTGTACGAGGGCGACGCCGCTCCGGAGTTTTGCCCGCAGTGCAAGGCGCCCGCTTCCAAATTCACCGAGCAGAAGGGTGAGATGACATGGGCCGCCGAGCACGTTGTAGGCGTTGCCGAGGGTGTCGATCCCGAGATCATCGAGGGCCTGCGCCAGAACTTCAACGGTGAGTGCAGCGAGGTTGGTATGTACCTTGCCATGGCGCGTGTTGCGCACCGTGAGGGTTATCCTGAGATTGGCCTGTACTGGGAAAAGGCCGCCTATGAGGAAGCCGAGCACGCTGCAAAGTTTGCCGAGATGCTGGGCGAGGTCGTTACGAGCAGCACGAAGAAGAATCTGGAAATGCGCGTAGAGGCCGAGAACGGCGCCACCGCCGGCAAGACCGCTCTGGCCAAAAAGGCCAAGGAGCTGGGTCTGGATGCGATCCATGATACCGTACATGAGATGGCACGCGACGAGGCCCGCCATGGCAAAGCGTTCAAGGGCCTGCTGGAGCGTTATTTCGGCTAATTCCGTGTAAGCCTCGATACATATTCAAAGAAAAGGAGGCTTTTGGAATGGACAAGTATGTTTGCCCCTGCGGCTATGTCTACGATCCTGCCGTGGGCGACCCCGATAACGGCGTTGCGCCCGGCACTGCTTGGGAAGACGTCCCGGAGGATTGGGTCTGCCCGGTCTGCGCGCTGGGCAAGGACGCCTTTGAACAGGAATAAGTTTTTTCAAAAAAAGAGGATCTGCTGCCCATTGCGGCGGCAGGTCCTTTTTATTGAATTCCAATATTATACAGAGGATGTTTTTATGTTATGTAAAGAAATATCTCTATGTATTATGACCAGATCTCTTTGCCATGAATTGTTTCAGGGCTGGGAAAATGATCCCGATATCTATATGGATATGGATCTATTTAAACCATATCAATATAACGAGGATGCCGTAAACAGATATTTTGATTCCAAACAAAATTCGTCCCGCATTCTATTTGCCATTATGAAGGATGGCAGGCCAATCGGTGAACTTCAGCTAAAACAGATAGATATGGTAAGCAAAGAATGTACCCTGAGCATTCACATGCAAAACGATACAGTCAAAGGGCTGGGATATGGAACTTGTGCAGAGAAGCTGGCCTTACAATATGCCTTTGATGTTTTAGGGATGGCAGCGGTTAATGCTGATACTGTGATAAAAAATACACGGAGCCAACATGTACTTGAAAAAATCGGATTTCAGCAAATAGGAGAAAGAGACGGATTTCGGTATTATCGGTATGTACGATCATCTCCATGATACCCAAAACAAAAAAATACATTATTGCTTTTATATCCATTGACAAATTGAAATTCGGAGAAAATGATCATGAAAGAGAAAATGAAAAGAATTATGGATGCATTTCACCGCTATAATTCTTCTGATATGGTGTTCCAGGTGTTTGGATTGAGCAGGGAAATTCAATACGATGCTTTGGTTGTGGCGCCAAGCTATACACCTTATAGGCTGAAAATGGATCGATCCTGCAAAGTAACAACATGTAAGGAAGGTGCATACACTGCCGGCTATCTTGTTGAAAAAGATGGCATGAAGATCGCGTGGATAAAAACAGGATCATCCGATGCCAATTGTATTGACCACATTGCCGTTTGTGCGGAGCTGCACTTTCAGAAAATGATTTTTATTGGAGCGGCAGGGGCGTTAAAAGAGTGTTTTCGTCTTGGGGATATCTGTACGCCTGTGTATTCGATCTGTGGAGGATATGCAAATACATACCTGAAAGAATCCATCAAAGATTATGTACCGTTTGAAAAAGCGACGCCCGATATGGAATATGTTGACCATGTGATTTCCATTGGAGAGAAAACTGGCTGTGTCGTTAAAAAAGCCTCTGTTTTTTGCACGGCCTCCATTGCTTTAGAATATTATCATTTGGATGAAATAAAAGAGTTTCATACTGATTTAATAGAAATGGAGACCGGTTCATTTTATATGATGGCTGATTTATTGGAAATTCCAGCTATTGCATTGCTTGTCGTATCGGATAATTCGGCAACGGGCGCGGCACTTGTGGGAAGAACAGAAGAAGAACAAAAAGAATACGACAAAGGCCGGAACAATGTGTTGCCGAAATTCATTTTGACTGTGGCAGGGGATCGGCAGTTCCCGCACACGTGAAAAATTGATGGATTGGAGGAGGGCAGTATTTGTATGGAAAAGAAAGAATGGGTTATGCCGACGCATATCATTGCCGGAGCGGGAATCGTAATAAATGAGAGCAATGAGATCCTTATGGTAAAAACATACAATTCCGGTTGGGTGTTTCCCGGAGGACAGGTGGAAGTAGGGGAAAATGTAATTCATGCAGTAAAAAGGGAGATCATGGAGGAAGCGGGGATCGATGTTGAGGTCGGTGAGGTATTTTGCATCTCCTCCAACACCGGAAAGCATGCCGGCTACAATGGGGTAAAAGAAGTCCCGACGAAAATCATGCTTGATTTTATCTGCAAACCAAAGGGCGGCAGCCTCAGGCCATCTGACGAAAATTCGGAATCCGCATATGTCCCAAAAGATAACGTGCTGGGATTGATCCAGGCGCCCGCCATTATCGAACGGTATAAAGCGTTTTTGGAGTATTCCGGCAGACCGATTTATCTGGAGTACGTTACACGGCCGTCCTTTGCGCTAAAATTAAAAAGACTGATCTGAGTATTATGAAAAGCCCTTTGCAATTGGAACAATCGGTACGCAGGATTTCTTTTTCTTGTAACCTGAAAAAAGATGTGCTATCATACTATTATTAAGAAAGTACCGGCAAAAGTATCCGCAGATGTTTTCAAAGAGCTTCTGGAATGCTTTTGGAGGTTGCCCGGAATCTGGGGAAGGAAGCGAAAGAAAATATCTGCAATTTCGCTAAATAAAAATTTAGCGAAATAGAGGGGAGCGAAATCGAGGATTTATCATATGAGTACATACATTGATTCACGTCATCCCAACCGGCATGGCGATTATCAGGATTGTCCCGAGCTTGTGATCGAATATTTACAGTACATTGAAACGATCCGCGGACTTTCTCCGCGTACCGTCAACGGATATTACATCGACCTGCGCACATTCTTTCGTTTTTTGATGCGCTTGCGCGGATTGGTCTCCGATGATACGCCTATGGAAGAAATTGACATTCGCAAGATCGATCTTGCAATGATCCAAAGCGTTGCCACCAATGAAATATATGAATTTATGCATTATGTTACCCGCGAACGGGATAATTCTGCGAATACGCGCGCACGCAAATTGTCCAGCGTCAAGGGCTTTTATAAATATTTAACAAATAAAAGGAAGCTTTTTGAAAATAATCCCGCAGAAGATGTCGATGCGCCCGCACAAAAAAAACGGATGCCCAAATATCTCTCACTGAACGAAAGCATCGAGCTGCTGAAAAACATTCAATCCGATTTTTACGAGCGGGATTACTGCATCATCACACTGTTTTTGAACTGCGGAATGCGTCTGAGCGAGCTTGTGAACATCAATATCACCGATATACATGAGGACGGCACGATCCGCATCATTGGCAAGGGCGATAAGGAACGCCTTGTTTATTTAAACGACGCCTGCATTTCCGCACTGCAGCGCCTTTGCGAGGAGCGCGCAAAGCTGCCGAATTTGCAGGATAAAAAGGCGCTGTTTGTATCCGGAAAAACCGGAAAACGTCTGTCCGCGCGCCGCGTGCAGCAGATCGTGGACGGATGCCTTAAAACGGCAGGCCTTTCCGGCAAGGGCTATTCCACCCATAAGCTGCGGCACACGGCGGCAACCATGATGTATCAGGAAGGCCACGTCGATATGCTCGCACTGAAAGAAATTTTAGGGCATGCCAATACTTCCACAACCGAGATCTATACGCACTTGGGAGCCCCGCAGCTGCGTCAGGCCGCGGAGGCATCCCCTTTTGCAAAGCTGAATTTTGAGAAAAAGGCAAATTCTTCCGACAAGAAACCACGGCAAACCGCACATGCCCCTAAAAATCAGGAAGTGCAAGAGGAGGAGGGCTGATCCCTCCTCCCCTTTTTGCGGATTGCCTTTTTCTGTTTCATAGCGCAGAAAGGTTCAGCAGCACCGGAGCAAAGATTGCCGCAAGCAGGCCCTCGACGACAGCGGCAAGCAAAAGCCCGATGGAAGAAAACACAAAGCAGCGCAGACAGCGGCTGACATTTACCCCGGCAGGGCTGGGCGTTTTCGATAAAAAATTAGATTGAAACAAGCTGATCGACGTGTTGAGCGCGGCCGAAACAAAGAAAAGCAAGCATGCCGCCTGCAGCACCTCGGGAATCCACAGCAGGATCAAATTGGCCACCAGCCCGCGCGAACCCATCTCGGTATATAGAAATGCTGAAATACAGCCGATTGCAATTCCACGCAGGAACGGAATGCACAGCAGCACCGGCGCCCCAATGCAGGACAAGCTGAAAAACAATACAACCGCCTGCAGCATCATCGCAGAGAAAAATGAACCGGATGCCACCGCGGAAAAGCCGCCGCTGTGGTTTCCCACAAGATATTGATGTACGAAATAAGAGAGATACCGATTCGCTTGTGCCATATAGGGAAAAATGCTGCCGAGGACGACGCCGGCAAGCAGCATGCCGGCAAGCCCAACCGTCTTCCATCCGGAATCTTTCTTAAAAAGACCCGACGGAGGGCTGAACCTTGTCCTGCGCAAAGAGAGCGGTCGAAGCTTTCTGAATTCCCGCATTCCAACGACACTTCCTTTTCGCTTAAGAACTTCTGAACCAATCCCCGGGCAAAATTCCGGCGGCATATTTCGTCCGGCAGCATTCTCTGCGGATCAAATCCGAATATTTTTGTACAAGCATTCCAATCTGTGCTATAAAAATATGTACCGGCCGCGGGATTTATGCTGCTTTGTCAAAACTGATAAAGCGACAAAAATAGTCTGAGAATCTCCGGTTTATACCCGATGATTTACCGGATCCGGCGGCGGCGGTCACGCGTCATAATGCCAAGCGATCCGCCGATTGCGCCGGAGCAAAGCAGAGCCATTCCTTTGATCGCAGACAGAGAGGAAAATTCCATTTGTCCGCGGGCAAGTGCTGCGATCCACAAGATGGCATAGAAGATGATGCCGATCAAAAGGCCGTAAAGAAGCCCTTTTTCTTTCCGCAGCACGGCAAAGAAAAAACCTGCCAGAAGAGCGGCCAGCGAAAGGGCCGCAGTAGAGAGCGGCGAAAGAAGCTGCGGTGCGATATCTACCTTACACCGGAGCGCAGCCAAACCGCTGAACAAAAGCGCCGCAACGGCGAACCCTCCGATCATGCTCACGGCTGTATGGGCGGCAAGCTGCATCATGGCGCCGTTTTGCGCACGCTGCGCATTCCTTTTTTGCTTTTGCATAACAGTAACACCCCCATGTCCTACCCAAAAGGTATGCATGGAGGTGTCTGTTTCATTCCACACAGGGCCCTGATATACTACGCGATATCATTACGCAAAGCCGCTGCTGATATGAGATCATTGCTTCTATTTGGAGCTTCCGGCGTCCGTGGTGGCATCCAGATTCAGCTTTTCAACGTCCTGAATGGCCCAGCGCTTAAAACGCATCTTCACACGGTCGTTGCCGGTCTCCAGCACGAACGTATCCTCTTTGATGCTGACAACATGCCCTACAATGCCGCCAATCGTCGTGATGCCGTCGCCGATCTCAATGGAATTGCGCATCGCCTGGGTTTCTTTTTCCTTTTTGCGCTGCGGACGGATCATGATAATATACAATACAACGATCATCAAAACCGGAAACGCAAATGTAGCAAGCAAACTGGTGGTGGTTTCTGCATCCATATAATAACCTTCTTCCTCAGATTAACATTATAATATAGTATACCGAAAAACCCGCGTACTTGCAAGCTTTTTTCGGCGCTTTTCGATTTTTTTCCAAAAGAAAAAGCCCCGGCTGTACCGAAACCCAATTTCGGTACAGCCGGGGCCATCGGATCGCGCTTTCAGCGGATCGAAATCAGAACGTGCATTCCTTTTCTTCAAATTGCTTGCAGGCCTCGCAAACCTTTTGCTGCGGCGCGGGCTTCGGTTCGTACCAGCCGCGCTTTTGCATTTCGCTGAACAGCTCAAACTGCATATCATGCTCTTCGGAAAGGATTCCCATCAGCTTATCCTTGCGCTGCTTTGTGGCGCATTCGCCTGCGTAATGGTTGTAATCCTCGGTGATCGCCTTTTGCGTATTCAGCGCATCGGTCATTTTTGCCTGATCGTCAAAACAATTCATTGCCGTTCCCTCCTTACTGCAGCTCCTGCAGAATGGCGTCATAGTGCTTGGTATGGCGCTGCGCCATATCCTCGCACATCTCCTTCAGCGCCGGGTCCTCGCAGGTCTGTGCATAGCACTTATACTTTCGGATGATGTTTTCCTCATGTGTGAGCAGCTCGGAAAAGCCGGACAGCTCAACATTGGTGATCGCGTCCATCATAAACGCCTCCTTTTTCTTTGATGGAAATAGCATTTCCCTCTTTTGCCGGGATATGCGCAAGCACTTTTTGACAAAAATAAAGTGCAGAGTAAGCGAACCCCGATTGAATTGCCATTTTCAGAGACGGCAGAGTGAAGCCGATCGAAAACCGGCTCTTATGCGCCTGATCTCCCGATTGAAATGGGGCCCTGAAGCCCCCAAACGCTGAGAGTCACAGGCAATGTGCGAAGATATGGCGCAGCGCCACGCCAAATACAAAGGCGCGCTTTGTCGCAAGACACAAAAACACCCCGTGAAAATCACGGGGTGCATTTGTTTGCTTTTTTGGAAATGCATGGAGCGGATTAATACATGCCGCCCATACCGCCGCCGGCCATGGCAGCGTTGGCCGCCGCAGCCGCAGCCGGATCCTCCGGCTCGTCGGCCACAAGGCTCTCGGTCGTCAGCACCATGGAGGCAACACTGGCCGCATTTTCCAGCGCAGAGCGCGTCACCTTGGTCGGGTCGACAATGCCTGCCTTGATCATATCGCCATACTCTTCCTTCTGGGCGTCGAAGCCATAGTTCGCATCATTCGCAGACATGATCTTGTCGATGATCACGCTGCCCTCCAGGCCCGCATTGGATGCGATCTGGCGCAGCGGAGATTCCAGCGCCTTGCGCACAATGCGCGCACCGGTGCGCTCGTCGCCCTCCAGTGTGGCGATCACTTTATCGACGGCCTCGGTGGTGTGCAGCGGAGCCGTGCCGCCGCCCGCGACGATGCCCTCTTCCACGGCAGCCTTGGCCGCGTTCAGCGCGTCCTCGATGCGCAGCTTCTTTTCCTTCATCTCCACCTCGGTGGCAGCGCCTACCTTGATGACCGCTACGCCGCCGGAGAGCTTCGCAAGGCGCTCCTGGAGCTTTTCCTTATCAAAATCGCTGGTGGTCTCGGCCATCTGCGCGCGGATCTGGCCGACGCGGGCGTTGACGGCTTCCTTGTCGCCCATGCCGTCGACGATGGTGGTATACTCCTTCGTCACTTTTACCTGACGCGCACGGCCCAGCATCTCCATGGAAGCATCCTTCAGCTCATAGCCCAGCTCCTCGCTGACAACGGTGCCGCCCGTGAGGATCGCGATATCCTGCAGCATCTCCTTGCGGCGGTCGCCGAAGCCCGGCGCTTTCACGGCCACAACGGTAAAGGTTCCGCGCAGACGGTTCACAATCAGCGTGGACAGCGCCTCGCCCTCGACATCCTCGGCGATGATCACGAGCTTCCGGCCGGCCTGAACGATCTGCTCCAGCAGCGGCAGAATGTCCTGAATGACGCTGATCTTCTTGTCGGTGATGAGCAGATAGGCGTCGTCCAGCACAGCCTCCATGCGCTCGGTGTCCGTAACCATATACGGCGTGATATAGCCGCGGTCGAACTGCATGCCCTTCACGACCTCGGAATAGGTCTCGGCCGTCTTGCTCTCTTCAATGGTGATCACACCGTCGGCGCTCACCTTTTCCATCGCCTCGGCGATCAGATTTCCGATCATTTCGTCGCTGGCGGAAACAGTGGCTACACGGGCGATATCATCGGTGCCGTTCATCTTCTTGCTGTTCGCCTTCAGTGCTTCCACAGACGCCGCAACGGCCTTCTGCATGCCGCGCTTCAGATCCATCGGGTTTGCACCGGCCGCAACGTTCTTCATGCCCTCGTTGACAAGCGCCTGCGCCAGCACGGTGGCGGTGGTGGTGCCGTCGCCCGCGGCGTCGTTCGTCTTGGTGGCAACCTCGCGCACCAGCTGCGCGCCCATATTCTCAAACGCATCCTTCAGCTCGATCTCTTTCGCGATGGTAACACCGTCGTTGGTGATGACGGGCGAGCCGAACTTTTTGCCGAGCACCACATTGCGGCCCTTGGGGCCGAGCGTGATCTTGACGGTATCCGCGAGCTTATCGATGCCGGCGCAAAGCGCCTTGCGGGCGTCTTCGCCCATCAGTAACTGTTTGGCCATAGAAAACAACTTCCTTTCAATGAATAGAAATAATCAGAAAGATCTTACTCAACGATTGCAAGAATATCCGACTGGCGCACGATGGTGCACTCCTCGCCGTCTACCTTTACTTCCGTGCCGGCGTACTTGGCGATCAAAACCTTATCGCCCACCTTGACGGTCATCTCTACCTCGTTGCCGTCCACAAGGCCGCCCGGGCCGACTGCGACAACCTCGCACACCTGCGGCTTTTCCTTGGCCGAGCCGGTGAGGATGATGCCGCTTTTCGTGGTTTCCTCTGCCTCAATGTTTTTAATGACAACCCTGTCAGCGAGAGGTCTGATTTTCATAAAACGTTCCTCCTAAAAATGATATTCTTTTTTCGTTTAGCACTCTTTAACTTTGAGTGCTAAATATATTGTAACCATATTCTACAGAAAAATCAAGGGGGGAAAATAAAAATTTTTTGTGAATAGACAGATTGGGCACTGTTCTTTGGCCGCAGATGCCAAAAGCGCATGCAATATATGTCATTTTTGGCATGAAAAAACCGGGAAAGCTTTCAAAAACGCCTTCCCGGTATATTATGGCTTCCCTTCGGTCTATTCAGCCGCCACGGCTTTTTTTCCACTGAATGCGGCATAAAGCGGCGCCGGCAGCACGAAACGCGCTGCCATTGGCAGCACCTCTGCGCGAAGCCCGTCTGCCGGGGCGCATTCGCCGTCGATGTTCACAATTATCTTGCCGCCCTCCGCCGGTTCCACGCGCACACTGCGCGCACTGCGGTATTCCATGATGTCGGCAAACTCCGGAATGACCTGTCCGTTTTGGAAGTGCAAACCGTTTTTGTATTTGGCCAACACCCCCGCGATGCGCAGGCGGCTGATTTTTTTCACGATGATCACATCCAGCGCGCCGTCCTGCAGATCCGACATGGGCGCGGCCAGATATCCCCCGCCATAGGTGGCGCCGTTGCAGACGGTAGCGATCAGATAGTTCCCTTCCAGAACCTCGTCGTCTACCGTGACGCGCATTTTTTTGCCGATGGGCCGCAGCAGCCGCTCGACGATGGAAAGATTGTAGGCCATTTGCCCGCCGCACAGCGGCAGTCTTCGATACTTCGGGATCCCGTAAGCCACCTCGGAATCGATGCCCACCGAACAAATCGCCGCCGAAACGCCGCCGTTCACCGCGATCAGATCGATGGGAATCGCCGTTCCGGCGATATTTTCCGCCAAATTCAGAAAGTCATCCGCTGTGCCAAAATTCCGCACAAAATCATTGCCGGAGCCGCAGGGAACGCTTGCCGCCTCTGCGTTCCCGTACGGATAAGCGCCGCGCAGCACCTCGTTCAGCGTTCCGTCGCCGCCGCAGGCATAGAGGCGCACCGCTTCCCCGCTTTCGCCGTATTGTCGTGCAAGCTCCGCCGCATGCCCGGCATGGCGTGTCAGTTCTATTGTATACTCGATGCCTGCCTGCTCGGCCGCTTCGATCAGCTTTGGCACCAGATACAAGCTTGCATCCGCCTTGCCCGAAACCGGATTGACGATAAAGATATGCTTCATGCGTGATTCCCCCCTTGTTCTTTTATCATACCGCATTTTTCGACAACATACAATCCCCGCACGGTACAAAATCTTGCCCAAAATCTTGCTTTTGCGTCTGAGCAAAGCGCATATTCTGCCCGGGACAGGGCAATCCTTGTGTTATCCTGTCATTCAATGAAGGCAAACAAGGAAGGAGATCCCTATGCAAGACATTCCGCGCATTCTGCTCACAAGCCTGTGCTCGATCGTTATTTTATTTTTCCTTGCAAAGCTGATGGGCAACCGGCAGGTGAGCCAGATGAGCCTGTTTGATTATATCAACGGCATCACCATCGGATCTATCGCGGCGGAGTTCGCCACCAGCCTCGAAGACGATTTCTGGAAGCCGCTGGCCGCAATGGTGTTGTATGGCGTGGTGACGGCGGTGATTTCGATTGCAACCTGTAAATCCATGCGCATCCGCAAATTCATCAACGGGCAGCCTGTGATCCTGTACGAGAACGGAAAGCTCTATGAAAAAAATCTTTCCGCCGCAAAGCTGGATATCAACGAATTTTTAACGCAATGCCGGACAGCGGGCTATTTCGATCTTTCCCAACTGCACACCGCGATTTTAGAGACAAACGGACAGATGAGTTTTCTGCCGCTGGCCGAACAACGCCCCGTGACGCCGCAGGACCTGCAAATGTCGCCGCAGCCCGAGCGCCCCTGCGTCAATGTGATTCTGGACGGCCGCATTCTGGCAGAAAACCTGAAGTATACCGGCAACGACGACACATGGCTGCAAAAGCAGCTGGATGCCCAGCATGTCGATAAGGTGGAAGATGTGTTCCTTGCGACGGTAAACGCGCAAAATGAGCTGACCGTCTACCCGCGCACCGGGGAACGCGTGGCGCACGAGATGTTTGAGTGAAGCTGCTCGCTCCATGGCCGAAGATGCGGACTTAAGCCCGCTATGAAAGGAATCGAAAGGCTCTGTTACGTTTTCAAAATCCGATTTTCGCATTTGTGACAATACTTGACAATATCAAATAAAAAATATAAACTAAATAGGAAATACTGCCGGGTGAGACATCACCCGGCGCTTTGCTGTATGGCAAAGCGCGCACAAAGGGAGCGATGGATCTTGAAAACAAAAGCGTTTCGGGCGGCTCTGCCCCATACGCTGCCGATCTGCGTCGGCTTTCTCTTTATGGGGGCGTCCTATGGTTTTTTGATGCGAAGCAAGGGGTTTGCCCTGCCCTACCCTGTTTTGATGAGCATGTTTATCTATGCGGGCTCGATGGAATTTGTGACGGTGAATCTGCTGTTATCCGCATTCCAGCCTGTCTACGCCTTTTTTCTGACGCTGATGGTAAATGCGAGGCATCTGTTTTATGGGATCTCCATGCTGGAAAAGTATAAAAATACCGGCCGCAAAAAGTTTTATCTGATCTATGGCATGTGCGATGAATCCTTTACGATCAACTGCTCCGTGACGCCGCCGCCCGACGTGGACAAAGGATGGTTCATGTTTTTTGTCACGCTGCTCAATCAATGCTACTGGGTGGCGGGAACGACGTTGGGCGCGCTGCTGGGTTCTGTGCTGCGCTTTGATACCACGGGCATTGAGTTTGTGATGACGGCGCTGTTTGTCG
This sequence comes from Subdoligranulum sp., assembly GCA_014799685.1. Lineage (GTDB taxonomy): Bacteria > Bacillota > Clostridia > Oscillospirales > Ruminococcaceae > Ruthenibacterium. The sequence continues at coordinate 140,404 of JAAVHN010000026.1, read as the reverse complement.
TGATGTTTTTGAACCAGTGGGAAGAATCGAAAGACCACCGCCCGGCCCTCATCGGCCTTGCCTGTTCCCTGCTGTGTCTGCTGGTTTTCGGCAGCGGCGGCTTTATCATACCCGCGATGGCTTTGATCATTCTGTGCTTCCTGCTGGGTAAAAGCAGGCTGGAAAGGGGGAACAAAAAATGACCATGACGACCGCGCAAAGTGTGATCACGATTCTGGCCGTGGTACTGGGCACCATGACAACGCGCTTTCTCCCCTTTTTGATCTTCCCCGAGGGCAAAACGCCGCCGCGGTTTGTCACATATCTTGGCACAGTGCTTCCCTATGCGGTGATCGGCCTTCTGGTTGTTTACTGTTTGAAGGACGCGCTGTTCACCTCCCTGCATGGTCTGCCGGAAGCGATCGCGATCTGTTTTATCATTCTGCTGCACAAATGGAAAAGGAATACCCTGCTCAGCATCGGCGGAGGAACCGTTCTTTATATGTTTCTGGTTCAGGCTGTCTTCCGTGGATGACCTTGCTTCAAAAGATCCCTTATATTCATAGCTTTTCACCCCGCAAAAAAAGTATCAAGGAGATAAGCTTATGCTGACACAACTCAAAGAGCCTGATTTTGAAAAATATGCGGAGCAGGCGTACGCCCTCGCGATGGATCTGACCAGTTCGGGCTATCCCACATATGCGGACGGCATCAAGACAAAGGATGATTTTATGAAACGGGCCCGTACCGCGTTCATTAGAGAAAACGAGGATATCCTGCTTTATGAGCGGAACGGCTATGTCTGCGGCTGGATTCATTATTACTTTCTCCCGGAAGACCAATATCTCGACACCTGTTCGTTTTGTGTCTCGGATGGTATGGGCGAGGCCATTCAGGAGTTTATCGCTTTCGCGCGAAAGCGCTTTCCGGGAAGTAAGCTCTATCTGGGATTTCCAAAAGAGAATATCGAAGCGGTGGCGGCCCTCACCGCCGGCGGCTATCCTTGCATTGAGGAGAGCTATAACGATGTGATCAATCTCGCGGAGTATGAGCCTGCTCCGGACTGCCCGGACATCGTCCCCGTTACGCGGGAGAATTATGGACTGTTTCGTGAACTCCATTCCCAGGAAACAGACATGTATTGGAATGTGGACCGTTTGCTCGCGGATATTGACAACTGGAAAATCTTTCTGTACCAGCGGGACAAAGTCACCGCAGGTGCGATATATTTTACAAACAATCCGGATTTGTCCGAAATATTCGGCATCGATTTTTCCAACGGCTATGACGCCGGTGTGTATAGACTGCTCGTGACAAAGGCTCTGAACGAAGCAAAGCGTAATCATGTCAAACATATGGTTTTCTTTAACGGGGATGAGAGCCAATCGGACGCATTGCAAGTTGGATTCCGCTGTGTCAGCATGTATGAGTGCCGTTGTGTCGATTTGTGACCGGCATGCAGCAGCAAATCAAGCAAAAGCCCGCCGCCTGCTTTTGATTCAGCAGGCGGCGGTTCCTTTATCAAGTTCAATACTATAGCAGCCCGATCGCCTGCCGCACATACGAAACGCCAAGCAGCTCCATGCGGTCGAATTCCTTGGGATCCAATTGATTCAGACTGTGCTTCGGAATCACGGCGCGCACAAATCCCATGCGCATGGCCTCTTTTAAGCGGTATTCCAAATTCGTGACGCTGCGCACCTCGCCGCCAAGGCCCACTTCGCCGATGGCAATCAGATCGTCCGGCACGGGTTTGTCCATCAGGCTGGAAACCACCGCCAGACACACCGAAAGATCGCACGCGGTCTCATCCAGCCGCAGTCCGCCGACAATATTGATATAGACATCCAGATTTCCGAGGAAATAGCCCGCGCGCTTTTCCAGTACGGCCAGCAGCAGGTTGGTGCGGTTGAAATCAAAGCCGGAAGAAGCGCGGCGCGGGGTGCCGAAGCTGGTTTTCGTCACAAGCGCCTGAATTTCCGATAAAATCGGCCGTGTGCCCTCCATCGTACAGGCAACACAGTTCCCGCTCACACCGATGGGACGGCCTTCCAAAAGCAGCTGGGAGGGATTCTCGATCACCTTCAGCCCGCTGCCCGTCATATCGAACATCCCGATCTCGTTCGTACTGCCGTAACGGTTTTTTGCCGCGCGCAGCACGCGGTACGGCAGCATTTTATCGCCCTCAAAATAGAGCACCGTATCCACGATATGCTCCATCACCTTCGGGCCGGCGATCGCGCCGTCCTTGTTGACATGCCCGACAATGAACGTGGGGATCTCCCATGTTTTCGCCACGATCAAAAGCCGTGCCGCGCACTCCTTCACCTGCGAGACACTGCCGGTGGAGGATGAGATCTCGGCGCAGTTCATCGTTTGGATCGAATCGATCACAACAAGGCCGGGCTTTGTCTGCTCGATCAAATCGCAGATCGCGCCGATATCCGTCTCGGCCGCGAGCATAATATTTTCTTCGTCTACGTTCAGGCGCACCGCGCGCAGCTTGATCTGGCGGGTGGACTCCTCGCCGGTGATATACAGCACATCCACCTGTCGGGAAATCGCGCCGCACAGCTGCAGCAAAAGCGTCGATTTGCCGGCGCCAGGTTCGCCGCCCAAAAGAACGACGCTGCCCAGCACGATCCCGCCGCCCAGCACGCGATCCAACTCGCTGATTCCGGTGACGATGCGGCTCTTTTCCTCCGTGGTGCTGATATCCTTCAGCCTGCTTGCGGTGATGCGCACCCCGCTGGAGGATGCAGACGGCGCGGAAAATCCCCTGCTCTTTGTCTCGCGGACGACGTCCTCCGTCATGGTGTTCCACTCGCCGCAGGAGGGGCACCGCCCCAGCCAGCGGGGGCTTGTCTCTCCGCACGAGCTGCAGACATAGACTGTTTTCGTTTTTTCTCTTGGCATCGGCAAACGCCCTCCTTTGCGCAGATCTGCTGCCCGGATCTGCGGGAAGCTGTTGTTCTATATATTCAAAGATCCATTTCACGGCCGGCCGCTCAGGTGCGTTATACAATGATAAGCGATATCCTATAAGGCATCCCACAAAATGCAAGCCATATTACAACATTGCCGCACAGACACCGGGGGCCATGCAGTGTAAATTTTACGGATGTATCGCGTCTAACTTTGCCAGCAGCGCTGCGGCATCCACCTGATATTTTTTGTCGCAGAAGTGGCAGCACACCTCGATGGGCTTTTCCTCCTGCGCCATTTCCTGTAACTCCTGCCGGCCCAGAGAAAGCAGCGCCCGTTCCACGCGGTCCTGGCTGCAGTCACAGCGGTAGCACACCTCGCGCTCGTCCAGAATATTGGGTGAAAAACCATCCAGTGCGCGCTCCATAATCTGCTCCAGCGCAGCGCCGTCGCGCAGCAGCCGGGTGACGGAGGGCATCGCGGCAATATTTTGTTCCAACTGCGCGATCTCGGATTCCAGCGCGCCCGGCAGCAACTGGATCAGATAGCCGCCCGCGGTCATCACAGAGAGATCCCGGTCCACCAAAACGCCCAGGGCGCACACAGTGGGCGTCTGTTCACTCACGGCATAATAGGCGGTGATGTCCTCGGCAATCTCGCCGCTTACAAGCGGCACCTGCCCCACATAGGGTTCCTTCATGCCAAGGTCTTTCACGACGCTCAGTGTGCCGTCTTTGCCCACGGCGCCGCCGACATCCAGCTTTCCGTCCGCGCGGGGCGCGAGCTCCACAATGGGCTGTTCCACATAGCCGCGCACGTTCCCCTGTCCGTCCGATACGGCCAGCACTGTTCCGGCCGGTCCGCCGCCCTTCACGCGCAGCGTCAGCGAATGGTCGCTGCTTTTGAGCATCACGCCCATCATCGAAGCCGCCGTCAGCAGGCGACCCAGCGCCGCCGTGGTGACGGCGCTCGTCTTGTGGATGCGCTCCGCCTCCCGTACGATTTCTGTGGAATCAAGTGCGTAAAATATCACACCGCCGTTTTCCGATATGGCGCGGATCAATCTTGACATGGTTTTTCTTCCTCCGTTGTTTCCTTTACCGCCGTGACAAAGAAGCGTGCGCTGTCCGGCCGCAGCGCGCGGAAATCCTCGCCGTCCACCACCTGTTCGATGCGCAGGCCGGCATCCCTGCAGGCGGCTGTTATCTCCGGCAGGGTATAAAAATATTCGTCAAAGCATTCCTCATCCCGCTCCGCAAGGTCGGGATAACTGATCTCGATGGAAATATGCGTGCAGCCCGCCGCGGCGTCGTACCGGTTGCGCCAGATGCAATAGGCGTCGTCCGCCTCGATCTCATACACATGATCCGCCAAAAGCACCTCGTGCTTATACGGCGTATTCAGATCGAACAGGAATACACCGCCCGGCTCGATAAAAAGCGCGGCACGGCGCAATGCCTGCCGCAGCTGCGGCAAAGGGCCGATATGGTTCAGTGTATCAAATGTGGAAACCGCGGCGCGCACTGTGCCGTACAAATCGAGCGCTGCGATATTCTGACAGAGCAGCAGGATGCCGTTTTGCTGCAGCTCCCACGCCTTTTCGCGCAGAATGCTGAGCATCTCGGAGGAGACATCCACGCCGATCATGTCATAGCCGCACCCGGCCAGCCGGAGCGTCAGTTCCCCCGTTCCGCAGCCAAGGTCGGCGACAATGCCATCTGCTACGCCGTGCGCCTGCAAAACGCTGCGCACATAACGGAACAGCGCGTCGTAATCCGCATCTTCATTCAGCGCATCATAGACGCCTGCAAATGCCTCGTATGCCATTATACATCATTGCGCACAAGATCCGCATAGGTCTCGCGCCGCACGGCAAGGCTGTCCGTTCCCCCGCGCACCATCACGACAGGCGGACGGGGCACGCGATTGTAGTTGGACGCCATCGAATAATTGTAGGCTCCCGTAGAAAGCACCGCCAGAATATCCCCCACGGCGGGCGTTTGGATCTGCGTATGCTCCTGAATCAGATCGCCGCTTTCACAGCAGCGGCCCGCGATCGTGGCTGTAAAGTCTTTTTGCTGTGCAGCTTTGTTTGCAATGATCGCCTCGTAGGAAGATTGGTACAGCGCATAGCGCGGGTTGTCCGTCATACCGCCGTCGATGGAAACGTATGTACGGCAGCCCGGTATGGTCTTCACACCGCCGACGGTATACAGCGTAACGCCCGTATCGCCTACGATGGATCGGCCTGGTTCGATGCAGATAAACGGCACCGGCAGCTCCTTTTCGCGGCAGAAATCCAAAACCGTTTTGGAGACGGCCTCCATATAGCTTTCCAGCGCCTTGGGATCGTCCTCCTGCACATAGCGGATGCCAAAGCCGCCGCCGAGATTCAGCTCGCCGATCGTATAGCCGCAGGTTTCGCGCACCTTTTGGATAAACCCGAGCATCACCTCGGCAGCATGGACGAACGGATCGATCTCGAATATCTGCGATCCGATGTGGCAGTGCACGCCTGCGAAACGGATGCCCTGCATCGTCAGCGCCTTTTGGACTGCTTCGAGCGCCTCGCCCGTCTCAAGCGCAAACCCGAATTTGGAATCGATCTGCCCGGTGCGCACAAAATTGTGCGTGTGCGCGTCGATGCCGGGCTTGATGCGAAAGAGGATATCCGCTGTTTTTCCGGCGGCCACCGCCAGCGCGCTCAGAAGCTCCAGCTCCGCAATGTTGTCTACCACGATACGGCCTACGCCCGCCTCGAGCGCCATCGATAATTCATCCGCTGTTTTGTTATTTCCGTGGAAATAGATCTTTTGGGCTGGAAAACCGGCTTCGAGCGCGGTATACAGCTCGCCTCCGGATACAACATCCGCGCCGAGCCCTTCTTCCTCGATGATCCGATACATGCGCTTGCAGCAAAACGCCTTGCTGGCATACAGCACCAGGCCATGCTGCGCATAGTGCCGGTCCAATGAATTCTTTAAGGCCCGGCAGTTCGTGCGGATCGCGTCCTCGTCCATAACATAGAGCGGCGTGCCGTATTTGGCCGCAAGCGCCACGGTGTCCGCACCGCCGATCGACAGGTGGCCGTGCTCATTCACACTTGTCACAGTAGTCTCTCCCATTGTTATCCCTCCGAAGCAAATTGATCAATCTGATCGCGCAGCTCCGGGATGCCATAGCCTGTCTCGGAGCTGGTCAGCAAAACGCCTTTACAGCCATATCCTGCGCATATTTCGGTGAATTGCGCTGTAGTTTGCGCGTACTGGCTTTTTTTGATTTTATCGGCTTTGGTCAGCAGCGCGAGAAACGGGATACGGTAGTGCGCCAAATATTCCAGCATCATCCGATCGTCGGCGCTGGGCGCGTGCCGGCAGTCCAAAAGCTGCATCAGCAGGATCTGCTGTGTTTCACGGCGCTCGAAATAATGGTTGATCAGCCGATCCCACCGCTGACGCTCTCCCCTTGCCGCTTTCGCATAGCCATAGCCTGGAAGATCGACAAGGTAGATCGGATCGACCGTATAAAAATTGATGGTGGCTGTTTTGCCCGGCGTACTGCTGACGCGCGCAAGGCTTTTGCGGTTGCACAGCTTGTTGATGAGCGAGGATTTGCCCACATTGGAGCGGCCGGAAAAAACGACCTCCATGCGGTCCTGCTCCGGAAGCTGTGAAGAGAGCCCATAGGACGCAAAAAATTCTGCTTTGGCAATGTTCATAGACAGCCTCCTTTCCCATACTTTCACAGCGGACCGGTCACACTTCCTTTTGTGGCCGATCCGCCTGAAACAAATTCAGAATCTTTCCAAAATTACTGCCGAATCCCGATCACAGAATCCGCTTTTTCCGGCGGCGGCGTCTGCGCGGTACGGTCTTCCTCGTGCGGCGGCGTCTTTTCCGTCTTCAGCTTTTTCGGGGCCGGCAGCAGCGCGGCGCGCAGCACTTCCTCCAGTGAGGTGACGGGCCGGAACGTCAGGCCTTCCTTTACGGCGTCGTCCACCTCGTACAGATCCGGCACATTCGCCTTCGGGATCAACACCAGCTTCATCCCCTCACGGTAAGCCGCCATGCTCTTTTCTTTCAAGCCGCCGATGGGCAGCACCTGCCCGTGCAGGGCAATTTCGCCCGTCATCGCGATATCGCAGCGCACCGGGCGCCCCGAAAGGCAGGAGATCAGCGCTGTCGTCAGGGTGACGCCGGCCGAGGGGCCGTCCTTCGGAATCGCTCCCTCGGGTGCGTGGATGTGGATATCAATCTCCTTGAAAATGGCCGGGTCGTACCCGTAGGAATCGGCGTGCACCTTGGCATAGGTGATGGCAAGCTTTGCGCTCTCCTTCATCACCTCGCCCAGCGAACCGGTGAGCTCCAGATGGCCGGAGCCCTTCGGCACGATCTGCACCTCAATGGGCAGGATCTCGCCGCCAATGCTGGTCCACGCAAGGCCGTTTGCAATACCCACGGAATTTTTGCGGCTGAGGAATGCCGGCTTCACACGCTTCGGGCCAAGGATCCCCTCTAACTGCTTTTCGCTGACGGACAGTTTCTCCACATCGCCCGCCGCAATGCGCTTTGCGCATTTGCGCAGAAGCTCCGTGATCGTGCGTTCCAGATTGCGCACGCCGGCCTCCTGCGTATAGCCGTCGATCATTCCGTACAGCGCGGAATTGCCTACGCGCACGCGCCCCTTCAGGCCGGTAGCCGCAAGCTGCTTTGGCAGCAGGTGGCGCTTTGCAATCTCGAATTTTTCCACGCGCGTATAGCTGGAAAGCTCGATCACATCCATACGGTCAAGAAGCGGTCGCGGGATCGTATCCGTCGTGTTGGCCGTGGTGATGAACAGCACATCGCTCAGATCGAACGGAATGTCCAGATAGTGATCTTTAAACGCGAGGTTCTGCTCGGGGTCCAGCGCTTCCAGCAGCGCAGCGGCGGGGTCGCCCCGGAAATCGCTGGCCAGTTTATCCACCTCGTCCAGCAGCAGCAGCGGATTCGCGCTTTTCGCGGTGAGGATGGCGCTGATGATCTTGCCCGGCATCGCACCGATATAGGTGCGGCGGTGGCCGCGGATCTCGGCTTCATCGCGCACGCCGCCCAGCGACATCCGGGCATACCGGCGGCCAAGGCACTCTGCAATAGAGCGTGCGATCGACGTTTTGCCCACGCCCGGAGGGCCCACGAGGCAGATGATCTGCCCCTTTACCTCCGGCGCCAGCTTGCGCACGGCCAAAATTTCAAGGATGCGCTCCTTCACCTTTTTCAGGCCGTAGTGCTCCTTATCCAGCTGCGCGGCCGCCCGCTTCACGTCCAGAATATCCTGGGTTTTCGTCTCCCACGGCAAATCCAGACAGGTGTCCAGATAGGTGCGGATCACCGTCGCCTCCTGCGAGCTGCCCTGCATCCGGTACAAGCGGTCGGTCTCCTTCAGCAGCTTTTCGCGCGCCTCTTCCGGCAGGGGCAGCGCCTCGATGCGCTCGCGGTATTCCTCCGCTTCCTCACGGGTGTCGTCGCCGTCATCCAGCTCGTCGGAGATGGCGCGCATTTGCTCGCGCAGATAGTAGTTGCGCTGGTTGCGTTCCATCTGCTCGCTGACCTTGCTTTGAATGTCCCTTTCGATATGCAGGATGCGCGCCTCGCGGTGCAGCACCTCCAGCAGCTTTTCCAGACGCGTGACGATGGTGCCCTCGTTCAGCAGCTCCTGTTTTTCGGCATATTTCAGCAGCAGATTGGCCGGAATATAGTCGCACAGCATCGCCGCGTTATCACTCGTCAGGATGGTGTAGACAACGTCCTTGGAAATGCGCGGATTCAAAGAGAGATATTCCTCAAACGCCTCTTTTACGCTGCGCACCAGCGCCTCTACGTGGGCGGCATCGGCAGTTTTTCCGCCGCGCAGCGGAGCCGCCTTGGTGGCCGCGAGCAAAAAGCGTCCGCTGGAATCCAGCGTCAGCATTTTGGCGCGGTATTTTCCCTCCACCAAAACCTTCACCAGATCATCCGCAACGCGCAGCACCTGCTTGATCTCGGCGACGACGCCATAAGAATTCAGGCTCTTAAAGCCCGGCTCCTCCACTTCCATATCCTTTTGTGCCGTCAGGAAAACCGCGTTGTTGTTGTTCATGGCCCATTCGATGGCCGCAACGGATTTTTTGCGTCCCACCTCAAAGTGGATCACATTGCCCGGAAAAACCACCAGCCCGCGCAGCGCAATGGCCGGCAGGCGCAGAATATCAGAATTTTTATCCAGAATAATTTTTACCCGTTCTGACATGAAGCTCCCTCCCTCATGGATCAACCATTTGTCAAAGGAACCTCTGAATAAATCGCCGCGCGCGTCTCGACGGCAAATTTTCCGCCTGTCTTTGTCCCAAAATCTTGAAATACATACAGTACAGCGTGCCCGCCGAGGACGGGATGCCGGCCATCGTTTTGGCCGGCAAGCTGACAACGCCGTAGGCGTTATCTGCGATTTTGGGGTTTCGACAGACACTGCGCCGGCAGGCGCGTCCATAGTCGGGCCGCCGCGCAGCGGCGGCTCTTAGGTCGGAGGAAAAAATTTGCTCGCCAATCCGACACGTCGATTTAATCAGCGCTTCCTAAACCAAAGCTTTCCTTATTATATACGAAATTCGTGAACATTTCAACAAAAAAAGACGACGCCGCACCGGTAAAATTGCCCATGCCGCGTCATCTGCCTGCGCCATTTGTCAGTTTTGTTAGTTTGTGTACCCTGTGCCCGCCGATTTATAGCGTCTTCTGGCCGCACCATATTCAAGCTTCGGCTTTTCGCCGTTGATCGTATCCTCGTCCACGATCACCTTCATGATCGTGGGATCGCTGGGGATCTCGTACATGATGCCGATGAGCGCCTGCTCCATCACGCTGCGCAGCCCACGTGCGCCGCTTTTCAGCGAGATGGTCTTTTTGGCCACGGCATGCAGCGCTTCGTCCGTGATCTCAAGCGCGACGTTATCCAGCTTCAGCATGGCCTGATACTGCTTGACCAGACTGTTTTTCGGCTCCTTCAGCACGCGGACCAGCGCGTCCTCGTCTAAAGGATCGAGCACCGTCACAACGGGAATGCGCCCAACCAGTTCCGGGATCAGGCCGAACCGCACCAGATCGTGCGGCTCCACAAGACGCAGCAGATTCTGCTTCTCTTTTTCCGGATCCTTGCGCAGCGTACCGCCAAAGCCCAGCGCCGAGGTATCGGTGCGCTTTTGGATGTGCTTCTCCAGGCCGTCAAACGCGCCGCCGCAGATAAACAGGATATTCTTCGTATTAATCTGGATAAATTCCTGCTGCGGATGCTTGCGGCCGCCCTGCGGCGGAACATTGCTCACGGTTCCCTCTAAAATCTTCAGTAGCGCCTGCTGCACGCCCTCGCCGCCCACATCGCGTGTAATAGAGGGGTTTTCGCTTTTGCGGGTGATCTTATCGATCTCGTCAATATAGATGATGCCGCGTTCCGCGCGCTCGATATCAAAATCGGCCGCCTGAATCAGCTTGAGCAGGATATTTTCCACGTCCTCGCCCACGTAACCGGCCTCGGTGAGCGTCGTGGCGTCCGCAATGGCGAACGGCACGTTCAGCATGCGCGCCAGCGTCTGTGCCAGCAGCGTTTTGCCAACGCCGGAGGGCCCCAGCAGCAAGACATTGCTCTTTTGCAGATCAATATCCGTCTTCTGCGCACTGAGGATGCGCTTATAATGATTGTACACCGAAACCGCCAGAACAACCTTTGCGCTGTCCTGGCCGATCACATATTGATCCAGACCCTCTTTGATCTCTGCGGGGGTGAGGATATTGATCTCCGGCGCTGCCGCGCGCGGCGGCGCCGGCTGCCGGCTGCGCCGGGATACCGGCTCCGGCGGACGGCCGGAATCATCCAGCAAAGCATAGCACATTTCAATGCATTCATTGCAAATATTCACGCCCGGCCCGATGATCATCCGATCCACGATATCCTGCGATTTGCCGCAGAAGCTGCAGATCAGGTTTTTTTCTTTGTTATCTCTTGCCATACAGCACCCTTATCGTTTGTAGATCACGTCGTCGATGAGGCCGTATTCCTTCGCCTCATCCGCCGACAGGTAATTATCGCGCTCGGTATCAATCTCGATGCGCTCCAGCGGCTGGCCCGTGCACTCGGAAAGAATCTCGTTCATTCTTTTGCGCGTGTGCACCAGATGATCTGCGTGGATCTTGATGTCCGTCGTCTGTCCCTGCAGCCCGACCCGTCCGCCAATCAGCGGCTGATGAATCAAAATTTCGCTGTTGGGCAGTGCAAGGCGCTTGCCCTTTGCGCCGGCCGCCAGCAGAACGGAGGCCATCGAGGCAGCCATGCCGATGCAGATCGTGGAGACATCGCACTTGATATAGCGCATGGTGTCATAGATCGCCATGCCGTCCGTGATCGAGCCGCCGGGGCTGTTGATATAGAAGTTGATGTCCTTTTCCGGATCCTGTCCTTCCAGATACAGCAGCTGTGCCACCACAAGGCTGGCCGTTGTGCTGTTGACTTCCTCGCTCAGCATAATGATCCGGTCGTTCAGCAGTCGGGAAAAGATATCATAGGAACGCTCTCCGCGCGCGGTCTGCTCGACGACATAAGGAACTAAGCTCATAGAAAACCTCCATCTTATCCATGCGGCAAATGACCGATACATGCAGCCTCTACGGGTACCGGCCAAGTGTCGCAGATCTTCTGCCCAAAATTATGCTTCTTCGCCCTTGTCTTCTTCGCCGTTCTCATCCGTGACATTTTCCACGGTGATCTCGGCATTTTCCTTCACAAGATCAATGGCCTTGTTTACGGCCAGATCCTTTTTTACATCGGCCTCGGGCACAATGCCGCGCACCTTTTCCACTTCCATCTTGTAGGCTTCGGCGATGCGCTGCAGCTCGTTCTCGAAATCCTCGTCGCTGGCGACGATGCCCTCGGCATGCGCCACAGCCTCGAGCGCGAGACGGATCTTCACCTGCTTTTCGGCCTGCTCACGGAAGCCCTCGCGGAACTGCTCCATGCTGCTGCCGGTATATTTCAGGTAGTCCTCCAGGCCAAGGCCCTGCTGCTGCATGCGATACTCGAAGTCGCGCACCATCTCGGTGACGCGCGTCTCGAACATCACCGGGGGAATCTCGCCCTCCAGCGTCCCGACGATCTGATCGACCAGATCGTTTTCCACCTCAAGCTCGGCGTTCTTCTCGTTCTGCTCCTCCATGCCCTTGCGGATGCTGGCCTTCAGCTCGTCCAGCGTATCATACTCGGACACGTCCTTGGCAAACTCGTCGTCTGCCTCGGGCAGCTCGCGGGTTTTCACCTCGTGCAGCTTGATCTTGAAGACGGCCGCCTTGCCGGCAAGCTCCTCGGCCTGATACTGCTCGGGAAATGTAACGTTCACATCAAATTCCTCGCCGACGGCGTGGCCCACCACCTGCTCTTCAAAGCCGGGGATGAACTGGCCGGATCCAAGCGTGAGCGAGAAGTGCTCGGCCTTGCCGCCTTCAAAGGGAACGCCGTCCACACTGCCGTCGAAATCAATATCCGTGATATCGCCGTTCTCGGCAGCGCCCTCACGGGTGATGATGCGTGCGTTGCGCTCGCGCATGCGGTCGATCTCCGCCATAATGGCGGCATCCTCCACAGTATGGACTTTTTTCACTGCCTTTAAACCCCTGTACGCGCCCACCTTCATCTCCGGTTTGACGGTGACAACGGCCTTCAGCACAACACCGTCCTCGGTGCTGGCGGAAACGATCTCCACCTCGGGGCGGTCCACCGGCTCGATGCCGCTCTCGGCAATGGCCGCTTCATACGCATCGGGGAACAGCGCATTGATGGCGTCGTAATGGAATACGTCCGCGCCGAACATTTTTTCGATCATATGGCGCGGCGCCTTGCCCCGGCGGAAACCGGGAATGTTGTATTTTCCGGCTTCGCGCTTGAACGCTTTGACGATCCCGGCGTTAAACGCCTCGGCGTCAATGGCGATGTGCAGCTCATGCTGATTGTTTTCCAGTTTTTCATTTTTGACGAGATTCATACTGTTTCCTCCAATATTGAACTTACAGATTAACATTATAGCATAGGTTTTTCATTTTTTCCATACAAAATCAAATTTTATATGGAAAAAAACGCAGCGCATCGGCGCTGATGAGCCGGTAATCGATGCCGTCCACCGTTCCCTGCACTGCACGCGGGATGGAAGCGCCGTGCAGATGCCCGTAAAAGCAGCGTTTGATGCCGAATTCGTGCAGGATTGCGACGATCTCATCCGCGTTTGCCTGCGGGTAGATGGGCGGATAATGCAGAAAAACAATCTTCTCGGCATCCCCCGCCGCACAGAGCGAGGCAAGCAGGCGGCCACATTCCCGCCGCATTACTTTTTCGTCGTGCGCCTCGCTGATGTCGAACAGCCAGCCGCGCGTTCCGCACAGGGCGACATCCTCTGCAAAAACACAACAATTATGCAAAAAGGAAAGGCTGGTAAAGCCGTTTGCCGAAAGATATGCGTTCATCTTGGCCATCGTCGTCCACCAATAGTCGTGATTGCCCTTCAAAAGCAGCTTCTTTCCCGGCAAAGCCTGCAGAAAAGCAAAGTCTGCGGTGCAGTCCTCCAGCTTCATGGCCCAGGAGGTATCCCCCGCAAGCACGACCGTATCCTCCGGCGAGACGGCCGCCAGCCAGTTTTCGCGCAGGCGCTCCACATAGTTTTCCCATCCGCGAAAAATATCCATCGGCTTTGCCGTGCCAAGTGAGAGGTGCAGATCCCCGATCGTAAAAATTGCCATAGCATTCCCCCGGAAATGTTTTTGTAAAAAAGCTTTGATCCAATGCCCTGATCCCGATCAACGAATCAGATCTGCCGCCAGGATGCGCATGGGGATTTCTTCCGAGATCCCCTGTATAATTGCAGGGCCGCGATGCCATACTAACAGCGGAAAACGCAAAAGCAAAAGCGTTTTGTCTGTTTTTCATTTTTCAATTTATGACGAGGAGGCAACCCAACATGCAGGATGAAAAGATTTTGGACGGTATTTGCTGCGAGGTGGAAAACTGTGTGCACAACAACGGCAATTGCTGCTGCACCGCGCAGGAGATCAAGGTGAAAAACCGCATGGCCGTGCTCGGCGAAGAGACCATGTGCGAGACTTTTGAGGAAGCCTGACGCCCGTTTTGCCGGCGGGCATCTCCAAAAGCAGAACGAAAGCTGTCGCAATCAGTTGCCGCATTTTATGGAATCTAACGGGTGGGCAGAGCGCTTGCGAAGCAAGTCTGCGGCTGTCCCAACAGAAAACCAACAGAAAACCGGCTTGTGCCATGCGGCGCAGGCTGGTTTTTCTGTTGTGTGCACGTTTTTTTGCACACGGCCCGGCAACGAAGACGATCCTGCAGCGGGCTCAATGCAGGCAGTGCACACGGCCCGGCAGCGAAAAGCCCCAAAACGCACGCCGTAAAGCAAACCGCCTTACAGCAAAAGTGCGATTTCCGGCATTTCGTTTTTGTCAATCACCTGCGTAAAGCGGATCTCCTTTTCGCGTAGGGAAGCAAGACTTTCCGGAACCGGAACACCTGTTTTTTCCGTCAGACGCCGCATGGCGTCAAATTCATCCGCCGTGCGCTCCTCCCCCAGCGCACCCAATACGGCGCAGGGGAATTTATAGGGGCTGGCTGTGGAAAGCACCACACAGGGATCCTCGGACGATATGGCCGTGCGCGCCGCACAAAATGCAACGGCTGTATGCGTATCGCACAAATAGCCGTTTTGCGCAAAGCGTGCGCGAATCTCCGCCCGCCCCTGCGCATCGTCGGCACAGGCGCCGAAGAACGTTTCTTGGATCTTCGCGAGTACGTTCTCCGGAAGCGTATAGACGCCATCCTGCGCGAGCTGCTGCATCCACAAGGCCACCGCGCCGGCATCCTGCGTGGTATGATACAGCAGACGCTCCAGATTGGAGGATACCAGAATATCCATTGAAGGCGATTCTGTTTTATAGAACGGACGACGCACATCGTAGCGGCCGGTTTCCAGAAGCTCTGTCAGCACGTTGTTTTGGTTGGACGCGCAGATCAGCCTGCCCACCGGCAGGCCCATGCGCTTTGCATAATACCCTGCAAGGATATCACCAAAATTGCCTGTCGGCACACAGTAATCCACAGCATCGCCCGCGGCAATGCCGTTTTGCGCCACCAGCTGCGCATAGCTGTAAAAATAATATACGATCTGCGGCACAAGGCGCCCCCAGTTGATGGAATTCGCGCTGGAAAGCCGCTCGTTTTTTTGCCCGAGCTGCCGGGCAAGGGCCGTGTCGGCAAATACGTGCTTTACGCCGGTTTGGGTATCGTCAAAATTGCCCTCGACGGCATAGACCGCGACGTTCCCGCCCTCCTGCGTCGCCATTTGCAGGCGCTGCACCTCGCTGGTGCCCGCATTGGGGTAAAATACGGCGATGCGAATACCCGGCAGGCCCGCATATCCCGCGAGGGCCGCCTTTCCGGTATCGCCGGAGGTCGCCACCAGGATCTTCGTCGTTCCCGTATCGCCCAGATTCCTTTTTGCTTCCACCAGGAGCTTCGGCATCAGCTGCAGGGCGTAATCCTTAAATGCGCAGGTCGGCCCATGCCACAGCTCCAAAGACCAGAGCTTTTCCTCCACACGCGCCAAAAAGTCGGCCTTGCCGGAAAAACAGCCGGCGCCATAGGCCTCCTCCACAGCGCGTTTCAAAAAGTCCGGGTCATAATCCGTCAAAAATAAACGCAGAACTTTTTCCGCCGTCTGCGGATAGGTGAGTCCATAGAATTCCTCCGGCTTTACCTGCGGAAATTCCACCGGCACAAACAGCCCGCCGTCCGGCGCGAGCCCTTTGAGAATGGCCTCGGACGCACTGACACGCAAGGCATCATTGCGCGTACTTGTGTATTCCATCAATATTTCCCCTCCCTTGAAAACTGTTGTTCATCGGTGCAGACACTGCCCCGCAAATACAGCTTCCTGTTAGCCCCGCCGGATGCGGGAAGCATTCAAAAAACACGTTTCCAAAAATGAAGCGCGTTTTCAAAGAAAACCTTTTGCAGCAGCGCCTGAGACAGCCCGCGCCCGAGCAAATAGTCATACAAACCCGGAATACCGGCAAGATCCCGGATATCATGTGGGATCGGCGCGCCGTCAAAATCTGTTCCAAAGCAGACGGTGTCCTCGGCGCCACAGGACAAAAACGCATTCAAATGACGGTATACATCCTCGCAGGAAACGCGCGATCTTCCGTCCGTCAAAAA
The DNA here is from genome assembly GCA_014799685.1 of Subdoligranulum sp. Lineage (GTDB taxonomy): Bacteria > Bacillota > Clostridia > Oscillospirales > Ruminococcaceae > Ruthenibacterium. The sequence goes on along the minus strand of JAAVHN010000026.1, from coordinate 124,225 downwards.
TGGGCTGCACAAATTGATGCCGATCAGCCCGCCGCGCCGCACGATCTCGCGGATCTGCTTTTCCGTGAGGTTGCGGTGGTGGCCGGTGATTTTGCGCACATTGGAATGCGTGGCCACAACGGGACCGTCCGCCAGCCGGAACACCTCGGCCACACCTTCATCGGAAAGATGCGAGATATCCGGCACAATGCCGTATTGCGGCAGGGCGCACACCACCGAACGGCCGAATTCCGTCAGCGGGCCGCCCGCCTCTCCGCCGCAGCCCAGTTCATTTTCGCCCATCCATGTCAGCGTCAGCAGGCGCACGCCGTCCCGCTGCAGCTCGGCAAGGCGTTCCAGCCGGCCGCCCAGCACCGCGCCGTTCTCCACCGAGAGCAGCGCCGCGTGCTTTCCGGCAGCCCAGGCCTCATCCAGATCCTTTGCGCTGCGGCAGAAAACGATCCTGCCGGCATGAAGCCGCATCTGCCGCACAAAACCGGCGTACAAGCGGCGATAGGCATCGTAAGCGGTATCGCGCCCGGGTGCGTTGTCCTGCACAAACAGTGCAAACACCTGCGCCCATTTTTGCAGCGGCTGCGCCTTTTGCAGATTGATATGTGCGTCGGCATCGGCGAGGCTGCTCCCGTCCGTCAGCCGCAGAATGGTATCGCAGTGCAGATCAAAAAATTCCACTTTTATCCCCCTCGCTTTCCGATGCACATTTCGCATTTATAAAAGGATCCCTGATTTTATCTCCGAAGGTGCATCCCATTCGATAAACCCGATTCCGCGCAGATGCTTCGGATATCCGCAAAAAACACCTCGCCGCAAGTTTCCCCGTGCAGCCGGCTTTTGTCCAATGCACCGGCTGTGTGCATCATCCGCCGCGTACGTCATCAACGGAGCGTGCATCATAATCAACAGGTCGTGTATCATAAAGTAAACGCGTTTTCGATGCAGCGAAGCAGCGGGCGCCCCTGTTCGGGCAAGATCACCTCTACTACGTCAAACCGCAGAACGCTTTCTGCCGATTGCGGGTGCAAAAGCAGATAGCGCTGCGCGGCAAGGATCAAGCGGCGCTGCTTTTGCCCCGTCACAAATTCGCGCGGCTGTGCGATGGCGCGCTCGCCGCGCGTTTTTACCTCTACAAAGACGAGCGTGTTCCCCTTTTGCACGATTACATCGATCTCGCCCTGGCGGGTACGGAAATTCCGCTCCAGAACACAATACCCGCTGCGCTCATAGTACAGCGCCGCAAGCGCTTCGCCTTTCGCCCCGTGCGCCGCCCGTTCCCGTTCAGACATAGCCGCGCTTTTTGAGAAAGCTTTTGCGGTAAAACGGCTGAACACCGTAGCGGTTCAAAAGCTCGTAATGCTGTTTCGTGGGATAGCCCTTATGCTTTTCCAGCTGATACTGCGGATACTGCTGTGCAAGCTCCGTCATATAGCGGTCCCGCTCCACCTTTGCCAGAATGGATGCCGCCGCAATGCTCGCGGAACGGGCGTCCCCCTTTACAACACTCTGTGCCGGAACGGCAAGCTGCGGGCAGCGGTTTCCGTCGATCAGCGCCAGCGCGGGCGATACGGAAAGCCCCTCCACCGCCTGCTGCATCCCAAGCATCGTCGCGCCCAATATATTCAGCGCATCGATCGTCCCGGGCCCGATCATCACGATCTTATAAGCAAGCGCCTTTTCGATGATTTTGGGGTAGAGCGCCTCGCGCTTTTTTTCGGACAGCTTCTTGGAATCGTTGATGCCCTCGATGGGTTCGGCGGGGTCCAGTACGACTGCCGCCACGCAGACCGGGCCGCACAGAGGGCCGCGCCCCGCCTCATCCACGCCGCATACCGTTCCCCATTCGGCCCGAAAAAGCGCGTCAAATGCATATAGTTCCTCTGTCATGCTTCCCCCGGCCTTTCCAATGAGACGCGGCCCAGCTTTGCACCGCGAAATTCATCCACCAGCATGATGGCGGCGCGCTCGGTGTTCACCGCCCCGCCGGACATCAGCATGCCGCGCTTCTTTCCAATTGTCTCGAGCAGCGAATAGACATCCTCCACGGCGAGCTCCTCCTCACTCAGGCGGTACCGCTCGCAAAGCCTGTCGGGGTACATTTGCCGCATTTCCCCCAAAAGCGCCATCGCGAGGGATTCGATATCCAGGATCTCATCCCGGATGGATCCGATAAACGCCAGATTACCGGCGACGGTGGGAGAATCGAATTTTTTCCACAGCACGCCGGGCATATCCAGCAGATCGAAATCGCCTACCGTCACCCATTGCTTGCCGCGCGTGACGCCGGGCCTGTCCGCGGTTTTGGCGCGGACCGATCCTGCAAAGCTGTTGATGAACGTGGATTTTCCCACATTGGGAATCCCCACCACCATCACGCGGCGCTTTGCGCCCGCCATGCCCTTTCCGGCACGGCGCGCCAAAAGCTCGGAAAGCTCTGTCTCAATGGCCTTTTTTACAGCCTGCATCCCGCCGCGCCCCTTGCTTGTGATTGCAAGGCAGCCGTCGCCGCCGCGGCGGAAATAGTCCAGCCACTGCGCGGTGACCTCCGGATCGGCCAGATCGGCTTTGTTCAGCAGGTATAGGTGCGGCTTTCCGGCCGTGATGCGCGCAATCTCGGGGTTTAAACTGCTGTGCGGAATGCGCGCGTCCAGCAGCTGCAGCACCACGTCCACATTGCGGATCTCCCGCTCCATCAGACGCAGCGTCTTGGTCATATGCCCGGGAAACCACTGGATGTCCACGCGCTGGGCACTGCTTTGCATATTCTTCTCCGGTTTGTTCTGTTCCATCCTCATAACTTCTTCCGATAATAATCCACGGTGATTGCGGCGCCGTCGGGATAGCGCTCCGTCGCGGTCTTGACGTATTCGTCAAATCCGTAGTGCGCATAGATCTGCCGGTTTTGTTCTTCCTTTGGCTCGACGCCAAGCGTCACCGCTTCGTAGCCGCGCTGTTTCAGATCGTTCAGCAGCCAGCGCAGCAGCTTTGAAAAATATCCCTTGCCGCGATAAGCCTCCAGCGTGCGGAACGCGCACAGATACGCTGTTTTTTCGCCGACAAGCCCCGCGGCATTTTGAACGACCTTCGCACAAAGGCATGCGGTGGCCTCGCAGATGATCTCTTCGTCTAAAATGCCGTAATAGGGCAAGGTTTCCCCCGCGGCTGCCTGCCGGATCGCGCTTTTTTTCCATGCGATCCAATTCGCGCGGTCCGCGCCTGCATCTGCGATCAGCTGTTCCCATTTTCGTTCCATGTCCGAACAGTCGGCAATTTTGCAGCGGTATTCCTGCGCCATGAACCGCACCACGCTTTCCTGATTTGTTCCAAACATTCTTTCCCGGGCTCCCGCACGCGGGCTGTTATTCGATCCGGCCAAAGCGGTCAAACGGGAAAATGCGCACCAATACCTTTCCCAAAATATCGCGCTCATCAATCAGCCCGATCTCCGAGCTGCGGCTATCAAGCGAATTGGGGCGGTTATCCCCCATCACGAACACATATCCCTCCGGAACGACCACCGGAAAAACAACATCGTAAGAAACCCTGGTCGGCGCGGAGATATAGGGCTCGTCCAGCTGCTGTCCGTTTAAGGTTACGGTCCCGGTAGAAAAATCAATATCCAGCGTATCGCCGCCTACCGCGATGATGCGTTTTACAAGCGGGTCGCCATAATTGATGTATCCGTCCATCACGACCACATCGCCGCGCTTTGGCGTATACAGCATGCTCTGTACGGCCACGCGGTCATTCCAAAGCAGCGTGGGCTCCATTGAATACCCGGAAACAGTGATGACGCGAACAAGAAACACGAAAACCAGCACGATCACCGTCAGTGCAAACACCATGGAATCGTACCATTCAAACAGGCTGTTTTCTTTTGAGGGCTTTCGATTTATTCCGCGCGGCTGCGGTTCCATGCTGATTCCCCTTTTCCTGCAAAAGCTTCGTACGCCGGCCGCAGACCACAAACAATATGCGGGCTTTGGGGCACAGAAAGCCCTGCACCTGTGGGCCGTCTCCGGCCATATAGTCCATCGATTCTTTCGGCAATGCTTTTCAACAAAGAGAGGCATGCAAAAGTATAGCAAAAAAGGGACAATGTACATTGTCCCTTTTTGTAAGGCTTATCGAAGCTGTTCCTTGACCTTGGCCGCCTTGCCGGTACGCTGACGCAGATAGAAAAGCTTCGCGCGGCGCACACGGCCCCTGCGCACGACCTCGACCTTTTCCACGAACGGGGAATTGATCGGGAATACGCGCTCGATGCCCACGCCATACGCGGTGCGGCGCACGGTAAAGGTTTCAGCGATGCCGCCATGCTTCTTCGCAATGACCGTGCCCTCAAACGCCTGGATACGCTCGCGCTCGCCCTCCTTGATGCGAACGGAAACGCGAACCGTGTCGCCAACGTTGAATACCGGGCGATTCTCTTTGATCATGCCCTCTGTAATTGTCTTCAATGCGTCCATAATTTCTGATTCCTCCATGTTTTTTCGGCATTCATGCCCGGCAGGCGCCGGCAGAGGACTGCCTTGTTGAATGTATTTACATGAACCTCGCTGTTGGCACAGCGGATGTAACGCCTAAATATTATAGCATAAGCACCCGGCACATGCAAGGGTTTCACGAAAATTTTTCTCCGTTTTTCGTATAAAGCCCGGTGCGCAGGATGCCGCCCGCCGTGACGGGCAGGCCCTGCGTTTCCTCCAGCCAGCCCAGAACCAGAACCGGGTTGATATTCAGCGTGTTGCCCGCGGGCAAACGCAGCAGAGCCGTCAGTCCGCCGTCCTCGGGTACAAGCCGCGCGGCGTGCAGATGCTGCTTTAAATCGATCGTTTTCTGTTTGCCGCGCTTTCCCTCCTTCACCACCTCGGCGCAGGATGCGCCGTTGTATGCCTCCCATGCGGCGCGCGCGGCTGCAGCGTCTTTGGCGGCATAGCGTACGGAATAAGCCGCATCCGCGATTTCGTTTGCATCCAAAATCGCGGGCGCGATGCGCACTACGTCAATTCCTTTGGGCAGGCATGTGGAAAGCGCCCCGGCCGCCGCGCCCCAATCACAGGCTTCCGCCTCTGTTTTGAAGTCGACGGTTTCGCAAATGCTCTCCTGCCCGAGAGAGAGCGGGGACGCGAATGTCATATAGATATGCGGGTTAAAGCCCAGCGTGTACCATACCGGCAGGCCGGATCGCTTCAGCGCGCGCTGCATCACGCGCTGCAGATCGAGCAGCGAAATATAAGACGCCTCTCCCGTTTTTGTAAAATAGACTCTAATGATACGCAAAGCAGGGCCCTCCCAACAGTGCGTTCGCTCCGCAGCCGCTGCACTGGCGGTTACAGGGCGGCGTCGTCTGCGCACGCAGCGCTTTTTTGTATTCACGCACCAGATATTCTTTGCTGACGCCATAATCCAGATGGCTCCACGGCGTCAGCTCGTCCAGACCGATCGGACGGTTTGCGTAAAAAGCGGTATCAAAGCCAAGATCCCGAAAAACCTCCAGCCAGGTATCATAATGGAACTGTTCTTCCCAGCTGTCGAAGAAGCAGCCCCGGCGGTAGGCCTCCACAAGCACGCGCGAGAGCCGCCTGTCCCCTTTGGCAAACACCGCCTCCAAAAAACTGGTGCGGCTGTCGTGATAGCTGACGCTGATCTTCCGGCTTTTTACACTGCGCAACAGATGCTGCTGCTTTTCGCGCAGCTGCTCAGGCGTATCCTGCCCCACAAACTGGAACGGTGTCATGGGCTTTGGCACAAAGCACGCCACGCTGATGGATACCTGCACGCCGCGCCCCTTGGGCTTGTTGGGATTCTGATAATAGAGATCGACGATCCGCTGTGCGGTATCGGCAATGCCCTCGATATCCTCGAGCGTTTCGGTGGGCAGGCCCAGCATGAAGTAGAGTTTTACCGAGGTATAGCCCGCGTCAAAGGCGAGCGAGCAGGTGCGCACGATCTCCTCCTCGGTGACATTTTTATTGATGACATCGCGCAGGCGCTGCGTGCCGGCCTCGGGCGCAAAGGTAAGGCCGCTTTTGCGCACCGTCGTCGTCTTGCGCACGAGCGATTCGGAAAAATTATCAATGCGCAGGGACGGCAGCGACATGCTGACGTGTTCCTTCGGCGTCCATTCCAGCATATCGTCGAGCAGCGCCTCCAGCTGGCTGTGGTCGCTGGTGGAAAGTGAAGTAAGCGAGATCTCGTCATAGCCGGTATTGGCGCACAGGTTTTGTCCCGCCTTCGAGAGCATGTCCGCGTTGCGCTCGCGCATCGGGCGGTACAGAAAGCCCGCCTGGCAGAACCGGCAGCCGCGCACGCAGCCGCGCAGCACCTCGATCTGCGCGCGGTCGTGCACGGCGCCAATCATCGGCACGACAAAATGCTCCGGCAGGGGCTGGCTGTTCATATCCGCAATGATCGCCTTGCGCACAACGGCGGGCGCGCCCTCTTTTGGGGTGATGGATGCTACCCGTCCATCCGGCAGATAGGCCACATCGTAAAACGCAGGAACATACACGCCCTCAATTTTGCAAAGGCGTTTCAAAATCTCCTTTTTGGAAAGGCCTTCCCTGCGCCCCTCGATGATCGTATCGCACACGTCGGGAAGCTGCACCTCGCCTTCGCCCAGCATCATCAGATCGAAGAAATCGGCCAGAGGTTCGGCGTTGCACACACAGGGTCCGCCCGCCACAACAAACGGCGCATCCTCGCCGCGGTCCTTCGCGTAAAACGGGATGTGTGCAAGATCGAGCATTGCAAGAATATTGGTATAAGAAAGCTCGTACTGCAGCGTGAAGCCCACAATATCAAATTCGCGCAGCGCATCCTTGCTTTCCAGCGCGTAGAGCGGGATACCGAGCGTTTCCATCTGCTCCTTCATATCCACCCACGGCATAAACGCGCGCTCACACCAGATATTTTCGCGCTGATTCAAAATTTCATACAGGATCTTCATGCCTAAAAACGACATGCCGACCTCGTAGGTATCGGGAAAGCAAAAAGCAAACCGCAGCTCCACCCTGTCCCGATCTTTATAAACACAGCCCGGCTCGCCGCCGGTATAGCGGCCCGGTTTTTGCACGGCGGCAAGCGCCGATTTGATCTTTTCGTCCAAGCGGACAACATCCTTTCCGTTGGAAACGCTCCGTTTTTCACCGGCAGGCCCGCCAACACCGCAAGCTGCCCAATTTTTGGGGGAGGCTCCCAAGATCTTCCTTTTGTTATCTTACTCTATTTTACAAAGAAATGCAAATGAAGAATCCGCATGGCAAAGACATTTTCTTAAAAATTCATAATAGGGGCGCCAGATGATGCATGTTTTTAGCAGGAAAACGCAGAAAGGTTGGATCGGTCGATGGAGCATCCGATCCAACTTCCCTCCAAAAACCTGCACAATGCTTTTTCGCATATCGGGCCGATTTGCCATCACCGGCCCAATCCCTTATTCGAACCGGCTCCAAAGCTCCCTTGCCAGCAAAAGGCCGGGCCCCAGAAAGGCCGCCGCGCGCGCGCCAAAGGGGAACTCGCCTTTCAAGGCAAGGCCAAGTACCGCCACAGCGAAAACGCAGAGCAGTGCACGCTGCGCGCGCTGCAGGGCGTCCTGCTTTGGGGCCGGGAAAAGATTCTGCAAAATGCGCGCACCGTCCAGTACGCCAAACGGCAGCAGATTGTAAAGCCCCGTGCACAAGCTGACAGCCGCCAAAAAGTACAGCCCATAGCTTGCCCGCCGCTGCAACCGCCAAAGCAGCAGCGCCGCAAAGATAAAGTTTGCCATCGGGCCCGCGGCAAGCACCCACAATTCCTGCGCGCGGGAAAGCTGCTGTGCGCCGGAAAGCGAAATGCCCTCTACAGAAAACCGCAGTCTCGGCAGCCTGCGCGCACAAAGCACGTAAACCAGCACATGCCCGCTCTCGTGGAGCGCCGCGCAAACGAGGGCCATACGCAAAAAGCCGAGCGGATCGAACAAAAGCCCCGCCGCAAGGCAGGCGCACAGCAGCACGGGCTGCACCGAGGTTCCCCTCATTCGACGATATAGCGTGGGAACGTGGGCAGCGGATCGACCCGAACGCCGTCCAGGATCAATTCCAGGTGCAGGTGCGGCCCCGTCACAAAGCCCGTGCTGCCCACATCGGCGATCAGCTGGCCCTGCTCGACCCTTTCGCCGCCGCGCACAAAGACATAAGAGAGGTGCTGATACAGCGTCTGCACACCGCCGGCATGGCGCAGGATGATGTAGTACCCGCGCAGCCGTGTATATCCGGTGCGCATCACGATGCCGGACTGCGCGGCCAGGACCGGCGTGCCTTCCGCCGCGCCGATATCGATCCCCGCGTGGAAATCATCCTCACCGTTGACAGGATTATCCCGAAAGCCATAGCGCGAGGTCAGATAGCCCGACACCGGATACTGCAAATCGACCGGGAGCGTATACTCCTCCAATGTCGCTCCGTCCGGGACGGTTCGTCCATTCGCTGTAAGCCAGATGCCGCCCATGCCGCCTATGTCGTCCTCCACGGCCTCCGGCTCCTCTAATTTCTGCAGCAGCCGCCTTGTGCCGACGCGCAGCTGCTCCACCACCGAATCGGCAAAGCGCGCGAAGGTATTGTCTGTGGAAAATTCCACACCCGTGGAAAGCATGGTTTCAAACTCTGTCTGCATCTGCGGCAAAAACGGGGCGCCGACACTGCGGGCAAACCAGGAAAACGCAAGAATCAGTGCGCACAGCAGGATCTGGATAAACAGCACATGCTCCTCGCCCGTATTCACGCGAGGCGGCGGAAAGGACGCGGCTGCCTGGCGCACCGCCGGATACAGCTGACGCTTCAGGGATTTTTTGGCCCGCCCGTTTCCGGCTTTGCCCTGAGGCGCATCCTTCGGCAAATCCTCCGGCGGCTTTTCTTTTTCTGCAAAGCCATCTTTTGAAATGATTTTCTCCGAAGTACCATGCTTCGGAATGTCATGCACCGAAATATCACGTGCGGGAATATCACGCGCTGAAATATCGCCCTTCGGGGAGCTTTGCCCGGAAGGATCTTTCACTGAAAAATCCCATGTCAAAAAATGATCCTCCGGCCCAAGAGGCCCTTCCTGAGCCGTTGTCCGGCCGAAAGATGTTTCCCCGGCTTCGCTGCCGCGCGCTGTCCCGGATCCTTTTTCCGTCCCTTCGTGGGGGATCGCCTCCAAGAGCACGATATTGGCCGGTTTCCACTCCGCCTGCCAGTCAAGCTCCCTTTCCAACATCCACGTCACACACCTTTGCACCCGGAACCGCGCTGTTCCGGCTTTTGTACAAAGCTATGCGGGACATGTCCCAAAAAGAACCGGGCGGCCCGCGGCTGCCGGCATCGCCGGCAAACGCAAGAGCCGCCCGGAAAGGGACTTTGAAATTCAAGACGGATGGTCTGCAGAACCTTTGCAGCAGCGTACAACTGCACAGCTGCATTGCCGGCGAAGCGATCCGCCGGAACCGCCTGAGGAAACCGAAATCTACTTTTTCCCAAACAAATTTTTCAGATCATTCAGTGTGCGCAGCGCAGGAGGGCTCTGCCGCCTTCTTGCGCGCTGCGGCGCGGGAGGCGTGCGGCGCTTTGCCGCCGGGGTATGGCGCAGTACCCTTTCCGCCGGCTTTTCCGCGGGAAGCTCGGGCCATGCATTTGCAAGCCGCTCGTACATGCCGAGCTGACTGTCCACGCGGGGCTCATCCGGCGCAGGCCTCGCCTTTTGATACGATCCGTCCGGCTGCATCTCGCGCGCATTCACCGTATCGTGCAGCTGGAAATCGAGCACCCCAAGCAATTCGTCGGCGATGCGCTTATCATGGATGCGCACACCCACCTCGACACGGCGCTCGGTGTTTCTAGTTAAGAAATCGCCCGAGGCAATGTAAACGCGCGTTTCCTTTCCGCTGCCGAACGCATAGACGCGCTCGTGCTCCAGATACCGCCCAACGATACTGCGCACGGTAACGTTTTCCGTCAGGCCGGGCACGCCCGCCCTGATACAGCAGATGCCGCGCACGATCATCTGTACCGGAACGCCCGCGCAGGACGCCTCGGAAATTTTTTCAATAATGTCCCTGTCGCTGATGGAATTGCATTTCAGGATGATCCGCGCATCCTTTCCCATGCGCTTTGCCTCGATCTCGGCGTCCATCTCCTGCATCAGAACACTTTTGAAGCACAGCGGCGCGACCAGAAGATTGCCCGAATGCTCCGTCAGGCGTTCGATCGCAAGATTGTTGAACACGGCCGCCAGTTCGGATCCGATGGCGAGATCCGTGGTGATGAACGAGAGGTCGGTATATTGCTCGGACGTTTTTTCGTTGTAGTTGCCCGTGCCAATCTGCGCGATATAGTGCAGCTGATTGCCCTTTTTCTTTGTGATCAGCGTCAGCTTGGAATGGATCTTGTACGCGTCGAAGCCGTAGATGACGGTACAGCCCGCCTCCTCCAGCTGCTTTGAAAAATCGATGTTGTGCTGCTCGTCAAACCGTGCGCGCAGCTCGACGATGGCCACCACCTCTTTCCCGTTTTCGGCGGCGGAAACCAGCGCCTCGACGATCTTGGATTCGTGCGCCATGCGATAGAGCGTCATCTTGATGGAAAGAACATCCGGGTCCTGCGCCGCGTCGTTCAGCATGCGCAGGAACGGGCGCATGCTCTGGTACGGGTACGAAAGCAGGACATCCTGTTTTTCCACCACGCGGGTCAGATCAAAGTTCGCCGGCGGCAGCATCGGGCGTTTGACGGGATAAAACAGCTCCGGATGGCCGTCCTGTGCAAGGCGTGCGGCAAGCTTGAACCCGATGGACATATCCAGCGGCGTCGACTGTTCAAACACCTGGCGCTGCGGCAGCACCAGCTTATCCAGCAGCAGCGAGATGATCTGCGCGGGCGCACGGGGCGATACCTGCAGGCGGACGGCTGCCAGCTTCCGGCGCTTTTTCAAAAGATCGCTCATGATCTCGCGATAATCAACGTCATGGTCGAACATGCCCTCGTCCACGGTGATATCGGCGTTGCGCGTAACGCGGAAGATGCAGTGGCCCTGCACGGTATTTTTGCCGAAGACCATCCCGGAAAAATGCTCGACCAGCTCCTCCACAAGCGCAAAGGCAACCTGCTCACCGGACGGCACGAACAAAATGCGCTGGAACTGATTGCTGATGGGAATGAGGCCAAACGAAGCCTGCGCATCGCCTTTTCCCTTTAAGATCGCGCCGACATAAATCTCGTTGTTGCGCAAAAACGGGAACGGATGGCGGCGGTCGATGATCTGTGGCGAGAGAACAGGAAAGAGCTCCTGCGTAAAGTATTTGCGCCAAAAGTGCTCGGCTTCCTTGCTCAGATGGGAAAAATCCACCTTCCGGTATCCCAGCGCGCCAACGGCGTCGTACAGCTTTGATACGATCTTATCACAGCGCTGTTGCAAATCGGCCACCTTCGGCATAATGGCCGCAAGCTGCTGCTCCGGTGTCATACCGGTTTTGTTTTCTTTTTCGCCGCCGCCGACAAGCGTTCTGTCGTACAGAGACCCGACGCGCACCATGAAAAACTCGTCCAGATTGCTTGCATAGATCGAGGCGAACTTCAGCTGTTCCCCTACCGGCACCGATTTGTCCTTTGCAAGATCCAGTACGCGGCGGTCGAAATCCAGCCAACTCAGCTCCCGATTGATGAAGAGTTCTTTTTTATGCGACTGTTCCATACATATCCCTCTTTTGCCTCTCTACTGCAATTTTCTCATGAAAAACAGACAAGATCCTGAAAGCCCTCCACAGTGCGCAGAGAAATGCCCTCTACATTTGCGAGCTCTTCGGCAGAGGAAAACGGGCCGTTCTGCGTGCGGTATTCGATGATGGCCTGCGCTTTCTTTTCGCCGATGCCCGGCAGGCAGCGAAGTTCCGCCGCTGGGGCGGTATTGATATCGATCCGATCCTCCCCAGCCGAAAAATATGGCGTATCCTCCTGCGGCGCAAACCCGGCCTGCCGCAGCGGGGGCATTGTTGCAAAGAGACAGACCACCGCCGCCGCGATACACGCGAAAAACACACCGGTAAAACGCCTGTTCACTGCATCATCTCCATTAGACTATTGGCATTTTTGCCGCTGTATGACGAAAACCGTTCTGCTGTCATTGGCTCTTTGCGAAAAAACAGCCTCCCGGCAGACGTCAGAGACATTTATCTTACGAAAACTTCCGCGTCAGCGCATACAGCACCTGCGCCACACCGCCGTCCATGCAGCGCCCCGTCACGGCGTTTGCGGCGCGCTGCACCTCCGGAGGGGCATTGCCCATCGCTACGGCGTGCCCGGCCGCCTGCATCAGTTCAATATCATTGTAGTAATCCCCGATCGCGATGGTATTCTCGCGCGGGATCCCAAGATGTTCGCAGAGAAAGTGCAGCGCCGAACCCTTTGTGACGCCCTCAGGCATGATCTCGAAATAATTACGGTTCGTCGCGATAAAATAGACGCCGGGATAGCTGCCCTCGCCCAAAAACGCATCGATGTTTCGCATTGTCTCGGCCGAACAGGCAAACAGCACCTTGTTCCATCCGTCGTTCAGTGCATCCAGCGGCGCCATGCGGTAAGCAAGGCGCTCATGCACCGTGTGGCGGTAGGTGTATTCGTTGGCGCGCACGACGCAAATGCCGCCGTCTTCCGTCATCACTTCGACGCCGGCGCCCGGGAATTTTGCCATCACATCCAGCACCGCCTGCCTGGCTGCAGTGATGGGCAGCACGGTCTTTTGAAGATAGCTTTGCTTTTCAAAATCATAGATCGCGCCGCCGCCATACAGTATGGCCGGTGCGGACAGTGTCAGCGATGTTAAATAGCGTCCGGCGGAGGCGGCGGTACGGCCTGTGGCCACCGTAAACCGTCCCCCCAGCATGCAAAACAGGCGGATCATATCCCTGTTTGCCTGCGGCACACCCTCCTCGGGAGAGAGCAGCGTATTGTCCATATCCGATATGACAAGAATGTCCTGAAGCGAGCGGATCATAGTGCTATCGTTCCTTCTCAAGACGGCCGAGAAAAGCCGTAAAATAATCGGGCAGAGGGCTGTCAAACTCCATATAGCCCCCGGTCACGGGATGCTGAAAGCCGAGCGTCTTTGCGTGCAGACACTGGCCGTCAAGCTGTGTGATCACCTTTTTAGGGCCGTAGACCGCATCCCCCGCCACAGGGTGGCCGATGCTGGCAAGATGCACGCGGATCTGATGCGTCCGCCCCGTCTTCAGCTGCACGGAAAGGTACGTAAAGCCGGGAAAGCGCTCCTCGACATGGTACCCGGTATACGCATATTTCCCGCCGCTTTTCAAAACAGCCATGCGCTTGCGGTCCACCGGATGGCGGCCGATTTGCCCCTCCACCACGCCGTCATCCGCGGAAAAACCGCCGTATACCACCGTGTGGTATACGCGCGTGATGCTGTGCACGGCAAATTGCTGTGAAAGCGCGGCATGCGCCGCGTTATCCTTGGCAACAACCAAAAGGCCGCTTGTATCCTTATCGATGCGGTGTACAATCCCGGGACGCAGCTCTCCGTTGATGCCGGAGAGGCGGCCGGCGCAATGATGCAGCAGCGCATTCACCAGCGTCCCGGCCGGATTGCCCGCGGCGGGATGAACGACCATGCCCTTCGGCTTATTCACCACAAGCAGCGCGTCGTCCTCGTAGAGGATATCCAGCGGAATATCCTGCGGCATCACCTGTACGGGCTGCGCATCCGGTACAGATACACAAAGCGCGTCTCCTGCGGCGAGACGCGCACTTTTCGCGGCGGGGCGTCCGTTGCACAGCACCTGCCCGTTTGCAGCAAGCTGCTGCACATAGCTGCGCGTCAGTTCGGGAAACGCCGCAGCCAGCGCCGTATCGATCCTTTGGCCGGCATCCTGCGCGCCGGCCGTATATGTCAGCATTTTCATACCGGTTTTTGCGGGGCATCGCCCTTGGGCTTTGCCGTGCCCAGCTCCTGCCGCAGCACAAGCAGCGCAAGCAGCGCCGCGCCGATGCAGACGAAACAATCCGCAACATTAAAAACGGCAAAATCGATGAATGTGGTGGCAAAAAAATCCACCACGGATCCGTGCAGAATGCGGTCGATCAGGTTCCCTGCCCCGCCGGAAAAGATCAGGATGAACGTCCAGCGCTCCCACCATGCGGAGGGCTTTTTCAGGATAAACCACACGGCAAGCGCCGCGAGGGCAAGCGCTGTTACAACGATCAAAAAGCTGCGGCCCCACGCGGCATTCGCCAGCAAGCTGAAGGCCGCGCCGTCATTGCGCACATAGCGCAGTTCCATGATGCCGGGAAGAAACGGATGCACGCCAACCGGGGCCAGGTACACCGTAGCGAGATATTTTGTCAATTGATCCAGCCCGACCAAAATCACAGCAATGACAAAGGATATCACCAATGGTTTGTGTCTCCTTTATGGAAAAGATTTGATCCAACCGACGGAATCGACGGATCAGGTTCGCCGCCGGGACGCGTCCGGCGATCGGTTCAAAATTTCCGGCATCATTCAGTCGTCAAACGAAATGCCCTGATAATCCTCCAGCGGGGAAACGCCGTCCGGCAGTTCCATCGAACGGAACGGATCCTCTTCGTCAGAGGGCTCTTCCTTCGGTGCGGGCTGCGGCGCGGGCGGTTCTTTTTTTTCGCTTTCGGCGGCCTCGGGCTTTGGTTCTTCCGGTTTCTTCTTTTCCTCTCCGGGCAGCAGGCTCAGCGATTCGATGTGCTGCTTATACAGATTCAAAATATCGCTTTTGAAGTGCGCCACCTCCGCCTTGAGGCGCGAAAGCAGCAGCTCCTCTTCCGCAACCTTTTGCAGCGCTTCATCCCTGGCAAGGTTCGCCTTGTTCGTGGCATCATAAAGGATCGTTTCGGCCTTCGAGCGCGCCTCCTGGATCACGCTCTCGCCCATGCGCTGCGCGTTGAGCAACGCCGTTTTCAGCGTCTCCTCGTCGTTGCGGTATTGATCGACCTTTTCCGCAAGGATGTACATCTTTTTCTCGATATCAGCTTTTTCCGCCTGCAAACGTTCCAGCTCCGCCGCAACCTTGTCGAGATATTCGTCGACCTCCTCCGGCTTGTAGCCGCGCATGACCCTGTCAAACGTTACGTTGTGGATATCCTCAACATTCATCCGAATGGTCCTCCCTGTCAATATTCATAATAGGACACAAAAATGCGGCCCTTCCGGCTTTGTGACCCGATTTCGCCCAAGTGATATTTTCCGTATCCGCGAATGCTGAATGTATCGTTCTCGTATACCTCCGCGTGAATGGATGCCGTGGGAACATGGTTGATCTCCACCGCGCCGCTTTTGACAAGACCCGCCGCATCGGCCCGGCTGATGTGCAGCATGGCGGCCAGCAGGGCGTCCAGACGCAGCGATGCGATGGAAACCTTGCACAAGGGCCGCTGCGATTGCTGCGGCAGCTCCCCGGCCTGTGCCCCGCGCACCCGGACGCTGCAGCGGCCCACGCGGCAAAGCTCCTCGCGCACGAGCGGCGCGACGGTATCCAGTAAAAAGACATACGCGCCGGCATCGCAGGTTACAATATCGCCCACACATTCCCGCTTGACGCCGAGGGACAGCAGCGCACCCAGATAGTCCCGGTGCGTCAGCGCGCCATGCTCACCCATCGCCTCCAAAAAAAGGCAGCCAAACCGCGGTGCAGCGTCTTTGCCGGCGTCCCCGTGCAGGCAGAGGATCTTTCGTTCCGCCTCGGGATACCCGCCGTCGAAATGATAATCGGCACAGCCTGCCGCAGAAAGCGCCGCACACGCGAGCACCTGCTGACGATCGCTCAAAAAAGCCGTCTGTCGCGGTGCGCCGGAGCTTTGGGCGGCGCCTGCCAGTTCTTTGATACGGCGGAAAAACAGCCTTTCGCCGTCATCCACCGGTGGAATATATCCCCGCGCCATTAAAAGAACATGCCGTTGCTTTCCAGCTCATCCAGCAGATCGCCCATGATGTCCACATTGTAGGGCGTGATGATGAAGGTGCTGTTGGCCACGCGCTTTACCTGCCCGCGGTTTGCATAAGCGACGCCGGAAAGAAAATCAATCAGCCGCCGGGAGATGTCTTTGCTGGTGGATTCCAGATTCAATACAACCGTGCGCTTCGCGTTGAGGTGATCTGCGATCGACAGTGCATCCTCAAACTGCTCAGGCTTCACCAGCACCACCTGCAGCTGCATGGTGGAATTGATGTTTACGACCTTGTTGCCGCCCGTGCCGCTGCTGCGCCGCGTCGCGGCAGGCTGCTGCGACGGGAACTCGTACTCGTCTTCCTCCAGGTATTCCGGATCCTCGTCCGTATAATCAAACTCCTCGTCATCGTAATCGTCATCGTCCGGAACGCCCATCATGCCTTTGATTTTATCAAACATGCTCATATGCAATTTCTCCTTTTCCATTTGCACGCAAAAGCGTACGCGCTATATCAAAAACAAAACGCTATCATTGTTATTATCGTTGTTTTTCCTGATAATGTCAATAAACTCTTTTAAATTTGCACCGGGAATTTGAAAATTTTTCCATTTTGCACCGAAAAAGCCTCTGAAAGAAGCTAAAGGATCTTTTCATCGTACAGATCGGAACCCTGTACCACAATCTGGTCGAACAGCCGGATCTCGTTTTCTTCTTTTGTGTAGGCAGACGGCACAAGGATGTAATCTTCGTCCTCGAACAAAATGGTGATATAACGCCGGTAGACCACGTTGCCGAACTGCACATACACACAGTTCCGGCCGTCGACGATATGCAGCGCCTTGCGGTCGATGCGGATGCCGTCATAGGTGGCAAAGGTAATCTCGGCCTTCTCCTGCTCCAGCGTCACCACGGTGTCGTTGATGTAATCGCACAAAAGCTCCACCTTGGCGATGCCCGCTTCCTCATCCAGTGAAATGCCGGTCACCGTAGCGGGCAGCGATTCCGCCGAGATATTGGGGAACGACAGCTCCACCCGCAGCCCNTCGGCNAATTTTTCNGCCTGCTTTGCNGTNACNAGCGCATAGTAGCGCCATCTGTAATCCAAAATCAGCTTGCCCACGATGGATGCGTCGTTTTCGGCAGCAGGCACAGCCAGCGCCTGCTGCAGCTCGGCCGGCGACATCGCGGCCAATTCCTCCGGCGCATACAGCTGCTTTTCGCTGTCCTGCGCAGAGACAAAATATCCGGTGGCCGGGGCATACACCGGTATGTAGCTGCTGGCTGCGTTTGCAGCATCGCGCTGCCCGGTAAGCAGCTGGGTGCGCGCAGCAAAATCCTCCTCGGCTCCGGTGACAAGCAAAAGCTTATTCTGCGCCAGCTGAATTTCGGCCCGCGCCTCGTCAAGCCCGGTGTAATTGTTGCTCTGCAGTCCATCCAAAACTGCGTAAACGCCCTGCTGCGTCTGATTCAGCAACGCCTCCACATCCGTGCCGCCGACACCCTGCTGGGACCGTTCCAGCAGCGCCAGCTCCTCCGTCAGCTTTTCCGCACGCATGCGATTTTGCGCCCCGGCCTCGTTTTCAAACAGCCGCGCGATCTCGCTCCCGCCGGAAACACGCTCCCCGTTATTTGCCTGATACCCCAGCACCCCCGCGCCCTCGAAGGGGACGGTGACCTCCTGCATGGCGAGCATCCCGTCGCAGAGGATTGTATCAGACATGGTATAGGCGATCGCGGTCTGCGTTTGGTAGTTGGTGCGCAGCACCTGCACCATCTGCACACTGATGTAAGCCACCGGTACCAACAGCAGCAGCCACGCAAGAAAACGCAGCCGATGCTTTTTCTTTTTTTTGATCGGTCGTTCTTCCATTTTGACGAATATTCCTTTATGCTCTGTTCATGGATGCTGTTTTATCAGCCGGATTGATGCTCGATTCACTGCACGGCGCCCTGCTGCNAAAGCCGGACGATCTCCCCGGCANCATCGTCACCGGGCTCCAGCCACACGANCCCCTCCATATGCCGGAACCACGTCAGCTGGCGCTTTGCGTACCGGCGCGAGGCGCGCTTAAGCGATTCAGTGCATTCCGCCAGCGCAGCCGCACCTTCAAAATACGGAAAAAACTCCTTGTAGCCGATGGCCTGCACAGCGGTATGATACTGCTCCCGATGCGCATAAACCAGCCGCGCNTCCTCAAGCAGCCCCTGCTCCAGCATCCGATCGACGCGCGCATTGATGCGCGCATACAGCTGCGCGCGCTCGGGCGTCATCAAGCCAATCAGCAAGGGATGAAACGGCTTTTGCGCCGGCCGGGAACGGGCGATGCGCTCCTGCGCCGTCTGCCCCGTTTGCTCGTACCATTCCAGCGCGCGCAGCACGCGCACGCGGTCGGCCGGGTGCAGCTTTGCGGCGGCCTCCGGGTCGGCCTGCTGCAAACGCCGNTACATCGCCTCGGCGCCCTGCTGCAAAAGCTCCGCTTCCAGCCTTTCCCGGAGCTGCGGCGCATNTTTCTTTACTGTAAAGTCNATTCCATTTACAAGGCTGGAAATATAAAGTCCCGTGCCGCCGGCCACGATGGGCACCCGCCCGCGCGCCCGGATCTCTCCNATGCAGCCGGTCGCCTGCGCAACATAATCGGCCACAGAAAAGCGTTCCTCCGGCGGCAGAAAACCGACCAGATGATGCGGCACGCCGCCCATTTCCTCCGGCGTTGCCTGCGCCGTGCCGACGCGCAGCCCTTTGTAGATCTGCATGGAATCCGCCGAGACGACCTCGCCGTCCANAAGCTTTGCAGCTGAGACGGCCGCTGCGGTTTTCCCGGTGGCGGTGGGGCCGCAGATCACGATCAGATCAGCCTTGTCTGCCAAACTGTTTTTCCAGCTCCTTTTTGGGTATCTTCAGCACGATGGGGCGTCCGTGCGGGCAAAACGGCGGGATCTTTCCGTCCAAAACATCCTCGGCGAGGCGCAGCAGCTCGGCCGCGTGCGTTTTATCCCCGGCCTTGATGGCTGCGCGGCAGGCGATGGAATGCAGCACCCATTCCGTTTTCTCGCTGACAGTATCGCGCGGGTTCTGCGCNAGGCGGCGCGCAAGCTCCACCACCAGATCCTCCGTATCCGTCGGCTCCACATCCGCGGGAACNGCGCGCACCACAACTGCGCCGCCGCCGAAGTCCTCTATTTCCAGACCCGTTTTCTGTAAAGCGGATTCGCTTTGCAGCACAGCATCCTTTTCCTCGGCGGAAAGCTGTATCGTCACCGGGGTCAGCAGCAGCTGNCTGCCGCCGTTTCCATAGGCGGCCACGAGCTTTTCNTAAAGGATCCGCTCATGGGCGGCATGCTTATCCAGCAGGCAGAGATCCTCCCCCCTCTGTGTGACGATATAGGTATCGAACACTTCGCCGATCAGCCGCATCGGGCGGCGCTCCATTTCCTTTGCAAGCGGGGCAAACATGGTTTGNCGGGGTGCGTCTTCTGCTTCAAACGGAACGGTCCCCGGCTGCAGCGCTGTATCGGGCTCCTGCCNGGATGCCGCTGTNTGTACGGCATCGCTCCGTACATTTTNTTCCTGTGCNGTGATCCCCTGCGCAGCCTCTTTCTGTCCGGTGATCCCCTGCGCGGNTTCTCCCTGCACACTGCCCTGCGGTTCTCCCGGCTCCGCTTCCGGCCAGATATCCAGCTTTTCCCTTGTGCGATACGGCATAGAGGGNGCGCTTCCNAGCGTTNCCAGAGAGGAACCCCAGGCAGAATATACCGGCTCTGCGGCGCCATGCTGCGCCGGAACCGCGTGCACCTCGAAATCNGNCCCGGGCGGGCATTTTTCCCCGGGCGTCTGCGCCGGGGTGTCGGATGACACCCGTGCCGCGAAGGCACCGGTGGCTATCGCCTGCGAAGCGGATGCCGCCAAAGCAGTCCCCTNCACAGGGGACGTCTCCCATACANCCTCTTGTGCGGCGGCCTGCTGTTCCAAAACAGGAGCTTGCGCGGCAGAAGTCGGCTGCCCTGATGAAAANGAAAAGGCGCGCTCTGTGCTTTGCGGCGTGAGCAGCATTCCCTTCACGCTCTGATATACCGCGTCGAATACCTCTTTTTNNCGTGCAANGCGCACCTCTGTTTTGGCAGGGTGCACATTCACATCTACAAGCTGCGGCGGCATTTCCAAAAACAGCACGCAACCGGGGAATTTGCCCTGCATCAGCGTGCCCTTGTATGCGGCCTCCAGCGCTGCCATCATCGTGCGGTTTTTCACATAACGCCCGTTGATNAAGAAAAACTGCATCGCACGGCTGGCGCGGGATTGCTTGGGCGGTGTGACGAGGCCGTGTACGGTATAGCTGCCCACCGTATTTTCTACGGAGATCAGCTCTTTTGCAAAATCACGGGAGAGCGCGGCGTAGGCGGCGCCCAGCAGATTTCNGTCGCCGGGCGTCTGGAACTGCGGCTTGCCGTCCCGCACAAGCTTGAACGAGATCTCCGGGTGCGAGAGGGCAAGCTGTGTGACGGCATCCGCCGCGTAGTTGCCCTCGGTCGTATCCTTTTTCAAAAATTTCATCCGCGCGGGCGTGTTATAAAACAGATCGCGCACCGTGATCGTNGTGCCGACGGGCCGCGCCGCGGGCTCNATCCCCTGTTCTGCGCCGCCATGGATGCGGTATAAATAGGCGTATTCGTCCGCCTCGGTTTTGGTCAGCAGTTCCACGCGCGCGACACTTGCCACCGATGCCAGCGCCTCGCCGCGGAAACCGAGCGTATGGATCGATTCGAGATCCTCTTCCCGCGCGATCTTGCTTGTCGCGTGGCGGATAAATGCCGTGGGAATGAATTCCGCCTCGATGCCGCTGCCGTTATCCGCGATCTGAATCATCGCCGTGCCGCCTCGCTCGATAGACACCGTCACCGCCGTTGCACCTGCGTCGATGGCGTTCTCCGTCAATTCCTTAACCACGGAAGCGGGGCGCTCCACCACCTCACCCGCNGCAATCAGCTCGGCGGTGTGCGTATCCAAAACATGTATCACGGCCATTNCTTCCTGCGCCCCCCNTTTTTAGCGTTTGGATTTTAGAGTTGNGCGTTTAGAGATACGCATGTTCAGAGACAAATTCTCTGAACTTTGAACGCTAAACGCTCTGCTCTATTGCATCTCCTGTTTCAGCTCATACAGGAAATTCAGCGCTTCCAGCGGTGTCAATGTCTCCACATCCAGCGCCGCTATCTTTTCCGCCCACGGGGCGGAAATGGGCTTTTGNTCTGCTTCCGGTTCGGTCTGTTCGCCGCCGAGGCTGGCAAAATCCAGCTGTGTGNCGCCGCTGCTGGGGGCGCTGGCCTCTAANTGGCGCAATACCTGTTTTGCGCGCTCCGTCACCGTCTCGGGCAGGCCGGCCAGCTTCGCCACCTCGATGCCGTAGCTGTCGTCCGCCGCCCCGCGCACGATGCGGCGCAGGAAGGTAACATCATCGCCGCGCTTNTTCACGGCGATATTGTAATTTTTNACGCCGTTCACCGTNTGCTCCAGCTCNGTCAGCTCGTGGTAATGTGTTGCAAACAGCGTTTTGCAGCCGAGGCCGTTCGATTTTTCCGCCATATGCTCCACCACGGCGCGGGCAATGCTCATGCCGTCAAACGTGGAGGTACCGCGCCCGATCTCATCAAGAATCACAAGGCTTTTCTGTGTTGCGTGCTCCAAAATCTCCGCAACCTCCGTCATTTCCACCATAAAGGTGGACTGCCCCGCCGCAAGATCGTCCGACGCGCCCACACGCGTGAAGATTGCATCCACCACACCCATCCGGCAAAGCTGCGCCGGAACAAAGCTGCCGATCTGCGCCATCAGCGCGATCAGTGCCGTTTGCCGCATATAGGTGGATTTGCCCGCCATGTTCGGGCCGGTGATGATGAGCATGCGGTTGTCCGCACAGTCGAGCGTGGTGTCGTTCGGCACAAACAGCGTGCCCTTCAGCATCTGCTCGATCACCGGGTGCCGGCCCTCGCGGATCACCAGCGCGTCGCCGCTGTCCACAACGGGTTTGGTATAGTTGTTTTTCACCGCGGTTTCCGCCAAAGCCGTCAGCACATCCAGCCGCGCCACGCCGGACGCCGTCTTCTGGATGCGCGGCAGTTCGTCGGCAATGCGGTGCAGCAGATCGTCAAAGAGCTGCCGTTCCAGTACAATCACGCGTTCATTCGCGCCAAGGATCCGGCTTTCTAAGTTTTTCAGATCCTCGGTGATGTAGCGCTCGGCGTTGGCCAGCGTCTGCTTGCGGATGAAATGCTCCGGTACCTGATCGGTAAACGAGCGGCTTACCTCAATATAGTAGCCGAATACGCGGTTGTAGCCGATCTTCAGCGTGCGGATACCCGTCTCCTCTTTCAGCTTTGTCTCCAAAGCGGTAAGATATCCCTTGCCGCCGTGCACGATCTCGCGCAGCTCGTCCACCTCGGCGTTGTAGCCCGCGCGGATGACGCCGCCATCCTTCAAAAGGGCGGGCGCATCCTCGTCGATGGCCGTGAAAATGTGCTCCTTCACGTCCGTCAACGCATCAATATCCGCACGCAGCGCGTCGATCTGCGCGCTTTGGAACGGCGCCAGAAGCGCCTGGATGCGCGGCAGCTTTTCGCACGTTTGCGCCAGCGCGTAAATCTCCCGCGGGGAGGCGGAGCCGTACACAACGCGCGTCATCAGGCGCTCCATATCGAAGATGCCGTCCAGCGCATCGATCAGATCGGCGCGCGCGACCGAATCCTTTACAAGCTCCTCCACCGCATCCAGCCGCGCGTTGATCGCTGCTACATGCACAAGCGGCTGCTCAATCCAGGTGCGAATCAGGCGCTTGCCCATCGCCGTTCTGGTCTTATCCAAAACCCAGAGCAGCGTACCCTTTTTCTCGCGCCCGCGCATGGTCTGCGTCAGCTCCAAATTGGCGCGCGTGACGGGCGAAAGCTGCATATACTGCGCTTCAACGTAGTTTTGCACGGTTTTCAGCCGCTCAACGCCCTTTTTCTGCGTCGCTTTTAAGTACCGCAGCAACACCGCCAGCGCCGCAAAGGCCGGGCTGTCCGGCGAGAGCTGTGTCACCTGCCCGGCCTGCTGGCCAAACTGCGCGCGCATCTCTTCCGCACATGCTTCGGGCGCATAATCCGATTCCTCCATCAGCTCCACACTGCAGCACAGCTGGTGCTTGATGTAGTTTGTCACTTCCTTGTGGGAGAGGATCCCGGGGTCGAACAGCACCTCGCTGGGTGCATAGCGGCACAGCTCGGATACGATCTGTGCGTCGAGCGGATGCCCTGTCAGCACGGTGGCGTGCGCCGTGCCGGTGGAGATGTCCGCAAAGCAGACGCCCGCCTTTCCGTCCCGGATATAGATGCTGGCGATATAGTTGTTTTTGTCGTCCTGGAGCATGCTGCTCTCGATGACGGTGCCGGGCGTCACCACACGGATGACATCGCGCTTGACAAGCCCCTTGGCCAAAGCGGGGTCCTCCATCTGTTCGCAGATGGCCACCTTGTAGCCCTTTGCGATGAGGCGCGCCACATAGCTTTCGTAGGAATGAAACGGCACACCGCACATCGGCGCGCGCTCCTCCTGCCCGCAGTCCCGCCCCGTGAGCGTAAGCTCCAATTCCTTCGAGGCGAGGATCGCGTCATCGAAGAACATTTCATAAAAATCCCCAAGGCGGAAGAACAGAATCTTATCGGGATGCATTTTTTTGATCTCGAAATACTGCTGCATCATGGGAGAAAGCGCCGCCATATTTTTTGCACCGTCCTGTTAGAATCATGCCGACAGCCAAAATGCGTCATGCACCGCAAAGCGGCCGTCGGAACAGCTTATTTAGAATAAAGCGCCGTGTTTTTGTGTGAAACCGGCGCTTTTTGCAGAGAAAACCGACAATTCCAGATTTTCAGTGGCAGCCCGCACAGGAAGCGCAGCTTCCCGAGCAGCCGGCCTGCGGCTGTTCCACCGTCATGGGGTCGCCGCCGTTCACAGCGGTGTTGATGATGGCGTTGACATACTCCACCAGCTGCTCCATCTCGGCCTTGGCCTCGTTGTAGGCGATCATGGATTCGTTCGCCATAATGTCGTTATACAGCTGCCCCACCTTGGTATTCAGCTCGGCGAGCTTTTCCGGATCCTTATCTTCGCTCTTGGATATCTCCGCGTTCAAATCGATGCGGGCAAGGTTGAAATCGCCGATCAGGCTTTGCAGCACCTCGTCCTCGTCGTTCTTTTTCAGCGTGCCCATCAGGGCCAGAAAGGTCTCTTCCCGCTGCATCTGCGCAGCGGCTTCTTTGAACATTGTAATTGCATCCTTTGCCATGATTGATATCTCCTTTTTTATAGAATTTTATCCGGAATTATTTTTTTAATGACATTACATAAATCTGACAGGGATTCCATTCGTTCCAGAGGGTTGGGAATACTTCAAATTCCTCAAAGCCAACATCGAGATAAAACCGGTTCGTTGCGTCGTATTCCGGGTAGCGTCCCATCTGCACGGTCTTTACCTGCAAAAAAGAATAACCCGCATCCGCCGCGCAGCTCTTCGCCGTTTGAACCAGCGCACGGCCGACGCCCTGACGATGAAATTCCTTCAGGACGCCCATCACCGCAAGCTCCACTGTCGCTTTTCCGGTCTCTTTCAAACAGAGAAACCCGATGATTTTCCCCTCATGCTTTGCACAGAAGAAAAGCTGCCCGGCGCTTTCCTGAATATAGTTTTCCCGCGCCTCGGAAATTCCAAACCACTCCGGCAGAGCTTCTAATATTTCCCGGGAAATTTTTCTTTTTTCCTCCGGTGGATCCATTTGCAAAATGTTACACATGAAATCCGTTTTTCTCCTTGATATTTTATACAAGCTCCCCCAGCAGCTGCGCGCCGCGCACGCCTGTCACCAGCACATTCACAAAGTCGCCCTCGGGCACATTGCCGGCAAAATCCACTGTCATATGGTTATCAAGCCGGGCGGTCTGCGTTCCTGCTTCGCGGCCCGCGCCCTCCACCAGCGCGCGGACGGTTTTGCCCACCATCGCACCGCCGAGCCTTGCCACCACTTCCTCCTGAATGGCCAGCACGCGGGCAATGCGCTGCGTTTTTTCCTTGTGCGTCGTGGGATCCGGCATCGTCGCTGCTTTTGTGCCGGTGCGCTTTGAATAGATGAAGGTAAACAGCTGCATGTACGCAACACGCCGGATCAGTTCCTCTGTGGCGCGAAAATCCTCCTCGGTTTCGCCGGGAAATCCCACGATGATATCGCTGGAATATGTCATCTCCGGTATGCGGCGTTTGGCGTAGTCAATCAAAGCGAGATAATCCTCCACGGTATAATGCCGGTTCATCTCGGCAAGGATGCGGTTCGAACCAGACTGCACCGGCAGGTGCAGATGGCGGCTGATGTGCGTGCTTCCGGCGATGGTATCGATTAGCGCGGGCGTTGCATCCTTCGGATGGCTCGTCATAAAGCGGATGCGATAATCGCCGGACACGGCATCGAGCATGCGCAGCAACTGCGCAAAATCGATCTTTTCGCTGAGCCCCTTGCCGTAGGAGTTCACGTTCTGCCCGAGCAGCGTGATATCGCGGTAGCCTGCGTCCACCAACTCGTGAAATTCCCGCAGGATGTCCGCGCTTTTGCGGCTGCGCTCCCGCCCGCGCACATAGGGAACGATGCAGTACGAACAGAAGTTATCACACCCGTACATGATGGGCAGCCACGCGCGAAACGCGGAATTGCGGCGTATGGGCATGTCCTCGACGATCTCATCGCGCTCCACAGGCGTGCACAGCAAACGCTTTGACGATTGCAGCTTTTCGCACAGCAGCGCCGGCAGCGTATCGATGGCATTCACACCGAACACAAGATCCACAAACGGATAGTGCTGCCGGAATTTTTCCACGATATCCTTTTGCTGCGCCATGCAGCCTGAAACCGCAATCAACAGCCTCGGGTTTGCTTCCTTTAAGCCCTTCAGCGCGCCGACATTGCCGAACACGCGCTGCTCGGCATGCTCGCGCACCGCACAGGTGTTGAAAACGATCAAATCGGCGTCCTCCGGGCGCGACGCAAGGCCAAAGCCGAGATCGGTGAGCACGCCCTGGATCTTTTCGCCGTCGTTCACGTTCTGCTGGCAGCCGTAGGAATGTACAAACAAAAGCGGCGGCGTCTCGTAATAAGACGCAAGAAAGCGCGCCGCCTCTTCATTTCTTTGAAAACGGATGGATTCCATCGTTCACCTCGTGAAAAATGTTCAAAGCATCGGGTACGGCATATGGGGAAACGCTCCTGCCCCCGGTGCGAAGCTCTTACAAGTTTATTATACTACTTTTTGTGAATCCAGACAACATTTTGTTTTGCGTACAAATTGCGAAATACACAAAAATATGATACACGAAGCCACAGTAACCGCCGTCTGCAAAACTCCGGCGGCCCGCCCTTTCGGATCAGGCCGCCGGATCGAATCAAATACAAAAACGGTCGGGTTCAAACGGGAAACCGCAGCAATCTGCAGCGGCTGTCCGCCGGGCTTGCCTGCAAATCACTTTCCCCGCATTTGCTTTTCACGTGTGTGCTCCCTTTATACCCGCTCCACGCCGAGCGTGACCGTTTCGCCGTTGATGTTCCACTCCTTGGTATAGCCGGAAACGCTGCCCACCGTCACCGCGTCGGCGAGGACATCCGCGCTCACCTGCACGCGGTTGGCGTCCAGAAGCGTCTCGATCTTCTCGTTGCCGGCGGCAAAGGCGCGGATGTGGTCCTCCACCTCGAAGCCGGCCTCCTTGCGCATCGTCTGGAACTTGCTCACAAGCTCGCGCACGAAGCCCTCTTCGATGAGCTCGGGCGTCAAAAGCGTATCGATGGCGACCGTAACGCCGCCCTCTTCCACGGTGAACCACCGCTCGGACTGCGTTGTCTCGATGAGCAGATCCTCCGGCGCAAGCGTGACCTCGCCCGAGGGCAGCGCCAGCGTCAGCGCGCCTTCCGCATCCAGCTGCTTTTTGGCGGCGCTGCCGTCCAGCTCCGACAATGCCGTGCGAATTTCGCCGAGGTGCTTGCCGTACTTCGGCCCAAGCGTTTTGAGCTGCGGCTTGAAGAGATAGGAAGTGAACGCCGAGACATCCTGCGTAAACTCCACCGTCTTGATGTTCAGCTCGTCCTCAATGATCTCACGGTAGAAAGTATCGAGTGCCTCGCCGGCTTTGACAAACATCTGTGCGAGCGGTTGGCGGTTTTTGCGGTTTGCACCGTTGCGCGCCGCGCGGCCCAGTACCACGATTTTGAGCACCAAGTCCATATCGCGCTCGAGCTCGGCGTCGATGCGGCTCTCGTCCGCCTCGGGGTAGCTGCACAGATGCACGCTCTCCGGCGCGGCTTTGTCCAAACTGCACACGAGGTTGCGGTAGATGCTCTCGGCCATGAACGGGATCATCGGCGCAGCGGCCTTGCTGACGGTGACGAGCGCCGTATACAGCGTCATATATGCGTTGATCTTATCCTGCGGCATCTCCTTGCCCCAGAAGCGCTCGCGGCTGCGGCGCACGTACCAGTTGCTCAGATCGTCCACAAACTCCTGCAGGGCGCGCGCAGCCTCGGGCACGGCGTAATCGGCCAGCTCCGCGTCCATCGTCTTCACCATGGAGTGCATCTTCGAGAGGATCCAGCGGTCCATCACCGAGAGCTTGTCATAATCGAGCGTGTACTTCGTGGCGTCGAAATTGTCGATGTTGGCATAGAGCACATAGAACGCATAAGTGTTCCAAAGCGTGCCCATCAGCTTGCGCTGACCCTCCTGCACGCTCTTGCCCGAAAAACGCTTGGGCAGCCACGGCGCGCCCGCCGTGTAGAAATACCAGCGGATGGCGTCCGCGCCGTAGGTCTCGAGCGCCTCGAACGGGTCGACGGCATTGCCCTTGGATTTGGACATCTTCTGCCCGTTCTCGTCCAGCACAAAGCCCGTAACGACGACATTTTTATATGGGGATTTGTTGAAGATCAGCGTCGAGATGGCGAGCAGCGAATAGAACCAGCCGCGCGTCTGATCGACGGATTCGGAGATGAAATTCGCCGGGAACTGGCTTTCAAACAATTCCTGATTCTCGAACGGATAGTGATGCTGGGCGAACGGCATCGCGCCGGAATCGAACCAGCAGTCGATCACCTCGGGCACGCGCTTCATCTGCTTGCCGCAGTGCGGGCAGCGGATCGTGACGGCGTCGATATACGGGCGGTGCAGCTCGATCTCGTCCGGGCAGTTGTCGGACATCGCCTTCAATTCCCCGATGCTGCCGACGGAGTGCCTGTGCCCGCATTCGCACTCCCAGATATTCAGCGGCGTGCCCCAATAGCGGTTGCGGCTGATGCCCCAATCCTGCACGTTTTCAAGCCAATCGCCAAAGCGGCCCTTGCCGATGCTGTTGGGCGTCCAGTGGACGGTGTTGTTGTTGCGGATCAGGTCGTCCTTTACGGCCGTCATCTTGATGAACCATGAATCGCGGGCGTAATAGATCAGCGGCGTACCGCAGCGCCAGCAGTGCGGATAGCTGTGCTTGAACACCGGCGCGCTGAACAGAAGGCCCCGGATTTCCAGGTCTTTCAGCACTTCTTTATCGGCCTTTTTGCAGAACATGCCCGCCCACGGCGTTTCCTTTGTCATTTCGCCCTTGGCGTCCACCAGCTGCACGAGCGGCAGGCCATACTTTTTGCCCACATTCGCGTCGTCCTCGCCGAAGGCCGGGGCGATGTGTACGATGCCGGTGCCGTCTGTGAGCGTGACGTAGCTGTCGCACACCACATACCAGCACTTTTCCGCCGGATGCACAAAATCGAACAGCGGCTCATATTCCTTGTATTCCAGATCCTTGCCGGTATAGGTTTCCAGCACGGTATAGGCATCCGCGCCCAGAACAGTATCTGCCAGCGCCCCGGCCAGATAGTACACCGTGCCGTCGTCGTTCATGCGCACCTTCACATAGCTTTCTGCGGGGTTCACGCAGAGCGCCACGTTCGAGGGCAGCGTCCACGGTGTGGTCGTCCACGCAAGGATATACGCGTCCTCCCCTTTTGCGCGGAACTTCGCGACGGCAGAGCGCTCTTTTACGTCCTTATAGCCCTGCGCCACCTCGTGGCTCGAGAGCGGCGTTCCGCAGCGCGGGCAGTACGGGACGATCTTGAAGCCCTTATAAAGCAGGCCCTTTTCCCAGATCTTCTTGAGCGCCCACCACTCCGATTCGATAAAGTTGTTGTCATAGGTGACATAGGGATGCTCCATATCCGCCCAGAAGCCGACCGTCTGCGAAAAATCCTCCCACATGCCCTTGTACTTCCAGACGCTCTCCTTGCACTTCTGGATGAACGGCTCCAGGCCATACTGCTCGATCTGCTCTTTTCCGTCGAGGCCGAGCATCTTTTCCACTTCCAGCTCCACGGGCAGGCCGTGCGTATCCCAACCGGCCTTGCGCGGCACCATGCAGCCCTTCATGGCGTGATAGCGCGGGATCATATCCTTGAAGGCGCGCGTCTCCACATGGCCGATGTGCGGCTTGCCGTTGGCTGTGGGCGGGCCGTCATAGAACGTATAGGTTTCGCCCTCCTTGTGCGTCTCGATGCTCTTTTCAAAAATATTGTTTTCACGCCAGAACTTTTCCACTTCTTTTTCCCGCTCGATGAAATTCATATTCGCGGAAACCTTATCGTACAGCATCCAAATGTTCCCCTTTCTTTTGATCGGCTTTTGATCGAAGCCTTGAAGCAGCTGCGCAGCCCGTTGCCATGCCGGCTTTTGCAGCCGCCGCAAAAGGCCCCGGATGAAAAAAGCCTTCGTCCCGCAAACGGGACGAAGGCAATGCTTCGCAAACCACCCATTGCAGCATACCGCAGGGCAATTGCAAAACGCCCCTTTGATATGTGTTTCCGATAACGGTGAAAAACCGGCACGGCTTACTGTACTGCAAAAAACATCTGCGGCAGTTCAGCCGGCGGCTCCGGAGGGATCTTCGGCAGGGCGCTATTCACACCGGGCTTGCACTCTCCCCGGCTCGCTGCGGCTTTCGCGCGGCGCCTACTGTCTCCATCAACGCCTTTTTTGATATTGTAATTATGTATATCACAAATGGGCGGAAATGTCAAATAAAAAATGCGCTTTTTGCTTTTTGCGTTTTGCGTTTTGCGTTTTTGCGTTTGCCTTCCCGCATTTTTGCATTTACTTTCCGCTGCCGGGCCCCGGTCTCCATTCCTCCCCATAAAATAAAATACCGCTAAACCTTATGGCGCTTCGAATGAACTGCAATTTACAACTTNATCGCTTTTGTGGCAATGGAAGAATTGATATACGCATCCAGTGCGGTTCCCCCGATGTCCTCATAAAATCCGACAATGGCGAATCCCGCTTCTATTTGGCCNTGTATCTGATCCTCCAATGTATGGCCCCAAATATACCCCTCTGCCTCGGCGATCGCTTTCGTTTCCGGATCGTCAAGATGATCGATATCCGCATAGGGAATCTTGTTTTCTACGCTCAATATTCCCCGCTCCAATTTTCCGGCATGAAAAATGCACNCAATCGGATTCCCGAACCCNGCCAGCAACAGNCCATTCTTTTTCAAAACGCGCGCACATTCTTTCCATACGGGNCTTACATCGTCAACAAATCCGTTTGACCATGGATGAAAAATNCAGTCAAAGCTTTCATCCCCGAACATTGACAAATCCTGCATATTTCCCTGAACTGTCCGAATCGTAAGGCTGTCCCTGCCCGCAACAAATTCGTCCCGTTCCAGCTGTTTTTTGCTGTTATCCAGAACCGTCACTTCTGCGCCAAGCGCCGCAAGAATCGGCCCCTGCTGCCCTCCTCCGCATGCCAGACAGAGGATTTTTTTATTGTCCAGACGCTCCGGGAACCAGGCNCTTGGCACCGGTTTTGTGGGTGTTAATACAATGCTCCATATTCCGTTTCTGGCTTGAGCAATCGTCTCACTTGTCACCGGAACAGACCATACGTTATTCATCTCCGCAAGATGATCCCATATTTTACTGTTTTCTTTTCTGTAATCCAACCTTGCCGCCCTCCTCCGGTTCCTTTCTGCTCTTAACATTCTACCGCAACGCTTTGTCCCTGCAGGGCCATTCAGTCAAAAAGTTCCTGACGCAGCGCCTCGCACTGGGCGGCCAATTCCTGCAGCTCATCCTCGCCGGCAAACTCGCTGATGTCAAATTCCTCCGGCGCAGCCGCAAAATCGGCAAGGATCGTATTCATCTGTTCCGATTCTCGCGGCGTGGCCACGATTTGAAGCCTTGCGTCCGACGGCTCTATATCCAGCGTATCGNCCAATTCCGCAAGATCGATAAATCCGCTTTTTTTGCTCTCCAATAAAAGCGCGGACANATCCGCGATCAGATCGATAGCGCAGCCAAGCGCCATTTCCCATCCTTCGGAGTTCACATAGCAGAGCGGCGGCGTGGTATTGCGGTAATCGCCAAAAAGCGTTTGTGATCCGAAATCGGAAAATATCTCTTCCAGTGTGATTTGCTTCATCCGTTTTTCCGCAAGATAGGCGGTCAGCGTCAGGCTGTCGTCGGAACCGCCGATCAAGTCGCCCCAATACGATTCAATATACATTCTTTANCCCTCCTGTCGTTTGCACCGCAAAAACGATCCCNCGGCGAGCGGCGTTTCGCTTGGGATCAAAAACGGCATTTCCGCGTGTGGTGTGGCGTCGATGGGCGCCCCATCACCGCCACGCAGCCATTCCGGCGTCAGCGTGATCACAGCGCCCGACGGCATCAGTGCCTCCAGCGTTTCGCCGANACGAAATTTTCCGCGCTGCACACAATATGCCACACCCTCACGCCAATCGGTGACAATGCCGACGACCTCCCATTCGCGGATATACCCGCCCGCCTTCGTGNTCTGCACCGCACCCTCGCGGCCGAAATAAAAGCCGGTGGAATAATGCCGGTGCGAGGTGCGTGTCAGCTCNTCCANNACATCCTCNGGGCAGACATAACCGTCCGGCGCGGCGGCATACGCACGCAGCGCACGGCGGTACGCGCTTGTGGTGCTGGCAACGTAATACGCTGTTTTGGCCCGTCCCTCAATTTTTAAGCTATCCACGCCGGCCTCGATGATCAAATTGATAAACGGCGCGGTGCAAAGATCGTCCGCGTTCAGAATATAACTGCCCTCCGGCGATTCGCCGATGGGGAACGTGCGGCCCGGGCGNTGCTCCTCACAGAGCTGCCAGGCCCAGCGGCAGGGCTGCGTGCATTCGCCCCGGTTTGCGTCGCGGCCCGTTAAGTAGTGCGAGAGCAGGCAGCGCCCCGAGACCGACATGCACATCGCGCCGTGCACNAACGCCTCCAGCTCCAGATCGGGCGGCGTATTTTCCCGGATNACGGCNATATCCTGCAGCGANAGCTCGCGCGCGAGCACCACGCGCTTTGCGCCAAGATCATATGCGGCCGAGGCGGCGGCATAGTTCACAATGCCCGCTTGTGTGGAGACATGCAGTTCCATCTCCGGCGCCACATGCTTTGCCATCGCCAGCACACCCAAATCGGCCACAATAAAGGCGTCCACGCCTGTTTCCCGCGCGCGGCGCATAAAATCGGGCATGCGGGCGACTTCCTCGTTGGTGGGCGCGGTATTCACGGTCAGGTACACCCGCTTGCCGCGCGCGTGTGCAAACTGCACGCCCTCGGCAAGCTGCTCCATCGTAAAATTCTTCGGCGCGCTGCGCATGCCGAATTCCGTCGCGCCCACATATACGGCATCCGCACCGTAGAGCACCGCAAATTTCAGCCGTTCCAAATCGCCCGCAGGGCTCAGCAGCTCCGGCTGCCTCATGCCATCGCATCCTTTCCGTTTGAAAAATCCCTAAAATTGCCCGGCCTTGCAATCTCCTCCAAGGCCGGGCGAATATTTTTTACGGACGGATCCCCTGCGCTTCCAGATCCGCGGTGATTCTTTCGTGCTCCGCGTTGGTGCGGGCAAAATGATATTCACCCAGCGTATCGGTCTGGAAATACAGGTAGTCGCAATCCTCCTCGGGCCACAGGGCCGCCTCAATCGCGAGCATTCCCGGGTTGGATACAGGTCCTGCGGGCAGGCCGTCATGATCGTAGGTGTCATACGCCTCGCGCATCGCCTCGGGGATCGCGTTCCAATCGCCAAAGCCGTAGGGCCCGGCCATCCAATCGTAGATATAGTTGTTGTCGTCCGCCTTTTCCTTGTTCCACGCCACATTGCTGCCCAGATTCATTCCCTGTGCCAAACGGTTGTGGAACACGGCGGAAACCTGCGTGCTGTACTCGTTGCCGGCTTCCTCCTGTACAAGGCTTGCCAGTGTAATCAACTCGGAAAGCGACATATCCAGCTCTTCCATGCGCTCGTACATTTCGTCGGTGATCTTGTTGTCGAATTCCCCGTACAGTTTCGCGACCATATTTGTGACATCGTCCCCGACAAAGAATTCATACGTATCCGGGAACAGATACCCCTCTGCGCGCATGAATACATTGGGCGCATTGCCGCGTTTTGACCAAAAATCGAACTGGCTGAAATCCCCATAGTTCGCCACCGCCAGGAACTGCTCTGCGGAGCAAAGCCCGGCTTCCTCCATGATCTGGGCATACTGAATGACGGTTCTGCCCTCGGGGAATGTCACACGTACCGTCTGGCGGTAAACATTTGCCTCCTGCAGCACATGGATGATCTCATCATAGCTCATATCGGAGGTCATCTCGAAGGTGCCATACTGCAGCGTATCCGCCACATCCTCCAGCGAGCGCACATACAGGCGGAACACCATCCCGGACTGGACAATGCCCGCTTTTTCAAGCTGATCGCCAATTTCGGACAAAACAGCGCCGCTTCTGATGGAAACCGTCTGTTCGATCACTTCCCCGCGGGAACCGGCAACCTCGGCCTTCAGCCAGAAGTAGGCGTATCCGGCGGCGATCGTCGGGATCAAAAGCAGGATCAGAAATACGATCAGGCAGCCGTGATGCCGGCGGGGCTTCTTTTTCCGGCCGCGGCTGTCGTACTCCACGTCCTCATCGTCCTCGTCGTCATATTCCGAATCATCATATTCCCGCTGCTTTTTGCTGCGCGCGGGAGGCGGGGGCGGCGTCTGCGGCTCCGGTTCGCCGCCCAAAGCATGCACCTCCTGTGCATATACCTCGTACAGATCGTCCGGCAGCGCCTGCACGCGGCGGCGCAGCTCTTCGATTTTTTCAGCGTTGCGCTGGAGCTGCGCCTCCGTCATAGTGGGGATCCTTGCGGAAAGCCCCGCAAGCTGGCGCGCATAATCCTCCTGCGCCGCAATTGTATTTGCCGTATTCTTCTCTTCCATTTTTCGTCACCTCTCCGCAATCAGCGATAATATCGTTTCGTGGATCTCCTCAGGCGGGCGCATCTCGCCGTTTTGGGTACACTCGATGCGCTTCCAGCCGAATTTCCGGATGCAATACTGCCCGGCCTCCCGGCTGCGCCACAGATACTCCCCATCCTTCTCATGCAGATCCTTTTTGCTCTCGTCCCCCTGATACCGGCGTTCCATCAACCGCCCGGCCACATCCGGGGACACATCCAGATAAATCACGGTGTCCGGCTCGGGAATCGCGATCTTCTGATACTCAAAATCAAACAGCCAGTTCAAATAGGCATTCCACTCGATGCGCGGCAGCTTTGCGCACTGGTGCACGGCGTTGGAGGTGGTGTAGCGGTCTGCCACAATTGTTCCGCCCTCTTGATAAAAAGCGCCCCAATCCGTACGGTAGCTGGCAAAGCGGTCTACCGTGTAAAAAGCGGATGCCGCGTACGCGTTTACGTCATTTACATTTTGCCCGAACACACCCTGCAGATACATCTTGATGAGGGCGCTCGAATCGCTCTCGTAGTGGGGAAAGTTGATTTTCATTGCCCGCGTTCCGCTGCGGCACAGCGCTTCGTATAAAAGCTGCGCCTGTGTTGCTTTGCCGCTGCCGTCCACCCCTTCCAAAACGATCAGTCTTCCCGGCAAGGCGTTCCCCCCTCTTTTCTCATTGCACTATATTTCTCCCGCACTTCGGCGGCATGGCCGCAGCTCATAGCCCCCTCCGGGCAGGCGCCGGCAACGCACGGCGGGCCGCTGCGCGCAAACAACGCGGGCGCCACGCCCAAAACCAGCCGCAGCATTTCGTCCGCCAATGCACGGATCTCCCACTGGGCACGCCGGCAGCAGCGATGGCGGAAAAAATTATTTAAGCTGCGCGCGTTCATGGTAACGATCATCTTGGTGCTGCACGCATTGGGCAGAATAAACCGCGCATCCTCGATGGCAAGCTTTTCCGCCTTGCGCACGGCCTGCTTTTCATCCATGCCCTGCTGCATCAAACGGCGGATATGCCCATCCTTCAAAAGCGCGGCAATTTCCTCGTATTGCTGCGCCTGCCCGGCCATCTGCGCATCAAAGGCTGCCTTCGCCGCATCGTCCGCAGCCACCTCGGGCGGCGTAACATACTCAAACGCGTCCAGACGCACATAGCGCTGGCTTTGCACGCTGTAGGAGGCGATGCGGTGACGGGTGATCTGCGCCAAAAGCGACCGGCTGACGCCCTCGATTGCAAACGTAAACGAGGCGTGCTCCGTGGGGCTCTCGTGGCCCATATCCGCAAGTCTGGCCAAAAATTCGCGGCTCTTTTCGGGCGTAAGGCCCTCCAGAAGATCGTCGACATGCGCGTTCGAATAGCACAGCTTCGCAGCCGCCGCCACAACGCGCTCCGGCTGCGGCGTGTGCGCAATGAGCATTACTTTCATCGTTTGTCCCCTGTCTTTTTTTGCAGCTGTCCCGGTGATCAGGCTTCCCCTGAGATCTTTTTCATCTGCGCATAATTGGCCATCGTCTTTTTGACGCCCACCTTTTCAAAGCGGATCTCCACGATCATATCGCCTGCAATGGGCGTTGCGCTCACCACCACGCCGCGGCCAAACACCTTGTGCTCCACAAGCTCTCCGGGCTTGTAGGTTTTGCCGCCCTTTCCGGCGGATGCCGTGCCGGCCTGTACCGCCGTTGGGCTGCTGCCCACGGTGGAGCGGCGTGCCGGCGGCACCTCGGACGCGCCGCCATAGCGCTGCGAGATTCCGGCCTGCACCGCGGCGCGCATATTCGCCCTGCCGTATTCCGGCTGCAAATAGCTGCTTTGCTGCATCGCGCGGCGGCGCAGCTCGGCGCGCTGTGCGGCCGCCTGGCTCTGTACGGTTTCATACAGGGAGGGATCGATTTCATTCAAAAAGCGGGAGGGCAGGTTGTGCTTTGTCTGGCCGAACAGCATCCGGGATACCGCGTGAGAAAGTATCAATTCGCGCTTTGCGCGTGTGATGCCCACATAGCACAGGCGGCGCTCCTCCTCGATATCCTCATTCGAATACCTGCTTCTCTCGCTGGGGAAGATGCCCTCTTCCATGCCGACAAGGAACACATACGGAAATTCCAATCCCTTTGCCGAGTGCAGCGTCATCAACACCACTACATCGGCCTCGTCGTCGTAGCCGTCGAGGTCGCTGATGAGCGCGACTTCCTCCAAAAAGCCCTCCATGCTTGCCTCGGGCCCTTGCTGGTCGGCATAGGTGCGGACGCTGGAAACAAGCTGACCAATGTTTTCCAGCCTTGCCTGTCCCTCTTCGCCCTCCGCCTCCAGCATCCGGCGGTAGCCGGTGATCTCTAAAATTTCGCTGGTAAAGTGATCCAGCGGCAGCGTGTTGTATGCCTCCTGCAGCTTTTGGTAGATTTTCCAAAAGCCCTCCAGCGCAGCGGCCGCGCGGGCAAGTGCAGGGTAATCCCGCGCATGCTCCACGATCTCCAGCATGGGAACGCCCAGCCCCGCCGCAAGATCCGCAATATTCTGCACGGTGGCTGCACCGATCTTGCGCGCCGGCTCGTTGATGATGCGGCGCAGGCGCAAATCGTCCTGCTCGTTGACGGTAATGCTCATGTACGCGAGGATATCCTTGATCTCCTTACGGTCGTAAAAGCGCTGGCCGCCCACAATCTTATAGGGGATCCCCGCGCGGGCAAAATGGGTCTCGAGCGTGCCGGACTGTGCGTTCATCCGGTACAAAACCGCATGATCGCGCAGCTTCGCGCCGTTTTCCACATTTTTTGCGATGGCCTCGGCCACATAGGCCGCCTCATCAAATTCAGAATCGGCCTCGTAGCAAATCAGCTTTTCCCCTGTGCCGTTCTGCGTCCACAGCGTTTTCCCCTTGCGGCCGCGGTTATTCTGGATCACGTCGTTTGCGGCATTCAAGATATTGGAAGTAGAGCGGTAATTCTGCTCAAGACGAATCACCATGGCGCCCGGAAAATGCTGTTCAAAATTGAGGATATTCTCAATGGTTGCGCCGCGAAAACGGTAGATGCTCTGGTCGTCGTCGCCCACTACGCAGACATTCTGATGTGCGCCGCCCAGAAGATATACGAGCCGGAACTGCGCCACACTCGTATCCTGATACTCGTCCACAAGAATGTAGCGGAACCGGTTCTGGTAATAGGCACGCACCTCTTCGTTTTCCTGCAAAAGACGCACCGTCATGTAGATGAGATCGTCAAAATCGAACGCACCGGCTTTTTGAAGCCGCTTTTGATAGGCGTCATATACCTTTGCCACCAGTCCCTCGCGGCCGGCTGCCGGTGCTTCCATGGCTTCTTTGGGGCTGATCATCTTATCCTTCAGCCGCCCAATGTCACCCAAAGCCGATTTCAACGGCAGAAATTTATCGTCGATGTTCATCGATCGGTAAACCTCTTTCATTGCGCGCTGCTGATCGTCCGTATCATAGATTGTAAAGCTGCGCGGAAAGCCCAAACGCTCTGCCTCACGCCGCAAAATGCGCACGCAGGCCGAGTGGAATGTGGAGGCATGCACATCCATCCCCGCTTCTCCCAGCATGGCGGAAAGGCGTTTTTTCAGCTCGTCGGCCGCCTTGTTGGTAAAGGTGATGGCCAGAATATGATAGGGCTGCACCGGCTGCTCGCGCAGCGCAGGATACAGCTGCGCGGAAGGCTCGCCGCCCTGCCGCACAAGGCGTTCCAGCTCTTCAAATTGCTGCTCGTCCACCGATTTCGAAACCTGCATGCTGCCGTGCGCGCGGCCGAACCGAATCAGATTTGCAATGCGGTTGACAAGCACCGTCGTTTTTCCGCTGCCCGCGCCCGCCAAAATCAAAAGCGGCCCCTCGGTTGCAAATACGGCTTCACGCTGCACGGGGTTCAGGCTTTGAAACTGCGCCTCGATATACCGGCTGCGCAAAGCGCAAAAACGTTCCTGGTTCTGTAATTCCATTCTCTTCCGCCTTTTATACGTTTTATTTCCCAGATTTGTTTCAAATCACAGCAAAAAACCGCCCGATCGGCTTTCCCAATTCATCAAAGGTTACCGAAAAAAACAATCTCATCCCTGATGAAAAACAGAAGGCCCTATATATTTATCCAGTATACTACATTTCATAAAAAAAGAAAAGGAATTCCGCAGAAAAAGCCACGCCTGTCTCATAAACCGACAACTTGCACAAACCAATTCAAAAGAATCTACTGTCTGCACGCTAAAAAGGCAGATTGTAGTGAGAAAATTGCCTTTTCCTGAGTGGAATTTGATTCTGTGGGGCATCATTTTTGTGCAAAATTACATTTATGAGACAGGCGTGCAGAAAAAGCCGCCCCGGAAATTTTTTATTCCAGGGCGGCCTATCACTGCAAAGGTTATCGGGATAGAGTTACTTGAACATATTGATCAAAATACCGGCGGCAACGGCGCTGCCGATCACGCCCGCAACATTCGGACCCATGGCGTGCATCAGCAGGAAGTTCTGCGGATTTTCCTGCTGGCCCACCTTCTGGGAAACACGCGCCGCCATCGGAACGGCGGAAACACCGGCGGAACCAATCAGCGGGTTTACCTTGCCGTGCGTGGCCCAGCACATCAATTTGCCCAGCAGAACGCCGCCCGCTGTACCAAAACAGAATGCAACAACACCAAGAATAATAATAAAAATCGTATTCAAATTCAGGAATGTCGCCGCATTCGTTGTGCAGCCAACGGAAACGCCGAGGAAAATTGTGATGATATTCATCAGCTCGTTGCCGGCTGTCTTATTGATGCGTTCCACCACACCGGATTCCTTCATCAGGTTGCCGAGCATCAGCATGCCCACCAGAGGAACGGCTGTCGGCAAAATCAAACAGACAACGATCGTGCAAATGACCGGGAACATGATTTTTTCCAGCTTGGATACCGTGCGCAGCTGCTCCATTACGATCATGCGCTCTTTTTTGGTAGTGAGCCAACGCATGATGGGCGGCTGGATGATCGGCACCAGCGCCATGTAACAATAAGCTGCTACCGCAATGGGTCCGAGCAGTTCCGGCGCAAGCTTGCTGGCCACAAAGATGGCCGTCGGGCCGTCCGCACCGCCGATGATACCGATCGCAGCTGCCTGCGGGCCGGTAAATCCAAAAATCAGTTTCGCGCCAAGATACGTGGTAAAGATACCAAGCTGCGCTGCCGCACCCAAGAGCAGACTCTTGGGGTTCGAGATCAGGGGACCGAAATCCGTCATCGTGCCGATGCCGAGGAAGATCAGCGGCGGATAGATGCCTAACTTCACGCCCAGATACAGCATATCGGCAAGACCGCCATTGTGCAAAATTTCGCTGAACATCGGATAGAGCGAAGGATCGGCACCCTCGGGCGGAATGAATAATTCCATATGGATGATCTCGCCGAATGGCAGGTTGGCAAGCAGCATGCCGAATGCGATCGGAAGCAGCAACAGCGGCTCGAATTGCTTGGCGATGGCAAGATACATCAAAACACAGGCCACGCCGATCATGACAAGATAGCCCGGGTTCTGGATCAAACCCGCAAAGCCGGATTCATTGGCGATGCCGGTAACAGCATTTAAAAAGCCCTGCATAGTACTCGATCCCTCCCTTTAAAATGGCTCTGTGTAAGAATTGATGCCTGCCTGGCCCCAGGCGGAACGGCCGGACGCCTTCACACGCTTTACGCTGCGCAGCGTAAAGCCTGCGCCGCCCTCCATACAGGCGAGCGCAGCGGAGATGGCCGCAATCACTTCACCGGGGATCCCCTCCTGCACTGCAGGCGCTTTGGCCGCACTCTTCGCCACAGGTGCAGGGGCAGGCTCTTTCTTCGGCGCAGGCGCACTTTTTTGCGCGGGCGTTCCCTTCTTCTTTCGATCGATTGCAGAAAAGATGATGCCCTCGAGTGTAATCAACAAATAGAGTAAAACCAGCACGCCAAATACCAGAATCAAACCGGTCGCCACAACCACGCCGACAGACGGCTCCGGGTTTCCGGAAACAGTGGCAGCCGCAACTGTAAGGAACTTGGAAATGCCCATGAAACAACCTCCCCGTTTTTTTACGATATCTTTTACAATTATAACTGAAAACTCGGTTTTATGCAACCTCTAAATGAAAAGTTTCAGGAAGTTTCTTGAAAAATGTTTTTTCGCGCATACAAATGAAGGAAAAGGATCCTATGCCTTTTATCCGCCGATGCATTTTTCCCCCACTGTTTTGATTTTTTTCTGCACAAAAAAGCCGTGCAAAAAACTGCGCCGTACGAAAAACAGGGCGAAACCTTCAGTACAGCATCGCTCTGCACTTATAAACAGCTTTGGGGCTGTCGCTCAAGGTTTTTTCCTTGTGCAACAGCCCCTGCCTTGCTTTACAGATTTTGCCCCATCATGGAAAACGCGGCCCCGGAACCATGCGCCGCGGCACCGCGCGGCCCGCCTTTGGCACTTTACTCCCCTTTCGGGGCTTCTTCTGATCCTCCATCAGGCCCTTCACCGGACGCTCCGCTGGACATTTCTTCAGGTGCTTCACCCGGCGCTTTGTCCGAAGAAGTCTCCGGCTGCTGCGGCGCTTTCTTCTGCGTATCAAAGATGCTGCTCAAAGACCAGCCGTCCGGCGCTGCCGTCTTTTCGCCCAAACCGGAAACGCGGTCATCTTCTGCCTTTTCTGCGCTGATATTGTGGGCCGTCTCCCCATCCAGCGGCGGCAGGACGCCGCCCTCCATCAGGGTTTTGAATTCCTCGCCGGAGATTTTCTCCCGCTCCACCAGAGCCTTTGCCACAATGTGCAGCTGGTCCATATGCTCTGTCAGGATCACGCGCGCCGCCTCGTATGCCTCGTCAATCAGCTCACGCACCTCGGCATCGATCTGCGCCGCCACGGCCTCCGAATAGCCGCGCCCGGCGCTGATATCGCGGCCGAGGAACGTCTCGCCCTGATCGTTGCCGTAAACCACCGTGCCCAGGCGCTCGGAAAAGCCGTACTGCGTCACCATGCTGCGCGCGATGGATGTGGCCGTGCGCAGGTCGCTGGAAGCGCCGGTGGAGATATCGTCCTCCACAAGGGCCTCCGCCACGCGCCCGCCCAAGCACACCACGATGCGTTCCCACATCTGGTTTTTATAATTGTACAGCTCGTCGTGCTCGGGCAGATACATTGTATAGCCACCCGCACCGCCGCCGCGCGGAATGATGGATACCTCGTGCACCGGCGGCGCCGTTTTGCAGTGATACACGGCAACGGCATGCCCGGCCTCGTGATATGCCGTCATGTTTTTGTCGTGCTCCGTCACCACGCGGCTCTTTTTCTCCGGCCCCATCTGCACCTTGGTGCTCGCTTCCTCGATGTCCCTCTCGGTAATGGCCTTGCGCCCGCGCTTGGCCGCCAGAAGCGCCGCCTCGTTTACAAGGTTTTCCAGATCGGCGCCGGTAAAGCCGACCGTCGATTTCGCGATCGTATGAATGTTCACATCCGGGGCAAGGGGCTTGTTGCGGGTGTGCACCTGCAAGATCTCCTCGCGGCCCTTGACGTCCGGCAGATTCACGTACACCTGGCGGTCGAAACGGCCCGGCCGCAGCAGCGCCTTATCCAGGATGTCCACGCGGTTCGTGGCCGCGATCACGATGACGCCGCCGTTTGTATCAAAGCCGTCCATCTCCACGAGCAGCTGGTTCAGCGTCTGCTCGCGCTCGTCGTGGCCGCCGCCAAGCCCCGCGCCGCGCTGACGGCCCACCGCGTCAATCTCGTCGATGAACACAATGCAGGGCGCGGTCTTCTTGGCTTTATCGAACAGGTCGCGCACACGGGAGGCGCCCACGCCGACATACATCTCCACGAAATCGGAGCCCGAGATGGAGTAGAACGGCACGCCGGCCTCGCCCGCACAGGCACGTGCGAGCAGCGTTTTGCCCGTGCCCGGAGGGCCCACAAGCAGCACGCCGTGCGGAATGCGCGCGCCCAGCGTATTGAATTTCGTCTGGTTTTTGAGGAATTCGACGATCTCCTCCAATTCCTCTTTTTCCTCGTCCGCGCCGGCCACATCCTTGAACGTGGCCTTGCGGCCCTGATCCGCCTGATCTTTCACTCTGGCACGGCCGACGCCCATCGTGCCGCCCCCGCCGGACTGCTTATACATAAAATAGTAGAATCCGCCCATCATCACAAGCGTGAGCAGCAAAACGGGGAGCATCGACATAAACACCGAGGTTTCCGGCGCCGGCAGGATATCGATCTTCAGCAGCGCACCGTCGTGCTTCTCCGCATAGATCTCGCGGTAACGGCGCAGGTTCTCGCTGTCCACAATCTCGCCCGCATAAGCGATCTCATAGGTAAGCACCACCTGATTTTCCGTGCCTGCATCCAGAGAGGCACTGCCGGATGCACTGCCCCGTCCCCATGCGCCGCCGAAGATCCCCATCTGCGTTTGCTGGCCCGCGTTCGCTTCTGCAGCCAGTTTTTCCCGCAATTCCTGCGTCGCTTCCTCCGTCAAAGTAAGCTGCACCGTATCGTTTCTGCGGTTCCAGACAAGCTCGGCCACATCGCCCTGTTCCAGATATTCGATCACTTCATAGTATCGTCTCTCCTGCGTCTCATTGCCTGTATTCAACGTAAAGAACGCCATGATGAGCAGGCCCAGCAGAAGAAGGATCATCAGACCGCTTATGCTTTTTCGGTTTCTATTCAACGTCTTTCACTCCTGAAGACGGCTCTTTCGGCACACCGTCTTTCCTGATACAGCATCGCCGCGATGCACTTTGCTGTTGTTCGGACAGCCGCCTTTATCCCGAATAGACCTCGGGCTTCAAAATGCCGATGTACGGCAGATTGCGGTATTTTTCATCGTAATCCAGCCCATAGCCGACGACGAATTCGTCCGGCACCGTAAAGCCGGAATAATCGGCATGCAGATCTACCTTGCGGCGCTCGGGCTTGTCCAGAAGCGTCACAATGCGGATCGACTGCGGCGAGCGGCTTTGCAGCAGCTCCTTGATATAGCTGAGCGTCATGCCGGAATCCAGAATGTCCTCCACGATCAGGATATCCTTATCCGCAAGCGGAATATCCAGATCCTTTATGATTTTCACCACACCGCTTGTTTTCGTGCCGGAACCGTAGCTGGAGACGATCATAAAATCAATCTCCGCCGGGGTGTCGATCCAGCGCATCAGATCGGCCAAAAAGACGACCGCGCCCTTCAGCACTGTCACAAGCAGCAGGTTTTTCCCGCGGTAATCGCGCGTGATCACCTCGCCCAGTTCCTTTACCTTTGCACGGATCTCTTCCTCACTGAGCAAAACGCGCAGCATATCTTCCCGCATGTTCTCTTTCATCTTATTCCTCCATCTGTTGCAGTTTGATCATTACGGCTGTTTTCGTCTGTTCATCGGCCATAAGCCCCTCGGCAAAACCAAAGCCCGGCGCCCAAAGGATCTCGCTTCCGGCGGCAAGCACCGGGAGCATTCCGCGCGCGGCGGGGGGCAGCTTTTGTTCCGAGAGCCATTTTTTCAGCGGCTTTGTCACACCTCGGCCAGCCGGACGGAATCGATCTCCCGATCGCCGGGTGCGAAAACACACATTTTGCTTTATTCTATCATAATCTGCGCACAATTTTAAGTGATTTCCCGCATCTTTTTCAGAATTCACGGTTTTTTCACAATTCAGCAGCTGTACCACAAGCTGCATGCCGCCCGGCGCATCGTATACGCCCGGCAAAAACGGGCTGCACCATTCCGTCTGCGTCCACGGCACGGCATCCGGCGGCGCTTCTATGGATGCCCTGCCCTGCGCCACGCGGAACACATGCGTTTCGCAGAGCTGCACCGTGCCAGAGCCGCGGCACAGTACCCGCTCGGCCTCTGCCGCAAGCTCTGTCTTTTCGGGTGAGACGCGCGCGATCAAATTTGCCAGCGCCGTGCGGCGCACCGGCGGAGGCGAAGCTGCCAGCATGGCCGCATCGTAGGCCGGAAAAAGCCCCGGCGGCAGATACGCTGCACGCGGCAGCAGCGCCTGCGCCAGCAGAGCATCCGCCTGTGCGTCCAGATATTCTGACAGCCGGGCCATTTCGCCGGCAAAGCGTGCAAGATTCTGCACAGCGCCCGGATGCGCGCTTTCCAAGGCAGGCAGCACACCGTGCCGGATGCGGTTGCGCGCGTAAAGATCGGTCTCGTTTGTCGCGTCCGTCACATAGGCCGCGCCGCAATGTGCCAGATATGCCTCGATCTGCGCGCGCTGTGCCCAGAGCAGCGGGCGGATGTAACGCTCCCGCACCGGCGGGATGCCGGCCGCGCCGCGCACTGAGGAACCGCGCGCCAAACGAAAGAGTACCGTCTCGGCATTGTCGTTTGCCGTGTGGGCCGTTGCCACCTTTGCGCCGTACCGGCGTGCAAGCTGTGCAAAAAAAAGATAGCGCTGTTCGCGCCCCCACGCCTCGCCCGCATGCTCCGGCGGGGTAAGCTTTGTTTCGTCCAGCACCACGCCGCAGGCAGCGCATTGGCCGCGCACAAAATTGGCGTCGGCATCGGCATCGGCGCCGCGCAGCCCATGGTTCACATGCGCCGCGCGCAGCGTGATGCAGAGCGTTTCCCCAAGGGAAAGCAAACAGCGGAAC
Source organism: Subdoligranulum sp. (assembly GCA_014799685.1). Lineage (GTDB taxonomy): Bacteria > Bacillota > Clostridia > Oscillospirales > Ruminococcaceae > Ruthenibacterium. The sequence continues at coordinate 79,331 of JAAVHN010000026.1, read as the reverse complement.
AATGCCGTCGAATCCGCCCCGCCGGAGAGCGCCACAATGACAGTATCCCCTTTTTGCAGCATATGATGCTGCCGGACATATTCCGCCGTGCGTGCCTCGAACTCATTCATGCGCGTAGTCCACATTGGTAAAGCGCGTGTGCACGCCGTCCCACGCCAGATTCACGGTACCCGTGCCGCCGTGGCGGTTCTTCGCCACAATGCACTCGGCGCCCGTCATATCCGCCTCTTCGCCGTTATCGTAGTAGGCCTCGCGGTACAAAAACAGCACCACATCCGCGTCCTGCTCAATCGAGCCGGAATCGCGCAGATCGCTGAGCATCGGGCGGTGATCGGTGCGGTTTTTTTCGGCGCTTCGGGAAAGCTGGCTCAACGCGATTACCGGCACATTCAGCTCTTTCGCCATGATCTTCAGGTTGCGCGTGATGTCGCTCAATTCCTGCACACGATTCTCTGTGCGCTTGCCGCTGCTCATCAGCTGCAGATAATCGATCACAACAAGGCCGATGTTCGGGCGCGCCGGATCCTGATTGATGCGCCGGATCTTCGCCTTCATCTCCGGGATGGTGATAACGGAGGTATCATCCAAAAAGATATGCGTACGCGCCATCACCTCCGAAGCGTGCGCCAGATCCTCCCAATCCGCCGTGGAGAGCTCGCCCGTGCGGAACGCGCTGCTGTCGATGGCCGCTTCGCTCGAGAGGATGCGGCTGACGAGCTGATCCTTCGTCATCTCCAGACTGAAGAATGCCACCGGAACATCCTGCCGCTTCGCCACATTGGTTGCAATGTTCAGCGCGAACGAGGTCTTGCCCATGCCGGGGCGCGCGGCCAAAATCAACAGATCCGAACGGCCCAGGCCGGTGAGCAGGGTGTCCAGATAGGTAAAGCCCGTGGGGATACCCAGATATTTTTCCCGGTTGGGGCCGGAGATCTCCTGTAAATGGGCATACGTATCCATAATGACGCTGTTGATCGGCGTCAGCGCCGAGGTATCGCGCCCGGAACGAATCTCGTAGATCTTCTGTTCGGCGCTTTCCAAAAGAAGATCGGCGTCGGTCTCTTCCCCGGTCTGCTCCAAGATATTTTTGGCCGCGTTCATCAGCTGGCGCACGCGGTACTTTTCTACGATGATCTTGACGTAATTTTCCGCATGCGTCAGTGAGGGGACGGTCTCGGCGAGCTGCGTCAGGTATACCTTGGCCGCGTCCTCCGTCTCGAAGATATCGGCGGCCTGCACCGCCGAAAGCAGCGTAATAAAATCCACCGGCGTGCCGCTGGTGAAAAGGCGCATGATTTCGGCGAAGATCTCGCCGTTCTGGCGCACATAGAACATCTCCGGGCGCAAGCATTCCACAAGCTTTGCCACGATCTCCGCGTCCAAAAGCGGCGCGCCGAGCACCGCCTGTTCCGCGATCGTGCTGTACGGCAGATTGATGCCAAGTGATTCGAGCGACAGGCTCAAAGCCCCGGTGCTGTTATGATCATTTGCGGGCATGGCCTGCCCTCCCCTCTGTTTCGGCTCCCGTCCGGTTTACCGGCGTTTCCGCGTTTCGCTTTCTTCTCCGCTTTCGCAGCTTCCACAGCTGCTTTGCCGGTTATTCCTCCACTTTTACGGTGAGCTTTGCGGCTACCTTCGGATAGATCTTTACCTCGATCTGATACGAGCCGAAATTCTTGATATCGCCGTCCATAACGATTTTGCGTTTGTCGATGGATTCACCCACCTTCTGGCCCAGTGCAGCGGCGATATCCTTGGCGGTGACGGAGCCGAACAGCCGCCCGCCCTGCCCGGCCTTTGCCTTGAGCGTGACGGTCTGCCCGTTGATCTTCTTCGCCAGTGCCTGTGCGGCGGCCAGCTCCTGCGCGGCGTGATGCTCCACGGCGGCAGCCTTGGTGCGCACTTCATTCACAGCGGCAGCGTCGGCGGCGACGGCAAGGCCGCGCGGCAGCAGATAGTTGCGTGCGTAGCCGTCCGATACCTCGTGCAGCTCGTCCTTTTTGCCGATGGATTTTACATCCTGCTTTAATACCACTTTCATCCCACTAACCTCCCATTGTCAGCGTCGCGGCCGGCGGCCGCGGCACAAAACTCCTTGCATTTTCAAAAAATTCCTGTCCGGATCGGATCGGAATTACAGCCTTCTTACTATACCAAATTTCGCACCGGATTGGCAAGACCCCCGCATTGCTTTTTTGGCGCGACAGCGGTTTTTTCAGCGCATTTATCCATTGTTATCGCTTTCTATCCGTTTTTCTGCCGCTCGATGCGCTGATTTTCCCGGTATTCGGTGATCGCATCCAAAAGCAGACGCTTCGCCTCGGCCATCGTGGTATTCCGCAGCTGTGCGCCCGCCATCGTCAGATGTCCGCCGCCGCCCAGCTTTTCCATGATCAGCTGCACGTTCACCTCGCCCATGCTGCGCGCGGAAAACGCGATCTGCGTGCCGTTATCCACGGCGACAAAGCTTGCCTCCACGCCGTTGATCGTCAAAAGATCGTTCGCGGCCTGCGGAACCACGACATTCAGCTCGGGCGGAACATGGTCGGAAAAGACAACTGCGCAGCCCATATAGATCTCCGCGTCCGTGACAAGCTGCGCCTTATACGCATAGGTCTCGAACGAGGAATTGAACAGCCGTTTCACCGCCTGCGTCTGCGCGCCCATGCGGCGCAGATACGCCGACGCCTCGAACGTGCGCACACCGGTATGCAGCGCATAATTGCGCGTATCCAGCATAATGCCGGCCAGCAGCGCCTGCGCCTCCAGCGGGGTGAGACGGTTTTCCTTCGTCATATCGATATACTGCAGCAGCTCGCTGACAAGCTCCGATGCGCTGGACGCATACGGCTCGTGGTAAAAGACGACACTGTCGTCGATATGCCCCACGCACTTGCGGTGGTGGTCGATCACCACCACGGTTTTCGCCGCCTGATACAGCGCCTGGCTCTCGAGCAGCGCCTTCACGTGCGTATCCACGACAATCAGAAGCGTATCGGGGTCCATATACTTTTCCGCTTCATCCGGCTCGATAAAATCCTCGCCGCGGCCCGCGCGGCGGAATTCCTCCACAAGGTTTGACGCAAGGCTCTGGCGCTCGTTCACCACAACGGCGGCCGGTTTGCCGCACAGCTTTGCAAAGCGCAGCATCCCGATGGCGGCGCCCAGTGCGTCAAGGTCGGACGCGCGGTGCCCCATGATCAGTACACTGCCGCTCTGCATCATCAAATCGCGGATCGCGGAGGCAATGATGCGGCTTTTTACCTTGCTGCGCTTCTCTACGCTGCGGGAAACGCCGCCATAGAACGCAAACCCCTCCGGGCTTTTTACCGCGGCCTGGTCGCCGCCGCGCCCCAGCGCCATATCCAGCGCCTGCATGGCCATTGCCTCGCCCTCGCGCAGCGTCTGCGCAAGGCGGCCCACGCCGATGGAAAACGTCACGGTACCGGGCTCGTCCCCGATCGTGCGCGCCGCATCCAGCACGGGGAAACGCCCCTTCACCAGCTCCTGCATATGGCGCTCCTCCACCACGGCGATGTACTGCGAGGCGCTGATGCGCCGCAAAAAGCCTGTTGTCCCGCCGATGAACTTCTCCAGCGTCAGCTCGATCTCGCCGGCCACGCGCGCGCGTTCGCTCTCTTTCATATCGCGCAGGATCTCATCATATGTATCCACCGCGATGATCATCACGGCGGGACGTGTGGCGAGATATTCCCCCGCCTGCCGGCGCAGGACGGTATTGTTTACAAAATACAGAACAAAAAGGCTGTCCACGCTCTCGACACCGCTGCCGTACACCGTATAGCGCTGGCCGCCGTATTCAATGTTCTGGCCGTTTTTTTCCTGCGTCTGCGCGGGATCGATCGCAGGGATCACCTTGGCAAGGGGCAGCAGGCACACATCCTGTTCCCCCATCACGTCGTCCCGGAACGCGTCGTTATACCATGCGACTGTCCCGCCGGAAAGCACCACGACCGGCATTTTCAGCGAGGCAAAGCTGTTTTGCGCAGTATCGGACGAGCTGCTGATCCCGCGCAGAAAACGTGCGATCCTGCGCCGGAACCAGTGCAGGTTCAGCCATACCGCAAGCGCCGTCACCAGCAGGACGCCGCCCGCAAAGGCAAGATACAGCGGCTGTGCCACCGCCAGCGCCACGCAAAGCACGACGCAGGCCGCCGATAAAATCAGGATAGCGGCATCAAACGCCGCGAATCGCTTTTTCATACCGTGCCTCCTCGCTCAGAACAGATCGAATATTGTATCCGGCCGCATTCCAAATTTCTTTTTTGGGTTCGGAATGGTTTGTTTTTGGGGGTGCGGAACCTTTCGCCCCTCCTCCCCCAGCGACCGCACCGCAGTGCGGCCATACATATTCAAGGGCTTGCCAAAAAGCTCTGAAATCAAACCTCCATGATGATGGGCAGAATCATGGGGCTGCGCTTTGTTTTCCGGTACAGAAAGGCGGACGTCGCCTCGCGGATGCGCGTTCGGACGCTGCCGGGATCGCGCATGTCGGAGGCACTCGTGCGGCCCAGCACCTCGCGCACCTGGTCGCGCGCCTCATCCATCAGCTTCTCGTTTTCCCGCACATAGACGAACCCGCGCGAGACAAGCTCCGGCCCTGCAAGCACCATACCGGTGCGCGCGTCCACCGTGGCCGCCACGATCACCAACCCGTCCTCGGAAAGGTGGCGGCGATCCCGCAGAACAACGTTGCCCACATCGCCCACGCCAAAGCCGTCCACCATAATGGCGCCGGCCGGAACGGGAGCCCCGATCGTAAGGCCGTCGGCAGATACGATGATGCAGTCCCCGTTTTCGCCGACATAGATGTTCTCTTCCGGCACACCCACTGCGGCAGCCGTCTGCGCATGCTTTTTCAGCTGCTTGTACTCACCGTGCACAGGGAAGAAATATTGGGGCTTTGCCAGCGTGAGCATCAGCTTCTGCTCCTCCTGGCAGGCGTGGCCCGACACATGCACATCGTACATGGATTCGTAGATCACTTCCGCGCCCAGCTTCAGCAGCCCGTTGACGACCTTCGTCACCATTTTTTCATTGCCGGGGATCGGATTCGCCGAAATGATGATGAAATCGTTCGGGCCGACATGCACATTCCGATGACTGGCGCTCGCCATGCGGGAGAGCGCGCTGAGCGGCTCGCCCTGGCTGCCCGTGGTGATGAGGACAATCTTTTCCGCCGGATAATGGTTGATCTCTTCAATGTCGATCAACACGTTTTCCGGCGCGTGCAAATATCCCAGCTCCAGCGCCATCTGCGTATTGTTCACCATGCTGCGGCCCGATACGGCCACCTTCCGGCCGGCCTTCACCGCAAGATCGATCAGCTGCTGGATACGGTAGAGGTTGGAGGCAAAGGTCGCGATGATCACGCGCTTTTTGCCGGCGCGGCTGAACAGCGCGTCAATGCTTGCGCCCACCTTCTGCTCGGTGGCCGTAAAGCCGGGCCGCTCGGCGTTGGTGGAATCGGACAGCAGCGCCAGCACGCCGCGCTCCCCATATTCGGCGATAGTGACAAGATCCGTGGGGCCGCCCGAAATCGGTGTATAGTCGATCTTGAAATCGCCCGTCTGCAAAATCACGCCCGCAGGGCAGCTGATGGCCAGTGCGACGGCGTCCGGAATCGAGTGATTTACATGGATCGGCTCTATGGTAAAGCAGCCAAGCCTGAATTTCCGGTGCGGCGTAATCTCCACCAGCTTTGTGCTGCGCACAAGGCCTTGTTCCTCTAACTTGTTGTTGATCAGGCCGATGGTCAGCCGTGTGGCGTACACCGGCAGGTTGATCTCCTTGAGCAAATACGGCAATCCGCCGATGTGATCCTCGTGTCCGTGCGTGATTACAATGCCCTTGATGTGCTCTTTGTTCTGCACCAGATACGTAAAGTCCGGGATCACAAGATCCACACCGAGCATGTCGCTGTCGGGAAATACAATGCCGCAGTCTACCAGGAGCATCTCGCCCTGGCATTCATACAGCGTGATATTTTTGCCCACCTCGCCAAGGCCGCCCAGCGGCATGATGCGCACCGGGATCGCCGGCGTTCCCTCGTCCCGTTCCGCATCCTTCCGGCGGCGCGGATGATAGACCCTTCGTGACTTTTCCTGTGTGATCGTCTCCTGTACCGTCTGCCGCGCGGCCGCCTTCACAGCGTTTTTCCGTACGCCAGTGGATGCCGTCGGCGCCTTGGATGCGCGCGGCCTGATGTTTCTTTGCATATTCTCCATTCGTTCCTCCTGTTTCCCGGCAGGCAGCAGAAGCCGGAACGGGATGCCCGCGGCGCCGGCAGACGGTTCCTTCAGAATCTGAATGCAAATCCTGAAGCAAATTCTAAAGCCAAAAGCCCGCTCTTGCCCACAGATCATCCATTTCGCACTTGCCCCGGCATGGCAAGCAGATCCTGCCGTTGCGCACGGGCAGGATCTCGCTGTGCATGCTGTTCCCGGGAATGATTTGTATTGATATCGCTTTTATTGCACTGCAATAAAAAAATGATCAGATCAAGCTCTTTTCCGGCTGTCCATACAACAAAGCACCGCAAAAACGGTTTGCGGCGCCGCAAGCAGCCGCGGGCGCTTGAAAGCCGGAAAAGATTTTTCCTTTTATTGCGGCGGGCAATGCGCACCGTTTGCAGAAAACACGCGGCGGCGTTTTCCCGGGCGCTCCTACCGAAATATCAAAATAAGAAGTAAGATTATTTATATCCGGACGGCAAAAACAAATGCAGCCGGCCGGTGCCGGCGCATTGCCGCCATTTCAAATTTCTTTGCTGCTTTTTACAATAATACAATTCCTTGTAACAATTGTCAAGTTTTGCCATCGTGTCTTGTGAGTATTGGATAAAAACGCGGTGCCAAACAGACCGGAAAAATTTTTTCGGGAATCGCCTTCTTTTACCGGCAGGGGCTTGCGCCATGAGCCGATTTTGCTATAATACTATAATAGAAGAAAATGTTGACAAGCTATATCTATGAAAGGAGCCGGCAGCTTATGAAAAAAATTTCGATCTACACAGACGGTGCGTGCAGCGGCAATCCCGGGCCGGGCGGCTGGGGCGCCATTTTGAAGTACAAAGACACGTGCAAAGAGCTTTGCGGCGGCGAGGCGGATACGACAAACAACCGGATGGAGCTGATGGGCGTCATCAGCGCGCTGGAATGCCTGAAAGAGCCGTGCGAGATCGATCTGTACAGCGATTCCAAATATGTGATGGACGGCCTTTCCAAAGGCTGGGCCAAAGGCTGGCGCGCGCGCGGCTGGGTAAAAAGCGACAAAAAGCCGGCGCTGAACAGCGATTTATGGGCGCGGCTTTTGGATCTGTGCGAACAGCATACGTTTCATTATCACTGGATCAAGGGCCATGCGGGCCACCCGGAAAACGAGCGCTGCGACGCATTGGCCGTGCAGGCGGCGGCGCAGTATAAATGACTCCCGAACGGCTTTTTCACCTTCCCGCAACAACCGATGCCCGCTGAACCGATGCTCCTCTGCAGCGCCATTTCCAGGGATCAGGCCGCGCTTGTACAGTGCTTTCAGAAAAATTTTCAAATTCCCTGTTGCAAACACCACTAAAATGGTATATTATAAGAGCAGTACGAAACGCCTGATGCAAACCAGAGATAGCGGACGGCGAAAAATAAGGGAGCCGGCGCGTTTTGGGTGCGGCAGCATCCGGCAATACGCGTGAGCTTCCCGCAAAAAATAAGGCAAGGTGGAAATTTTGAGCAACACGATCTATGTGGACAATGCCGCCACGACGCCTGTGTCGGGGCCCGTGCTTGACGCGATGACGCCGTATTTCTGCGAAATTTACGGCAATCCGTCCAGCATTTTTTATTCCGTCGGCGCAGAGGCGGGAGAGGCGCTTGCCGCCGCACGCGAAAAGGCGGCAAAAGCGCTCGGCTGTGATGCTTCTGAGCTGTTTTTCACAAGCTGCGGTTCCGAGGCGGACAACTGGGCCATCAAAGGCACGGCGCGCAAATTCGCCCGTCAGGGCAAAAAACATCTCATCACCAGCAGCATCGAGCACCATGCCGTTCTGCATTCCATGCAGGCGCTGGAGCGCGAGGGCTTTGAGGTGACATATCTGCCCGTAGACGCCGAGGGCTTTGTCTCCCCCGCCGAGGTGGAGGCCGCCATCCGTCCGGATACGGCGCTTGTCACCATCATGTTTGCAAACAACGAGATCGGTACGATCCAGCCCATTGAAGAAATCGGCAATATCTGCCGCAAGCACGGCGTATGGTTCCACACCGACGCGGTGCAGGCTGTGGGCGCAGTGCCCATCGATTGCCACGCGCTCCCCATCGACATGCTCAGCCTGTCGGCGCACAAATTCAACGGGCCGAAAGGCGTGGGCGCGCTGTATCTGCGCAAGGGCATCCTGCCGCTGAACTTCCTGGACGGCGGCGCGCAGGAACGCGGCCGCCGCGCGGGCACGGAGAATGTCGCGGGGATCGTCGGCCTCGCCACAGCGCTGGAGATCGCCGTAAACGGCCTTGCGGAAAAACGCGCGCATCTTTCCGCAATGCGCGATTATGTTCTGGAGCATATCCAAAAAATGCCGCAGGTGAAGATCAACGGAACGCTGGACGGCGGCAAGCGCCTGCCCAACAATGTAAACGCCAGCTTTACGGCGGCCGAGGGCGAAAGCCTGCTTTTGATGCTGGATATGCACGGCATCTGCGCCTCCTCCGGATCGGCCTGCGCCTCCGGCAGCCTCGACCCCAGCCATGTGCTGCTGGCCATCGGGCTGCCGCACGAGATCGCGCACTGCAGCCTGCGCTTCAGCTTCGGCGTGCAGAACACGATGGAAGACGCAAAGGCCGTCTGCGCGGCGCTCGACGAGATCGTTCCGGCCGTGCGCGCACGCAGTCCGCTCTGGCACGAATAAATTTTCAGAATTCCTATTTTAGATGTGAAATACCGGAAAGAAGGCAAATAATATGTACAGTGCAAAGGTTATGGATCATTTTGCAAATCCGCGCAATGTCGGCGAGATCGAAAACGCGGACGGCATCGGCGAGGTGGGCAACCCCAAATGCGGCGACATCATGAAGATGTTTTTAAAAATTGAGGGCAACCGGATCACCGACGTGAAATTTAAAACATTCGGCTGCGGTGCGGCCATTGCAACCTCCAGCATCGCCACGGAAATGATCAAGGGCAAATCGATCGACGACGCGCTGAAGCTGACGAATAAAGCCGTGGTGGAAGCGCTGGACGGCCTGCCCCCTGTAAAGCTGCACTGCAGCGTGCTGGCCGAACAGGCGGTGAAGGCCGCGCTGGCCGATTATTACCGCCGTCAGGGCGTCGACCCCGAGCCGATCGTCGGCAAGCTGGAAGAGGATTGCCACGCCTGCTCCTGCGAAGTGTAAGCTGACAGGATCATTTTTAGCGCCTGTAACGCCCGGCCGTGCCCGATTTGCACAGCCGGGCGATTTTTTGATGCCGGGTGCTTTTTTTGCACAGCCGGACGCCTCGCCGGGCGATTTTTCGGTTGACGATTCTGCTTTCTATGATACAATAAGAGTATCTATTCCCTTTGCGGCTCTCATTCGAGAAGGAGCGAACAAATCCATGCATTTCGGCTTTTCGTATATCGGGGCGCTCATGCTGCTGATGCTGTTTGTCCCCAACCTGATTTGGACAAAGAATAAACCGTCCGGTTATGACCAATACGTCGGACAGGAAAATAGAATCCTGCTTTTGTTCGAGCGCATTGGGCAGGTTTCTGTCAGTATCCTCTGCGTTACTTTTTCAGATTTCAATACCGGCACTCCATTCCCCTGGAGCCTCTGGCTTGCGGGCGCGTTCTTTTTGATGAGCTTGTACGAGATCTTTTGGATCCGGTATTTTCGCAGCGGCAAAACCATGCGGGATTATTACAGCAGCCTTTTGGGAATTCCCGTAGCCGGCGCGACGCTGCCCGTGCTGGCCTTCTTCCTGCTTGCGATCTACGGAAAGAACATTTTCCTCGGCGTCGCCGTTGTACTGTTGGGCGTCGGACATATCGGCATCCACATGGGCCATTTCAAAGAGCTGTTCAAAGAAACGGAAGAAAAAAGATTATAAAGGCCGTGTTCATTTGTGCAGACACTGTACAGGGACTCCCCTTTTCACCCCCATCCACATGCCTTTCATGATCAATGATTTTACATAAAGCAAGGAGCGTTATTCTATGACAGACGAAATCAGCACAGGAAGCAGCTTCGGCACATTTGAGACGCAGGACAAAATCCTTGTCGCACTGTCTGGCGGCGTGGATTCCTCGGCCTGCATCCGGATTCTGCGCGATCAGGGCTTTGACGTGCAGGCCGTGGTGTTCCGCTTTTCCCCCGCGCACGAAACTGCGGTAAAGGCGGCCGGGGCGGTCGCGCAGCAGATGAATGTCCCGCTTACGGTAGAAGACTGCACCGGGCACTTCGAGCGCGAGGTGGTCGATCCGTTCTGCGCACGGCATTGCTCCGGGCGCACAGCAAACTCCTGCGCGCTGCACGGCCCGCATGCGGTCTTTGCGGGGCTGGTGCACACAGCCGACCGGCTCGGCATCCATTTCATTGCCACCGGCCACTACGCCCGCATTGTGGAGGAAAGCGGCATTTATTCTGTTCGCGCCGCGCTCAGCGCCGAATGCGACCAAAGCAATCTGCTGGACGGTCTTTCGCAGGAAATTCTGGCCCGCCTCTGCCTGCCGGTGGGCGAGTTCGAAAAAGAGGATATCCGCGCCATCGCGGCCGAAGCGGGGTTGCTGCACGCGGCCGGCAACGCTGGGCCGTCGCACGGCGACGCAATACCGGAAGCGTAAAGAAAAAACGGCGCGTCCCGCAAAAAAAAGTGCATGAACCGGAGCCTCTCTGCCTATACTGGTAGTGAGGTGATTGGAAAATGTTTATCTATTTGGGCGACAATGACACCGCGTTTGAAGCGGCACTGCGGGAGGATGCCTCTGTAAAGCTCTATTTTGACAGCCTTCCCGGGATGCTGCGCGAGCGCGTGCGCGCGGCCGGTCTCTACAGCCCACAGGAGATCGGCGCCTATATCGACACTCTGGTGGCGGAAGGCAACTGATGCTTCTGCGGTTTATTTTCCCCCGCCCTAAACAGACCCGGCGCGGCAGGCATGCAGTCTGCCGCGCTGTTTTTGAATGGTCCCCTCCCCGTTTTAACAGAAAGGGCCTGCAAAAGTCTTCCTGTCCGGAAAATAATCCAAAACTTGATATCAGGGATTGATAAAAAACTTTGTATCCTGAAATGAATAAAAACCTTCGTGTCCCCCATTGACAAACACCCTGCCAAGTTGGTACAATATAGCCGTATTCCTTTGATTTTTGGGTGTTTGCCGGGTATTTCCGCAAAAATCAAAGGCAATCACGGCACTTTGTGGCTATATTGATTTGCGGGTATGGCGGAACTGGCAGACGCAATGGATTTAGGATCCATCGGGTTTCCCGTGCAGGTTCGACCCCTGTTACCCGCACCAGAAAAATCGACAAGACTTTTGCGGTTCTTGTCGATTTTTCTATATTCCTTTATCATTCTGAATTATTTCGAATAGAAACACTTTTAAATCGAGAGGATCTGAAGATTTTGCAAAACAAGCGTGGTGATAGGATAAAATCCAAACGTATGCGCATTGTTGCCATGATCATCGCTTTTTTACTGCTTTCCGCAACTGTCGCCGCCATTCTTGTGTATAACGGTGTCATTTTGCTGAACGATCCGTCAAAAGAGGAATATCCTGTCCGGGGTGTGGACGTTTCCTCTTACCAGGGTGAGATCGAATGGAAAACTCTTTGTTCCCAAAATATTGATTTTGCCTTTATCAAAGCAACTGAGGGCAGCTCGTTTACAGACCCATGCTTTCCATACAATTATGCCGAAGCACAAAAGTACAATATTTCTGTCGGGGCATACCATTTTTTCAGCTATGACAGTGCAGGGCTTTCTCAGGCAAAGAATTTTATTGATACAGTCGTTCCATTTGAAGGGATGCTTCCTCCGGTGATCGATCTTGAGTTTTACGGCGATAAAGAGAAAAATCCTCCCGGCAGGGATACCGTCAGGAAAGAGCTGAACGATATGCTTTTTGCCCTTGAAGATTATTATGGAATGAAGCCCATCATTTATGCGACGGAAAAATCTTATGATCTTTATCTTTCGGGTGAATATGAAGAATATGATATTTGGATCCGGAATGTGATTGCAAGGCCGAATTTATCTGATGACAGAGCATGGACCTTTTGGCAGTTCACCAACCGTGAGAAGCTCGACGGCTACAAAGGAAAAGAAGAATATATCGACGTAAATGTCTTTCATGGGAGCAGGGAAGAATTTTTATTGTATCCGAGGTTTTGTGACAATACCTATGAGGGTTCAAACCCCTGTGAAAGATCAAATCCCTCATGATGATTCGGTGGTTTTTCCACGGAGCATTGAGAAAATATATTTTTCATATATAAATATAGAAAAAGAAAGCCGCCCGAAAACCTTTGTTTCAGGCGGTTTATCTTGGAGCAGATGATGGGAATCGAACCCACACGACCAGCTTGGAAGGCTGGAGTTCTACCACTAAACTACATCTGCGGGAAAGTGTATTTATTATAGCCGTTTTGCAGGGGGTTGTCAAGAGCCGGAGTGATAAAATCGAAATCAAAAAATGCGTGCGGGATATCCAGAGGCCAAAGTTCGAGAGCATTCTTCTGAAAAGGGTTTCGGAATGAGTTCTCGAAAGGGGCCCTGAAAAGAACAAAAATTTTGAAATTTATCCCCACAACTTTTCAAAAAACACTTGACGAATCCTGAAAAATGCTTATAATAGATAAAGTACCTCGTGTACAGATGCTGGTGTGGCTCAGTCGGTAGAGCAGCTCACTCGTAATGAGCAGGTCGTCCGTTCGAATCGGATCACCAGCTCCAACCGCCATGGTTTTCCATGGCGGTTTTTTGTTGTCTGCCCTGTTCTGCCTGTCTCATTTCGCCTGTCCCTCTCAATCCGTTCCCTGCTGCATTCACCGGATAAAATTCGTCCTCTGGAACGGCTCCTTTTCCGGCAGGCCATATTGCTCCTTGCCCAAAGCGATGCTCTTCATCAGAAACGCCATGTTCCGTGCCAGCACGCGCATCGTCTGCAGGCCTTCTGCGTCCTGTGCCGCCTCACCGGCCGCCGCCCCGTGAAGACTGTTCCAGTATTGGCTGGAAGCAACCGGCATTCCGCAAATCGTAAAATACTTGTTCAGCTCATCAAAGGTGGCGGATAATCCCCCGCGCCGGGCCACGACAACACTTGCACCCACCTTCATCGTCTTGTCAAAATGCGTGCTGTAGAAAAGACGATCCAGAAACGAGACCAGCGTGCCGTTGGCGGAGGCATAGTAAACGGGCGACGCAGCCACAAGGCCGTCGCACACCTCGAATTTCGGCGCCGTCTCGTTGACCAGATCGTCAAATACGCATTTTCCCTTTTCATAGCAGGAACCGCAGGCAATGCAGCCGCGGATATCCTTGCCGCCAATCGATACGATCTCGCTTTCAATCCCCTGTTGTGCGAAGACCCGCTCCATTTCCCTCAGGGCAATCGCCGTATTTCCGTCCTTGCGCGGGCTCCCGTTGAGCATTAAAACCTTCATACTGCGTACTCCTTTGCCAATTTGCTTTTTTGCCGATATTACACGCAGGCCGGCAAAAAATCTTCAATTGTTCTATGCGATCAATCGATAGAAAACAAAATCCGAACCCTTGCGGGTTCGGATTTTGCCAATCTGGTGGACCTGAAGGGATTCGAACCCTCGACCTCTCGGATGCGAACCGAACGCGCTCCCAACTGCGCTACAGGCCCATACAAATATCTCCGACAGGAAGTGAATGAAGCACCTCGCTGTCACCTATAATAGAATAAGGCATTCCAAGGAAAAAGTCAAGACTTTTTTCAAAAAAAGATCAAAAGACAGGAGAGATTCTTATGGAATTGAAGGGTTCTAAAACAGAGGCAAATCTGATTGCAGCATTTTCCGGGGAAACGCAGGCCGCATGCAAATATCTCTTTTATGCCGCCCGCGCGACAAGCGACGGCTACGGCCAGATCGGCGCCATTTTTGAGGAGACGGCGGCGAACGAGCGCGAACATGCAAAGCTGTGGTTTAAAGCGCTCAACGACGGCGTTTCCGGCACGCTGGCCAATCTGAAGGACGGCGCAGCCGGCGAACACTTTGAATGGAGCAGCATGTACGCGGAGTTCGAGAAAACCGCGCGGGAAGAGGGTTTTACCGAAATCGCGGCAATGTTCAAGGGCGTCGCCGCAATCGAAAAGGCGCATGAGGAACGCTTCCTGCGCCTGGTAAAAAATATGGAGGATCAGCTTGTATTTGAGCGGGACGGCGAGATGATCTGGATCTGCCGCAACTGCGGGCATATCCATCGCGGCAAATCGGCGCCGAAGATGTGCCCGGTGTGCAAGCATCCGCAATCGTATTTTGAGCTGATGGCACAAAATTACTGAGCGCCTCCCCCCTCAAAAAATCCAATTCGGTTGTGCATTGCCGGGAATAAACGCCCGAAAAACGCATCGGCAATTTTTTAAGGGCGCATCGGCCCGACGATACAAAAAATTGAAATAAAATCGAAGCGCCATATCCGCAAACCATTTGCGGTGGCGCTTCGGTTTTTCTTGCTTTGATTCAGGAGTCTCCGGGACACAAAATCCCAAAAACAGATCAGCCCTATTTCCCAATCCAGCTTTCGTCCGATGGATTATTGCGGAACGCGATCAGGCGCGCGATATCCGCGCCGGCAATATAGCCTTCCTCTGCCGCGGCCTGCGCAATGGTATCAAAATCGGTGAGGCTCACGTTTTTCACCCCGGCCGCCGCAAGCCGGTCGATGCCCTTTTGCATGCCGTAGGTAAAGATGCTGGCGATGCCAAGCACCTCCGCTCCGGCCTCCCGCAGCGCCTCTACCACTTCGATTACGCTGCCGCCGGTCGAGATCAGGTCCTCGATGACGACCACTTTCTGACCCTTTTCGAGCCGCCCCTCGATCTGGTTCTGGCGGCCGTGATCCTTCTGCCCGGAGCGGACATAGCCCATCGGCAGCCCCATCAGATGGCCCGTGATGGCGGCGTGCGCGATGCCGGCGGTGGAGGTGCCCATCAGCACCTGTGTTCCAGGATACTCGCGGAACACCGTCTCGGCGAGAGCGTTTTCCACATCGTCGCGCACATCGGGCGCGGTCAGCGTCAGGCGGTTATCGCAATATACCGGGCTTTTGATCCCGCTGGCCCATACGAACGGCTCTTCCGGGCGGAAGAACACCGCGCGGATGCGCAGCAGATCTTTGGCGATTTTTTTGGCAATGATCTCGGAAGAAGTCATATCGATCACCTTTCTGTTGATTCAGTCCACAAACTCTGCCACGCAGCGGCGGTAGGCGGCCACGGGATCGTCGGCTTTCAAAATGGGGCGGCCCACCACGATATAGTCGCTGCCCAGCTCTTTTGCTTTGGCCGGCGTGGTCACGCGCACCTGATCGCCGATGTCCCCGTCTGCAAAACGCACGCCGGGAGTAACGGTGAGGAAGCCTTTGCCGCACACGTCGTGCACCTTGCCGGATTCCAGCGGAGAGCACACCACACCGTCCAGCCCGGACGCTGCGGCGTTCTGCGCGTAGTGCATCACCACCTCATCCAGGGGCTTTTCGATCCACAAATCGCTTTCCATACGCTCCTGACTGGTAGAGGTGAGCTGTGTCACGGCAATGAGCAGCGGTCGTGTTCCGTCGGGGCGCGTCAAACCCTCCATCGCGGCTTCCATCATCGCCTTCGTCCCGGCGGCGTGCAGGTTCAGCATATCCACATTCAGCCCTGCAAGGATCGAGATCGACCGCCGCACCGTATTGGGAATATCATGCAGCTTCAGATCCAGAAAGATCTTATGTCCCCGCGCCTTGATCTCCCGAACAACGGCGGGGCCCTCGGCAAAGAAAAGCTCCATGCCGATTTTCACAAAGGGCTTTTCATCCGTGAAGCGCTCCAAAAAGGCCATCGCCTTCTCGCGGCTGTCAACGTCCAGCGCGATGATCACATCCTTACCCATGATGGGCACCTCCTATGATTTCTTTTAAATCCTGTATTCCGTATTGCTCCATCACCCGGGGCAAATCGTCAATAATATTCCGGCAGGCAAAGGGATCCACCAAATTGGCCGCGCCCACCTCCACCGCCGTGGCGCCGGCCAGCATCAGCTCGATCACGTCGCGCGCGGTGGAAACGCCGCCCATCCCGATGACGGGGATGCGCACCGCCTCATACACCTGATATACCATGCGCACCGCCACCGGGAAGATCGCCGGGCCGGACAAGCCGCCCGTTTGATTCGCAAGCACCGGCCGGCGCGTTTTCGGATCGATGCGCATGCCCTGCAGCGTATTGATCAGGCTGATGCCATCCGCGCCCGCCGCCTCGCAGGCTTTTGCAATCGCGGCGATATCTGTGACATTGGGGCTCAATTTCATATACACCGGCTTTGTGGTGACGGCTTTGACCGCCCGCGTCACCTCGGCCGCCGATTCCGGGCTTGTTCCGAAGCTCATACCGCCGCCGTGTACATTCGGACAGGAGATATTCACCTCCAGCCAGCCCACCTGCTCTTCCCTGTCGAGCAGCGCGCAGGTGCGGGCATAATCCTCCACCGAAAAGCCGCTGACATTGGCCATCACAGGCTTGTGGAACACGCCGCGCAGCCGCGGCAGCTCCTGCGCGATCACCTGCTGTACACCGGGATTCTGCAGCCCCACGGCGTTCAGCATGCCGGCTGAGGTCTCCGCAATGCGGGGCGTCGGATTTCCGAAACGCGGCTCCAGCGTCGTGCCCTTAAACGAAAAAGTGCCCAGACAGTTGATATCATACAGCCCGGCAAACTCGTAGCCATAGCCAAAGGTGCCGCTGGCAGGGATAATCGGGTTCTCCAGCCGGATGCCGGAGAGCTCCACCGATGTGTTTACCATAGGAGCTCCTCCTTTGCGAATACCGGCCCTTCCTTACAGACGCGCTGATAGCCTGCTTTCGTTTTACAGCTGCAGCCCATGCATGCGCCAAAGCCGCAGCCCATCCGCTCCTCCAAACTGAAAAAGCCGGGCGTGGGCAGTGCGGCATATACCGCTTTCATCATTGGCATGGGCCCACAGGCACAAAAGACATCGCAGGTATCCGGCAGCGCGTCGGTGACAAAGCCCTTCACCCCTGCGCTTCCGTCCACGGTGACAATTGCAGTTTCAATGCCGAGCGCGCGGAACTCCCGCTCGTAAAAAATATCCTCTTTCCGGTTGAAGCCCAGCACCGCCACAGGCCTTGCGCCTGCTTGCAGCAGCGTTTTTGCAAGACCGTAAAGCGGCGCGGCGCCAAGGCCGCCGCCCAAAAGCAGCGTCTTTTTGCCGCAGCGGGATACATCAAAGCCGTTGCCCAGTCCACAGAGAAGGTCAAGCGTCCCTCCCTCCCGCATTCCGGCAAGAAGCGCCGTCCCCTCGCCCACTGTTTTGAAAACAAGCGTCAGGCTCTCTTTGTCCCAATCGCACACCGAGATCGGGCGCCGCAAAAAGCAGCCGTCCACCTTGATATTGACAAATTGCCCGGGGGCAGTGATGGACGCTGTGTCGCCCGAAAGGCACAGCTCGAAAATATCCTCCGTTAAGGCCCTGCTGCGCCGGATCGTATAAAGCCCCTGTTTCACAGGCGGATCGCCTCCCTTGCCCGATATTGAACCGTCATTTTTGCACCATGCCGCAAAACGCACGGCGCTTCGCAGCTTGCAGAACCGGCCGCCGGCATCCACCGGCGGCCGTTCGGAAAAGCGTTTCAAACACCTTTTATTGTTGATCGTACTTTGCCTCGTCCAGAAGGCCCTCGCTCTTGGCCACGCAAATGCTGGTTACGGCGTCGCCCACCACGTTCAGGGCGGTCACCAGCATCTCGATGGGCCGGTTGATTGCAAGGATCAGCGCATAGGCAAGCAGCGCGCCCTCATTGACAAAGCCCACGCCGGAGAGGATGGTGAACAGCACAATCGCACCCGCGCCCGGCGCCGCCGGCGTACCCGCAGAGGCAATGAGCGCCAGCAGCGCGATGATAATCAGCTGCGGCAGCGTTACGGAATAGCCCGCGCAGCCCGCGATAAACAGCGTGGCGATCACCTGCATGATGGCGGTGCCGTTCATGTTGATTGTCATACCCAGCGGCAGCACAAACGAGGCGATGGTCTCGTCAACACCGAAATCCTCGGTACAGGTTTTCAGGTTGAGCGGCAGCGCCGCGGCACTGGAAGAGGTGGAGAAGCCGAACACCGCCACATTGCTGATCTTTTTCAGGAATGTGATGGGGTTTTTGCGGGTGGCGATCGCCACAATCAGCGGATAGCCCACGATCAGATACAGCAAAAGCAGCACCACCGCGACAAGCACATAGGCCAGCGCCGGCTTCAGGTAATCGATGCCGTAGGTGGCGAAGGTGCGCGCGAGCAGCATAAAGATGGCGATGGGGCCGAACGTGTTGACCACGTAGTTCAGGAAGACCACCACAACATCATTCAGCTCCTGCACCAGCTTGCGCAGGGTGGCGGTTTTTTCCTCGCCGAGCGCATTCATCGCAAGGCCCAGGCTCACCGCAAGGAACACAATGGCCAGCACCGCCGTGTTGCTGCTGAAAGCAGTGGCGATATTGGAAGGTACCATGTTCAGAATTACGTTCAGCGGATTCGAACCCGTAGAGCCCGCGCTGCCCGCAAGGCCCTCGACCTCGGCAACATTGAAGAGGCCCGCGCTATACAGGATGTCGCCCACCGAGCAAGCGAGAACGAGCGCAAAAAAAGAACAGATCAGGAACCAAATCAAAGTTTTGGCGGAAATACGCCCCAACGTTTTGGTGTCCGAGATCTGTCCGATTGCCAATGTAATGGAAGTGAATACCATCGGTACGATAATAAGCTGAAGAGCACGGATAAACAGCTGACCGATCAAATAGAAAATACCAATTGCGCTTTCCGCTCCGGCGGCGGTGATGTCCTGAAAAAGAAGATTATTGATGGTGCCCCAAAGCGCTGCATTCCCGGAGCTTGTCAAAGACTCCCTCGCGAACAATAACAGCAATCCAACCACAAGGCCGCAAACCAAAGAGATGCCCATTTTTTTCGCCAGCGAAAGCGCCGGTTTCTTTCCTTGCTTTCCCATATGTACTCCTCCTGTGTTTTTTTGCGCCGGGCCTTTTCGGGCACAAACCGAGCCTTTCCAAGCCCAAACTTTTAACAATATACCATAAGCCGCGCCTTTTGTATACCCTTATTCCAGATTTTTTTCAATTTTTCAATTTTTGATAAATTTTTTGCCATTTTATGGTTTTTATGCAGCAAATCCGCTAAGATTTTGCAATGTTTCAAGATTTTAAGGTTTGATGGAAAACGGCAGAGTGTGATATACTATAGGCGTTACCCTCCCGGGTGCTTTTCTGCGTGACGGCTTGAAAAAACCTGCCGCACAGGACAGCTCCCATTTGAATCATACCGTAAAGAAAAGGGGTTTTTCCATGAACCGCAGCCGCAAACCGGATATCAGCTCGGCCGGCCTCCATATGCTCGCCATGGGGCTGATGCTGTGCGATCACCTTTGGGCGACGCTTTTCCCGGCGCAGGAATGGCTCACCTGCATTGGGCGGCTCGCGTTCCCGATTTTTGCTTTTCTGGCAGCGGAGGGCTTTCGCCGCACACACAGCCTGCGCCGCTACCTGCTGCGGCTGCTCGGCTGGGCGCTGCTGTCCGAGATTCCCTTCAACCTGATGGTGGGCGGCAGCGTGCTTTACCCCTATCATCAGAATGTGCTCTGGACCTTTCTGCTCGCGCTGCTGACAATCGCGTTGATGGAAAAATGCCGGGCGCGCCTCCGCCCTGTTTTCGCCGTGCCCGCGTGCGCGGCGCTGATTCTATTGGGCTTTCTGCTCGGCTACGCGGCGTTGCTTGATTATTTCGGCGCCGGCGTGCTGACGGTATTGACGTTCTATTTTTTCAAAGGGCAAAACTGGAAAAACCGGCTTGGTCAATTTCTGTGCATGTATTTTTTAAATGTCGCGCTGCTGGGCGGCTACTACTACGCGTTTTCTCTTTTCGGCTATGAGATCGAGGTCTTCCAGCAGGGCCTTGCACTTTTGGCGCTTATCCCGATCTGGCTTTACCGGGGACGGCAGGGGCTGCACGGCAAAGCGTTCCGGCTTTTTTGTTATGCGTTTTATCCCGCCCATATGCTTCTGCTTTTCATTTTGCGGGCGTGGGTGCTGCGATAACACATATCTTCCCCCCTCCGGCTGTATCCCGTTGCCGCATGTTTTTTGGCATCTTTTCCGCGCGGTTCCGGTGCTTTTTTCTCGATGTTTTTCCTCTGATCCGTGCCGCATTTTCGCATTTTCGGCGCATTTTTCATCCAAAAAGGGATTGACAAATCAAAACGGATGCCGTATAATATTGATTGCCGCCAAGATGGGCGGCAATGTCCGGGTGTAGCGCAGTTTGGTAGCGCGCTTGAATGGGGTTCAAGAGGCCGTGAGTTCGACTCTCGCCACTCGGACCAATGAAGAACCGCTTGATTCAGCCGTTTGTCGGCTGTCGGGCGGTTTTTCATTTTGTCCCGTTTCCAGGGAATTGTCAACAAAAGTGTCAACAATTTTTCGATTTTTCTGGAGCGTCAGGATACGCACCCCGCAGACAGCGCTTCTTTTGATATTTTTCCTGTTTCCAGTGTGGCGGACAGTACATTGGATGCGGCGCGCAAGCTCTTTGCGTTTGTACCCGCGTAAAAGCGAAGTGTCGTTTCCGTGTCTTCATGCCCGAGGAACATTTGCACTATCTTTACGCTTGCTCCGCTCTCCAGCATCAGGGAGCCGCAGGTGTGTCTAAGTCATGGAGTCCAAACTACCTTCTATATTGTACAATTCCTCGATTTTTGAAATAAATTGAGGAATTGTACTTTTATTATCTCTTAATCTGTGATATAATGAAACAATCGATTTTGACAGGAAATTTTACTATGTGGCCGCACACCGGGGAATATGTTCCCCATCAAGATAGCCGAGATCCAACATTTACCTACTATACATTTACTCCGCGTCCTTTAAGAGAAGGTCGCCTATACAAAATGGACGACGAACTTGCTGCGCTATTAGCCGATACACATCAGAAACTTGGGTTTCTACATGGGATGATGAAGGGCTTTATACATTCTGCGGGAAGCTCAGCTTATTCAACAGGAAGGAAGCAGTGGAAGGAACCGAATCTGGAAATATGCCATGATGGATTATTTGCTAACAGTAAATCCATTAAGTAAGGAATAGCACATGAAAACAAGCAAAAAATCACAGTAGATGGCAGTAAGCGAAATATCTGTGTTAATTAAACCTGTGGCACTATCTGGGTGTGGACTGCGTTTTTTGTATCCAGCTAATACCACCACTTTGAACAATCTATATTTTCAAGTTTGCAGAAAGGACAGTTCAAACAATGGGAAGATATGTAACCTCATTAAGAATTCCAGGTGCAAATTCACCAATTAATTTCCTTGTACCTGCAACAAGAGGAACGGTTCATCTTCTTTGTGGAGAGAATAGTGTTGGGAAAAGCTATATTCTAAATAAGCTTGAAGCGCTCTATCGAGGAGTAAAGGACGGTAGTTTCAACATCGAGACAATGGAGAAGGATGATGGACTTAATGGCTCTATTGCACTTTTTTATGGTAAAATATGGAAACAAAAGGATCGATGCGGCAGCTTTCATTTCACAAATACGAAGCGGAAAGAGGTCGCCCCATCTGATGGCCCGGTAGAACTGTTTTCCAGTACACTTCGCTTCATCTATGAATGTGCGTTTACAAGCGCTGACATTTCTATTGATACTTTTGCTGACATGTCCGCCTGGAAAGAACGCATGGAATTGTTGAAGGATATTGAAGCTGAAGCCAAGATATGTTTCCCATGCCCGGGAAGTCATCCATTAGTAAAGCAATTTGAATCTATTGTAAAAGGTTACCGGTTATACTACCAATTCTTCCATGAAAAGAGGGATGAGATTTGCTTTGAATTTGTGCTGGTAAGTCCGGATGGGTATGTATCAACCCAAAGTAAATGGAGTGACGGTCAGAAAACTGTTTTTTATCTTCTGCTTAATCTCTATTATCAGAAGTCCTGTTTCGTTATTCTTGATGAAGTGGAAAACCATATGCATCCGTTCTTTATCTCTAAAGTGTTGGATATTATTAGGGAAAGCGGAAGACAATGTATATTATCCACACACCATCCCCATGTTATCTTCTCGGAATATGTCGACAGAATCTTTTATATGGAACTTGACGAAAGTGGCTGTTTTCCACAAGATAGAGAACCAATAGAATATCGGCCAACAACGCGGGCTTTCAGAAGAACAGTATATGATTTGGAGACTGATTTCGACAAAATTACGAACACCTATAAACTTTTTGATAGTAGGGATATGCAATTACTGAAGCTATCAAGATATTATCAGGATGAGGTAGAATTAAAGGCATATCGTATTATCAGTGGAATGCGGACAGCAAATGCACCTGTTGGGGTGACAAGATCTTCTTTACCGGATAAGCAAAGTCAGATGCTGGCAATGAATATTGGCAAAAGAATGCGTATATTGGATATTGGCGCGGGTTATGGGAGGATTAAAGAGGAACTTGAAAAAGCTGGAAAAAGTAATGCGGAATGGTATCTTTACAATCTCGATTTAGAACAACATAAGAGAACAGAAGAAAGATTCTCAAATAATCCGATGGTTCATGCTATAAATACTTATGAGGATGTTACGGATCACAGCGTTGATGCGATTATCCTGGCGAATGTAATTCATGAAATCACACCTCCAGCGTTTCGAGAAATATTAAGACAAGTTGAGAGGAAACTGGCTACTGATGGACGGTTATATGTAATTGATATGGAGCCGCTTCTCTATGCAGAGCATTATGCTGTTCCTTACAGTTATAGCGAAATTGAGGAACTATTAAATGGTAACGGATGGGCATGTGATCACGATATAATGCCCCATCGATTTGTCACACTGTATATTGTGACTGCAAAAAAGATCGGTTCTGCGGGGGAATATGATATCGAAAAGTTGTGGGAGTCTAAAAAGAATAAAGCGCTTGCGGTTTATCATACGGCAGAGAATAATAATCTTTCTGATTATCAGAAAACGATGCAAGCGATGACTACTGTTAGTAGTATAGATTCTTTCTTTGCTGGGATTTGGAAATAATAATTTGTTGCCTCCCTGCCTTTACATATCCCTGGCTATTAGTATTGGGGGGAAACCAGAGAATATTCCCATGTATAATGCAAAAAATTTGTGTCTTGGGCTTGACATTTGGGTGCCGCAAATCGTGCGGCCTGCACCCATCGCAAATATGCCTGCCCCTGCTGCGGCAACAGCGTGCGGGCTACAAAGAAAGTGCACATCCTTTGCATTGACTGCGGCGAAGTCATGCAGCGAGTATAAAAAATCGGGGCGGCAAAAGCCGCCCCACAATTATTTTTATGCAAACATTACAAGCAGAATTTCAGGGGGGCGAAAGCAGCAGCGAATGCCCTCATATGTCCCAAAACAAAGCGTATCCGTCCCTAAAAACTTTCTGTGCGGAGCGCTTCCTAATATTCTGGTTTATCCAGATGGCGTCTGCATAATTTATTTCAACTCTCGACCTGTGCACAGGGCGCTTTCTATAGAACTAAACAGGTGGGGATAAAACGGACGAAGCGTATCCGTTCCAAAAATGAAAATGGAAGCCTATCCGCCCCCCACGCTGCTCCGTCGCTCCATCTTAATCTCCGCCAATTCCTTCCGGTCTTTCAACATAATCAGGAATTGTCGGCGAATACCCTGCCCCGCAAACAGGACACGTTCCCGCATCCGACCCATTTCCGTGGTAATGCTGTGGCTCCGAAGGCGCGGGGGGCGGAGTCGGCGCAGGTGCGGGTGCCGGCGCAGGGGCTTCGCCACCACCGCCAGAAGTTCCGCCACCGGACGACGTTCCTGTTCCGGCTGCCGAACCGCCAGAGGTGCCAGCCGTCTGTACCGGGCGCGTATTGGCCGGCGCGTTGGTCACTTCCACCGTCGCCGTGCAGCTCTGTCCAATCTCGTTGGTCACGGTCACTTCGGTCTTACCGGCGCTGACACCGGTCACATAACCATCNTCATTCACCGTGGCGATACGTTCGTCGGCAGTCTCGTAGGTAAAGTCCGTACCGACTTCGGGTTCCACACCNTCGTCNANNCCAAGTCCNATTACNAGAGCNNCTCCATTNCCNACNCGGACGGATACNTCTTCCACCGTAAGTTCNGCCGGCGCTTGCAGCACAGTNACCTTGACCGTCTTGGAGATGTCCCCAGAAGAGAGCGTCAGCTCGGTTTGGCCGGCGGCTACGACGGAAACCTTGCTGTCTTTCGTCGTGACCACGGACTCATCCAGTACAGCAAAATCCACACCGTCAATCATNGCGTCTTCGGGGATGAGCGCATACTCAATGTCCATCCCGGTATCCAGCGTGGTCATCGTCATGTCGTAGGCTTCGATGTCTACGAGCGGGACATTCACATTGACCTTTACNGAGGCGCTCAGATTTCCATCTGCGGTAGCAACGGAAATAACGGCGTCCCCACCGCCCACAGCGGTCACGACACCGGCATCCACAGTAGCCACGGTTTCATCGGAAGATGTCCACACCAGCTCCAGCTTTCCGGCGGCTTCCGCCAGCTTGTCGGGGCTGGCTCCTTCCTTATCCGCAGCAAAGGTGATTGCCGCGTCAGCAGATTCGCCGACATCAAGGTCGAGCGAATCGGGCAGGGTGATGGAAGCGATGTTCACGCCGCAGCCGGCGAGACAGAATACCATCACCAGTGCCATGATGATTGCGAACAATTTTTTCAAAAAGATCTCCCCTCTTTCTTTTGTTACATCGCACCGGCCTGTTGAGGGCCGGTGCTTTTGATTTTCAGCCGCCCGTCATCTCCNGAAAATTGGCTCTGGAAANNCGATCTCATTTTTATAAAGTTTTGGCCGCGTACATCAGCGGTGTAAGCGTATTGTTGAGCAGATACTGCGGGTTCTCCTTTCTGANATTGCGGTGCAGCCAGGGAAATTTCAGATATGGATCGAAAAAAATCGGCAGCATCCTCAAAACGAAACGATCAGCTGCATTTTGAAGCGTTCTTCGCCGTATACGGCATGCGGAACATCCTTCGGCATGATCAATGCTTCTCCCTCGTTCAGCAAAAACACCTCGCCGCCGACCGTAAAGCGTCCGGTTCCCTCCAGCACGATCACCATCGCGTCCCCGCCGGAGGCGTGGGTGGAAATTTCCTCCCCTTTGTCAAAGGAAAAGAGTGTCATGCTCACCGCANCATTCTGCACNAGCGTTTTGCTCACAACCTGTCCGGGCTGGTAGCCGATTTGATCCTTCAGCTGCAGNTTCGTCTGCTTTTCGATATTTTTATACATCATTCCGCTCCTTTTTCGTTTTCTAAATCGGTTTCCTGCGGGGGCTCTGGATCCATTNCCGGGCGCATTTGATAGGTACCGCTTTCCCGTTTACGATCTCGACCGCCCCCTTCAACAACATTGCAATAGCGTAAAATAACCGCCTGCAATTATTTTATCATAACGCACGATTCGTTACAATACCGGCAGCGAAATTGCCAATGCTTTCATCGGCCGTGTNCAGATCCGTCAGATACTGCTCATAGTCCTTCCCATAATATTTGAAATTTGTTCTCCCCCTGCGTACAGAAATGGTGAAACACAATAAAATGCTTGCTTTTCCATCCGGAATCCGGTATCATAGTATATNCTGTATGGAATTTCCGGGCNTGCGCCTGCTTTCCCGGAATTTCATCATCTATCATCAAAGGAGCGTTTTACGATGGCTGAATTCAAATACGAAATTACCGAGCGCATTGCGGTGCTCTCTCAAAGCGCCAATGGATGGCAGCGCCAGCTGAACATGGTGAGCTGGAACGATCGTGCCCCCAAATACGATATTCGCGACTGGTCGCCGGACAACAGCAAGATGGGCAAGGGCATCAGCCTGTCTGCCGAGGAACTGTCGACGCTGAAAGACATTTTGGAAGAGCTCGAGATCGAATGATGGACTACAAAAACGAATTTATCCGCATTTTTACGGAAAATGTCACACGCCCCGGTGCACAGCAGCTTTTGAAGTGGCTGGAAACGACNGATTTTTANACNGCGCCGGCCTCCACNCGCTTTCACGGCGCCTGTGAATGCGGCCTTGTGATGCACAGCATCAATGTATACAATGTGCTGATGAATCGCTTTTACACCGAGGAGGAAAACAAAGAGAGCTTCACCCTCATCTCTCTGCTGCATGACCTGTGCAAGGCAAATTATTACAAAGCCGGCTTTCGCAATGTGAAGGACGATGTCACCGGGAAGTGGGAAAAAGTGCCCACCTACAATGTGCAGGATGCTTTTCCCTACGGGCACGGTGAAAAGAGCGTTTATCTGATCGAACGCTTTATCCGGCTGAAGCCCGCGGAGGCCGTTGCAATCCGCTGGCATATGGGCGGCTTNGACGANGCCGCGCGNGGCGGCAGNTNTGCCATCAGCAATGCGTTTGANGAGTATCCGNTGGCCGTAAAGCTGCATCTGGCGGATTTGGAAGCCACCTATCTTGTGGAAAAGGGCACAAGTGGGGTTAACCGCCGCTGAAAGGCCGGAAAACCGGCATANTTTATGACGCATTCCCCCTATTATAAAAGNCCCAATCCGGTTATGCATCGCCGCGCATAAAAACCCGGGGAAAGCACAGGCGATTCACGGGCGGCGCACCGGCTCATCAATGCAAAGCCGAATGGGNGGTTATAAAAAAGCAGTTGGCCGCACAGACGCCATTTTCCGGCGTTCTGCGCGGCCTTTTTCTCTTNGCGCTCTCACAGCGCTTTCTTNGGNGNTCTGGATCGATCAACGGANCAAATTCGAATGCAGCTTGTCAGCTTTTTCGCCAAATTATGCCATGGAATCAATCCAGTGTTTCCTCTGATTGGCCGGCCTGATTGTAAAATATCAATCCAGCAGCATCAGCAGACGTTCCTTCGGCACAAGGCCGACGCTGCGGTTTTTNTCCTGTCCGTCCCCGAACAGGATCACCGTCGGAATGCTCATGACCCCNAAGCGGCGCGCAANCTCCGTCTCCTCGTCGATATTCACCTTGCAGATCCGNATATCGGGCCGCTCCGCCTCCAGCTGCTCCAGCACCGGCGCAAGCATCCGGCACGGGCCNCACCACTCTGCCCAGAAATCCACCAGCACGGGCCCGGAAGCCTGCAGCACCTGCGATTCAAAATCCTGTGTTGTAACATGAAGTGCCATTTTTTTATTTCCCCTTTCCGAAAAGTCGTACGGCTGTAAAAACAGAGCATAAGCAAATCATATGAAAAGCGGCCCAGGAGCCACGCGGGCTCACATCGCATGGAAATCNCCAAAACAGGCCCCCAGTTCCCCCCATAGGATTTGCCGGCCTGCGGCAAATATACGTTTATTCCTGCTTCGGCTCTCCGTTGAGCAGCTGGTTTAAATGGTTCAGCAGATCATCCGAAAGCGCCGAAGCCTGTCCCTTCTGCGCCGATGCGGGATCTGTATGCGTCCGTGCGGGTTCAAAAGCGACGGCAGAGGCTTTTCCCGTATGAAGTNCTTCGGGCGGCGCTTCCTGCGCCGCGCTCTGCGCTTCCCGCTTGGGGATAGGCATGGAATACGGGATGATCACAGGCTCGGGTGAACGCGATTCGCCCGGCTGTGTCTGCGGCATTCCGGCCAGCACCATTGCGGACGGCTGCACATACGGCTCTGACAGCGGAGCACTGGGAGCGATGGGCGTCGGCTGCGGCACATACGGACGCCTTGCCTCCGTGCCGCGCGGCGGCGGCGGGGGCGGCGTATTCAAAATGCGCGCGGCCTCCGCCTCCGGCTCGATATAAGGGGCGGTATGCGGCGTATAGGGATCGAACGGCGCAAACGGCATTGCGCGCGGCGCATGCGGTTTGCCAAAAATCACCTGTGCATCGGAATCCGGCTGCTTTGCCGCGGGNACCTGCGGAATCTCTACCTTTTGCACCACGGGCTGCGGTGACATTTCGGGCACCTCGGGATATGCGCTGTGCATGCCGACGCGATTTTCATACTGCATTGCATCATACTGCTCCCGCGGGATNGCCGGAGACCGGTTCCCCTCGGTCTGCACCGCACGCTGCGGCAGCGGCTGGCCGTTTGTTTCGCGATAACGCGGACGCGCCGCCTCCCGGTCGGTGTCCGGCGACTGCGGCATCCCGGGAAGCAACGGCTGCGCCGCCTGTTTTCGCTTTTCCTTTTGCNCCCTCCGGGCCGCCTGATCCTCACCTTGCGCCGCGGCATCCGCACGGGCACGGCGCAGCTCTTCTTCATAAATCCGCTGGCGCAGCGCATCCTCGTACTGTACACGGCGCAGCGCGTTATAATATGCGTCTTCCTCGCGCCGGATGCTCTCATAAAATCCGGGCCGTTCTCCCTGCATCGGCGGTGCACCAGANATCTGCTGCGGCAGCGGCTGCTGTTGCGGCATCGTCTGCGGCATTGCCGGCTGCTGTTGCAGTATCGCCTGCTGCGCTGCCGCCTGCGGCTGCACCGCAGCGGCCGGCGCGGCGGCGGGAACGCTTTTNCCCTGTGAATTCCATGCCGAAAGGCTTTGATCTGTATCATTCAGTGCGGCAGCAATGCCGTCCGTGGCTTTTTGCAGGTCGCTTGTTGCGGCAAGGATCTTTGCGTCAACCTCTGCAAGCTGTGCCTTCAGCACGGCGATGCTGGCGGCGATGCCCCCTGCGGATTCTTCCAGATCGGCGTGCACGGTGCTGCTCTGCTGCTGCGCTTTTGCAACAATCGCCGCTGCGTCCTGCTTTGCCCGTTCAATATGGGCCTGTGCCTTCTCGTCCGCCGCACGCAGGATCCCGCGCGCCTTCAGTTGTGCCTGCTGCAGAAGCTGCTTTTCGCTTTCCGCATCTGCAAACCCTGTGTTCTCCACTCTCCACTCCGGCTGCGCCATACCGCGCTGCTGCAAAGCGCGCGTCAAATCCGCCACCGTCTCATTCAAATGGGTATTATCNTTTCGCAGCGTCTCGTTTTCCTGTTCCTGCGCAAACAAACGGCTGCGCACCGCCGCGATCTCGTCGTTGGCCTTATCCATCTCCGTGCGCAAAACGGCCGCCTCGGCAACGGCATCTTCGGCGCGTTTTTTCTGGAATTCCAACTCGCTGAACACCTGATTTGCCTTTTGTTCCAGTACGCTGCCCTGCCGGTGCGCGCCTGTCAAATCGTGCTGCAGCGCGGTGATNGTCTCCTCCAGGGCGCGCGCTTTTTCCTCATTTGCCGCAGAAATACGCTCGATATAGGAAAGCACCTCTACCCGGTCGAAGCCNAACAGCTCCGTATGAAAACGCAGATCCGGGTCGAACCGGAACGAAGCTCCCCCGTTATCCTCCCGAAGATCATAATCATTCCGTGTCTGCACAAGCGCGCCCCCTTTCACCTTGCTGTATCCGGCCGTCTTTTTGAACATATTCTGTCCAAAAAAGCGGGGTTTTCACCCCGCTTTTGTTTTTATCTGTGTCTGCCTGCGGGCAAATCTGCCATGCTTTGTCAAATNCCTGTTTCGGCCGTTCAAATGCCTCCGCGATTATTATTGTTCAGCAAATCGAGAAGCGCATCGATATCGTTTTTATAATCTTCTTCCGGCGCAGGCGCAGGNGCCGCCGGCTCCACCACGGGCGCGGCAGGCGCCACNGNCTGCNTATANCCCATCGGCGGCTGCACGGCAGCCGTATTTGCGGCAAANACAGCTTGTCCGTTATAGTTTGCCGCGGCATTCGACGCCATCGGGTCGTATTCGGGCATTCCCGCATCAAAGCCCGTGGCAATCACGGTAATGCACATCTCGTCCTTCATNTTTTCGTCGAACGANGCGCCCCAGATGATATTGGCCTCGGGNTGCGCGGAGCTTGTGATAAGCTCGGCGGCCTTGTCCACATCGTCCAGACCGATATCCGGCGACGAGGTAATGCTGATGATCACGCCGCGCGCACCGGCGATGCTCGTTTCGAGCAAGGGGCTNGAAATAGCAGCATATGCCGCCTCCTCCGCTTTATTCACGCCCTTGCCGGATCCGACGCCCATATGCGCGTAGCCCGCGTCCTTCATGACACTGCGNACATCCGCAAAATCAAGATTGATGAACGCCGGTTTATTTACAAGAGCAGAAACGCTCTCTACGCCCTGCCGCAGCACGTTATCCGCAGCCTCAAACGCGTTGAGCAATGTAATTTTTTCTTTGCTGATCAGCTTCANNCGCTCGTTCGGAATCACAATCAGGGAATCGACACGCTCCAGAAGGCCCTCCACGCCGATCTCGGCCAATTCCATCTTGCGCCGGCCCTCAAACGCAAACGGCTTTGTNACGATACCGACGGTGAGGATGCCCTGTTCCTTGGCAACCTCCGCCACCACGGGCGCGGCGCCCGTGCCCGTGCCGCCGCCCATACCGGCGGTAATAAACGCCATCTGCGCGCCGCGCAGGGCATTGGCGATCTCATCACGGCTCTCTTCGGCACTGCGCTGGCCAATCTCCGGGTCGGCACCCGCGCCGCGCCCCTTTGTCAGCTTTACGCCAAGCTGTACCTTCTGCGTCGCCTTGGAATCCATCAAAACCTGCTGATCGGTGTTCATGCTGATGAATTCCACGCCCTTCAGGCCGCTCTTCATCATGCGGTTTACGGCGTTTCCGCCGCCGCCGCCGACCCCGATCACCTTGATGTTCGTTATATTTTGTAACTCTTCGTCGAGGATAAATGCCACTCAAAACTCCCCCTATGACAGAATAAACGCTGTATCACATATAAGAATAACAGATTTTCAAAACGATTTCAATAGTCATTTGCNGAATATTCATAAAATTAAAGACTTTTCGAAATATTTGGCGCCGGCGGCGCATATTTATATGCAAATCAATGTCACACAATCCGGCAAAAAAATGTGTTTTTTAGAAAAACTTCCTTTCGGCTGTCGTTTATTGCCGGCCATATTTCAAAACAGCATGCCACCAAATTTTATCAGACATATCCGCCGGCAATACAAAATAAAAACGAGATTTGGAAAACGCGTCCCTCCCTTTCGCCGTCATAATACGCCGGCGCGCCAGCGCGCCCGGCCAAGACCGTCCTCCCCGCGCGCACTCACATCCAGCGTGCCGCGGTCGGTTTCGCTCAGGCTGTCGCTTGTTTCGCCCGGCGTCACCATGCGCCATGCCCATTTCAGCTTATAATCCAGATCGTTCGACGTACCCAGCACAATGCGGATACGTCCCTGATACAAAAAGCTGATTTCGAGCGTATTGGAAAGATCGATCTCATCGATCGGCGCAAGGCCCTGTGCGGCTGTTTTCTCCAAAAGTGTCTGCAGCAAAGGCAGCTTGTCCTCCTCGGTCAGCTTNACCGGCTGGCCGGGCGCAGGGGCGTCTGCCTGCACACCGTTGATGCGCACCAACCCCTCGGGCGGGCCGGCCTCCAGACGCAGCACCTTGTAGCTTTGGCTCAACACCGCCCAGCCGGACACACTCTCCACCACGCTCGCCTCCACCGCAGGGGTGACGGCGATGATCACGGTATCCGGCAGCCGGCGGCGTATCTGGACATTTTCCAAATACGGCAGCGCGGCGGCGATGTTCTGCTGTGTTTCCTTTGCGCTGAATCCAAACAGGTTTTCTCCCTGTGTATGGCCGAAAGCCGCCGTGATCTGGCTTGCATCGTATGCAACCTCACCCTCCGGCGTTTCCACGGTGACGGTGGAGATCTTAAACAGTACCGTCGCCGAGGCCCAAAGCCCCACCCCGAGCAAAATCACGGCCAGCAGGCCGGCCAAAGCTGCACGCCGTATGCGGCGGCGGCGAAGCTGACGCGGTGTAAGCGGGCGCGGCGGTTGTTTGGGCCGGCGCTTTGGAGGCGGACGTTTTTTCGGCGGCTTCCTGCCCTGCTTCGCCTGCCCCGGCCTCGGCGGACGTGCCCCCGGCGAAGGCGGCGCAGTACGGCCGGGTTGGGAAGGGCGGCGCGGCGGCCGCTGCGCCGGGAAATTCAAAGGCTCCGGAGATGCCGCGGCTGCCGGACGATGTGCGGCCGGCGGCCGCTCCGCGCGCGGGCTGCCGCCGTTTGGCGGCGCGGTGCGGCGCGGCGTATTTTGCGCGGCCGCCTCGCGCCGCGCTCCTTCGTTTCGCCCCGCTCCTGCGGCAAAGGCGTTTTGCACAGACGGTGCGTTTTCGGGCCGGGACGGCGTAAGATTTACAAACGGCGCGGCGGGCTGCCCTGTTTTCGTATGCGGCGCTTTGCCGCGCGACATTTCTTTCTCGTAATCGAAGATTACGCGTTTATCTGCACTGCGGCGCGGCGCACGCTGCGCTTCGGCGCTGGGCGGATAAACAGGACGTGTCGGCTTGGGACGGCGCGGCTGTTCCTGCTTTGGATAAACGGGCTTTTTCGGCGTCGTTTTGAGTGCCACGCCTTCCACTTCCTTTTTATGTATTTTCCACGATGCTCCCGGAATGCTCTGCACAGCGCGACCCGGCCGGCAGCCTTTTTTCCGGTTTCTATTTTATTTTCCAGTTCCTGTTTTAAGCAAAACAATCGAACATCGAAAAGCTCTGATTCAATTGATATATCTGATCTCGATGCATCAAATCCCGGCGCATCAAACCATGGCATATTCCGCTTCATTGTGCCTGATCTGTAAACGGATTACCCTTTCGGCCTGAAAGCCGCCAAAACGCGCGCGGTGCGTTATTCAAAGCTTCCATAACCGATTTTTACCCCGAGCGGCGCAAACAGTGCCGCGATATCCTCGTATCCCCGGCTGATATGCTCCACGCCGGTGATCCTGCTCTCTCCCTCGGCCTGCATGGCCGCGATCACCAGGGCCGCGCCGCCGCGCAGATCGGGCGCGTGCAGCTGCGCACCCCGCAGCCGTTCCACACCGTGCACACACAGCGTGCGGTCCTTCAGGGACACTTTGGCGCCAAGCGCCGCAAAGCCCTGTGCGCAGGCAAAGCGATTTTCAAAAATCGTATCCGTCACCATGCTCTCACCCCGTGCGCGCAGCAGTGCCGCCGCGAAAAGCGGCGCGGCATCGGTGGGGAATGCCGGATACACGTCTGTTTTCAGCTCGTTTACCGCGTGCAGCGCACCGTCGCTGGCCAGCGCGACGGAATCCTCCCCCGATGCGGAGATCATACACCCTGCGCTGCGCAGCACCTGCAGCACCTGCGTAAGGTGTGCGCTGTGGATATGGGTGAGCAGCACCTCTCCCCCGCAGCCCGCCACGGCACACAGTACGGTGGCGGCGGTGATGCGATCCGGGCACACATCATAGCGCGCGCCCATCAGGCAGTCGCTGCCCCGCACACGCAGCGTGCGCGTTCCCACGCCGGTAATATGCGCCCCGGCACTTTGCAAAAAACGCGCAAGATCCGTCACCTCGGGCTCCGTGGCAGCGCCGCGCAGAATCGTATCGCCGCGCGCGGCCGAAGCCGCCATCAAAAGCGTCTCGGTGGCGCCCACACTGGGAAAACGCANCGTGATGTCCGCGCCCGAAAGGCCGTCCGGCGCGCAAAGCGTCAGCGAACCGTCCTGTTTTTCCTCGACCCGCGCACCCATTTGCGCAAGGCCGGAGAGATGCAGGTCGATGGGACGCGCCCCCAAACGGCATCCGCCCGGCATCCCGATCTCGGCACGGCCCGTGCGCACCAAAAGCGGCGCAAGGTAAAACAGCGAGGAACGCATTGTGCGCATCAGATCGTCGGAGATCGCGCTGCCGGGCATTTCCGGCGGCGTGACGGAGATGCATCCGCTTTTGTGCACCACCCTGCACCCGATGCTGCGCAGGATGCGCACCGAGACGGCCACGTCCGAAAGGCAGGGCACATTTGTAAGCGTCACCATGCCGTGACAAAGCACCGATGCCGCCAGCATCGGCAGCACACTGTTTTTCGCACCCGGTATCCGCACACTGCCAAATAATCCGCGTGTGCCGCAAACGGTCAAAGCATTCATTTCGCGCACCCCGTTCCCCATTGGTTGGTTGTGCACCATCCTATGCAAAACGGGGCTTTTGTGTTAAAAAAGCAAATTTAGGGCGTCTTTTCCAGCAGTTTATCCAGCTGATCGCAGATTTTCTGCAGAGAATCGGGCTGCGCCAGCGCGCGGGCCTTCATGCCCATTTCCATCAGGCCGGCGGCGTCCCCGGTGAGGCGGTCGACAATCTCGACAAGGCCCTCGCCCGTCAGATCCTTTTCCTCCACAACCACCGCCGCGCCCAGCTTTTGCAGCTGCATCGCGTTGTGATACTGATGATTTTCCGCCACATTGGGCGAGGGGATCAGCACCGAGGCGCGCCCCACCGCCGCGATCTCCGCCAGCGTGAGCGCACCCGCGCGGCTGATGACGAGATCGGCTGCCGCCAGAAGCTGCGGCATATTGTCGATGTACTCGCGAATGATGAATTTCGGGCTGTGATCAATACCGAGCCGCGCGGCCAGCGCTGCAAAATCCGCCTTTTCGATGCTGCCGGTGGCATGGATATGGATGAAATCACGGTTGGCAAGCTCCCACTGCGCAAGCTCGGCCACACGCTCCCCCAGCACCTGCGCGCCAAGGCTGCCGCCAAACGAAATGATCACGATCTGCCCGTCCTTTGCCCCCAGGGCCCGGCGCGCGGCCGGGCGATCCTGACAGAACATCTCCTCGCGCACGGGGTTGCCCGTGACGGTGGTTTTTTCCGGCACGCCAAGGCGCTGTACGGCGTCCGGCATGGCGGCAAACACCAAATCGGCCTGCTTTGCAAGCAGCTTATTCGTCACGCCGGGGAACGCGTTTTGCTCATGAATTGCCGTGCGGATGCCCTTTTTGGCCGCGGCGCGCACCACCGGGCCGCTGACATACCCGCCCGCGCCGATCACCAGATCGGGCTTCACTTCCTTTAAAATGGCGTCCGCGCGCGGCGCGCTGAGCGCAAGGTGATACAGCGCCACCACATTGCGCACGATATTTTTCGGCGTCAGGCGGCGCTGGATGCCGTTCACCTCAATGGGATGGAACGCATATCCGGCCTTTGTGACAAGACCGTATTCCATTCCGCCGCGCCGTCCCGCAAAGTGGATCCCGGCATCGGGATGGCGCTTTTGCATCGCGCCCGCAATGGCGAGCGCCGGGTTGATATGTCCGGCAGTGCCGCCGGCAGCGATCAGAATGCGCATATGCTTTCCCCTTTTCTTTTCTGAGAGCATCTGAATGGATCACCGCACAGATCCTGATAATTGACCCAGAGCTTCTCTTGTAAAAATGCGGCAAAACTTCGCTCTCCACCGCTATGCCCGTTCCTCGCTTCCCTGCCGGGAAACCGAGAGCACCACGCCCATCTCGCCCAGCAGCATCATCAGCGAGGTACCTCCATATGAAAAAAACGGCAGGCTGATGCCCGTGTTCGGAATCGTCTTTGTTACCACGGCAATATTCAGCACCGCCTGGAGCGTCACCTGTACGATCACGCCCACCACGAGCATCGAGCCGAACTTGTCCTTTGCGTGCCACGCCACATAGATCCCGCGCAGCAGCANCGCCATAAACAGAAAAACCACCAAAAGCGCCCCGATAAAACCNAGCTCCTCGCAGACAACGGAAAANATAAAGTCGTTCTGCGGCTCGGGCAGATACAGATGNTTTTGCTTGGAATTGCCGATGCCAAGCCCCGTAAGGCCGCCCGAACCGATGGCGTACAGGCTCTGGATGATCTGATGGCCGTCGCCCAACGGATCCGCCCACGGATTCTGCCAGCTTTCAATACGGCTCATCGCGTAGGGCACAAGATCCGGAAACAGCACTACNGCGCCGCCCACNGCNNCAATGACGCCCGCGATCGCAAGGCCNAACCAGATGAGGCCCGTGCCGCCCACAAACATCATCAGGCCGCCGATGCCNAGGATCAGGATCGTNCCGGAGAGGTGCGGCTCCAAAATCATCAGGCCCGCGATGGCGGCAAGGATCACCAGAAACGGAAACACACCGTAGGCAAAGGTCTTCATCTTTTTGTGGTTCACCGAGATGATGTGCGCAAACAGCACGATCACTGCAAACTTGGCCACCTCGGAGGGCTGCAGGTTGCCGCCTACCGGCAGAAAGATCCAACGTTTCGCATGGTTCAGCTCCGGCATAAACAGCACGATGATCAGCAAGGCGATCGTCAGTGCCATCAGCGGCCACGCCAGCCGGTGAAAAATGTGGTAATCCACGCGGGAGGCGATATACATAACGATCAGGCCCGCAAATGCAAAAATCGCCTGCTGCCGGATAAAGTGGAAGCTATCGCCTTTAAAGCGGTAATATGCCGTGGCATAGCTGGCGCTGAACAGCATCACAAGGCCAAAGAACACCAGCGTCACCACAATGATCGCCAGCGGCCAATCCGACCGCGGCTGGCTGCGCAGCCAAAGCAGCCAATCTTCGCGCCGTTTTTTCCCTTTCCCTTTTGCCTGTACCGCTCCCGGCATAAAACCCCTCCGATTGCAGAATATTTGTGTCTATCCCTCTGTTCCCCGGAGATTATGGTGCCGGGGATCGAACCTGATACAATCCTCGAGCCAAGGGCATCTCAGGTAAGGTAGACGAAAACGCCGCCCAGCACCACGCCGGCCAGCGCGACAAAGCTGAACACGCAGTCGATCTTCACCTCGCTCCAGCCGCACATCTCGAAATGGTGGTGGATGGGGCTCATCTTAAAGATGCGTTTGCCGTGTGTCAGCTTGAAATAGCCCACCTGCAGCATGACGCTGAACGCCTCGATCAGGTAGAGCACGCCAAGGAAGAGCAGCAGCTCCGGCCGGCCGAGCCCATACCCGACCGTCACCACAGCGCCGCCGAGGAACATCGAGCCCGTATCGCCCATGAACGTTTTTGCCGGGTAAAAATTCCATGCCAGAAAACCGGCGCAGCCGCCCGCGACAGCCGCCGAAAACAGCGCCATGGTAGTGTTGCCCAAAAGGCTGGCGATAAACAGGAAACCCATCATCACCACAAACGTCACACAGGACGCGAGGCCGTCGATGCCGTCCGTCAGGTTCACGGCATTCACCATGCCGATGATGAGCAGGAATGACAGCACATAGAACGCCCAGCCAAGATCCACGCGCCCAAACAGCGGCAGCGCCACAACCGTGGAGAGCGTTCCGTTCAGCTGCAGCGCCGAGAGATACCCCCCGGTGATGAGCGTCTGCGCAATGATCTTATACCGCGCCTTTAAGCCGAGATTGCGCTTTTTTACAACCTTGATGTAATCGTCCGCAAATCCCACAAGGCCGAACAGGTATGACGTCAGCATCGCGAGCAGCATCGAGATACTGCTGTCGGACATCAGGCCGCCCAAAAGGCCCGGCACGCTGACGGCCAGCATCACATAGCCGAGCACCGCCCCAAACAGCACGCCCAGATAAAATGTCAGCCCGCCCATTGTCGGCGTACCGTTTTTCCCTTTGTGCCAGGTGGGGCCGATCTCCTTGATCGTCTGGCCGAAATGCAGACGGCGCAGCGCGGGGATGATAAATAACCCGGACGCCGCCGTAACGGCCAGCGCGCCGAAGGCTGACGCCATCAGGGCATATTTTTCCATATTTTCACTCTCCCAGCAAAGCCGTGCGCAAAAATGCGCGCCGGCGGTCTTTCCGTGCCACGGCGCACCGGGTGCGGCCCGTGGCGGCCGTGTATCCTATTCTACACCCTCGGCAGAATTTTGTATAGCTTAAAATTCCAATGCGGCAAATTCCGGCAGAAACAAAAATTTACGAGCGGGCATTGCCATTTGCGGCTGACGCGAAAAAGCAACAGAAGTATCCTTTGCGCGCTCCCTTCGACGGGCCCCTGCTTATTCGCCGCACAGGCCGAACCGCTCCTATCTCAAAAGCCGCTGTAAAAGCCCTCTAAAATCTTTTCAAACGCCATGCCGTGGCTGGCCTTGACAAGTACGACGTCCCCCGCCCGGCAGCGCCCTTTCAAGGCCTCAAGCGCCGCTCCGCGGTCTTCGCAGTGCAGCGCGCACACGCCTTTTGCAAGGGCGCTTTTGTGCGCCGCCTGCATCGCCTCTCCCACCGTCAGCAGAAGGTCGACGCCGCACTGCGCCGCAAGCGTCCCCACATCGGCGTGCGCCTGTTCGGTGATAGCGCCCAGCTCGAACATATCCCCCAGCACCGCGATGCGCTTGCCCTGCGTGGGGTAATCCCGCAAGGTGAAAAGCGCGGCGCGCATACTATCCGGGTTCGCGTTGTAGCAATCCTCGATCACTGTTACGCCCTTGTGCTCCACCACGTGCTGGCGGTGCCCCGTCGTCTGATAATTGGCCAGAGCCACAGCCGCCGTTTCGGGCGAAAGGCCAAGGCGCGTGGCCAGCGCATAGGCCGAAAGCGCGTTGCGCACATTGTGCAGCCCCATCGCCGGAATAAACGCGGGAAAACTGCCGTGCACCGCATCCTCAATGATAAAATGCGTACCGGACGGCCGGGATACGATCTCCCGTGCCCGCACCTCCGCGTTTTCGTTGTCGATCGCAAACAGCACCTTGCGCAGGCCGGGCCGGATCGACGCGTCCGGCAAATAATCATCGTCGCCGTTTACGACAAGCGGCGCGCCGTCCGGCAGGCCGTCGCAGATCTCCAGCTTCGCGCGCAGGATATTTTCCCGCGTGCCAAGCTGTTCCAAATGCGAGCGGCCGATGCAGGTGATGACCGCACCATCCGGCTTTGCGGCGCGCGTCAGCTTTTCGATCTCGCCAAGGCCCTGCATGCCCATCTCGATCACGGCATAGTGCGTGTCTGCGTCCAGGCGGAACAGCGTGTTCGGCATGCCGATCTCATTGTTCTGGTTCCCCTCGGTCTTTAAGGTTTTGCCGAATGCGGAGAAAACCGCATGGCAAAATTCCTTTGTCGTCGTCTTTCCCACGCTGCCCGTTACACCCACCAGCAGCGGATGATATCCGGCGCGGTAGTTTGCGCCCATCGCAATCATCGCGTCCAGCGGGTCTTCTACGATTACGCAGCGCTGCGGATCCACATCCGGTATGGGGTGCTGCGCCACAATGCCCGCCGCCCCGGCCTCGATGGCCTTTGCGGCGAACGCGTGCCCGTCCACACGCTCGCCCTTGATGCACACAAATAAGCTGCCCGGGCCGGCCGCGCGGCTGTCCGTTGCCACCGCAAGGATCTTTGGATCGCCCGGCAGGCTGCCCAGCCCCCGCAGCAAAACGCTTGATTGAATCGGTTGCATCTGCACGCTCTCCCCTTTGTTTCAATTCCAAATATTTTTTACGCCAGCCCTTTTTGCGCCAGCCAATCGTGCACGATGCGGTGTTCATCCAGATAAAGCGTTACGCCGTCGATGGCTTGATAATCCTCATGGCCCTTCCCGCACAGCGCAAGCACATCGCCCGGCTGCAGCATTTCCAGCGCCTTCAGCACCGCCGTGCGGCGCTCCACTTCCACAAGGTACGGCTTGCCGGATTCGGCCAGCACCGGCTCGGCGTCGCGCAGAATCGCATACGGATCCTCCCTGCGGGGGTTATCGGAGGTGAGAACGGCAAAATCGGCGTATTTCGCTACCGCCGCGCTCATCAGCGGACGCTTTTGCGCGTCGCGCTCGCCCGCACAGCCGTACAGCACCACCAGCCGTCCCTCGGCAAACGGCGCAATGCCGGAGAGCACCTTTTCGATCGCATCCCCGGTATGCGCGTAGTCACACAAAATCGTAAATGCCCCATGGTACAGCACCTCGCACCGGCCCCGCACCCCGCGCGAGGACGTGAGCGCCTCGGCGGCTGTTTTGGCCGGAATGCCCAGCGCAACGGCGGCAGCCGCGGCTGCGAGGGCGTTTTCTACGGAATAACCGCCCGGCATCGGGAAGCGGATGCGCTGGATGAACCCGCGCCCCACCAGCTCGAACTGCACGCCGGACGCCGAAAGCCGGATGCCGCGCGCGGTGTAATCCGCCGCGTCGTTCTGCGCCGAGTAGGTCACGCGCTGCGGGCCGGATACCTCTTCCAAAAGGCGCCGTCCGTAGGCGTCATCCAGGTTCACCACCATGTTGTCCACCTGCCGGAACAGGCTCTTTTTGGCGGCAAAATAGTTTTCAAAGGTTTTGTGGTAGTCGAGATGGTCCTGCGTCAGGTTCATAAACACGCCCACCTCAAAGCGCAGCCCCCAGAGCCGCAGCTGGTCGAGCGCCTGGCTGCTGGCCTCCATCACCGCAAAGGTGCACCCCGCGCGCACCATACGGCTGAACAGCGCATTCAGATCCCACGGCTCGGGCGTCGTAAATTTTGCGGGCACATCCATCGTATCGATCTCGGTATGGATCGTCCCGATCAATCCCGCCTTATGGCCCGCCTGCTCTATGATCTGCTTGATGAGCGTGGTAACGGTTGTTTTGCCGTTCGTCCCCGTCACGGCAATTAAACGCAGACGGCCGGCCGGCCGGCCAAAATAATTTTGGCACATCTGCGCATAAGCCTTGCGCCCGTTTTCCACACACACCTCTCCCGCAAGGCCCAGCGGATGCTCGGTGACCACACAGATTGCACCCGCCTCCAACGCCGCACGCGCATAATCGTGCCCGTCCGAGGTAAGGCCCTTCGCGCACACAAACACCGCGCCCGGGCAGGCCCGGCGGGAATCCTGTGTAACGAGCGAGGCCTCCCCTTTTGGCAGTTCGCCGGTATATGCTACATCGCGAAACAATGTTTTTAAATCCAAACCGGCCGCTCCTCTCTTTTTCCTGTTTTTGCCGGGCCGCCGCCCGAAAGAGCCGCAAAACCGGCCTCCGGGCGCATCCCGCGCGCAAATCAAAACTCAATCCAGCATCTGTGTATTGTGGAAGGTCACCTCGATGATGGTGCCCATCTCCACCTGCGTGCCCGCAGGGATATTCTGATCCACTGCGATGATGTTCTTGCCGCCGCCGATCACGCCGCCCTCGCGGATGTTCAGTCCCTGGCTGCGCAGTGTGGCGCATACGGAATCATAGCCGAGATCGGCAAGATCCGGTACGGTAACAAGGTCTCCTCCGCCGTCGGTGCGGTCCTCGGAATACAGGATCACGGTAGACTGGCGCGGCGCCTGCGTGCCCGCCGCCGGGTACTGATACAGCACTGTATCGCCCGTTACGCGGCTGATATCCACGTTAAAGCCCGCATCGCGCAGCGTGCTGGATGCCGTGTTCACGGGCTGGCCCATGGTCTTTCCGTTCGTCACCACGTCCGGCACAGTTGTCTCCTCTTTTTCGAGCTCTCTTTCGCTGTACTGCTTGGGAACACCCAGCGTCTGCAGCGCCTCGTCCAGCACGCTCTTTACCACGGGCGCGGCCAGACGGCCGCCGTAATAGGTACCATTCTCATCATGCGGCGTATCCAGCATTACCAGAACAGCGATTTGCGGGTTATCTCCCGGCGCAAAGCCCCAATAGGAGGAATAGTAGGTTTGTTCCTCATCCCCGCGCGACTGACTGCGCTGGCTCGTGCCGGATTTCCCGCCCGCGCTATAGCCGGATATATAGCCGGTGGAATTGCCGCCGATAAACTGGCCGCTCTCATTCGTCAGATTCACGCTGCGCACCAGCA
This sequence comes from Subdoligranulum sp., assembly GCA_014799685.1. Taxonomy (GTDB): domain Bacteria; phylum Bacillota; class Clostridia; order Oscillospirales; family Ruminococcaceae; genus Ruthenibacterium. The sequence goes on along the minus strand of JAAVHN010000026.1, from coordinate 37,542 downwards.
GCTCGCGCATGGTCTCGCTTGTTTCGGACGAGATCACCTGCCGCTTTACCTCCGGCTCCATATTCTGGATCAGGTTCCCGTCCGCGTCCAGGATCTGCTTGAGCACATGCGGCTGCACCAGATACCCGCCGTTGATGACAGCGCTTGCCGCCGTGATCATCTGCAGAGGCGTAGTGGACGTTGTCTGCCCGAACGAGCTCGACGCAAGCTCCACCGGCCCCATGCGTTCGAGCGGGACATACTGCGTTGTTCCCTCATCGTCCATATCAATGCCCGTTTTCTCGTAAAAGCCGAACGCCTGCATATAGTCGCAGAATGTCTGCGCGCCCATGCGCTGCCCCAGCGTGACAAAATACGGGTTGCACGAGCCGTCCAGACCGCCGAAGAAATCCAGTGTGCCGTGGTTCGTGTGTGCGCAGCGCATTTTGATGCCCGCCACCTCGATCGAACCATAGCAGGTGTAGGTGGTGGTGAGCGCGGCAGCGCCGGAATCCAGCGCCGCGGCAGCTGTAATGGTTTTGAATACAGAACCGGGATAATACAGATCCGACACTGCCTTATTGCGCCACTGTGCCCACTGCGCGGTATAGCGCTCGTTGGCGCGGGCCTCGTCGTCCTGAATGGCCGCGATCAGTGCCGCCAAATCCGGGTCCGAGATCGTATATGGCTCCTGCAAATTGTAATCCGGCATTGTGGCCATCGCGTAAATGGCGCCCGTGTTCACATCCATCACAATGCCCACCGCACGGTTTTCCACATGGTACTGGTCCACCGCGTTCTGCAGGTATTTTTCGAGCGTACTCTGGATGCTGGTGTTGATCGTCAGCACAAGGCCGTAGCCGTCCTGCGCGTCGTAGGCCGCCTCGTAAGAGGCGTTCGGCAGGTCATAGCCCCACGCGTTTTTCATCCCCACCACACGCCCTGCGGTGCCCTTCAAAAGATCGTTGTAGTAGTGCTCCAGGCCCAGCACGCCGTCGCCGTCCGCGTTTACAAAACCGATCACCGTGGAGGCAAGCGTCTGATACGGATAATAGCGCTTTGCATCCTGCTCCAGCGTGATGCCCACGATAGGTTTATCCTTTCCATCGTCTGTGGCGTTATACTCTGCGATCCACTCGGTAATGGCATCCGCCACGGGCTTTTCCACCTGGCGCTTCAGGCGCTGGTAGTTGCTGTCCGTTTTTTCCAGGCGTTCCAGAATGTCCTGCACATCCATCTCCAGCAGCTCCGCCAGCTTTTGGGCCACCATATTGATATCCGTTTCGCTCTTTGCCATATCGCGCGGCGAGGCCACCACCGTCCACACGCGGTTGCTGCGGGCAAGCACCTTCATATCGCAATCGTAAATCACACCCCGGTTCGGCACGATCGTCTCATCGGCAAGCTGCTGATTCTCCGCACGGGTCGCCAGCTCTTCGTGCTGCACAATCTGCAGCTGATATAAATTGTAAATCACAGCGCCAAAGCCCACAAGAATAAACACACCCGCCATCAGCGCGGCGCGCACGCGCATGCTGCGTGTTACCGTGCTTTTCGGTGCGGCGGACGGCTGCGGCCGCGCGTCCTCTTTCTTTGGTTCTGTTCCTTTCTTCATTGCAGCCTCCCAGGGCCTTTCCCGTTTCGGTTTTGTTTTTGTATTGTGCGCGCAGGAACCTGTGAATCCTTCGAAAACGGCCCAGCGAAAGCTTTCTGCCGGTTTTACCCGCTGTCGGTCCAAAGTTTTCTTTGGGTTCCTATAAAGCAATTTATCACCGGCCGTTCCGCGCAAAACAAATGCATCTCTTTGGGAAAACGCGCGAAAAGGGCGGTGATAAATTGTATGATTCAGGGCTCGAGGTATTCCACAAAGCTTGCGATCGTATGGGTCAGACCATCCGCCAGCCGCCGGAGTCCTCCGTCAAAGCGCTCGACACTGTTTTCCTGCGCGGCGGTAACGTAGGTGATCTGCGAACGATCCATTTTGATCATCTTCAATACGTTTGCGGCATACTCCTGCACCGCGGAAAGATTGGTGCGCATTTCCATCTCGTTGGTAAGATAAGTATATTCGCTTTGCAGATCCTCCAGACGATCCTGCTCCCGGCGAAGCTGCGCAGAAAGCTCGGTGGACTGTACCTGCGAATACAAAACACTCACTACAAGCGCCAGGAATATCGCGGCGAACGTCACGACCCTTGCCCAGCCCAGGCCTGCTTTTATTTTTTGCCTTCTTGTCCGCTTTTCTACGCGCAGCTTCGGCCTTTCGTCCCGTCCCTCAAACAGGGAAAAATCATAGGCAGTATTGGTTTGCATGGCGTTCACCCCCCTTTTATATCTGCAGAAATTTTCTATGCCTGCAAAGCTTGCAAAAGTTTTTATCCGCTCTTGCGAAAAAGCGCGCGGCGGCAAATGCCCTCAAGGATTCTCAAAAATCCCTGCATATTTCCGCTCACAATTTTTCGATCACACGCAGCTTTGCGCTGCGGGCACGGCGGTTTTCCGCCTTTTCCTGCTCGCTTGCTTCCAGCGGTTTTTTGTGCACGAGTTTCGCACGCGCCTTGCCGCCGCACACGCATACGGGCAGCTCCGGCGGACAGGTGCACGCCGTCGCCCACTGACGAAAACGCTGTTTGACCAGTCTGTCCTCCAGCGAATGAAATGTGATCACGCACATCCGTCCGCCCGGCTTCAGCGCCTCAAACAGGACATCCAGCCCCTCGTCCAGCGCGTCCAGCTCGCCGTTTACGGCAATGCGCAGCGCCTGAAACGTGCGGCGCGCGGGATTCTTTTCCTTGCGGCGCACCGCCGGCGGCACCGAGGATGCAACGAGCTGCGCCAGTTTTGCGGTCGTCTCTATTGGCGCAGTCTCACGCGCCGTCACCAGCTTGCCCGCGATCTGCCACGCATACGGCTCCTCGCCGTATTCACGCAGGATACGGCACAGCTCCTCGCGGGACACCGTGTTCACCAGCTGCGCAGCGGTAAGGCCGCTCCGGCTCATGCGCATATCGAGCGGCGCATCGTCCTGATACGAAAAGCCGCGCGAGCGCTCGTCCAGCTGATGCGAGGAAACGCCCAAATCCAGCAGCACGCCGTCCAGGCCATCCACGCCCAGCCGCTGCAACACCTCGTTTGCATTGCGAAAATTGCTTTGCACCACGGCAGCAGGATATCCGGCCAGCCGTTCGGAGGCGGCGGCTACGGCATCCGGATCCTGGTCTAACGCGATCAGCCGCCCTGTTGTAAGGCGCGCGGCGATCTCTTTGGAATGGCCCGCGCCGCCCGCCGTGCCATCCAGATACACGCCGTCCGGGCGGATGGCGAGGCCGTCGAGACACTGCTGCAGCAATACGGGAATATGCGAAAAGCTCATGGCTTAAAACTCCAGTTCTTCCATGATCGCGGCGATCGGGCCGCCGCGCAGGCACTCGTTTTTCTCCTGCCACGCGCGCGCATCCCAAATTTCCGCATGGTTGCCTACGCCGATGACGGTGACATCCTTTTCCAGCCCCGCGTGCCGGCGCAGATTGGCCGGAAGCAGAATTCTGCCCTGCTTGTCCGGTACGGCCTCCGTCGCCCCGGAATAGAGAAAGCGCTGGACATCGCGGGATTTCACCATGCTTTTTTCCGATAAAAGAGCGGAGACGCGTTCCCACTCGCCGGACGAAAAGGCAATGAGGCAATCATCCAGCCAGCGTGTGACGATAAATGTGCCGCCCATCTCCTCACGGAATTTCGGCGGGAATCCAAGCCGGCCCTTCTCGTCGATGGCATAGCTGTATTCGCCCATCAGCATACAGCATACCACCTTCCCGGGAAAAATCACCCACTTTTCCCCACTTCTTCCCACTTGATTCAATTATAAAGGCAGCGAACGGAAAAATCAACCCCTTTCTGAGAAAGTTTTCCAATTTGTATCAAAATGATGTCCGGCTGTGCCGGCAGCGAAAGCGTTTGAAGTCATTCGGTGCCGGCTGCGCGCTGCGCACAGCCTTGGCGCGGTACGCGGCACTGTACTTTTGTGTGATATGCAGTTTCGGCGCTTTGGCGCGGTACGCAGCTTCAGCGTTTTTGCGCGGTGCATATCGCAGAGCTTTGGCACGCCGCATAACCCCAGTGATTTGGCACGGTACGGTACGATCAAGCCTGTCCCATAAATGTAATTTTGCACAAAAACAACGTCCTACAGATTCAAATCCCGCCCCGAAAAAGACACTTTTCTCTTTAAAAACCGCTTTTTAGCGTACAGACAACAGAACCATTTCAATGGATTTGTACAAGCTGCCGGTTTATGAGACTGGCGTTGCGGTACGCAGCGCACGCCTTGCAATTTTGCCAAAGAGATGGTATTATAAACTGCAATGCTTGACCGCGATCTATGAAAAGCCGGTTCAAACACCGCCGCACACATTCCGGCGGCCATTGGAACAGCTTTTGGGGAAGCTCTGATTCGTTGATCCATCCAGAGAGCCCCCAGAGGAAGCTCCAATCAAATCAACGGGCCAAATCTGCCGCCGGGATGCAACCGAGGAGTTATTCAAAGGTTCCCAGGATATCCGCAAAGCGAGATGCATTTTCTTTTGGGGAGGCTGCGCTTTTGTCCACTTTATTTGTCACCGATCTTGACGGCACGCTGCTGGATGCAAACGCGCGCCTTTCCGCACAGAGCGTGGAATTGCTGCGCCCGCTGCTGCGCGAGGGGCTGCAGCTTGCCGCTGCGACAGCGCGTTCCCCCGCCACTGTGGTGCAGCTGCTGCGCCCGCTTTCGCTCTCCGCGCCCGCGGTGCTGATGACGGGCACCATGCTGTACGACCTTGCGGCGTCGCGCTGCCTTGCCACCACACCCATCTCCCGGCACGCGGTGGATGCGCTGTGCGAATTTTTGGAGTATACCGGTCAGGAGGCCCTCGCCTACTGTGTGCGGGATGGGCAGCTGACTGTTTACTACAAAGAAATCGCGTGCGAATTTGAACGCACATTCATCTCGCGCCGCACGGGCACGCTGTACAAAAGCTTTGTACAGACGGATTCCTATCCGCGCGCCCTTTCCGGCTGTGATGTGCTTCTGTTCATGTTTGCGCTGCCGGACAGACAGCAGGCAGAGGCCCTGCAGGCCGCGCTTTCAGATGTTCCGGAAATCTACTGCCACTATTACGCCGACGAATACGGCAGCGGCGGCTATATTTTAGAGCTGTTTCCTGAAGGCTGCACCAAGGCGAGCGCACTTACACGCATCATGGAGCTGACGGGGACACAGCGCATCGTCAGCTTTGGCGATAACATCAACGACATCCCGATGTTTCGCATGTCGGCGCACAGCTGTGCCGTGGCCAATGCCGTGCCGCAGGCGCGCGGGGCCGCCAGCGAAGTGATCGGCGCAAATACGCAGGACGGCGTCGCCCGCTGGCTGACTGCGCACTGGAGGGAATGGCAATGACACTGCCCGATATTGCACCGCCGCTCTTGGAATGGTACCGGCAAAACAAACGCGTGCTGCCGTTCCGCACGCTCTCCACGCCTTACCGCGTATGGGTGAGCGAAATCATGCTGCAGCAAACGCGCGTGAGTGCCGCGCTGCCCTATTTTGAACGTTTCATGCAGGCGCTGCCCACGGTAGCCGATTTGGCTGCATGCGATCCGGAAAAGCTGCATAAGCTATGGGAGGGGCTGGGCTACTACAGCCGGGTGCGCAATCTGCAAAAGGCNGCTCAAATTGTAATGGAACAGTACGGCGGCGAATTGCCCGCCGATTATGAGGCACTGCAAAAGCTGCCGGGCATCGGCGCATACACAGCGGGCGCGATCGCCTCCGTCAGCTTTGGCCTGCCTGTACCCGCCGTGGACGGCAATGTTCTGCGGGTATTTGCCCGCCTGCTCAACGACGCGCGCGATATCACAAGGCCGGATGTAAAAAAAGAGATGACTGCGCAGGTGCTGTGCCTGCAGCCGCCGGAATGTCCCGGCGATTACAATCAGGCGCTGATGGAGCTTGGCGCCCTTGTCTGCGTACCAAACGGCGCGCCGCTGTGCGATGCCTGTCCCCTGCGCGGCCTGTGTGCGGCGCAAAGGCTGGGAACGGCGGAGAGCCTGCCGCGCAAAGCGCCCCCTGCAGAAAAGAAGCTTTTGCACTATACGGTGGTGCTGGTGCTGGACGGCTGCGGCCGTGTGCTGCTGCAGCAGCGCGCTCAAACCGGCCTTTTGGCGGGGCTTTGGCAGCCCATCCTTTTTGAGGATACTTTATCCGCCGGGCAGCTGCCTGCGGCGCTGGCCGGGCTGGGGCTTTCTTGCGAAGGCATCCAAAAGCTGCCGGACGCAAAGCATATTTTTACGCATCTTATCTGGCAGATGAGCGGCTTTGCCGCATACACCGCGCCATGTCCCGCGCCGCAGGGCTGTGTATGGGCGGCCCGCGCAGAGTTAGAGGATCGCTACGCGCTGCCAAACGCTTTTAAAGTTTATCGCAATGTCCTCAAAAACCTCTTGTAAAACAGACGAAAAACGGATATAATAAGGATAAGCGATTTCACGCATCGTCTGTCGGACGAATCAATCACACCCGGAGGGAATACAAATGGGAGTCTTTTTCGCGCCGAAGCTGGCAAAACTCGCTTTGCTTTCTGCATCCGCCGCCCAAATTGCCGCGAAGGCATATCACGCCGGTAAACAAGTTGAAAAACGGATCACAGAATTTCTGTATCCGCAGGAGGAGGACGTTATCGTCATGAAAAAATCTACTTTTGCCGCTATTTTGGTATTCTTTGCCGCCGTTGCCGGTGCGCTTGCCGCGGTTTACTTCTATCTGCGCCGCCGTGAATCGGAATTGGATGAATACGAACAGCTGCTGTTCAGCGAGGATTTCAGCCACGAGGAAGACAGCAGTGTTTCGGATGAGGTAGATGCCGCGTTTGCTGATACCGAAACAGAGGCTGTCGAGGCGGAAGCCGCTGCGGCTGAAACCGAAGAGGAGCAGCCTGAAGCAGAATCCGATCCCGAAATGGAAAACAACGAAGCCGAATAAACTTTGCCGCTCTTTTCCCCTTTTTGCCGTGTAACACTCGGGGCAACACAAAAAAGCTTTCCAGCGCAATTGTCCGGAAGGCTTTTTGTTGTTGCTTATTTATCCCAATTCGGTTATGTATTGCTGATGAAATACGTCTACAGCAGTTCTCGGAATTGGCAATATGCAGATCGGCGAGCAAATTTTTTCCTCCGGCCTAAGAGCCGTCGCTTTGCTTTATATGGGCAATACGCTGCCGAATTGGGGTTCTTTTCCTGGTGCTCTATGCTCTTCAATGGTTTATGGTACGTTCGAATTTTTTCGCGCTTTTATATCACGCCCGTCACACTACGCCCGTCAATGTAATGGCGCCTGTATTCACCAGGATTAAAAAAGCCGAAAGGCCCATGATGGCAAGCACCAGAACTGCGCCGCATAAAATCAGACCCGCGCGTGCCAGACTGCGGCGGTTTTCATTGCCCTGCGGCGCATAGGCCCATATCACCATCAAAATCAGGTTCAGCAGCGGGACGCAGAAGGCAAGCAATATTCCAACGCACTGCGCGGTCGTCAGCGGCCAGAGCGCCTCCGGGGCAAGCGGCGCTTCTGCTTTTTTGGCCGCCGGCTTTCTTTTCACCGGCTTCCCACATTTTTCGCAATACAAAGCGTCTTCGGCGAGGACGCTTTTACATTTTTTACAAACCATTGTGGATCTCTCCCCCATTTTCTCTTTGAACATATTTTCATTCCATTTCATTCAATTCAGCGGCAGATCCCACGACAATCGCCTGTCGACCGGCGCGGAAAGAATGATCTGCGTACTGGTCTGGCCCAGCTTCTGAAAGCGATTGATCAAATATTCCAGCTCGTGGATATCCGCGCAGCGCACCTTGACGATAAAGCTGTGGCTGCCCGTCACGTGAAAGCACTGGGTAACGCCCTGCTGATTTTCCACCATCGTGAGGAAGTATTCCCGGTCGGCCGGTGCTACGGAAATGCTGATGAGCGCGTCGATATAGTTTTTCGGTTCGGCATCCCCCAAAACGACGGTGTAACCCGCGATCACGCCGCTTTTTTCCATCCGGCGGATCCTTTCGCTGACGGCCGGGCTGGTGAGCGACACCTTCTGCGCGATCTCCTTTACCGTCATGCGGCCGTCCGCGCCCAGCAGCCGCAGGATCTTTTGATCCAGTTCATCCATAGCAGAAAAATTTCCCTCCCACACAAAATTCTTAATGTTTTAAAGCACTTTTTTAGAAAAAAGTTACAAATTTAAATTGCGCGATTGAATTTTTATGTTTTCTTAATTATACACCAGAAAAATCGGGTTGTAAACTTATTTTATAAAGTTTTTTATACGATTTTCTTTTGACAAATGAAGCAAAAAGAGTATAATAAAGANACTGAAATTGATTACGTCATTCTTATTTATACTTTCCCACCCCTCTATGCAAAAAGCGCTGCTGAAAAGCAGCGCTTTTTGCTTTCGTGCGGAAAAANTGGACANAAAATGGTTGAAAGNCCNTTCCNGGTATCGGATAGNCGCACAATNATNCCGCTTCCNCATCATCCAAAAAACATCCCCGCACNCTGCGGCAAAANCGCCGGTGTGCGGGGATGCAATGCGNATAGGAAAACTCTGGTCGGATCGACAGAATCGGATCCGCACAAANCACATGCCGCCATCTTTCCGGCAGACATTTTTCCGCCGGAATATGCCCAAAAATCGCGCCGAAGCTTAGGAAAGCAAATAAGGCATAAAGCGGTGCAGATCGGTCGTTTTGACAATGCCCTCCACATATACGCCGTCGGCGCGGTATTCCTCAGCCAGCACCGATCCGCTTTCGCGCAAAAGGGCCGCCTCCCCCAGCTTATCATAAGGCAGCAAAATCTTCACCTGCCGGATGCGCGCCGAAAGCGCNTTGTCCAGATGCGCCAGCAGCGTATCCAATCCCTCGCCCGTCGCCGCGCTGGTGCGCACGGCAGAGGTATCNAACAGTGCTGCGTTNCCAACACGGTCGCACTTGTTGTATACCACGATTTGTGGAATCTCAGCGCAGCCGAGGCTGTCCAGCACCTCGTCCGTCACGGCAAGCTGTGTCGCGGCTTGCGGGTCGGANGCGTCGCATACCTTCAGNATCACATCCGCGAAGGCGGCCTCTTCCAGCGTACTGCGGAACGCCTGCACTAAATTGTGCGGCAGCCGGCTGACAAAGCCCACCGTATCCACTGCCACACACTGCAGGCCGGACGGCAGCGTCAGCCGGCGCGCCGTCGGGTCGAGTGTGGCGAACAGCATATCCGCCTCCGCGACCTCTGCGCCGCACAGCCGGTTCAGCAGGCTGGATTTTCCCACATTGGTATAGCCAACCAGCGCCACGATGGGAACGCCGCTTTTTTCGCGGCTCTTGCGTGTTTCAGCGCGGCGGCGTTCCAGATCGGCCAAACGCTCGCGCAGTGCGTCGATGCGCCGGCGCACATGCCGCCGGTCATATTCTAACTTGCTCTCGCCCGCGCCGCGCCGCGCACCCGCGCCGCCCGTTCCGCCGCCGCCCTGACGGGANAGGCTCTCGCCCAGCCCGGCCANACGCGGCAGNCGGTATTGCAGCGTCGCAAGCTCCGTTTGCAGTTTGCCCTCGTTTGTCACCGCACGGCTTGCAAAGATCTCCAAAATCAGCATTGTGCGGTCGATCACGCGNACCTCTAACAGCTGTTCCAGATTGCGGATCTGGCTGCCGGAGAGCTCCGCATCGAAAATAGCGCATTCCGCGCCCAAATTGATACACAGCATGCGGCCTTCGGCCAAACGCCCCTCGCCCAAAAAGNTGGCGGCTTCAGGCGTATCGCGCTTTTGCACCACCNCGCCCACGGCCTCCATGCCGTTTGCCNCGGCCAGCGCCGCCAATTCCTCCATGCTGCGTTCCACATCATATTCCCCGCAGTCCGCGGCGAATAAAATCACTTTGATCAGATGTTCCGTCATAGTCCTCCNTCATGCAAAGCACNGCCTTGCATCCTTCTGTGTGTGATCGACGGCATCTGGAAACGCCGTCCCGGTCATGCTGCTTTTCTAATGCGCATCCCAATCGCCCCCTTTCCTGATTATGATCCGTTTTATGGGAAACTCGCGGCGGACAGCCGGAGNGTCTGGCTGTTGGCCCGGTATTCTGCGGCTGTTGGCCCGGTATCCTGCGGTGTTGGCCGGAGCTGCCGGCCGGTATGTCCGGCTCCCGGCCCCCTTNTTCCCTATCCGTACAGCANGTCAATCGAGCCGGAAAACCTGTTCCAGCTTCGGCTGCGCACCGGTTTCGGGGTCCATCTCCAATTCCAGAATATCACGCATATACTCGTTCCAGCGATCCACTACCGGGCTTTCCGCCTGCACCTTTTCGGCGTAGGCCACGCCCTTTTCACATTCATAGTATCCGAACAGCTCGTCGTTTACAAAAAAGATGCTGTAGTTGCAGATGCCCGCGGCTTTGAGCACCTCCACCATCTCCGGCCAGATCTCGGCGTGACGGCGCTTATACTCCTCCTTACAGCCGGGCTTGACGCGTCCCTTCCATGCCATGTGTTCCATAATCAGTGCAGCTCCTTTCGCATATAGTCTCGTTCATATTCAATATATCCATGCCCCGGATAAAATTGTCTGGATTCAAAATACGCTTTTCCTCCAAGGTGAACAACCACATACCGGTATCCTGCATCTCGGACTGCCTGCTCGGCAGTNATAAGCAGCCTTGTACCGATCCCCTGTCTTTTCAGATCATATTTGACATAAAACCGGTGCAGTTTCGCCGCATCCTGCGCGTATCGGTTGTANCCGATACATCCNATTACTCTGTTTTCTTCATTGAGGGCAAGCCAAAATTTTTCTCCCCTTGAAAAATAGTTGCCCTGAATATCCAGCAAATCCTCATTCAGCCGTGGGATCACACCCAGGGNATTTTTTGCTTCCAGCACCATAAAAATCATGTCGTCTCTGTAAGAATCCTGGTATTCAATAATCTTCATTCAATCTCTCCTGAAATGGGTTATTGTAAATTCCGCAGCCCCTTGGGATAGCGGTTTTTTACCACCCTGCCGCTTGTTTTGCCAAAGCCGAGCGGAAAGCCGTCCACCAGCACCGCTGTCCAGCCCGGATCGGCGATTTTAGCCGGGATCGTTTCCCCTTTCAGCCACGCGGCCGTGCGCGCATCGTCGAGCGTGAGGCGTTCGGCGTTCACACATAGCGCCCCGTAGGCGCAAAACAGCTGATGCGCTGGCTCGAAGCGCCCCTTTTCCGCGCTGCCCAGCCAGATACCCTGCCGTACGATGNGCAGTTCCTGCGAAAGCGGCAGATCGGGGGCAAAAAAAGCATNCTGCCCCCGCNCCTCGATGGAAAAACCGGCAAGAGCGGGAAAATACTGCCGCAAAAAGTCTGCGGCAGCGGCACGAACCTCGGCGGCAGCTCTCCCGCTGCCGCGCGCGCCGGACGCCTTTTTGCGGCCTTCCCGGCGCACCGGCATTTTCGCGGGTTCTCCTGCATGCGGCGTATCATTTTTTTGCAATAGTGCCATAAAATGCCCCTCGCCGCCATGGCAGGGATAAATGCGGCGGGTATACTCCACCGGATAATCNTATCCGCCCGCGCGTGCCGCCTCTCCTGGCAGGCCNGCCTGCGCTTCAATTGGCAGCAGCGAAAACTCCGGATGGCGCGCCAAAAAGGCGCCAATCTGCGTCTCATCCTCCTCGGGCGCAAACGTNCAGGTGGAATAGCAAAGCAGCCCGCCAAGGCGCAAAAGCGCGGCNGCATCGTCCAAAATCCGCGCACCCAGCGCCGCACACTGTGCCACCAAAGCCGCCGAATGCTGCTGCAGGGCCTGCGGCTCCTTGCGGAACATCCCCTCTCCCGAGCAGGGCGCATCGACCAGCACCTTATCAAAAAAGCAGGGCAGCGCTGCCGCAAGCCGTTCGGTGCTTTCGTTCAGCACCACCGCGTTCATAACGCCCATGCGCTCCAAATTGCCGCGCAAAATCGCGGCACGCGGGGCGGCGTATTCGTTCGCGACCAGAACGCCCTTCCCCTGCAGCGCCGCTGCAAGCTGGCTGCTTTTGCCGCCCGGCGCGGCGCACAGGTCGAGCACCCNCTCCCCCGGCCGCACATNCAGCAGGCCCGCCGGCATGGCGGCCGATGGCTCCTGCGCATAAAAAACGCCCGCGTGATGATACGCATGCCGGCCCAGACGCTGTCCGGGATCTGTCAGCAGAAAAGCCTGCGCACAAAAAGGCGACGGCGCAAGCGGCAGCCCTGACTGCCGCGCAAAAACATCGGGCTGGCAGCGCAGTGTGTTCACCGTAGCGCCACGATACTGCGGTGCGGCGGCGGCATACAGGCTCCCGTACCGGCTGNCGAGCAGCGTCTGTTCACGCGCGATAAAAAATTCTCCCGCCATCCGCGTTTCCTCCGTTTGTTCTTCGTATATTCCCGGTTCAACCTGTGCATACTACAATTGTTCGATAAGTGCTGAACAAATCGCCGCACTTATCCCGAAGGAGGTGAAACGGCATGGATCAGAAGAANCAGAACGCGAGCAACAAGTCTTCCAACAGCAGCAACAAGTCCAGCAACAAGACGTCTTCTCAGAGCAGCAACGCGAAGAGCAGCACGCAGTGCAAATAAGCACGTTCCCATTTTTCGAGCGGCCTTTGTACCGGCGCCGGGTACATCCCGACAGCAAGCCGGAGCAGGGCCCGCACGAAGCCACGGCATGAGTTCTGAAAGCTATCATNTTTCAGAGCCCGCGCCGTGGTTTTTTGATTTTTACAAATACAGAATCACATCAAAAAACTTATTGCGCCGGCCTGCCCTTACCGGCCAGCGCCTCGTCTAAAGAGGGCAGCAGGCTCTCCCACACAAGATCAAACAGCTCTTCCACCCGNCCCATGCGGTTCTGCAAATACAGCCAGCCGAACAGCGCTTCCAGCGCGGTGGATGCGCGGTATTCGCGCGGTGTGGCGTGCTTTGCCACCGCGGCCTTTGTGGCATTCTTCCCACGGCGCACCACGGCCAGCTCTTCCTCTGTCAAATGCGGTTCCAGTTTTTCCAGCGCGATGCACTGGCTTTTTGCGCAGACGAAATGCACTGCGGCCGCATGCAGGCGGCCCGGTACCAGTCGTGTGCGCTCTACCAGGCGCGTGCGCACAAGCGCTTCCAGGATGCCGTCGCCCACGAATGCCAATGCAATGGGCGATTGCTCCCGCAGATCGATTTCCGGCTTTGCTTCCCAGAGCAAACGGCAGNCCCTCCCTTTCGTTTTAGAGTGAAGTGTTTAGAGCCGAGAGATAATCTTCGTANGGTTATTTTTATCCGTATCCGCGAAATTCATAATTCACAATTCATAGTTGCAGGCAGAAGGGTACTGAATTGCAAACATTTTTTCTCACAGCTCAAAATACATAGTCAAATTCAAATTCGCCNATGCGGATGGTGTCGTTTTCCTGCACGCCCAGTTCNACAAGGCGGGCGATCACACCGCCGTCCGCAAGCTGGCGCTGGAAGTATTGCAGNCTCTCGTAATCGGATACGTCCGAACCCTCTAAAATGCGCTCCAGCCACGGCGCATCCACGTCCCATGCGCCGTCCCCGGCATGGGTGACGGTAAATGCGCGGGGATCCTGCAGCGCCGGGTCTGGACGGACATATTCCGGCTCATANACNGCGACGGGCGGCAGCTGGCGCAGGCGCTCGTANACGATGCCCGGCAACNCATCCACGCCCTGCCGCGTGGCGGCGGAAATGGGCAAAAACTGCAGGCCCTGTTCCTCCACGAACGCACGGAATGCCTCAATCTGTTCCGGTGNGGCGATGTCGCACTTATTGCCTAAAACAATCTGCGGCCTCCCGGCGAGCCCGGCGGAAAAATGCGCGAGCTCGGCGTTGATTTTNTCAAAATCGTCTTTTGGATCGCGCCCCTCGCTGCCGGAGACGTCTACCACNTGCAGCAGCAGCCGGCAGCGGTCGACATGGCGCAAAAAGTCGTGGCCGAGCCCGACGCCCTCTGCCGCGCCCTCGATCAGGCCCGGGATATCGGCGGCGACAAAGCTGGCCTCCGGCCCCACGCGCACCACGCCCAATACGGGCGACAGCGTGGTAAAATGATAATTCGCGATCTTCGGCTTCGCGGCGCTGATCGTGGAGATCAAAGTACTTTTGCCCACATTCGGGAAGCCCACAAGCCCCACATCGGCGATCAGCTTTAATTCCAGCCGCACATCCAGCTCCTCGCCCTTCCCGCCGGGCTTCGCAAATTTCGGGATCTGGCGCGTCGGCGTGGCAAAATGCACGTTGCCCCAGCCGCCGCGGCCGCCGCGCGCCACAACGTTGGGCGCATCGTCCGAAATATCAGCGATCACCAGNCCGCTTTCCGCATCGCGCAGCACCGTACCGCGCGGCACGCGGATGACAAGATCGGGCGCGTTTTTGCCGCTGCAGCGTCCGCCGCGGCCGTCCTCACCGTTTTGGGCCGCATACTTGCGCTTATAGCGGAAATCCATCAGCGTGGAGAGATTGGGGTCGGCAATAAAGATGATATTGCCGCCGCGGCCGCCGTCGCCGCCGTCCGGCCCGCCCGCCGCGACGTATTTTTCCCGGTGAAAGGACACCGCGCCGTTGCCGCCGTTGCCCGCCGCGATATGAATGGTTGCGGTATCGATAAACATGAGTACCTCCTGCCAATGCAATTGCCGCCCGTATAAGCCGGCATGGTTATTGTGCCCCACCCAAGGGCGATCTCATCCGATCCATCAAAAAAGCCGAGCCAAATCCGGCCCGGCCTTTTGAAAGCAGATTGATTACCGTACGCTGACCTTTTTGCGGTCGCGGCCCACGCGCTCGAAGCTGACGCGGCCATCGGCAAGAGCAAACAGAGTGTCGTCGCTGCCGCGGCCGACATTCTCGCCCGGGTGAATATGCGTGCCGCGCTGACGCACGAGGATATTACCNGCCAGAACAAACTGACCGTCCGCGCGCTTGACGCCGAGACGCTTGGACTCGGAATCGCGGCCGTTTTTTGTAGAGCCTACGCCTTTTTTATGTGCCATTGTTCAATACCCTCCCCAATTAACCNACGATATCGGTGATCTCAATTTTNGTATACGGCTGACGGTGGCCCATCCGGCGCGCACTGCCCTTCTTGGGACGGTACGTGAGGATGTTCAGCTTCTTGCCCTTGCCGTTCTTCACAACCTTGCCGGTAACCTTCGCGCCCTCGACTGTGGGCGTACCGACCTTCACGGCGCCTTCTTCCCCNACGGCCAGCACGGCATCAAAGGTGTATTCGCTTTCGGCTTCGACATTCAGNTTTTCTACAAAAATGACGTCGCCCTTTTCCACGCGGTACTGTTTCCCGCCGGTTACGATCACTGCGTACATAGTTTACCCTCTTTTANAAAGTCTCGCTGGACAGTCAGGCGAGCGCAATGCGCTGCTTTTAAAGCCCACACCAAGCGGCNTATCTACTATACCACAAAATTGTGCGGCNTGCAAGTGNTTTTCGCGGAAAATCCGCAGAAAGGCCACAAAAAATTCGCAAAAANNGCTAAATCAGAACGGGAAACAGGGCAACCGATATTTATAAGTAATCGTCCGTCCACTCCGGCCCACTGTCCGCAGGCGTTCCGCCGCTGTCTCCCCCTCCTGTCGGAGGTTGCGTTTGCGCCGGAGGCGGCGTTGATTCCCCGGCGGACGGNGCCGGAGTGGCCGGGGCCGGTGTTGATGCCGCCGCACTTGGCTGCCGTGTCGCTGCCGGCTGGCGTGCCGCGGGCTTTTCTCCTGTCGCCAAAGCCGTTTGCTCCCGATCAAACTGGGCAAGAGCCTCCTGCCGCTGCGCTTCCTTCGCGGCGCCGCGCTGCTGCGCCAGAGCATTCCATGCATCCGATGTTGCCTCTGCCGCATCGTTCTGCTTCAGNTCCTCNACCGCAGCCGCCGTGTTCCAGCGCACACCGTCGAACCATTCCATCTGTCCGCCGCGCACACGCAGCTGCACCGCGTCCGTATCGGGCTGCGGCTGTACGGATACCACCTGCACTGCGGCCATATCATCCGGCTGCGTAACCAACTGCACCGCATAAGTACCGCCCCAGCCGGCGGCTACACCGGCGGTAGTGAGTAACAAATAAGATAATATCTTAACGGTTGCTTTTTTCATTCCTGCCCTCTCACAATATATTTTTATACCATCTTGTTTTTATCCGTGCGAATCTTAATCAAAAGATATTTGCAAATCCTCGCCATCACCGGTTGGCGCCGGCTCAGGCTCAGGCTGCGGTGTCGGTGTGGGAGTTGGTGGCGGNGTCTGCACCGGCGTNTGCNNNGGCGTNTGCGNNGGCGCGCTGGGCGTTGCCGCCGGCGTTGTTGTCTGCGCCGCAGGCCGCCTTGTCTGCGTCGTCTGCGCAGCCGGCTTTTCCCCTGTGGAAAGGGCATTTTCTTCCCGGCTCAGCTGTTCCAGCGCACTTTGACGCTGCTGCTGTTTTGCGGCGCTGCGCTGCTGTGCCACCAGCTGCCATGTTTCAGACTGCACTGCGGTGGGGTCGCCCTGCTCCAACTCCTCCACCGTGCCCGCCGCATTCCAGCGCATGCCGTCAAACCATTCGGCAACGCCGCCGCGCACGCGCACCTGCACGCCGTCTGTTTGCACCGCCTGCGCCGCCTGTTCCTGCGAAGCATTCGGCGCGGCAGCGGGCGCACCAACAGGGTGCACAGCCCGGCTCCATACAAAACAGCCGCCGACCCCCACTGCAGCACTCACAAGAAACGCTGCCGCATAACGCAGCCTCTGTACCTGTTTTTTCTTCATTGTGTCCTCCTGCCTTACCAGATCTCCGCCGCGGGCAAGCCGATATCCGTGCATTCCAGACGGAAATCCTCCGCCGTCACGCCTTCCAGATACAGATATCCGTTGCCGCCGTCCTGATAGGCGTACACCACGCCGTTTGCATTGGATTGCTGCTGCTCGTTTGATTTGCCGTTTTCATCCAGCGTGCCGGTATAGGTAACGCCGTCATAAACAATCGTCAGCTCGCCTACGCANACNTTGCCCTGCAGNGTTACNGCATAATCCTTGTACAGCTCGTTNTGCGCATCGAACCAGCATACGGCGGCCGCGCCCTCATANGCGCCGCCCGTATACTGCGCGGCGGCGATCAGGGCGCCGGCTGCATTCACGCGGCCATAGAGATAATTTCCCCCGCCGTCCAGCACGCACACCGTCGTTTCAAAATCGTCCGAAATGATCTGCACCGTCAGCGTTCCNTCCCGGTACCGCGTGCGCGTAGCGTACATTTCCGGGGCTTCCTGCATGATGCTGCGCCAATCGCCGGACGCGATGAGCATCCGCAGTGCGGAAGCGCTGCGCTCCTCCAG
Organism: Subdoligranulum sp.; assembly: GCA_014799685.1. GTDB lineage: Bacteria > Bacillota > Clostridia > Oscillospirales > Ruminococcaceae > Ruthenibacterium. The sequence continues at coordinate 20,164 of JAAVHN010000026.1, read as the reverse complement.
CGCCTGCTTCAGGCTGCCGATCAGCGCGGCCGTTTCCTCCGANGAAGCGTCGCGCTCGACGATCAGCCGTTCCAGCCGCTCGGCGTAGGCGTCGCTCGGATACAGATGCAGCACCTGCCACAGCATCCGCCGCTGTGCCGCCGCATCGCCCGCATCGGCATAGATCTGCGCAAGATCCAGATAATCCTGCTCGGTAAACAGNTCGCGCGCCAGCAGCTCTTCGTAATACGCCTGCCGCTGGGCGGCGCTCAGCGCACCGTCCGCAAGGCTGGCGCGCAGTGCGTCGGCCCCCAGCTGCGAGGGCGAAACAGGGCCGGAGGAAGTACCGTCACTTCCCATATCACCGCAGGCGGTAAGCACCGCCAGCAGCAATGCCGCCAGCAGAACCGCCAGGATCCTTTTTTTCATAAGTAGTTCCCTCTCCTTTTGTATTTGATGTATGCGGCCGCAAAGCATCCGGCCCAATGTTGAATATCCATTTGAATCCCCAATGGAGTTCCACCATGCAAAAGCACATATTTTTACAAATATATCATACTATAAACCCCTATCAAAATGCAACCTCTTTATTGATAATAACGGTATTTCCGACAAAAAAATTGCATTGGGCTCCCGGCAGCATCCAAATTCCGCCCTCTGCATCCCTGTCAGGCGAATGCCGCCGCGCATAAAAAGCGAGCGGCACCGCGAAAGTGCCGCCCCATCTTTGGTACAGTGTTTACTCTTCATCGGTTTTTTTATCTTCGTCCCCGGTATCCTCGACATATTCCAGAATATCCCCCGGCTGGCACTTCAATGCCTTGCAGATCGCGTCTAACGTACTGAACCGGACTGCCCTTACTTTTCCTGTTTTCAAATAAGAGAGGTTGACGTTCGATATCCCAATACGCACCGCCAGATCGTTCAGCCGCATTTTTCTGTCTGCCAGCACTCTATCAAGCCGAATTATAATCATAATGTATGGTCCACCTCGTCCTGCAAATGCACGCCGTAGTGAATGATGTATGCGGCCACAATAAAAGCGATGCTGGGCAGAAGCATCTGAAACATCGCCTGCCCTGTAGAAATGGACATCCGGCACTCGGATATGAGGTTGATAAGTCCACAGATCAACAGCTTGATCAACGGAACAAAAACAGCCGCTGAAAATTGGAGCACGCCATAATAAAGCAGGTACAAAGAGTTCTGCTGTGTAAAAATTTCCCCTTTGTGGATATTGGAAAACACACGGCTCAAAAAATAACAGGCAAAAATCATGGGAACTGTATGAACCGCGTACAGAACGGCAAGCCCAATCTGCATGGTCATGTCGATCTGATCATCCGCATTCGTCCACACACGGATATCATCCCCCATCGCGACGGTCAGGCCCCGGTGCGTGAAATCGTGATTCTCCTCCGCGCAGATCGCCTGTTCAAAGGTACCTGTTTGTGTATACAGGAAAAAGGTTTGACGCCCCATGAAGCTGAGGACAGTGCACAGGACATAGAAACAGATCACAAAATAGCAGACGTATTTTATCAGCCGTGCGGCGGATCTTGCAAACTGTTCGCCTGTGAGCTTTTGAATGAATTTCACAGTTTATCACCTCACACCTATAATAACACATAAATTCAATAATGTCAATAAATTTTTAATGACAAACATTAAATTTTTACCGATATAAATTATGTATGATAAAATCGCCGCCTCATCATATGAACCATCGGTATTTCCGCCATTCGCCAAATCGGATTGAAGGAAGCCCCGAATCCATCAATGGTTCGGATCGTCGCGCAAATTTTCCGCCGGGATGTGCCTGGGGATTGATTCAGATCTTAATAAAGAACTGACAGCAAAAAAGCGGCAAGGCCCGAAAGCCCTGCCGCTCCTGTTTTGCTGTTCTGCGCTTTGCATCTTATTTCGCCATGCTGGCAACTTCGGCCGCAAAATCGTCCACACGCTTCTCCAGACCCTCGCCCTTCTCAAAACGCGCAAACTTCAGCACCTTGATCTCGGCGCCCAGCTCCTTGGCGGTGTTCTCGACATACTTGCCGACGGAGATGTCCGGATCCTTCACGAAAGCCTGCTCCACAAGGCAGTTTTCCTTGTAGAACTTGCCGATACGGCCGTCGACCATCTTCACCTTTACCTGCTCGGGCTTGTTCGCCAGCTTCTCATCGTTGCTGATCTGCGCCAGAAGAATCTCTTTCTCCTTCTCGATCACAGACGCGGGCACGGAAGCCTCATCCAGATAGGTGGGGTTCGCAGCCGCCACCTGCATGGCAACATCCTTGCCGAACGCGGTGAACTCGGGCTTTGCAGCCGTCGCATCGTCGGTATCGAACGCAACCAGCACGCCGTGCGTGCCGCCGCCGTGCACATACGCGGCGCAGGCGCCCTCAAAGCGGACAAAACGGCGGATCTTGATATTCTCGCCGATGACAAGGATCTTCTCCTTCAGAGCGGCCTCGACGGTATCCTCGCCCATCGTGCAGGCCAGCAGCGCCTCGACGTCGGCGGGGTTCTGCGTTTTTACAACCTCGGCCACGTCCTTCACAAAGGACTGGAACATCTCGTTTTTCGCAACGAAGTCGGTCTCGGCGTTCACCTCGACCACGACGCCCACCTTCCCGGCGACGTCGGCCACCGCGTACACCATGCCCTCGGCGGCGATGCGGCTGGCCTTCTTTGCGGCGGCGGCAAGGCCCTTTTCGCGCAGAAGCTCGATGGCCTTGTCAAAATCGCCCTCGGATTCGGTCAATGCCTTTTTGCAGTCCATCATGCCGCAGCCCGTCATCTCGCGCAGCTTTTTTACGTCTTGTGCTGTAAATGCCATTTTTATCTCTCCCCTATTGTTTCACTCTTTACGCTTCCTCGGCCGGCTCTTCTGCCGCGGCCTCTTCCATCTGCTCGCCCTGACGGCCCTCCATTACAGCGTCAGCCATCGCGCCGGCGATCAGCTTGACGGCACGGATGGCGTCGTCGTTGCCCGGGATCACGTAATCAATCTCGTCCGGGTCGCAGTTGGTATCAACGATGGCGACGATGGGGATATTCAGCTTGCGCGCCTCGGCAACGGCAATGCGCTCCTTGCGCGGATCGACGATGAACATCGCGGCGGGCAGGCGGTCCATTTCCTTTACGCCGCCCAGGAACTTCTCCAATTTCTCCAGCTCCAGCTCCAGCTTCGCAACTTCCTTCTTGGGCAGCATGTCGAATGTGCCGTCCTCGCGCATCTTGTTGATCTGCTCCATGCGGTCGATGCGGCGGCGGATGGTGCGGAAGTTCGTGAGCATACCGCCCAGCCAGCGCGCGTTGACATAGTGCATGCCGCAGCGCGTCGCTTCCTCGCGCACGGAATCCTGCGCCTGCTTTTTGGTACCCACGAACAGAATGCTGCCGCCGGCGGTGGCCGTGTCGCGCACAAAGCCATAGGCCTCGTCCAGCTTTTTCACGGTCTTCTGCAGGTCGATGATATAGATGCCATTGCGCTCGGTGAAGATATACTTCGCCATTTTGGGGTTCCACCGGCGGGTCTGATGACCGAAATGCACGCCGGCTTCGAGAAGCTGTTTCATAGATACGACTGCCATAATTGTTTCCTCCCGGTTTTGTTTTTCCTCCGCATATCCTGCATGACACGCCACCCACAAAAGGCATTTTGCCTTGCATGAGCACGGGCATATCAAAGACATGCGTGCGTATTGCCGAATTAGTATAGCACAGCCTTTTGCAAAAAGCAAGCTTTTTGCCGCAAAAAGTGGCCAAAAAGTGGCCGAAAGCCGCTAAAAAAGCAGCCCCAAAAAGCGGAAAATCATAAAACGTCCAAAAAGCGGCAGGGATCCGCGCAAATACAGGCGATTCCCCATCACATCGCCCAATCTGCAGGCATTCCCTGTCCGTTCTGCCGGATGGCCGTTTCAAAATTACGCGTCGGCCGGCACGTAGCTTTCCAAATATGGCGCGCCAAACATCAGATCGTACTGCAAAAGCCAGTGGTCCTCATAGCATTGGCGCTGCCCGTCCGTCATTTCGGCGCTGTCCGTTCCGTCCGGCTGCACGGTGTTGCCGCGCGTGCGCGCGCGCATCACCGAAAGGCTGTCGGTTAAAAATTCGAACAGCGCAGGCTTTTCCAGCCCGTACAGCTCCATCATCACCGGCGAAATATCATAGGCTGCGACCGTGCCAAGGTCGATGGATGCATTGCTGTAATTGCTCCAAATCAAAAGGTCGGTGCGGCGCATGTCGGGCGTGACGCCTGCATCCTGCCCGGTATAGCCCGTTTTTTCAAACAGCTCGTAGCCCTCGCCCAGGGGATTGAAATGGTCGCCCCAGAACACAAGGATCACCGGCTCGTCCACCGTGCGCAGATACGCCGCCAATTCGCCCAGCGCGGCATCCGCCTCGTAAACGCCCGTGGCAAAATCCCGAAGCTGCGAGACCGTTTTCTCTGAAAATCCGGGATGCTGCGTGATCTGCACCAGATCCTCCTCCGGGTAACGGCTGGCGTCATAGGTGGTATGGTTCTGCATTGTTACCGCGTGCAGAAATACCGGCCCGTTTTGGGCGCGCGCGGCGTACTCCCGGATGATGCGGTCCGTCATAGCCGCGTCGGAGATAAAGCCCCGGCGCAGCTGCGGCGCATAAAAATCCTCGGCCGCGATAAATGTATTGAAGCCCAAATTCGGATAGGCGGTATCGCGGCTCCAAAACCGGCGATAATAACCGTGCACGGCCACGGTATCGTAGCCCTTTGCGCGCAGGTATTGCGGCAGCGAAAACATATCGCGCGTAACATGCTGCTGATAGGGCTTGCTGCCCGCCGGCAGATGCTCAACAGAAAAGCCCGTCAGCGCCTCGAACTCTACATCGCAGGTGCCGCCGCCGAACGAGGGCGAAAAGCAGTAGCCATAAGCGGCCTCTTCTTTCAGCGCCGTCAGATTGGGCGTGAGATCCCGGTCGTACGCCACACCCTGCAGCCGCGTAACATCCCAGAATGATTCGTTCATCACAAAGATGATATTGGGCATCTGCACGGGCGCCGCAGCCGAAGCGGCATAGGAATCCGGCCAGAGCGGCGTATGTGCATCGGAGCCCTGTCCGATCCGATCCGCCACCGCCTGCACTGCCGCCGCACTGTAATCGTCCGGCTTTTCGATATCCAGCACCTGCAGATTGGTCAAAAAGCCGGTAATGATGCCGTAGTTTTTATAGTAGCGGTCCTGCATCCACATATCCGGAACGATCCCCAGCGCCAGGCTCATGTTGGGATGCAGGCAAATGCCGAACACGATCAGGCAAAGCAAAATGCCCGACGAAGCCGTCATCGCGCCGCGCCAGACCCAGCGCGCCTCGCGCGGATACGGCAGGCGCAAAAAGCAGGCGGCTGCCAGCAGCACGGCGAAGATCACGGCCGAAACGACCATGGGCCGTGTCGGCGAAAGTGTGATCCGGCCGGCCACGCCCGCAAAATCGTCGATCTGCGTGAAATCCCACGGCAAAAACGGCTCGCCGCGCAGTTCCAGCTTGAACCGCGTGATCACGCCCGGAATGATGCTCACCGCGCCTGTGACAAGCACAGCCGGCCAATGCAGGCCGGAGATCCGGCTGACAAACACATACAGCAGCACCAGCGCTGCCCATCCCAGCAAAAAGCTCCGGTAATGCGGCCAAAAACGGTTTTGCCAGAAATCGGCGTCCAGCGCGTCGCGGTGGATCCATTCCATCGCTGCAAAAAATACGGTCGGCGTCAGAACCGAAAAAATGATATTGATGCAGAAAGAGGCGCGCAGCTTTGCAAAAGCGGCAAACCGCGCGCTCCGCTCTCCTTTTCCCATGTATTTACATCCCCTGTTTTCTTTTCCTGTTTTCTTTCCCGTACACCGGCCGCCAAAAGGCTCCGATCCCGCACATGCCGGGTACAGGCCGGCGCTTATTCCCCGGCGCGATGCCGCCAAAATGCATCCGCCAGAAATATAACGCCAATGAAACCCTTTTTATTTCATCTTTACTTCATCCAAAACCATTTTTTCGCGTTTCTTTTTACACCGGGCCCGGCGCGCACCAGCAGCACGTCCTCGCCGATCTTTTCGATTTCTTTCCAGGGAATCGTGATATCTTCCTCCCTGCCCAGCAGGCCGAACAGCTTCAGCCGTCCGTATAAAACGACGCCCGTCACCCCGGCCGTCTGCGGATCGAACGAGAGATCGTCCACCCTGCCCAGATTCTGCCCGGTGGTAATGTTGACGACCTCTCGCTCGCACAGCTCATACACTGTCATAAAAAATCCCCCTTTCTGCGGGCCTTTTCCATCATCCTGGCCCGGAGCATCATCGGATTGCATCAGATTTTAATATCTATTCCGCACAAAAGGGTTTCTATACCGCGAAAAATGGTGTATAATAGGATATCATCCGTTATTTTACCGTGCACATGGCCCGACCGGCCGCAGGGAATGCGCGGCACTCTGAACGATCCGAAGGACAGGTGAACATTTTGTATAAGAATATTATTTTCGATTTGGGCGGCGTTGTGGTGGATTTTAACCCGCGCGTATTTTTGGTAGACCATTTCATGAACGAAAAATTAGAGGACGCGCTGTACGCCATTACCTTCGGCAGCGAGGAATGGCTCGAAATCGACGCGGGGCTGCTTTCCCGCGAGGAGGGCGAGCGCATCATGCGCGAAAAAGGCGCAGCCATGCACCGCAGCTTTGAGGTGGACGTGATTTTGGACGACTGGTATGATATCCTGCACACCCGGGACGATGTGGTGCAGCTGATCAAACGTTTGAAGAAACGCGGATACAATGTATACTATCTTTCCAACATCTCGCACGATGTGTTGGCCATGCTGCGCCAGCGCAAATTCTGGAAGCTGTTCGACGGCGGCATCGCCTCCTGCGAGGTACACGTGACAAAGCCCGACCCGCGCATTTATCAGGTGCTGCTTAAGCGCTACGGCCTTTCCGCGACGGAATCCATTTTCGTCGACGACAACGAGAAAAACGCGGCCGCAGCGAATCAGGTATCCATCACCGGGCTTCAATTTAAAAATGTGCGCACTCTGCAGCGCGCACTGGTGGATCTGGGTATCGACTGCGATCGCAGGCCCAACAAAAACCGCATCACCGCCGTGAACCCGGCGGCGCGGCGGTGATAGCAGCTTCTTTTGGGAACTATCTTTTGCGGTGAAAATCTTTTCTCCGGCATACAGGCGCCATACAAAAAGCCATCCCCTCTATGCTGTCAGGACGGAATGGCTTTTTGTATGGCTTGTATTATTTATGAAGAATGAAGAAAAGCGAACGCCATATCCGACGTTCGCTTTCATCAATTTCATCATGCAGCGCCGATCCCATCTGCATCCTGCTTTCTGTATCTTTGCCGCAAAAATATCAGGAAGCAGCAGGCACGCCTGCGCCAAAGCAGCTTTTTGAAACCACCTTGCGTCAATCCTCATTTTCTTCGCTCTCCTCATACGATTCGGTAGGAGATTCCGAATATACCATCCCAAAGATTTGCTTGAGGTTGTCCACAAAAGAGGTAATGCCGTTCGCCATGCCCCACACGTCCTTTCCTTTGATCTCTGATACCCTTTTCTTCCCTTCAGCACAGCCGGTACAGGCGCTTGTGCTTTTCTGTTTAATATACGTTTCAAAACTCCAAAAGATTACATTTTTTCCGAATATTTTTATGAAAATTTTTCCATATGGCAAAGCAATTGTTTCGCCCGTTTATCCCTCAGCTCCGCATCCGGTTCTGCCGGCATAAGCCTGTTGTCCGCCATCCGAACACATCATTCAGGCTCGTGCCATAGCCGCCATGAAACCAGTCAAAAAAATTGACAGACCGCCGCCAAGCAGGTATAATAGACAGGGAAATTTATGTGTTTTTTACCGGCGCTTTGGCAGAGCGCCCAAAACCGGAAAAGAGGTTTTTGAAATGGGAAAGACCCTTGCACAAAAGATCATTGCCGCGCACCTTGTCGACGGCGAGATGCGGCCCGGCTGCGAGGTGGGCCTGCGCATCGATCAAACGCTCACGCAGGATGCCACCGGGACGATGGCCTATCTGGAATTTGAGGCGATGGGCATTCCGCGCGTGCGCACGGAGCTTTCCGTGGCTTACGTCGATCACAACACGCTGCAAAGCGGATTTATGAATGCGGACGATCACCGCTATCTGCGCACCGTCGCCAAAAAGATCGGCGTGCGGTATTCGCGCCCCGGCAACGGCATCTGTCATCAGGTGCATCTGGAGCGCTTTGCGCGGCCGGGCAAAACGCTCATCGGATCGGACAGCCATACGCCCACCGCGGGCGGCATCGGCTGCCTTGCCATCGGCGCAGGCGGTTTGGATGTCGCCGTGGCCATGGGCGGCGGGGCGTACTATATCCCCTACCCCAAGGCGACGCTCGTACGTCTTTCCGGCGCGCTGCGGCCGATGGTGAGCGCCAAGGATGTGATCCTTGCGGTGCTGCGCGAGATGAGCGTCAAGGGCGGCGTGGGAAAGATCGTGGAATACGGCGGCGACGGCGTAAAAACGCTGAGCGTTCCCCAGCGCGCCACCATTACCAACATGGGCGCGGAGCTGGGCGCGACGACCTCGATTTTCCCCAGCGACGAGACGACCCGCGCGTTCTTAAAGGCGCAGGGCCGCGAGGAAGATTACATTCCCCTCGCCGCCGATGCGGATGCCGTGTACGACGAAGTGATCGACATCGATTTGAGCACGCTTGAACCTCTGGCCGCCTGTCCGCACAGCCCGGACAACGTAAAGCCTGTGAAGAGCCTCGCCATGACGAAGGTCGATCAGGTTTGCATCGGCAGCTGCACCAATTCCAGCTATACCGATTTGATGACCGTCGCCGAAATTCTGCGCGGCAAAACCGTCTGCCCCGAGGTAAGCCTTTCCATTGCGCCCGGTAGCCGTCAGGTACTCTCGATGCTGAGCGCCAACGGCGCGCTCACCGCGCTGCTCGACGCCGGCGCGCGCATCCTTGAAAGCGCCTGCGGGCCGTGCATCGGCATGGGGCAAAGCCCCAATTCCTCGGGCGTTTCACTGCGCACGTTTAACCGCAACTTTGAGGGACGCAGCGGCACCCGCGATGCGGGCGTCTATCTCGTCAGCCCCGAGACGGCCGCCGTCAGCTGCCTGACGGGCTATGTGACAGACCCCACCACACTGCCGGCCATTGCCCCCATTGCCGTGCCGGACACATTCCCCATCAATGACAACATGATCGATCTGCCCGCCCCGGAGAGCGAAGCCGGCGCGGTGGAGATTCTGCGCGGGCCAAACATCAAGCCGCTGCCCACGGCCCGCCCGCTGTCCGATACGATGGAACTGCCCTGCCTTTTGAAGGTGGGCGACAACATCACTACCGACCACATCATGCCCGCGGGAAGCAAAATTTTGCCCTACCGCAGCAATATTCCACACCTGGCAAACTATTGCTTTGAGGTCTGCGACCCCGATTTCCCCCAGCGTGCGCTGGAGGCGGACGGCGGTGTGATCGTGGGCGGTGCCAACTACGGACAGGGCTCCAGCCGCGAGCACGCGGCGCTCGTTCCGCTGTATTTAGGCGTGCGCGCCGTCATCGCCGTCAGCTTCGCCCGCATCCACAAGGCAAATCTTGTCAACGCAGGCATCCTGCCGCTGGAATTTGAAAATGCGGCAGATGTGGAAAAGCTGGCCCTCGGCGATCGTTTCACGCTTTCGGGCGTGATGGGCGCCCTTTCGGGCGGCACCGTGACGCTGACAGTCGAAGCGACGGGCGCGGCGGTTTCACTGCGCTGCGATATCAGCGCGCGCCAGGCCGAGATCCTGCGCGCGGGCGGTTTGCTGCGGTATACCTGCCAAAATGCGGAAAAGGCCTGAACGACACAAGCCCTGAAAATATAAGCATTGCCCGATCCGGCTTTATAATGTAAAAAATTTGAAAAGGACAGGATCACAAATGAAAAAATATAAAATTCTTGAGGTGGATTGGGATAAGAAACATGAAAAAGCAGAAACATTGATGAATGAAATGTCTAAAGAAGGCTGAGAAGTTGTATGCGTTTCGTCGTACGATCCCCGCAGCCTAAGCTTGATGATCACTTTTTGCCGCGATGATTCAAATCAGTAAGTTCTTATTCTGGCGGTTTGACGAAAGATTTCTAAATTCAAGCAGCAGCAACACTGATGTTGAAAAGGGATAACCGAATTGGGATACAATTGAAAATGGAGGCGTTTTACATTGGAGACGATCAATTCTGCAAAGGAAAAATTCGGCACGCTGCTGGAGGCACAGCAGCGCCGTGTAACCGCCATGCGCGCGCAGGGCGATTTTATCGATTATGCATCTTTGCCGCAGATCGTGATCGGCGTGTGCGGCGGCGACGGCATCGGCCCCACGATCACACATGAGGCCGAGCGCGTGCTGCGCTTCCTTTTAAAGGAAGAAGTAGCGAACGGAAAGGTTACGTTCAAAGAGATTGACGGCCTTACCATCGAGAACCGCGCCGCCCACGGCAAGGCCATCCCGGACGACGTGCTGGCCGAGCTGAAGGCGTGCCACGTGATTTTAAAAGGGCCCACCACCACCCCGCGTGCGGGCGACGAATGGCCCAACATCGAAAGCGCAAACGTCGCCATGCGCAAGGAGCTGGATCTCTTTGCCAACGTGCGCCCCGTCAAGGTGCCCGAGGAGGGCATCGACTGGACGTTCTTCCGCGAAAACACCGAGGGCGCCTACACGCTGGGCAGCTGCGGCTTCGAAACGGAGGACGGCATCTCGGTGGATTTCACCGTCACCACCACAGACGGCACGCAGCGTATTGCCGAGCTTGCTTATGATTTCGCCAAAAAGAACCACAAAACGCACGTCTCCATCGTGACAAAGGCAAACATCATCAAGGCCACCGACGGCAAATTTCTGCGCCTGTGCCAGGAGGTGGGGCAAAAATATCCCGATATCGTCACGGACGACTGGTATATCGACATCATGACGGCCAAACTGGTGGACCGCAAGCGCCGCAGCGATTTTCAGGTGTTCGTGCTGCCGAATCTGTACGGCGATATCATCACCGACGAGGCAGCCGAATTCCAGGGCGGCGTCGGCACCGCGGGCAGCGGCAACATTGGCAAGCGCTATGCGATGTTTGAAGCCATTCACGGCTCTGCGCCGCGCATGGTGAAAGAGGGCCGCGCCCAGTACGCCGATCCGTGCAGCATGCTGCGCGCCGCCGTAATGCTGCTGTCGCACATCGGCTATCAGGAAAAGGCCGACCGTCTCACCGCCGCGCTGGACAAGTGCATGTTCACGGAAAAGGCACTTTGCGTCACCGGGCGCGATACCGGCTGCACCTGCACGGAATTCGGCGATTACGTGATGCGCACGATCGAGACGCTTTAAATGGGTAGCATTCAAAAATCAGAGCGTTATTCCCTGCGCAACCATTTTATCTTACAGAAAAAGGAACCGGTGAAAAAAGATCATGGCAGAGCAAACACCCAACGGCAATAAGGTTTCCCTCCCCGTTATCAAGCGGCTGCCCAAGTATTACCGCTATATTTTGGATATGTACAGCAACGGCGTTGTAAAGGTATCCTCCAGTGAGCTGGCGCGGATGATGGGCACCACCGCCTCACAGGTGCGGCAGGATTTCAACTGTTTTGGCGGCTTCGGACAGCAGGGCATCGGCTATCACGTGGATGTGCTGCTGGATGAAATTTCGAAGCTTTTGTTCAGCGCAAACAGCCTGAACGCGGTGCTCATCGGCACGGGGCGTTTGGGGCGGGCAATTTCCGGCTATCTGTCGTCCGAGGCGCGCGGCTACCATCTGATGGCGGCGTTTGATAAAAGCCCGGACGAGATCGGCAAAAAACTGCAGTGCGGCGTCGTGGTGCAAAACGTATCGAACCTCGCGGATTTTTGCGTACAGAATCACCCGGACGTTGCAGTGCTGTGCATTCCCCGCGCGGCGGCGCAGGCCGTCGCCCCTGTTTTGGTAAACGCCGGGGTAAAGGGCTACTGGAACTTCAGCCACTACGATCTTTCGGTGGATTACGAGGGCGTTACCGTGGAAAATGTACATCTGGGCGACAGCCTGATGAGCCTTGGATACCGGGTGCGCAATTTATAAAGAATTCGCCGGTCGATGTGCATTTGCAAAAGCCGGCCGGAAATCTTTTGAAGGCCGGCAAAAAGCGTTGCTGCAATCAGCGGAAAACCTTGAAGGCCACAAACGCTTTGCAAAGGCCGGCACAGCCCACGCAGCCAGCGAAATGACATAAAATCAAATGAAGGATCCTATCAAAACGGAGCAGGACGGAGAAAGGTTATGGCCAAATTATATTTTCGGTACGGCGCGATGAACTGCGGCAAAAGCACGGCGCTGATGCAGGTGGCGCACAATTATGAGGAACGCGGCATGCGCGTACTGATCCTGAAGCCCTCCATTGATACCAAGGGCGGCGAAAAACTGGTCTCGCGCCTTGGCGTGGAGCGCAAGGTAGATGCCGCCGTCCGGCCGGATATGGATCCCCTCGCGCTGGTGCGCGCAGATATTGCAGCGCATGGGCCTCTTGCCTGCGTGCTGACGGACGAGAGCCAGTTTTTCACCGCGTGGCAGGCCGAACGCCTGTTCTTGGTGACGGTGGAATGCGGTGTACCTGTGATCTGCTACGGATTGCGGACGGACTTTTCTCTGCAGGGCTTTCCCGGCTCCACACGCCTTTTGGAGCTTGCACACAATATTGAGGAGATGAAAACCATCTGCCACTGCGGCCGCAAGGCCATGTGCAACGGGCGCAAGGTGGGCGGAAAGTTCGTGTTCGAGGGCGCACAGGTCGCCATCGATACGGAAAACGACGTTACCTACGAATCGCTGTGCCCTCAGTGCTATTTTGAGGCGCGGGAGCAGTTTTTCGCCGAGAAGGCCGGCAGGCAGGCATAGCCCTTGGGATGTCTTCCTGTCGGGAGCGAAAGCACCAAATCAAAATTGCAAAAAACAGATAATCACAAAAAGCCCCTGCGGGAAAATCTCTCCGCAAGGGCTTTTTGTATGAAATATCAAGCCGGAGCCTGCCTGGCAACTGCTCCCCTCACGCGCCGGACGGGCCGTAATATGCCACAAGCAGATCCACCACCGCACCGTAGCTTTTGGAACCCAGCTCCTGATCGTAGCTTTGCAGAAAACCCGAATAGGCGCTGTCCGCCGCCTCGGAAACCGGGGAATCAAACTGCCGCCAATAGGCGTTATTCGCGCGCAGATCCTCGTTTGCCGTCTCACACAATCCCTGCGCCACCTCCAGCCAGAGCTCGTACGATGCACTGTAGAGCGCATTGGAAAGATGGATGTAGCCGAGCAAATAGCCCGAATAGGCATACAGTACATCGCCTGAGGTATCGCAGGCGAGGATCGCGACAAAGTTTGCCGTCTGTTCGGGCGCGATGCCCCGCACATGCGCCAGCTCGTGCGCGATGGTGGCCGGCAGCAGACATTCCGGGGAATCCACGTTCAGATTTGCTTCCCCGGTAAAGGGAAAGAAAAAGCCTGTAAAATTGATCCAGCTCATCACGCGCGAAAACACCATTTGCTTGGGGCGGACGGCGGAGCTGCCCAAAAAGGGATACGCTTCTTCCAGCGCATCGTAGAGCGGGCCGGCCGCGCGGAAAATGGCATCCGTATCGCCTGTCAGTACACCGGACGCGGTATGATCCACAAGCGGCGCAGTCTCATTGATCCGGTCGCGGAACCAGCGCATTGTGTATTCGAGCTCATCCACGGAAACAGGGCGCGCCTCAATGCCCGCCTGCTGTTCAAAGGAGGGGCCGTAATAGACAAGCCCCCACAGCACGGTATAGCCGGTGTAGACGGCAAGTGCCGTGATCACACCGCCCAAAACACGCCGCCAGAGCACCGCACCGCGCGAAAGGCGGCGCGCGGCACTCTGTGGCGGGATGTCGGTCGCTTTCTTCAAGGGCTTTTCCGGCGGGATTTTGCCGTCCTCTTCCCCTGCAGGCTTCTCCGGCTGCACCTTACCGCTTCCCTGCTCCATCGACATTTCCGGCAGCGTTCCGGCGCTTCCTGTTCCTGTGGTTTTTTCCTGTGTCGCCTCACCGCTCCCTTTCCCCACCGGCTTTTCCTCCGGCGGATAGATCAGAAGCAACACCGTACGCACAACATACCAGATGCAGAACACGATGAGCACCGCCCAGCAAAGCTCGGCGGCGGAAAACGGCAAAAACGAGCACAGCCAGCCCATGGCCCGGTGATAGGGCCGCACCAGATACCGCACGGCAAAATGCGCTGCCGCAGGCCAATACATCACCCCGCGCAGAACAAGCTGCGCCAGCGCCAGCGCGGCCAGGGCAAGATAAAGGCCCCTGTCACGCCGCCACCATCGGGCCGCAGCCGCCCGGATCCGATCTTTTTGCGGCATTGGTCAGCGCCCCAGCTTATCAAGCAGCGCAAGGATCTCCTGCATGCTTGCCTCGCGCTGCGCCTCGTCCCCGCTGTCGAACGCCTCCTGCACACAGCCGCTGATGTGCGCTTTCAGGATCTCGCGGTTTGCCTTGGTCAATATGGATTGCGTCGCCATCAGCTGGTTGGAGACATCCACACAGTAGCGGTCCTCCTCGATCATTTTCAGAATCCCGTCGATCTGTCCGCGTGCTGTCTTCAAAAGCCGGGCAACGGCCTTTCTGTCCGCCCGCATCTTATTCCACCGATACGACGGTATAGCCGGCTTCTTCCACGGCGGCCTTCAGCGCATCCACGCTTACGGTATCCGCCACGGTGCACACGGCACGCTTTTCCTCCAGGCTCACCTCGGCCGTCACGTCCGCAATGCCGTTCAGCGCCTTGTCCACATGCTTGCGGCAATTCTGGCACATCATGCCCTCGATGTTCAAAGTAACGGTTTTCATTGTTTTTTCCTCCTTGATCTCTTGCTTTATTTCGATCCGTTCCACGTGCGGCGCGGCGGCTGTATCTGCCTGCGCCGCAAAATCGGCCGGATGCGCACGAAAACGTTTGAGCCGCAGCGCATTGGAAACCACGCACACACTGGAAAGGCTCATGGCGGCTGCCCCGATCATCGGGTTCAGCTTCAGTTGGAACGGCAGGTACAAAAGGCCCGCCGCAATGGGAATGCCCACCGAATTGTAAAAGAACGCCCAGAACAGGTTTTGCTTGATGTTGCGGATCACGGCCTTGGAAAGACGGATCGCCGTAACCACATCCATCAAATCGCTTTTCATCAGCACCACATCGGCGCTTTCGATGGCAACATCCGTTCCCGCGCCAATGGCGATGCCAACATCCGCACGCGCCAACGCCGGCGCATCGTTGATGCCGTCGCCCACCATCGCAACCTTTTTTCCCTGCTGCTGCAAAGAGGCCACGTGCCGCTCCTTTTCCTGCGGCAGCACCTCGGCTATCACATGCGGAATCGCAAGCTTGCGGCGGATCGCCTCGGCCGTGCGGCGGTTATCGCCCGTCAGCATCGTGACGTCGATGCCCATCTTTGCCAGCTCGGCAATTGCGGCGGCGCTGGACGGCTTGACGGTATCCGCCACGGCGATCACACCGAGCACGGTTTCCTCTTTACAGAAGATCAGCGGTGTTTTCCCGTCGCCCGTCAGCGTGGAGAGCGCATCGCGCACCGCGTTCGGGATATGCACCTCCCGCTCGGCCAGCATCGCCTCGTTGCCGGCAAAATACAGCGCATTCTCCAGGCGTGCCTGAACGCCGCGCCCGAATATGGCTTCAAATTCCGCCATCTCTGCGGCACAAATCCCGCGCGCTTCGGTGTATTCTATCACGGCATGCGCCAGCGGATGCTCACTCGGGCGTTCCAGGCCGGCTGCAAGCGCCAGCAGCTCTTCCTCCGATAGACCGCCCGCAGGCAAAATATCCGTGACAACAGGGCGTCCCTCGGTGATCGTGCCCGTCTTATCCAGCACGATGGCGTCAATATTGTGCGCCGTCTCCAGCGCCTCGCCCGATTTGATCAGGATGCCGTTCTCGGCGCCCTTGCCTGTGCCTACCATGATCGCCACCGGCGTGGCAAGCCCCAGCGCACAAGGGCAGGAGATCACCAGCACGGAAATGCCGATGGAGATCGCAAATTCGGGCGTCTGCCCGGCGAGCAACCAGCCGCATGCCGCAACGGCCGCAATGCCGATGACCACCGGCACAAATACGCCGGAGATCTTATCCGCCAGCTTTGCAATGGGAGCTTTGCTGGAGCCCGCCTCCTCTACCAATCGAACGATCTGCGCCAGCGTGGTATCCGCGCCGACGCGCGTCGCGCGGAACTTGAAAAAGCCTGCCTTGTTGATGGTTGCAGCGATCACCGCACTGCCCGCCTGCTTTTCTACGGGGATGCTCTCGCCCGTGATGGCCGCCTCGTCGATGCTCGTCGTGCCCTCCACGATCACGCCGTCCACAGGAATGCTCTGGCCCGGGCGTACCACCACGATATCCCCGGCAGCCACTTCCTCCACAGGGATGGTCTGCTCCCGACCGTCCCGTTCCACGGTGGCCGTCTTGGGTGCAAGATCGATCAGCTTCGTGATAGCCTCGCTGGTTTTGCCCTTGCTCTTTGTCTCGAGATATTTGCCCAGCGTGATGAGCGCAAGGATCATCGCGGCCGATTCAAAATAGAGATCCATATGATAGCGCTCCACAAGCGCATGATCCCCCACCCCGAGGCCGTAGCCGATGCGATAGATTGCAAATACGCCGTACACCAGCGCCGCCGTCGATCCGATTGCGATGAGACTGTCCATATTCGGGCTGCCGCGCAGCAGTGTCCGGAAGCCGACTTCGTAATATTTCCGGTTGACATAGGCGACGGGGAGCGCCAGCAAAAACTGCGTAAGCGCAAATGCCACGGCATTTTCGTGCCCCGTCAGAAAGCCGGGCAGCGGCAGGCCAATCATACTGCCCATCGAGACATACATCAGCGGCACAAGAAACGCAAAGGATACGATCAGCCGCGTTTTCATCCCATCCAGCTGCTTTTGCATCATCGCGCGCGCGTCGGCCGCGCCGCCCTGTCTTTCGGCCCCGGCCTTTCCGGCACCGCCCGGTGCGCCTACCAAAGACGCACCGTATCCGGCCTGCTCGACGGCCTTTTCAATCACGCCGGGGGCAAACGGCGCCTCGCTTTCCACCACCATGCTGTTTGTCAGAAGATTCACCGTCACGCCGGCCACGCCCGGAACCGCACGCACCGCTTTTTCCACATGGGCGCTGCAGGCCGAGCACGTCATCCCGGTGACATTATACCGCTGCTTTTCCATCGTCTTCCCCTTCTTCTTTTCTGATGCTTCCCTTTCGGTTTTGCTTTGCCGGCGACATGCATCTACGTAAAACCATTGATACGCTGCCAGATGTTTTTTTATAAACAGAACTGAGCCGAATTGGAATTTTTGATAAGCATTTGCATCCCGGGAGCATGCGCATAACACACCGGACGCTCATGCAAATCGAAATTCTCCGCTATAAATACCCCCTCTGGGTGTAGGTGCAAATATAGTATAGCGCGCTTTTTTGTTATTGTCAACAGGAAAACGCAAAAAAATACAGCCCTCCGTTTTTCGAAGAGCTGTATCTGCTGTATCAGACACATTTTTGGGAAAACCGATCATCCGCACACGCTTATTGCCCAAACACCTCGGCGCGCAGCGCGGCGTCGTCCGGCAGGCGCAGGAAATCCTGGAAGCGCTGATTGTAAAAACGTTCCAGCTTCGGGGTATAGCCCAGAACGGTGCGCGGCATATCACGCGCAATCGTATCCAGCACCTCGCGGGCCGCTGCCTCGCTTTTCATCGAAATCTCGTATTTTTTGCGGTCTCGTGTGCGCAGAACCACGCCAAAGGTTTTGCCGGTGGGGATCCCGTTGGTGGTGTGGTTCACGGTGTGCAGATACGCCCAAACCGCATTGTTCGTATCCAGCAGGATATCCTTGCCTTTCGATTCGAACAGGATCCACCTTCCGACACGCACGCCGCCCACGGGCTCGGTGTCACGGTAGAATTGTTCCAACTCCTCCATGACGATCGCGGGAGATTCGCTGCTCCTGCAATAGGCCTTGATGCTCTTTTGGTACGCGCCCGACAGCACGGCGATCAGAATCCAAAGCATATAAATGAAGGAACACGCGGCACCGATCGTCATGATCCAGGTCAATCCCTCGGGCGTCCGGCCCAGGCAATTCACCTTCAGCACCAGCGGCTGATAGATCGCCCGATCTGCATTCGACATCCCGTCATAGCCGATCACCTTATGATAGAAATCCGTCGTCTCGGCATCCATTCTCCGGATCGTGCCCGTCACGGTGATGCTGCGCGTCAAATCATCGATCTCGCCGTAATAATAATCCATCGAATCATCCAGTACTTTGTCTGCGTCCCGGATCATCGAGCTGGGCACGGCAACGCCAAGAAACGCATCCTGCGTTGCAATGATGTATTCCTTTTCTGTTACCGTGGAGCGGTTGGTGGAGCTATTCGTGCTCTCTGTATAGGCGTACCAATCGTAAATAAAGTAGATCTCGGCCGTCACATACTTCCCCTGCAGCTCGTCGGCAGACAGGGACCACAGATCCTTCGGCCCGCCAATAGCCCTGAACGCACCAAAATCGGTGCCCCAAAGCAGGCCCACCGTCAGCGCCAGTGCGATCAGGATCTTCGTCAGATTCTTTTTGAGGCTTTTCATTTTCAGAGCCTTCAGCATGTTTTCCTCTCCTCACTGTTCCGGTACCCCTGATTCGGCCGATTGGATTTTCCGGCGTGCGGTTTTGTCTCGCCGGCCCCATCCTTCGGCGGCATCAGGGTTTCCTTTGTTCATTGATCGACGCCCTTTATAAAGCTGCAACACAAAGGGACGCGCTCCCCTGCTCTGCTGCCTTTTTCACCGGCGTATCCTGCATATAACTATATCGAAAATGGTGAAAAAAGTCAACATGAAAACTCCGCTTTCTGGATGAACTGCCTCCGGGCTCTCCGAATGAAAGGAAAACGCTCCGCCTCCGAGTGAGGAACTCCGAATGAAGTCCACACAAGATCCGGATGACGGAGCTTGTGGGCTGCCCGCCGCAGCCGGTCAATGGATCACGAGCGCGCGGCTGCCCATTTGCTCGAACGAATCGATAAATGCCTGCTGATCTACAGTGCGGCGGCCCTGCAAAGGATCCATAATCTCGCATACGCCGCGTCCCCAGCCGGTGAGCACCACACAGTGCAGGTTGGCATAGGGCGTATAGGTTTCTCCGGTATCCGCCAAAACCCAGGTGAAGCTGCCCGTACGCGGTGCGGAAAGATCAAGCGTCACCCATACCACCACAGGGTCACCCGCGCACAGATACTGCTTCAGGCCTTCGGCGGTGACACCCGTTACATCGACGGCATAAAACGAAGAGCCCTGCTGCTGCAAATAGCGGTTCGCCCCCTGCGCCAAAGGCGCCGCAAAACAATAAAAGCCAAGGCCCGTAGATGGATCGCCCGCGTAGGCACGCTCCGGGTCGGGGCCGGTGCGTCCGCCGGCTGTCTCTCTAAAATCCTCGCGCGGAATATAAGCATAGGCAAGATCCAGCTTATTCGCCGCGACACCCTTGTAGCGCAACAGTGCTGCAAGACTGGTTGCTTCGCAGCCGTTGGGCAGGCCGGGGTTTTGCAAGACAGCCCGCACGGGAAGGCGCACGTCAAAGCGATGGTACACGCGGCCATAAAGCTGGAACGCGCACAGCATCGCCGCGCAGCAAATCGCCACGGCCAGCAGCCGTGTGAGTGCTCCGCTTGGCCGAGCGTGCCGGGGAGCAGGCCTGTCCATAAAAAGAAACATACTCCCCTGCCGCGGCAACGTGTTTTCCGCCATGCCTCTTGCCATAAAATCGTCCCCTCCGTTTGCCTGGATGGATGGAGCGGATTTGTGCGCTCTCCGCCTCTCTGGTAAACAGCATAGCATACGAAGTTATCGTCTTTGTCACATTTTTGTATCCGACCTGTATCACAGAATGTTTTTTTGAAAAGAAGCTGCATTTTAAAAGATCCGCAGCTTCATTTATCCTAACTTCCCAGTGGATTCTACTATACACATTCAAAGGCAATTGCGGCAAAGCCAAGAAATTCCATGATTTCTTTTTGCGTTTTGGTAGGCGGGTTGAGCAGGCGGCAGTTGTTT
>JAAVHN010000025.1 GCA_014799685.1 Subdoligranulum sp. | reverse complement strand
GCGTGTGGGAGGGTTCCCGCAAGGTGTGGGGCGGCATTTACGCCCCCACACTTGTGGGAAGCCCACACGCAACGCGTCGTGGTATATATACGTAGTATATATAGTCGTGGCGATTTGCCCAAAATAGGCCTATTTGGAGCAATTTGCCGAAATCCGCGCCGCCGAAAATAGGCCTATTTTGGGCAGGAATCTCAATGAATCTAAACGGGTCAAATTGGCCTGTTTAACTTTTCCGCAGCGCCCGGCATCCGCTTTTCAACTGTGTCCGCAAAATAGGCGATATCCATTTCCATCGCTTCCTCCCAGGTATCGGCTTCAAGCCATGCGGCAAGGTGTGCAGCGGTCTCCGGGTTGGTGCCGGTATGCTCAAAGGCGCCGCGCAGGGTTGCGCCCGGCGGCAACGTGGGGAGCTCTGCCCGCATATCCTCCCAGATTTTACGCATTTGCTTTGTAGCGGCACGGACTTGCTGTTCCGCCTGCAGCAGCTTTTGCCCGCATTCCTGTTGCCGTGGATCGTCTGAGGTCAGCAGATCCCACGTAATGGGCAAGCATTCGCCGGCGCACGCACTGTAAAGCACGGTGCGGGGGAGGGCTTCCAGCGCTTCTAAATGTTCAAAATTTGAACACTTAACTCGCTCGCCCACCTTGCGCATGTTTTCAGACGTTCCCACGCTTAAACCGCGCCTTTTGCACCATTCGCGCCACATGCCGCCGCCGTAGCGCCCGCCTTTGGCCAGCTTATCGTGAATAACGGATAGTTCCACGCAAGCGGCGATGAAGTGTTGCCCGGTGGCCTGCATTTCACGGCAGAAAGCGAGGTCTGCACGCTGAAGATCGGCAGCGTCCTCGATCTCGGTCGGAAAGGCGAACGCTTCAAAGCCATATTCGTTTGTTGTGGATCTAACCGGCATATCCTGTTTCTGCTCGCTCATTGCACACCGCCTTTCTCCGGTGCGATGTTCTCTGGCCGGAAGCATTCACGGTACAGCGGCCGGCCGTCGTCATTGGCCAGCATTCGCAGCACCACAAAGCCCGGCAGGATGCTTTCGACGATCCCGCGTGCCGGCAGCCGGCAGGTAGTCGGCTGAGGATCGTTTTCTTTCGGGCGGCCGGGGAGCTGCTTGCGGGGGATATGTACGATATCGCCCGGCTGTAGCTTCTCCATGATTGCGGCCGCGATGGTCTGTTTGTGTTTGGTCGTTTTGATCAACTCCTTTTCGTGTTGCGTACGCATTTAGAACCCCGTTTTCGGTGATTTTAATGTAATTTCATTGCTTTGCAAAAATCGGGCTTATGAACCCGCAATATTTCGGGCTCTTTTTGGCTCTAAATGCGTATAAGGTTACTTTGTTTTTCTTCGATTCCGCTGCCGTTCGGCCTCTTGCTTCCGGCGTTGACTTTTTCGGCAGCGTTCGCAATACTTTGCCCGGTTGCTTTCCGCGTGGAACGGCTGCCCGCATACACAGCATTTTTTGAATGATTCGTCCCTGAAGATCTCCGCGTAAAGATTTTTATCGGCTGGCAAAACGACATCACGAAACCATTTGCAGGACAAGGAGCGGGAAAGAAGCAGCGGGCAGGGCGTGGCTTCGTCATCGTCCAACAGAAGGCAATTCCCTTGCTGGTAATTGCAACAGGTCGATTTGATCAGCTGGTTGACTTTCCGGCCCTGCTTGTTGTTGATTCGCGGGGGGCTTCGTGTTATCACTCTCCTTCCTGCTTGATGATCTCTGCCGGATCCACGCCCAGGGCGCGGGCGATGCGGCCGATGGTGGCGGGCTTTGCGTCTACGCCTTTCCGCAGGCGCAGCAGGGTCTGCGGGGAAGTCCCGGAGCGCAGATCGGAAAGATTCATGCAGCGCTGCGCAAGCGCCAGATCCAGCTTGTTTGCATCGAGTTTCACTTTATCACCTCCATGGAACTGTTCCGAAATCGTTCCGATAAATCATAATAGCACTGTTTTCGTTCCATGTCAATATTTTTTTTGAATTTTGTTCCATTTTAGTTCCGTTTGTGATACACTATTATAGGGTGATGTGTATGCTGCCTGCAAAAGCACTTGGAAAAAACATACGTTATTTGCGTAAAGTGAAGGGTCTGACACAGGAAGAACTGGCCTGTAATGTGGGAATTTCAACAATGAGCATTCGCCGTTATGAATCTGGGGATAGGATTGCGACGGAGGAAATTATAAAACGCATTGCAAAAGCCTTGGATGTGGATGAACTTACGCTTTTGCCAAAATCGAATATTGTTGAAATGGACATAAATGAATTGGGCATAAAAGCGGAATATGTAGGTGGCTTTGGAGAAACGCGGTATATTGTTGATGAAGCAAAGCAGCGGCTAAATGAAATGTTCGATATGCTCAACACTGCCGGACAAAAAGAAGCGTTAAAACGGGTTGATGAACTTTGCGAAGTGCCACGTTATCAGCGCACAGATCAAAATAAACAGGGACTGGATGAAAAGACATTGAAACAGCATTCCGAAGTGCTAAACAAAACTACGAAACAGCGTTTTGAAGAATTTAGAGACCGAACGGAATATCAAGAAGATCAATAACCGCTTTGCACGCAAAAAAACCGCCCCGGCGCGCGGCCGAGGCGGTGGGGGGCGCGTTTTGATACCCCCTTTTGCATATCTCTCCGGAGAAGCTGCCGGGAGCTGCGAACAAAGGGCAGCGCGCGGATCCACACGCAGCGCGTGCCGGTGGCAAAGTCAAGAGTTTTAAAACTGTCCAAATTGGACAATTTTAAAATGTTCAAAATTTGAACATTTAAAATCGTTCGTCAATGGTAAGCCTTCCAGATTGTTTAATGTGCTCAAATTGAGCACAATAGAATTTCGGCAATTTCTCTCTGATCGTCGTCGTCCAGTCGTCCATCCGCGCGCGGAGACGACGATTGTGATTGTTATTGTCATTGTTATTGTGATTGTCATTGTTATAGCTGGATGTGCTGGATTTTGCTGGGCTTGTGCTGGGTTTGTGCTGAACCCGCTCAATTTTGAGCGGGTTGAAATCCTGCCGAATAGCCAGATCTGGCTATTTGTGCATCCTGCACAACAGAGCGGGCTGCCGGTGGCGCCGATCAGGCCGGGCCCGCGCCGCTGCAGGCGCAGCTTTTTGGTAAAACAACAAAAAAACGCCCCGGCGCTGGGACGCCGAAGCGGGACGATTTACAGGAAGGAGGCAGCGTATGGCCGATGCGGTGATCTATGCCAGGTACTCCACAGACAAACAAACAGAAGTCAGCATCGAGGCGCAGGTGCGGGCCTGCCGGGAGTACGCGCAGCGCCACGGCCTGACGGTGCGCGAAATATACGCGGATGAAGCGATCAGCGGCAAGGGAAGCAAAACGGCCAGCCGCCGGCAATATCAGCGGCTGCTCCGGGATTGCGAAAAGGGCGCGGTGCAAACGATCCTGATACACAAATACGACCGGATCGCGCGCAACCTGGGCGAACACGTCAACCTCGAAGCCCGGCTGAAAGCGGCCGGCGTCCGTCTGGTGGCTGTGGAACAGGACTTCGGGGACAGCAACGAAGCAAAGATCATGCGCGCCCTGATGTGGAGCCTGTCAGAATATTATATCGACAACCTCGCCAGCGAGACGAAAAAGGGCCTGCGGGAGGCCGCGCTGAAGGGGCTGCACACGGGCGGCTATGCTCCGTTCGGCTGGGATGTGGTAGGCGAAAAGGGCAACCGGCACTACCAGATCAACGAGCTGGAGGCAGGCTATGTGCGCCGGATGTTCGACGCAGCGCAAACCGGGGAGGGTTTCACGGCTCTGATCGAGGAAATGGCTGCCGCCGGGATCCGCGGCAAGCGCGGGAAGCCCATCAAGTACCCGCAGATCTACGAGATCCTGCGCAATGAAAAATATACCGGCGTGTATCTGTACAGCCCCACAGAGGCAGCAGATCGCGGCGCCAGACGCACAAAGGACGAGGCGATCCGGATCGAGAACGGAATGCCCGCGATTATCAGCAAAGAACAATTCATGGAGGTGCAGAAGATCATGGAAGGACGCAAACACGCTGGGAGAAAAGCGGGGTATCTGTGCAGCGGCCTTGTTTATTGCAGCTGCGGCGCGAAGATGCACGGGATCACCTCGAAGCGCAAAGGGCATGAATACAAGTATTTCACCTGCGCGGCAAAGTGCGGCGCGCCGGTGGTGCATATGGACGACGTGGACGATGCTGCGATCAGGTATGTGCGGGAGCTTTTGACGCCGGACAATCAGCAGCGCGTAGCGGACGCTCTGCGCCTGTATCAGGCCGGGGCAGGTGCGCGCATGACAGAGTTCAAGCAGGCCGTCAAAAAGCGCATACGCGAAAAGCAGCGTCAGTACGACGCTCTAATGCAGAACCTCTCCAGCGGCGCGCTGCCGGCTGAGGTCGTGGCCGATATCGGCGCGCAGATGAAAGAGATCAAAGAGCAGATCGCCACGCTGGAAGCCACGGAGCCGCCGAAGGATTTTACCGTCGATACGATCAAGGCATGGCTGGAAAGCATCAAGGCCGCGCCGGATCGGGAGGCCGTGCGCCTGCTGATCGAGCGAATCAATGTGAACCCGGAGGCCGGGGAAGGGGAGGCAAAAGAAAAGACCGCTTTCAGCATGGAAAGCACGCTGAAAACGGTCTTAAGAAATAATGGTTGCGGAGGCAGGATTTGAACCTACGACCTTCGGGTTATGAGCCCGACGAGCTACCGGACTGCTCCACTCCGCGATATATGCCTCTCGAAAGAGTGCTTATATAGTATATCGCGGGCGGCGGCGATTGTCAAGCTTTTTTTGAAAATTTTCTTTTGCAATTTTTGTATTTTTCTTTTTGCCAGCCTGTCGGATGCTTTCCGGAGAGCTCCGTCCGGTACGCTCTGTCCCGGCGCCGCCTATTCCTGTGCCTTGTCCTCTTCTTCAAAGATCAGATCGTATTTTTCCACGTTCATCATCACCGTGCCGTCGGCCTCGAAGCTGATGGCGTCGGCCTCCAGCGGCGTATAGAGCACTGCGCTGGCCGCCTGTTCGCCGTCGTTGACGAATACTTCGACGCTGAACCGGTCGAGGATTACGCGCAGGCGCAGCGCGCCGTCTCTGGGGCGCACGAAGAAGGTGCGTGTATGTACAATGTCATGATGCAGCCCGCTGCGTGAGCGGTCGATCTTCATCGTGCTCTGATCGGGCCGGTAGCGGATGGTAGTAACGCATTCGCCGTTTTTGGCCACATGCAGGCGGAAGCAGCGGTACGAATCCCTGCCGATAGGCTCGATATCGATCGTCATATCCACGATGCGTCCCTGCACGCCGGGCAGGTTGATCTCGCCGCTGACGGGGATGTGGTGATGGATCACCGGGCGGCCGCGGTGCTGCTCCAATTCGCGCACGGGCGTTTGGATCAGTCGCCCGTCGCGGATGTGCAGCTCGCGCGGCAGCGCCATCTGCCCGCACCAGCGAAAGCCATGCGGTTTTGCGCCCACAGTGTTCCAGTTCTGCATCCACGCGATCATTACACGCCGTCCGTCGGGCGTCAGCAGTGTTTGCATCGCGTAAAAATCAATGCCGTAATCCACAGCCTGCACCCGGCGGCGGGTGAATGCTTTGGTATTGCCGTTGTAATCGCCCAAAAGGCACACAACGCCGTTGCCGGCATGGAATTCCAATCCGATGGGTGTCATGTCCTGCGGACTGGTGAACAGTACCTGCGTGCCGTCCAGCTCGAAGAAATCCGGACATTCCCACATCAGGCCGTATTGCCGGTGCGAAGCATCGAGCGTGGCCTCGTACGTCCAGGTGATTGCGTCGTCGCTGCGGTACAGCAAAATCGCGCCGCTTTCGTCCGGGCAGCGGTTGCCGATGACGGCGCGATAGCTGCCGTCCGCCTCCTGCCAGATCTTCGGGTCGCGGAAATCAATGGCGCTGCCGCCCTCGGGCAGATCGTTTTCCGCCAGAACAGGGTTCGTATCCAGTTTTTCATAATCCACACCGTCGCCGATGGCGATGCACTGCGTTTGCCGGTCCTGCAAAAGCCCCTCGGGCGTGCGCTCACGCCGCACACCGGTATACATCAGCAGCTGGCGGCCGTCCGGCAGCTCCAGCGCGCCGCCGGAAAAGCAGCCGGATGCGTCATATATTTCGTCCGGCGCAATCGCGGCGGGCAGCCGCTCCCAGCGCAGAAAATCTTTCGTTTTCAAGTGTCCCCAGTGCATTGGCCCCCATTCATTGGAATAGGGGTGATACTGATAGAACAGGTGGTATTCTCCTTTGTAGCAGGAAAAGCCGTTGGGGTCGTTCATCCAGCCGATGGTGGGCGTGGCATGGAACGCCGGGCGCTCCTCCGGTGGAATCAGCGGGCCGTAATGCGCCTCAAAATCGCGCGCTTTTTGCAGCGTTTCACTTGTCATGTCAAATCAACCTCCAAGGTTCAATGATAGGGGAAATGGGGGGTGCTGTCAAGTTTTTTGGTGCATTTCAGTTTTGTGAAAAAGAAGGCGAAAGGGGAAGAGACAGCGCAGAAAAGAGAAGGATTGTGCAAACGAGAAATCCAAATTCGCTTTCGGATGGATGGGGGATGCGTTTTCTGAAAATTGCTTACACATTTCCCGGAATATTGTTTTTGGCAATACAGAAGCAGATTGGGAAAATGAGAAAAGGAAAGGCGCAGACGGAAGACGGGAACGGTTTGCGGAAATAAGGGCGGTGCAAAGGGGGCGGCGCAAGGCCGCCCCCTTTGGCGCTTTCCGGTTGAAATCGCATTGTCCGAATCGTATCATATCGTATTGATCGTGTTATTGCGCGGCCGCGTAACGGTCATAGGCGTCCTGATAGACCGTCAGCAGATCGTTCATGCCGCACTTGTCGATCAGGCGCTGCTTGTAGGCCTCCCACTCGGCGTCCGTTGGGCCGCCCTCTTTGATCCACAGGCCTTCCTGTTCGCGCACGGCGCTTTCAAAGTCGGCTTTGTGCCAATCCAGCGTTTCCATTTCCATACCGGTGAACACGCAGTCCACGGGGTAGAAGGTGGTGTCATTCACATGCGGCATCCAGGATTGATCCAAATCGGTCAGGCGTTCAATGGCACGGTCTTCCATGTAAAAGACCTCATTGTAATACTCGGCAAGGATCAGCTTCGGACCAAATACCTCGTAAACATTGCGCAGCTCACCCGCGCTCTTATCATACTGTGCACGCGCTTCGTCGTCGGTGATGGAGAGCCACATGCCCTTTTCGTCCTGCCCGGTGAAGAACACGCCCTTCGGGCCGTATTGCAGCTGCATCGCGATTTCGCCGTCATACCACTGGTCGAAGAATTTCAGCAGATTGATCGGGCTTTTGCACCGGTTGGTGATATTCAGCTGGCCGGAGCTGATGGGGCTGCCGGGCCGAATGGTCACTTCACACACGCCCTCATACTGTGTGCCCTTCGGGCCGGAGAGCGGCGGCAGGAACACGTAGTCCTTGGCATATTCGCCCATCAATTCCTCGATGTACCACCAGGTGGACACGCCCACATAGCCCTGCTGGCATTTCGCGATCAGCTGGCTGTCGCTCTGGCTGAACATTTCCACATCCATCAGCCCTTCTGCGTACCAGTCGTGGAAATAGGTGAGGCAATCGCGGTAAGCATCGGACACACTGACGAATTCCACGGTGCCGTCGCTTTTCAGATGCAGGTCGTTGCAAACATCGTTCGGCCAGTTTGTGAAGCCGAAGCCGGAGTAGAAGATGTTCTGCCCCCAGCACCACTCGTCAAAGCCCGTCGTCATGGGGATGGTGGAACCGGCGGCGTTGCCGTAATAGGTCGCGGACATATCGTTGTCCTTAAACGCTTTCAGTACATTGTGCAGTTCGTCCAGCGAGGTGGGGATCTCCAGACCCAGTTGATCCAGCCACGCCTTATTGATCATGCTGTACTGCGGAACGGAGAAGATCGAGAAAGCCTCATCCATCGGCGCGCCGATGCCCGCGGTAGTCATCTGCTCGCCGGAGGGCAGGCCGTAGATGCAGCCGTCCTCCATCGTGATGGCGGCGCGGATCTCGGGATGCGCCTCCAGCACGGCGCACAGGTTCGGCATGATGTCGGGCGTCAGGTACGGCGTCAGATCCAGAAATGTGCCGTCGTCGCCGTAGCGGGCGATATCGTAGTTCGAAAAGCCCACGCCGATAAAAGCGTCCGGGTACTGCCCGCCGGTGATGCGGATATTCACCTGCTCACCGAGGGAATCGGACATGGTTTCCCAGTTGATGTGGATGCCCACATTTTCCTGCAGGGCATTCAGGACTTCGTTGCCCTCGTAGCCACTGCTCAGTGCGGAAATACCGCCCATGATGTCAAATTCGGTCTGTTCCAGATTGGTATTGACGGTGCCGTCGTTGACATTGCCCGCAAGCCCGCCGCTGCATCCGGTGAACAGCAGAACAGCCGCCAGGACAGCCGCGCATACTTTTTTCATGCTGTTTTTCATTGCGCACACCCTCCTTACCCTTTCACGGCACCGGCCATGAAGCCTTTTTCAAAATACTTCTGCACGAACGGATAGATTATCAGCATCGGCAGCGCCGCGACGATCATCGAACAGAATTTCAGCAGTTCGGTTAGCTTATTCAACTCGGCATAGCCGCCGGAAATCGTCGCCGCCTGACTTGCCGTCGCGGAACTCTTGATGAGGATGTTGCGCATCACGAGAGGCAGCGGAGAGCCCTTGCCGCCCAGATAGATGAGTGCTGTGAACCAGTCGTTCCAATAGGCCACCATCGAGAAGACAACCATCACGGAGAGGATCGGCTTCGAAAGGGGGATCACAACGCTGAAGAAGGTGCGCAGCTTCGTGCAGCCGTCGATCTCAGAGGCCTCGATCAGCTCACGCGGGATGCTGTTCTGGAAATAGTTGCGCACGATGATCATGTTGCCCACGGCCACGCCGCCGGGCAGGAACAGCGACCACATGCTGCCCACAAGGCCCGTCTGCTTTACAACCAGATATGTAGGGACAAGACCGCCGCCAAAATACATGGTGATCAGGAAGAAGATGCTCAAAAACTTGCGGCCGGGCAGATCTTTCTGCGCCATCGGGTAGGCGGTCATATACAGCATTGTAACCGAGAAGACCGTGCCGACAACTGTGTACAGGACGGAATAAAGAAAACCGGATACGATGCCGTCGTTCAGGAACACGGCCTTGTAGCCGTCCAGCGTGAAACCGCTGGGCAGAAGAAACGTTTTGCCGGCGTACACCTCATAGGGATCGGAGAACGAGGCAACGACCACGTAATACAGCGGATACGCCACAATGAGCAGCACGATGGAGCAAATGACAACCAGAATGATATCGCTGGTTTTGTCGGACATGCCGTGCGCTTTGTCATAATTTTTCATTTCCCATCGCCTCCTTACACGAATTCAACGTCCGAAGCCTTGGACGCAATTTTGTTCACGATCAGCAGCAGCGCAATATTTACAACCGTGTTGAACAGGCCAACTGCCGTGGAATAACTGTACTTTGCGTGTTCGATACCTTGCTGGTACACATATACGGCGATCACATCGCTTGTCGCCTTGTTCAGATCGGTCTGCAGCAGCCAGACTTTCTCAAAGCCGACATTCATCAAACCGCCCGCCGCCATGATNAGGTTCAAAATNGCCATCGGCAGCANTTCNGGNATATCNATGTGCAGGATNCGCTGGAACACCGANGCNCCGTCGATCTTCGCCGCNTCNTACAGGCCGGGGTCGACGTTGGCCAGCGTGGCCAGATAGATGATGCAGCCCCAGCCNGCGTCCTGCCAGATGCCGGAGGCAATGTAAATGGTGCGGAAGGCGGAAGCCTCCGTCAAAAAGTCTACGCTCGTGCCCATGATCAGGTTCAAAAGGCCGCCGGACGGGCTGAGGAAGATGCGCAGCATACCNCAGATGACCATCGTCGAGATGAAGTGCGGCGCATACAGCACGGTCTGCACCGTGCGCTTGAAGCGCGTAAACCGCAGCTGGTTGATCATCAGCGACAGGATGATGGGAATGGGGAAGCTCCACAGCAGGCTGTACAGGCTGATGAGCACTGTGTTCAGGATCATGCGCCCGGCCGTGGGAGCGGTGAAAAAGCGCTTGAACCAATAAAGACCTACCCATTCGCTGCCCGCGTAGCCGCGGCTGGCTTTAAAATCGCGGAAGGCGATCTGGATGCCGTACATCGGGATATACTTATAAATGATGGTCAGCACCACGGGGATGAGCAATAGGGCATACAGCTGCCAGTTGTCCAGTACGCGCTGCCATACGTTCTTTTCGCCGCGCGGGGCCCCCGCGCGGCTNGCGGCGCNGGCGCCGCGAGCCGNNNCGGCAGTTTTGGTTTTTTCCACATGACTCACTTCTTTCTGAGAGATTGGGAAACCCCTTTATAAATCANTGAATGCACNNGGGACAAATGGGCTGGCTGGCCCACCCGGCCAAATGCGGGGAAAGGGGTTCCTGGGGTGGCTGTTGTCCGCGGATCTGTCTTTCAAAAACGGCCGTTTCACCTCCCGCACAGCGCCGCCTGCCGGCAGCATTGTCTTTATAACGTTTCATGACCTNTTGTTTCGGAAATTTTGCATAAAAATGGNAACNNAGANTGCNTCGANCGTGAAACGTTATATTCATTTCAAGTTCATAGTACATAATTCCTTTGGAAATGTCAACCTTCAATCTGCCATAAAACGCAATTTCCATTCAAAATCAGCGATTATCACAACAAATAAATTGGTTTATTGTNTATTTTGCGTATAGAAATCGTTTCACAAATTTGGTACGCTATATAGGAAAAAGAATTTCATGAAACAGAGCGTTTGTTCATGAAATCACGGCGCTTCACCGTGATACTTTGCTGCTGGGCAGGAAAAAGGGCATCATACCTATAAATGGACAAAAGCTTGTACTGATGCAAATCTTTTCCGGGGCGCTCTGCTCCGGAAAAGAGAAATGAAAAGGGGAGAACCGATCTTTATGAAAAGCAACGCACCCACGATGAAGGATGTCGCGCGGGAGGCGGGGGTGGCTTTGGGCACCGTATCCAAGGTGTTCAACGGAATCCCTGTGGGGGAAAGCTACCGCCTGCGGGTAGAGAAGGCAGCCGCGGCGCTGGGGTATCAGGTGAACCAGTACGCGCGCGGGCTGCGCGCGGACCGNACATATACCGTCGCTGTGATCCTGCCGAGTGTCAACCATCCGTTTTTTGCCGCGCTTGCGCAGCACCTTTGCGCGGCTCTGGCGCAGCAGGGGCGCCGCATGCTGCTGTANCTCTCGGCCTATCGTCCGGATCTTGAGCAGGAGTGCGTGAACATGGTGCGCCAGAACAAGGTGGACGGCGTTATCGCGCTCACCTATAATCCGATCAAGATCGACCGGAATCTGCCGTTTATCAGCATTGACCGGTGCCTGAATGCCGAGATCCCCTGCGTTTCGGCGGACAACTACGGCGGCGGACGCCTGGCGGCCGAAAAGCTGCTGGAGCGGGGCTGTACACATCTTGCNTTCATCCGCACCGGTTCTGTCCACGCCAGCGAGACGGATAAGCGCGGGGACGGCTTCGAGATGGCATGCCGGGTGCGCGGCGTGCCCTATGATACGCTGCGGCTGAATGATGAGGACAATCCGGCATTGCTGNAGGATTTCCTGCGCGCCCATCTGCGGGACGGCCGTATGGAGCTCGATGGCATTTTCTGCTCNACCGATCTGCTTGCGTGGCGCATCGGGAAGCTGCTGGGGCAATTCGGTGTCCGCGTGCCGCAGGAGGTGCAGCTGATCGGTTTTGACGGCATACAGAGATTCGGCGGGGAGGAATTTTATTGTTCCACCATCGTGCAGCCTGTGCAAAAAATGGCGGAAACGTGNGTGGANCTTTTGCTGGATCAAAACCGCTCCAACATGCCCGCGCTGATCTGCCTGCCCGTCAGCTATGCCGCAGGCGGCACGACGAAGGAGCCGGACGGCACGGAGCAGGGATCGGGTGATAGGGCAAAAGGGTCCGATAACGGCGTCGAACAGCCGCGCGGCGCGGCTGAAACTGCAGAAAGATAAAAGAGGTGTAAAGAGATGGGCTTATTCGTAGCCGAGGATCCGCATTACGATCCGAGCGTCCGNCAGACGGGCTTCAACCGTTACCGGCAGCTTTTGGGCGACCGTTTCGGCGCGTGGTGGAAGATCAATTTGCTCACGCTGCTGGGCTTTGTGCCGNTGGCAGCAGGGGTTTGGTATGCGGTGACGGTCTCCAGCATCCTGGTTCTGATCCCGTGTTCGATCGCCGGCGGTATGATTGCCGGGCCGTTCCTCGCGGGGATGTACGATGCAGTTCTGCGTGGGCTGCGGGATGATTTTCAGAGCTGGGGCAAGGCATACCGGCGTTCCTGGCGGCAGAACTGGCGCGGCAGCCTTNTGCCCGGCGCGCTGATGGGTCTGGCGCTTGGCCTCTACGTATTTATGGGGATGCTGCTGTTCTGGTGGGCAGAGACATTGCCCACGGCGGGAACGGTTGCCGCATATCTCTCTTCCATTTTGCTCGTGCTCATCATCGGTACGCTGTATTGGCCGCAGCTGGTGCTGTTTGAGCAGTCGGTGGGNGTGCGTTTGCGCAACTGCCTGCTGTTTTGCATCAAATATTTTTGGCGTGTGCTGGGCGTGGGCGTGCTGCAGCTTGCGTACTGGGCGGTGATTGTTCTGTTCGCGCCGTGGACGCTTCTGCTGCTTTTGGCAACGGGCATCTGGTATATCGTGTTTCTCGCGCAGCTGCTGCTCTATCACGATCTGAACGAGGCATTTTCCATCGAGCCGCCGCAGGGTGAAGGTGAAAAAGGGGAATAGTGCGGACGTTTTCGGGCTTTTGCGTCTGCTTTGCACAGCGGCGCCCTGTGCGGTACACTTCCATTCTGTGCCATGTGCATTTCCGTGTGTTTCCATGTTCCTCCGCAGGTTGACAGGGGCGCGCGGGTTTGATAAAATATAGGCAGGAAAAAGCTTCCGGGATCCCGTATCGGTATCCTGTAAAAGATAAGCAATCTGGGCTTCGGTTCAGGTTGTTTTTGCATACAGTGCATGTGGGTGCGATGACATTGCCCACAGGCACGCAACAGAGCGCATACAGCGCGTATAAAAAGAAAGCCGCCCGGACGCCTCCGGCGGCGCAAAAGAAAGGGAGCATTTACAATCATGAAACAGATCATTCCCATCAACGAGGGCTGGCNNTTTCTCAAAAANTGNGNCGAGGNNCCNGNNNCNNTTCCNGCCGGNGCGGTGCGNGTGGANCTGCCGCANTGCTGGAACGCNCTGGACGGCCAGGACGGCGGCAGCGATTACTGGCGTGGCCCGTGCTGCTATCTTAAAACCATCCAGCGCCCCGCGGGCAAGCATGTCTATGTGGAGGTGGAGGCTGCGTCCAGCGTGGGCAAAATCATTGTCAACGGTGTGGAGAAGGCCTTCCACAAGGGCGGNTATTCGCTGTTCCGCGCCGANGTGACGGATGTGCTGCAGGACGGCGAAAANCTGNTCGCCATCTGGGTGGACAACAGCGCGCGCGACGACGTGTATCCGCAGATGGCCGATTTCACGTTCTATGGCGGGCTGTACCGCGGCGTCAACCTGATTGTCACAGAGGATTCCCGGTTTGATCTGGACTATTTCGGCGGCAGCGGCTTTGATATTTCCACCACGGTGGACGGCAGCGATGCCGTCGTCGCGCTCACGGCATATGTGACGAACCCTGTCGAGGGGCAGAGCGTCGAATTCATCATCCGCGATACGGCGGGCAAGATCGTGGCGAGCGTGGTGCGCCCGGCCGCCGCGCGCACCTATGCCGAGGTGCGCATCGAGGACGTGCATCTGTGGCAGGGCGTGCAGGATCCGTACCTGTACAGTGCCGAGGCGCTGCTCACGATGCACAACGAGACGCTGGACGCCGTAAGCGCGAACCTCGGTGTGCGCACGTATACGGTCGATCCGCAGAAGGGCTTTTTCCTCAACGGGGTGCTGACGCCGCTGCGCGGCGTTTCCCGCCATCAGGACCGTTTGGGACAGGGCAACGCGCTGACGAAAGAGCAGCACGAGGCCGATGTAGCGCTCATCCGCGAGGTGGGCGCGAACACGGTGCGCCTTGCGCACTATCAGCACAGCCAGTATTTCTATGACGCGTGCGACCGNGCGGGCCTTGTGGTGTGGGCCGAGATCCCGTTTATCTCGTCGATGAACGCCGATCCCGCCGCGCACGAAAACTGCCGCAGCCAGATGAAGGAGCTGATCGTGCAGAATTACAACCATCCGTCCATCTGCTTCTGGGGCATCTCGAATGAGATCACCATCGGCGGCGAGCGCCCGGGCCTCCTGGAGAATCTGCGCGATCTGAACAAGCTTGCGCACGAGACGGACAAAACACGCCTGACGACGATNGCGCACGTCTCGATGGTGCCGATGGAAAACGAAATGCACCANATCACCGATGTGCTCAGCTACAACCACTATTTCGGCTGGTACGGCGGGGAGATGACGCAGAACGAGACCTGGCTGGATGAATTCCACGCGCTGCACCCGGATCGTCCGCTCGGCATCTCTGAGTATGGGGCCGAAGGCATCATCAGTTACCACAGCGATGCGCCGCGCTGCCGCGACTATACCGAGGAATATCAGGCGCTGTACCACGAGCACATGGCGAAGATCATTCAGGAGCGCCCGTGGCTTTGGGCGACGCATGTGTGGAATATGTTCGATTTCGGCTGCGATTCCCGCGATGAGGGCGGTGTCGCGGGCCGCAACAACAAGGGCCTGATGACGATCGACCGCAGGATCCGCAAGGACGCGTTCTATGTGTACAAGGCGTATTGGAGCGAGGAGGGGTTTGTGCACCTGTGCGGCCGCCGCTACGCGCAGCGCACGGGCGACGAGACCACAGTAAAGGTGTATTCCAACCTGACGCAGGTGGAGCTGTATGTGAACGGGGAGCTGTTTGCCACGCAGGAGGGCAATAAGGTGTTNGTGTTCGAACATGTGCCGCTCCGGGATGGCTTTACNTTCATCGGCGCACGTGCAGGCGGCTGTTTTGATTCCATCACGCTGGAACGCGTGGAGCAGCCCAACCCCGCGTACCAGTATATNGATCCGGACGAGACCGGCGACGAGGAGGGNGCGGCGAACTGGTTTACGCTGGCCGAGGCGCCCGAGGTAAACGAGATTGTGGTGCGCGAGGGCTGCTTCTCGGTAAAGGATAAGGTAAAGGACGTCCTTGCCAGCGATGAGGCCAGCGATGTATTGGTGCAGTTCCTGCAGGCNTCGATGAAGATGAAGCTGAAAAAGAGCATGCTCGGCATGGCGGCCGCGATGATGGGCGAAAAGACGCTGGAAGAAATGACGAGCTTTGCCGGCGGTATGGGCGGCGGCAAGGTGGATCCCGAGCAGGCGCAGGCGATGCTGATCCGTCTGAACGAGGCGCTGAGCAAAATTCGGAAATGACGCGTTTTTACAAGAAGAGCAGGAAGCTTCAATCCGATTCCCCGGACGCAGTCTGCCGGCAGGCCGCGTCCGGGGATCGATTCGGGCATTCCGCAATTTAGAGCGAAAGGAAGACGCTTTCGATGGCGTATTTGGAATGTAAACTGAAATCGCAGATTCTGCAGACGACGGTGGGGGTGAAGCTGTATTTTCCCACCGATCTGCCTGCAGAGGTGGGGTATACCGTCAAGGGTGTGCTGACGCTGCTGCACGGCTTTACCAACAGCGGGGATGACTGGGTGCAGATGACGGCTGCGCCGCGCTATGCCGCCGACAACGGCCTGGTACTCGTCATGCCGGATTGCGGCAACTCGTTTTATCAGAATATGGTGTATGGCGGTGCATATAAGACCTTCATCACCGAGGAGATGCCCGTGCTTTTAAACCGTATGTTCAAGCTGCCGCAGCGGCGCGACCAGAATTTTATCGCCGGGCTCTCGATGGGCGGCTACGGCGCGCTGTTCCTCGGCTTTTCCCGGCCGGACCTGTACGCGGGCTGTGCCAGCTTTTCGGGCGCGGTGGATCTTTCGATGATGCTGGCCGATCCCTCCGTGCCCGGGGTACGGGAAGTGTTTGGCCCCATCTTCGGCGATCCGCTGGCGTTGCCGCAGAGCAGCGACCTGCGCGTGCTGGCACAGCGTGTGGCCGCGCTGCCCGCCGCACAGCAGCCCAAAATCATGATGACGAACGGCCTGCAGGACATCGAGCCGTACCGCATTTTGCAGCAGAACGATTCCCTGCACAGGGTAATGCAGCCGCTGGGCCTTGCGAACTACCGCCGCCTGCAGTGGAACGGCGTGCACGAATGGAATTTCTGGGACCGCAGTCTTGTTTACGCCATCGACTTTTTCCTTTCAAACGGCTATGCGGCGCGTAAGCTGAACGATTGGCGCAGCGCGGCGGTAGCTACTTAAAGCCGGATGGAAATGCATATGACAAACGAGGAGATCCACCGCATCGCCCTGCGGCAGTCCGCAATCGATTTAAACTGTGTGCCGGAGGATTTTTCGCGCGGGTATGCCGTGATCGTGCATTCAGCGCCGCATCCCGATGCGCGGCGCTATCTGGAACTGCCGTTTTTCTGCGACTTGGTTTCTTACGGGGATAACGTTGTCGCCTCCGTCGCGCCCGAGGCCGAGCCGGCCGTGCGCGCATATCTCGAGCGCTTTGCGCCCGAGCACTGCTTCGAGACGCCGAACCTCCACGTGCTGGCCGATGCGCTGCGGCCGCTGGGCATGCAGCCCTGCTTTATGGCGGAATATTTTCTGCCGGATGTCTCCCTCCTGCGGGATCATCCCTGTGCATACGAGCTGCGCCTGCTGGAGCCGCCGGATTTTGCGGCATATTATACGCAGGAATGGAGCAATGCGCTGTGCGCCAAGCGCCGCGCGCTGGATGTGCTGGCCGTCGGTGCATATGAGGACGGCCGACTGATCGGCCTTGCAGGCTGCTCGGCCGACTGCGGGGAAATGTGGCAGATCGGCATCGACGTTCTGCCCGCTTACCGCAGGCAGGGCATTGCCCGTGCGCTCACCTCCCGCCTGGCCATGGAAACCCTGACGCGCGGCAAAGTGCCGTTTTACTGTGCGGCGTGGTCGAATCTGCCGTCCGTGCGCAACGCCATCCGCAGCGGCTTTTTGCCCGCATGGGCGGAGCTTACCGCAAAGCCGGAGGCATTTGTGCGCGAGATGAACGGGGAAGGGCCGCGGCAAGGGGAGCGCTGAGCGGCTGCCGGGAGATTTTGCGGCGGACCGGAACCGAATGAAGTGCTTTTATGCGAAATAAAGCAAGAGCGCCTGATGCCGCACATCGGGCGCTCTTGCTTCGGAAAGGGCAAAAATTTTATACCAAAGGGCCGCCGGCCGGGAATTCGTCCATCAGAACCTCATCCGCATACAGCGCCGGGAACCATGCGTTCTGCGCAAGATTTTCCATTACGTCCCCCGTGCCGTTCGTCAGGCCGTCCGGGCGTTCTTCGTATTCCGCCCGCATGGAAGAGCCCTTCGTGCTTTTCTTGTTGGTTTTGGTTTCCTTGTCTGTTTTCGGCCTTGTTTTGTCCTGCTTTTTCATCAAGAACACCTCCGTACTGCTATTTTGTGTATCCCGGCGCAGGGTACACGCGGGAGTTTTTTCCATCCCGGTGATTGGAAGTTTCTCCCATTCCGGCGATGCATCCCTGCAAAAGGCAAAACTTCTCTGTGCAGGATTTTACCGTTTTACAAAGCCGGAAAATTGGTGTATAATAATTTGTGTTATAAAAGATTGCTCCCAAACCGGAGCCGCCCGGGCGGATCGTCTTTTCATCGGAAAATTTCAGAGAACAAAAGATAAATCAATCCATCACAAGGGAAATAGGGGAAACAAGAGGGTTATGGCATCATCGAATCGATCTAAAAAATCACAGGGCTCTGCCTCGCGCGGCACGCGCAGCGGGAAAAGCAGCAGCACCGGCAAACGCAGGGGAAAGGCGAAGCACAGCAAGCAAAAGGGGAATATCACAGCCAGCATCGGCCTGTTCGGCATCGGCGTGCTGATTCTGGCGTTGATTTTTGTGCCGGGCGCTTCCGTGTGGAACTGGGTGCGCGCAAATATGCTGTTCGGCGTATTCGGCATCGGCGCCTATATCCTTGCCGTGACGTTGCTGTATCTCGGCTTTTGTGTGGCAGACGGCAGACCATATGGAACGGCCATCGCAAGGGCCTTTCTGCTGATGCTGCTTGTCACCGGGGTGCTTTTGATCTTTTCAAAGCGCGATCTGGCGGGGCAGACATTCACCGAAAGTGTGGCGGCGCTGCATACGGCGGGCGCGGCCTCCAGGTGGGGCTTCGAGAGCGGTGTGCTGGGCGCGGTGTTCGGCTGGACGCTGCTGATCTTATGCGGCCGTCCGGGCGCCAATATTCTGATGATTATTCTTGGCGGCATGGGACTGATGTTCGTTACGGGCGTGACCCCGGCCGACATTTGGTATTTCTTCTCCGGCGAGGCGCAGCGGGCAAAGCATGCGTCAGACCGCCATGCCGAGGCGCGCGCTGCTGCCCGTGCCGCCGCACGTGCGGCACGGCAGGAAGCGGAGGAAGAGGCCCGGCGTGCACAGCCCGCGCGGCAAAAGCAGGAAATGCAGCCATCCGTGCTGGACGAGCAGGCCTATGCCGCGGCACGCTCAAGACGCCGCCGCGCCTCGTATGATATCGATATCGGGGACAATCCCGTCACCAGCACGGAGCTGAAGCCGGAGGAACGCCCGAAAATCGGCCCGGGCGGCACCTTTGGAATGGATATGTTCCCGTCCGCAAAACAGGAAGAGGATTCCGGCGTGAATGCCGCTGTATCGGAACCGGCGGCCGTTCAAAAACCGGAAGCGCCGCCGTGGGAAGAAGAATGGGAGCTGCCGGATGAGCCGGTATTTGTTCCGGGCCCGGCCAGGGCGCCAGCCCATGCTTCTGATATGGCCAGAACGCAAGGCTCGGACCCGGTTCAAAGCCAGGATCCGATTTCGGATCCGCCCGCACAGGTACGGCAGTTAGAGCGTCCCGCTGCGCAGCCGTCTGCCGCGGCTGCCGGGGGCACACAGGCGCTGGCGGCACTGGTAAAGCGCGCTGCCGATACGCGACCTGACGCGCAGGAGGGGACGGAGAGCGCCGATCCCGCGGCGGTGAAAGAGAGCGATACCGGCTATTTGTATCCGCCGCTCAGTCTGTTCCAAAAACAGACGCCCACAGATGAGAAAAATGTGGAGGAGGAGCTGACAAACAACGCCGATCTGCTGGTGAAGACGCTGTCCAGCTTTGGCGTGCAGACGCGCATGCTCGATATCAGCCGCGGCCCGTCTGTCACGCGGTACGAGCTGCAGCCGCTTGCGGGGGTGAAGATCAGCAAGATCACCAATCTGGCTGACGATATCGCGTTGAATCTCCGCGCCACGGCAGGTGTGCGCATCGAGGCGCCGATCCCCGGCAAGGCAGCCGTGGGCATCGAGGTGCCGAACCGGTATCGCGCATCCGTCAGCATTCGCAGCATTCTGGAATCGCCCACCTTCGCCAAAAACAATGCGCATTTAACGTTTGCGCTTGGCAAGGATATCGCGGGTGCGTCTCAGGTGGCCGATCTTGCGCGCATGCCGCATCTGCTTATCGCGGGCAGCACCGGCAGCGGCAAATCCGTGTGCATCAATACGATCATCATCAGCTTTTTGTACAAATGCTCGCCCGAGGATCTGAGAATGATTATGATCGACCCCAAGATGGTGGAGCTGATGCCGTACGAGGGCATTCCGCATCTGCTGATGCCTATTGTCACCGAGCCGCGCAAGGCAGCCGGCGCGCTGGGCGCGGCGGTGGCCGAGATGGATCGCCGCTACAAAATGTTTGCTGAAAACAACGCGCGCAATATCGAGGGCTACAACCGGATTGCCGCCGCGACACCGGGCATGGAGAAAATGCCGTATATCGTCATCGTGATCGACGAGCTGGCCGATCTGATGATGACGGCCAGTAAAGAGGTGGAGGACTATATCATCCGCATTGGGCAGAAGGCGCGCGCGGCGGGCATGCATATGATCGTTGCGACGCAGCGCCCCTCGGTGGATGTTATCACGGGTCTGATCAAGACCAATATCCCCAGCCGTATCGCGTTTGCCGTGAGCAGCCAGATCGACAGCCGCACCATTCTGGACGGCGGCGGCGCCGAAAAGCTGCTGGGCATGGGCGATATGCTGTTCTGGCCCGTCGGCGCGAACAAGCCCATCCGCATTCAGGGCGCGTTTGTGCACGATGACGAGATCAACGGCGTGGTGGATTTTATCAAACAGCATTCCGGCTCGGATTACAGCGAGACGATGATCGAAGAGATGAATAAGTGCGCCTCTTCCGAAAAGGGATCCGATGCTGCGGAGGACGACGGCGGCGACAGCCACGACCCCATGCTGAACACGGCCGTGGAGGCTGTGATCGAGGCGGGGATGGCGTCCACCAGTTTTTTGCAGCGGCGCTGCAAGCTGGGCTATGCCCGTGCGGCGCGCATCATGGATGAGATGGAGCAGCTTCATATCATCGGCCCCTATGAGGGCGCAAAGCCGCGCCAGGTGCTCATCACGCGCCAGCAGTGGATCGAAATGACGATGCGTCAGCCCGACGAGGGGGACGGGGCGTAACAGCAGCGTGTGGGATGGAACAGAAAGGATCAACAGGATGGATGCTCAGACACAGCCCAATACGGCGGAATTCCTGCCCATCAACCGCGCAGAGATGCTGCAGCGTGGCTGGGACGAAGTGGATTTCGTACTGGTGACAGGGGACGCGTATGTCGATCACCCCAGCTTTGGTGCGGCCATCATCTCGCGCGTTCTGGAAAGCGAGGGCTATCGTGTGGGCGTGCTGGCGCAGCCGGATTTCACCACCTGTGAGAGCATGCGGGAATTCGGCCGCCCGCGCTTCGGTTTTTTCATTGGCGGCGGCAATGTGGACAGCATGGTGGCCCATTATACCGTGGCAAAGCGCCGCCGCACGCGGGATGAATACACCCCCGGCGGCGTGGTGGGCAAGCGGCCAGACCGCTGCGCCACCGTCTATACGCAGCTGGCAAAGCAGGCGTATCCCGATCTGCCGGTGATCCTGGGCGGGCTGGAGGCATCGCTGCGCCGGTTTGCGCATTATGATTACTGGCAGGATGAAGTGCTGCCCAGCATCGTTGAAACCAGCGGCGCGGATCTTGTTTCGTTCGGGATGGGCGAGCACCAGACGATGGAGATTGCACGGCGGCTGGCCGCAGGCGAGCATGCCGGGACGATTACAGATGTGGCGGGCACCTGTTATGTCACCGACCATGCGCATCTTCCCGCTTCTTACGCGGAATGTGCTTCTTTTGCGCGTGTGCGCGAGGATAAAACAGCCTACGCGAAGGCGTGCCGCATCCAGATGGACAATCAGGACCCTGTCGCGGGCAAGATCCTCGTGCAAAAGCAGACAGAGCGCTACCTTGTGCAGAACCTGCCTGCGATGCCGCTCACCCGGCGCGAGCTGGACGCGGTGTATGCGCTGCCCTATACGCGGAGGGTGCATCCGTCTTACGCGGCGCTGGGCGGAGTGCCCGCCATTCAGGAGGTGGAATTCTCCATCATCCACAACCGCGGCTGCTTCGGCGGGTGCAATTTCTGCGCCATTCAGCTGCATCAGGGAAGGCGCGTCACCTCGCGCAGTGCGGACAGCGTTTTGCACGAGGCCG
Organism: Subdoligranulum sp.; assembly: GCA_014799685.1. GTDB lineage: Bacteria > Bacillota > Clostridia > Oscillospirales > Ruminococcaceae > Ruthenibacterium. The sequence continues at coordinate 2,420 of JAAVHN010000025.1, read as the reverse complement.
AGCTTTTAACAAAGCAGCCCGGCTTCAAGGGCTATATTCACGATGTGGGCGGCCCGACGGCAAATTTCCGCAGGCCAAGCTGCGGCCAGCAGATGAAAAACGGCATGTGTACAGGCGGCAAGCATTGCCTTGCACCACAGCCGTGCGGCAGGCTGATCGTCGACCACAGCGAGTATCTGGACATTCTGCGCCGGATGCGGGCGCTGCCAAAGGTGAAAAAGGTATTCATCCGCAGCGGCATCCGGTACGATTACCTGGTTCGGGATAAGGACGAGCAGTTTTTCCGCGAGCTTGTGGAGCATCATGTCAGCGGGCAGCTGAAGGTGGCGCCCGAGCACTGTGCGCCCGATACGCTGCGCCATATGGGCAAGCCGCCCATCGAGGTATACGACCGGTTTGCAAAGCGTTTTTACGAGCTGACAAAGCAGGCCGGAAAGCAGCAGTATCTGGTGCCGTATCTGATGAGCAGCCATCCCGGCAGCACGCTGCGCGATGCGGCACTGCTGGCCGAGTATTTGTACAAAAACCGCATCCGGCCCGAGCAGGTGCAGGATTTTTATCCCACACCGGGCACGGTTTCCACCTGCATGTTTTATACGGGGCTCGACCCATATACATTGAAGCCCGTCTATGTGGCGCGCACACCCGGGGAGAAGGCAATGCAGCGGGCGCTGCTGCAATATTATCTGCCCGAAAACACGCCGCGTGTGCGCAAGGCGCTGCAGCTGGCGCATAGAGAAGATCTGATTCCGCTCTTGTGCGGCACGCGCGCCAAAGACCGGCCACACGGGATGGAGAATGGGATCGGGAAAGGGACGGAACCGAACCACACGGCGAACGCAGGAAGACGGAATGTAAAACAGAACACAAAGCCGAATACAAAGCCGAACGCAAATAAAAATGATAAACGGGGACGGGGAACATGGCAGCAAGTACAAACCGGAACAAGAGAAACGGCAAACAGGAAAAACAAAAGGCGGCGCTGAAAAAGCTTTTGAGCATGGGTGCTGCATTGCTGGTGCTGCTGGTGGCAGTCGCCAGCCTCACCGTGCAGAACGGCGGCACGCTGCCCACCTGGGAGCAGCTTTATGCATGGTTCGGTGTATCCGAGCTTGCGCCGCAGCTGCCCGAACAGGCGCAGAATGCCGCGACAAAGATCCACTTTATCGATGTGGGGCAGGGCGATGCCGTGCTGATCGAGCAGGACGGCTGCTTTGCGCTGATCGACGCGGGCGACCGCGACGCGGAGGATGCACTGATTTCCTATCTGCAAAGCGTGGGCGTCGAGAAGCTGTCGCTGCTTGTGATGACGCACCCGCACGCGGACCACATCGGCAGCATGCGCGCTGTAATAGAGACATTTCCTGTGGAGACGATTCTGCTGCCGGACTTCACCAAGGCGCCGATGCCCACGACCGCCACGTTCACAAAGCTGCTGGAGGCGGTGCGCACGAACGGCATCAAGGCGCTGACGGCGCGTACAGGCGATGTTTTCACGCTCGGTTCGGGTACATTGACGGTGCTGGGCGATGGTGTGAACACGGATAATCTGAACGATCTTTCGCTCGTCACGATGTTTGAGGCGTCCGGGATTCGCTACTTTTCCAGCGGCGACGGTGAAAAGGCCGTGGAGCGCGCCCTGCTGGACAGCGGAGCCAATGTGAGCGCCAACCTGTACAAGGCGGCGCATCACGGTTCTTCCACCTCGAATTCGCAGGAACTGTTAGAGGCGGTGCACCCGCGCGTTGTTGTGATCTCCTGCGGAAAAGACAATTCCTACGGGCATCCGCATAAGGAGGCGCTCGAGGCCTACGAGGCGGTACATGCGAATGTGTTCCGCACCGACGAATGCGGCACGGTGATCGCTTATGTCGATGAATCGGGCCTTTTGCAGATTGCCGTGACGAACAGGGAGGCGGCATGATGTTTTACGCGGTGGATGCGATCGAGCGGGAGACCGCGCGCCTTGTGGACGATGATGAGACAGCGCTGACTATCCCCTTGGCCAGGCTGCCGCAGGGTGCGGCTGAGGGCGATGTGCTGAAATGGCATGACGGCGCGTGGCAGATCGACACGGAAGAAACACAGCGGCGCAGGGACTATGCCGCGTCGCTTTTGCGCGAATTGCTGGGCGGCTGAAACAGTGTGCGGCCATGCCTGCCAACACTTGTAAATAAAACACCACACGTTGCTTTTGCGCAAGGCTTTGTGTGGTGTTTTCTGTTTGTTGTCTGGGTTTGCATTGCGGAGTTCAGTGCGCGATAGGGAACCTCTGAATAAATCGCTGGGCACATCTCGGCGGCAAATTTGACCCCGCATATTCCCGCGGGGAAATGTCGGTCGCAAGTTCCTTATGCGGCCGATGACCCCGCATATTCCCGCGGGGAAATGTCGGCCGCAAGTTCCTTATGCGGCCGATG
>JAAVHN010000024.1 GCA_014799685.1 Subdoligranulum sp. | reverse complement strand
TCTGTTTCACATACTCTTTTTTACGTCGATTCCATCTTTTCTTCTGCACTTTCCCGCAAATTGAATTGGGGCTGCCTCTCCGCGATGTTTTCATCGTTTTGAGACAGCCCCCTTTTCATCTGGTTTTATCTGCCGTCACAGGTTTTCACGCAAAAGTTGTAAAAAAGTTGTAAGTGCCCAGCAAGCAATCTGTATATTGTATTGCAAGAAGTGGAAACACACTATATATTGCGGTTTTCGAGGATTTCCTCACTCCACCGGCTTCATTGTCGGGAACAGCAGCACATCGCGAATGGATGCCGAATCTGTCAGCAGCATCACGAGGCGGTCTACACCAAAGCCAAGTCCGCCCGTGGGAGGCAGGCCGTATTCCAGCGCGGTGACGTAATCGTAATCCACCTGCGCCTTGCATTTCGGGTCCGCCGCCTTGCGCTGCGCCACCTGGCGCTCGAAGCGCTGCTTCTGGTCGATGGGGTCGTTCAGCTCGCTGAACGCGTTGCCGAATTCGGTGGCGTTGATAAAATACTCAAACCGCTCGGTGAATCCGGGGGCGTCCGGCTTGCGCTTGGCAAGCGGGCTGTTCTCCACCGGATAATCATAAATGAACGTGGGCTGGATGAGGTTTTCCTCTACAAACGCGTCGAAGAATTCGGCCAGAATCGCGCCCTTCGTCTGTTGCTCGGGCAGCGCGACATGGTGCTCCTTTGCCAGCGCCACAGCCTCCTCGTCACTTGCAACAGCGGCAAAATCGACGCCGGAATACTTCTTCACGGCCTCCACCATCGTCATGCGCTCCCAGTGCGAGAGGTCGATCTCCTTGCCCTGATAGGGGATCGTCAGCGTGCCGCACACGTTTTGCGCCACGGTCTTCATCATGTCCTCCACAAGGTCCATCATGCCGTGGTAATCGGTGTACGCCTGATACACCTCGATAGTGGTAAATTCCGGGTTATGCTTCGGGTCCATGCCCTCGTTGCGGAAGATGCGCCCCACCTCGTACACGCGGTCCATGCCGCCGACGACGAGCCGCTTCAAATACAGCTCTGTCTCGATACGCAGCACCATGTCCATATCGAGCGTGTTGTGGTGTGTCATAAACGGCCGCGCCGACGCGCCGATCTCGAACGGCGTCAGGATCGGCGTATCCACCTCTAAGAAGCCCTTGCCGTCCAGATAGGCGCGCAGCTCGCGCAGGATGCGGCTGCGCTTCACAAACGTCTCCTTCACGCCGGGGTTGACGATCAGATCCACATAGCGCTGGCGGTACCGCGCCTCGCGGTCGCGCAGACCATGGAACTTCTCCGGCAAGGGCAGCAGATTCTTCGCGAGCAGCACGATCTCGGATACATGCACGCTGATCTCGCCCATCTTCGTGCGGAACACGAATCCCTTGATGCCGATGAGATCGCCGATATCAAACTTCTTGAACGCCTGATATGCGTCCGTGCCCACATCGTCGCGGCGCACGTACATCTGAATGTCGCCGCTCGTATCGCGCAGATCGGCAAAGCTGGCCTTGCCCATCACACGCTTGCTCATCATGCGGCCCGCCATGCACACATCCGGGCCGTGCTCGCCCTCGGGCGGGTCGACGAACGCCGCCTTCACCGCCGCGGCAAAATGCGTCTGCGGCCAGCTTGTCCGCTCGAACGGATCGTTGCCGCTCTCCTTCAGCTCCGCCAGCTTACCCCGGCGGATGGTGACAAGCTCATTATAGGCCTGCTCTGTCATCTCCTGCTCGGGCGCTGCCTGCCCGGAAACCGCCTGTGCCGCCCCGGCCACAGCCGCCGGCTGCGCTCCGGCCGACGCAGGCATCGCGCCCGCGTTTGCCAAAATTTCCTTTTCCATATCCATTCCCTCCCAATATTGCATCCGAAACTTTCGAACCAACTTTCAAAATACCTCCCTGCAACACCTTTTCTGTGGCCGGGAAAACCTACAGCGCCAGCCGAAAGCGTGCGCCTCTTTCGGTCGCTTCACAAACACGAAAACCTGCCTTTTCGAAGCACGCGCGGGACACAGTATTATATGCGTAAATCTCCCGCACAAACAGTTCCCGGTATCCCAGCGCGCGTCCCCGTTCAACAAGCGCACCGATCACCTTCCCGCCGATCCCCCGGCCGCGGCAGGTCCGTTCGCCAATCACGATGGGCATGTCCATCTGCCAGAATGTTACATCGCCGATGGGGCGGAACGCATGGTTTTCGCGCACCTCGATGAAATACACCTCGCCTTTTTGCGCAAGATACGCGTACATCCGGCGTAGCTGTTCCATCGTATAGGGAATACGGACGCCATCCACAAGCCAAACCGTCTCGGGATCCTGATACCACGCAAGCGCGAAATCGCAGCTTGCGTCCAATTTGCGCAGACGCAATTCGTCGTCGATCCAAATGATCAGCGGCTGATCGATCCCTACGATCGGCACGATATTTCCCCTCCGTTGAATCAAAGCTTTCCGGAATGCTTTTGCCGCCGGTCTGTACCAGTATAACACAAAACAGGCGCCTTGGCACCTGTTTTGGAAAAAATCTTTGCTCTTTGTTTCGGTATACCGTTTATCCGGGATCCCGCGTTACAGCTCGGCACGCCCGATGGCAACAACATCATACCTGACTGTCATGCCGCTGGGCAGCATGACCTCCACCGTATCACCCGGGGTATGGCCGATGAGCGCCGCGCCGATGGGCGATGCATCCGAGATCTTGCCGTTCATCGGGTCGGATTCGGCCGAGCCGGTGATGTCGTATTCCTCTTCCTCACCGTCCTCATCGCGAATCGTCACATGGCTGCCGACGCTGATGCGGTCGTTGGAAAGCTCGTCCTCGGTGACCACACGGGCATGCTTGAGCATTTTTTCCAAAAGGGCGATGCGGCCCTCCACAAGGCCCTGTTCGTTTTTGGCCTCGTCATATTCACTGTTTTCCGAAAGATCGCCATAGCCGCGCGCTACCTTGATCTTTTCCGCCACCTCTTTGCGTTTTACGGTTTTCAGCTGCTCCAGCTCGTCCTCCAGCGCACGCAGCCCGGCGTAAGTCATAACGATTTCTTTTTCCACAGTTTGTGCTCTCCTTTATTGCTTGCTCCGGCAGTACCGGTACAGCTTGCCACATATTATATGCAAACAGCGGCGTTTTGTCAAGAGAAATGCCGCCGTGTGCCCGCCCCGCTCCGCCGTTCAGGAAGCTCTGACCCATCGATTTCGTCAGGGTTTCCTGAAAAGCCTTATGCGGCGCCGGGGCAAAACAGAACCACAGAAGAGGGAATTTCTTCCCCCTTCTGTGGCGGGTCTTCACTTTTCCGACGGCTTATTCCTCGTCGTCCTTCATATCGATGAACTTCTTGGCTTCCTCGATCACCTTGGCCTCCAGGTTCGAGGGCAGCGTCTCATAACGCGTAAACTCGAACGTAAAGCTGCCGCGGCCCTGCGTCAGCTGGCGCAGATAGGTAGTGAAGTCGTGCATCTCGCTCAGCGGCACATCGGCCTCGATGGTCTGCTGGCCGTCTTCTGCCGGGTGCATGCCCAGCACGCGGCCGCGCCGCTTCGTCACCTCGCCCATGATGTCTCCCATCACGTCGTTGGGCACGGTCGCCATCAGGTTGCCGATCGGCTCCAGCAGCACGGGGTTCGCCTCGGGCAGCGCCGCCTTGTAGGCCAGTTTTGCCGCCATCTTGAACGCCATTTCGGAGGAATCCACCGGGTGATAGCTGCCGTCCAGCAGCGTCGCCTTCAGGCCGACGACAGGATATCCCGCCAGCACGCCGTGGCGCACGGCCTCCTGCAGGCCCTTTTCCACCGCCGGGAAGTAGTTCTTCGGCACGCTGCCGCCGAACACGTTCTCGGCAAAGACAAAATCGCCCTCGCTCGTCGGCTCGAACTCAATCCACACGTCGCCGAACTGCCCGTGGCCGCCGGTCTGCTTTTTGTGGCGTCCCTGCGCCTTGCACTTCTTGCCGATGGATTCGCGGTACGCGATGCGCGGCTCGGTAAGCGTGATCTCCACGCCGAACTTGTTCTTCAGCCGGGCGCAGATCACATCCAGATGCTGCTCGCCGAGGCCGGAGATGATCTGCTGCACCGTCTCGGTGTTGACGCTGTATTTCAGCGTGGGATCCTCTTCCATCAGGCGCTGCAGCGCGCCGCTGATCTTGCTCTCGTCGCCCTTCTGCTTCACCTTGATGGCCATCGTCAGCGTGGGCGTGGGGAAGGCGGGGCGCGGCAAATTCACCACGCGGCCCGGCGCGCACAGCGTATCGCCCGTCTGCGCGGTGGGCAGCTTTGTGGCAACGCCGATATCGCCCGCGTTCAGCTCGGAGGCGTCGGTCTGCTTTTTGCCTTTTACAAACACCAGCTTGCCCATGCGCTCGGGCTCGCCCGTGCGGCCGTTGACAACCGGCGTATCCGTCTTCAGCGTGCCGCTGACGACCTTGACATAGCTCATCTTGCCCACGAACGGGTCGGCCACGGTCTTAAAGACATAGGCGCACAGCGGGTCGGATGCCTCGCACGCGACCTCCACCGCGTTGCCGTCGCGGTCTTCGCCCGTGCAGCCCGCGGCCTGCGCCGCGCTGGGCAGCAGATCCCTGATGCAGTCCAGCACCATGCGGGTGCCGACCAGTGCCGTCGAGCTGCCGCACACCACCGGGGTGATGGTACCGGCCTGAACGCCCGCACGCACACCGTTGATCAGCTCCTCGCGCGTGAACGGCTCACCCTCGAAGAATTTCTCCATCAGGGCGTCGTCCGTCTCGGCCACGGCCTCGCGCATGGCCTCGACAAGACCGTCCTCGCGGTGGCCGTACTTGGGCAGCGGCACCTCGCGGCGCGTATCGCCCGCAAAGCTGTAGGCCTTGTTCTCGATCATGTTCACAAAGATGCGGCCGCCGGCCTGCTCGACAGGCACCACGACGGGGCACACGGACGGCCCGAAGGCCGCTTTCAGCTCCTCGAACACCTTATAGAAATCGGCGTGCTCGGCGTCGACCTTGGAAATGTAGAACATTCGGCTCTTGTTGTTTTTCAGCGCCAGCTGATACGCCTTCTGTGCGCCGACCGTCAGGCCGCTGCGCGCAGACACGGTGATCAGCACGCTCTCGGCGGCCTGAATGCCCTCGTGCTGGCCCAGCTCGAAATCGAACAGGCCCGGCGTATCCAGCAGATTGATCTTCACACCCTCATACTCGACGGGCGCTACGGCCAGCGAAAGCGACGCGCGGCGTTTGGCTTCCTCAGGATCGAAGTCGCACACGGTGTTCCCGTCCTCCACACGGCCCAGTCGGTCGGAGCCCTTTGCAATGTACACCATCGCTTCGACAAGGCTCGTCTTGCCCGCGCCGCTGTGCCCGGCAACGAGTACGTTTCGGATGTGATCGCTTGTGTAATTCATACTACAACCCTCTTTTCCGTCACGCGAAAAACGCACGACAGCAACTTATACAAAAATGGTATTCTTATTATACCACTTTTTTTGGAAAAAGTCACAAGAAAAGCGTCGCCGGGATTTACAAATCTTACGCGCAAAGATTGTACAGTTTGACAAATATTTTCAACAGTGTTTTGCTGTCAAAAACATTATTGAAAATATGTCCTTTTCACATGCACAGCCTCACGCAGCGCTTTTCCTGGGATGTATTGTGTAAAGGGTGATTTCACCACCCAAATACACATTGGCTGATGGTTCATTTGTGGCAGAATGGCACAGGCCGGAAAGATGGTGATCGACCAGCAGGAGAAGATCAGAGACGGGGGCGTTCAGGAAACCTGGACGCTCTTTTCTTATGCTAGGCCCAAAGGCGCACTTACTCACCACCAGCCGATAGCTGGTGGTGGTACTGCCTACGGCAGCCGTGCGCCCTCCGGGGGCGGCTCCGCCGGGGCTGTCCTTCCCTGCCCAGTATATACCAGCAGACGCCAACGGCGGCTTGTGCATCGGACGCAGCTGCACCGACGCACTGGGGGCTTGGGGGCCATCGGCCACCAACAAGTTGCACCGGGTATATACCGGTGCATTGCTTGCTATTACTATCGGCGTCCAAAAACAAGGATTGAATGTTACCTCTATTGGTGCTATACTTTGCTCGTAATAGACTGCCAAAATCGGAATTTGCTGTGATGAAAGTGAGAGGACAGGCTGTGAATAAGACGATTGATATTAGCGGAATTATTTTGAATACAGAACGTCTCATCTTACGACCTTGGAAAGAATCTGACTTGGAAGATTTATTCGAGTATGCAAGTGTTGACGGCGTTGGACAGATGGCGGGATGGCCGCCTCATAAAAGTATCGAGGAATCCCATAAAAGACTGGATAGGTTTATCTCGAATAAGAAGACCTTCGCGCTGGAATATCAAGGAAAAGTCATTGGCTCCTGTGGGTTGGTGGATTATAACGAAGAGCACTATCCTGAGTTAGCCTTGCTCAAGGGCAGGGAGATCGGTTATGTTCTGTCAAAGGACTACTGGGGACGGGGTTTTATGGCCGAAGCGGTAAAGGTTGTGATCAAATATCTGTTTGAACTTGAAAATCTTGACTTTATCATCGCGGGACATTTTGAGAAAAACCAACAGTCGGCAAGGGTGATTCAAAAATGCGGATTTGAATATATCAAGACCATTCCCTACGAAACACAGCTTGGTACGGTAGAAACATCCATAGAGCACATTTTGTATAATCCAAATAACAATAGATAAATTCTTGTTTATTGGGGGATTTCATCTTTTGGGTAAAATCCCCCTTGACAAATACTCTCTTGCCAGAACAAGAACGGTACACGCCGCATCACGCCCCGTCAAAAGCCACACAAAAGGCCCTGCCAAAAGCCACACCACAAACTACACCACAAACCCGCCGTTCGGGCAAAGCACCTGTCCCGTAAAAAAGCTCCCCGCCTCCGAGGCAAGAAACGCAACGGCCGCAGCAACGTCTTCCGGCGTCCCGAGCCGCCCAAGCGGGGTTTCCTCCGCCAGCACAGCCTTATCCCCGGCAGAAAACGCAGCCATCATCTCGGTATCGATCACACCCGGCGCCACACAGTTCACCGTAATACCGCTGGGGCCCTCTTCCTTGGCCAGCGCCTTGGTCAGGCCAATCAAAGCCGCCTTGGCCGCCGAATAGGGCGCCTCGCAGGAAGCACCCACCTGTCCCCACATCGAGGAAACATTGATGATGCGCCCCCATTTTTGGCGGATCATATGCGGCAGCACCGCCTGGCAGCAGTGAAACGCACCCTTCACGCAAACGCCGAACATCGCATCCCACTCCGCCGCCGTCACGTCGGTGAATAACTTCTGCCAGGCAACGCCCGCATTGTTCACCAAAATATCCGGATCTCCCAGCGTGCGGCGGATTTCGGCAAACATCGCCTGTACGGCCGCCTCATCCGAAACATCGGCACAAAAATCAAGCGCCGTGCCGCCCGCCGCCCGGATGCCCGCGGCCACCGCCCCGGCCTCCGCACGCCGCTGCCGGCAGCAGACGGCCACCCGGCAGCCCTGCGCGGCCAGTGCGCGCGCAGCCGCCGCGCCAATGCCGCGCGAGGCGCCCGTCACAACTGCGGTTTTTTCCATTTTGGCTTCTCCCCCTCCCGGCGCGCGGCGCGCAGCCGCCCGAAAAACGCCGCCAGCAGCGCGGCACACTCCTCCTCCAGCACGCCGCCCTCCACTGCGGGACGGTGATTGAACGGCAGCGCGAACAGATCGGCCACACTGCCGCAGCATCCGGCCTTCGCATCGCGCGCGCCGTACACCACGCGGCGCAGGCGGCTGTTGATGATCGCGCCCGCGCACATCGGGCAGGGCTCCAGCGTCACAAACAGCTCACATTGCCACAGCCGCCAGCCGCCCAGCGCGCGGCACGCGGCGTCGATGGCCAGCAGCTCGGCATGGTGCGTGGCGTTCTTTTCCGTCTCGCGCGTGTTGTGTGCGGCGGCGATCACCACGCCGTCCTTTACCACCACCGCGCCCACGGGCACTTCGCCCAGCGCCGCAGCTTTTTCCGCCTCGGCCAGCGCAAGGCGCATCAACGCAGCATCGTCCATGTATCCTCCTGTTCGATTCCGACCGCCCGGCGGCAAAGCCATAGCTTCCCCGGCACTTTCCCTCATCCTGCAAACAGCGGCCACACCGCACGCACGGCCAAAACCAGCATCATGCCCAAAAACAGCGGCGCGCAGGCCATGCGCTCGAGGCGGCTCTGCCGGTTTTTAGGGTCATATACGCGCGGGATGGGGCGGAAGCGGCGCAGTACACCCAGCCGTCCAATCAGCACGGCGCACCCCACCGCGCCCAGACCAAACACCGCCACCAGATACCCGCTGAACGCAAGCGCCGAAATGCCGTCCATCCGCTGGTTTGCATACAAAAACAGAAAGGACATCGTGTTGTTGGCAAAATGCAGCGCGACGCCAAATCCCGGATTCCCGGTGCAGTACGCCGCAAGGCCAAGGAATACCGAGAGGAAAAACAGCGCCGGCATCTGCGCGGGATCGCCGTGCAGCAGCGCGAAGATCACGCTCGACGCGATGATCGAAAACCAGGCGCCCCAGCGGGAGAGCGCTGCCTGAACGGCCCCGCGCAGCCAAAGCTCCTCCAATACGGCGGGCACGGCGCACATGCCGGTGAAATACAGGAAAAGCGCAAAGCCGCCCTGCGGCAGGCGCAGCGCAGCGGGCGGCGTATAGCGTGTACAGGCCGCCAGCAGCTTTTGCAAAAATGCCGTGAGCAGGTCGCCCAAAAAGCCAATGCCCAAAAACACCGGCAAAAACAGCCAGATCCTTTTATCGCGCGGCAGCCCGCACGAAAGGCGCGGTCGTGTCGGCGTCCCGCGCAGCGCCTTGCACAGCAGCCACAGCGCCGCGCCCACCGGAGCAGCGGGCAGGATCAGATTGAGGATACCCAGCGCCCATTCCGGCACGGCGATGGGATCGTTCATCGTCGCGCCCTCGTGGAACAGCCGCAGCAAAAGCCCTGCCGCAACCCGCAAAAGCACCGTAACGGCAAACCAGACCGCCATCGAAAGGCCGATCAGATTTGCCGTATAGCGCAGCGGATCCTTTTGCTTTTTGCGTGCCATCCGGCCGCCCTCCCTGTTTTGTGCCCAGGATCTGCCCGGTTGTTCCGCCCCGGTTTTGCCCAGGTTTTCTGTCAAGATCTCCGCCCCGCAGCGTTCCCGGCTTTGCGGGTCAAGCGTCGATCATACGCATGGGACGCCAAAAACACGGTGTTTTCCATCCCCGTGTCCGTCAATCATATGTGCGGGACGCCGAAACGAACACGGCGTTTTCCATCTCTTCCCCCGCGATCCAGCCGCGATAACTGACGCGCACCGTATCGCCGCGCTGCAGCGTGTCGGGAAATGCCATCCCCGCCGGCGTCTCGAATTTCAGCGTGCGGCCGTCCGCCGCGTTTAACGTCAGCGTGCTTTGTGAAATGCTGCGCACCGTGCCGAGCACGCTGGATTCTCCCAGTCCCTCCCGGCTGCGTATCTCGAGCGAGACCACCTTGGCCGCCCCGGAATAGTCTCCGCTGATGCAGCCCGTATATTCGATGCGCACCGTATCACCGGTACGAATGCCGTTTTCCCCCGTGAGCGTGGGCGCGTCGGAACCGAACGCAAAGCTGAGCACCCGGCCGTCCGCCGTGCAAAGGTCGATGCTGCCCCAATTGGCGTTCACCGCGCACACCACGCCCTGAATGGTCTGCGCCGCGGCCAGCCTTTCCGCCTGCATGCGCAGCAGCAGCGCGTTCTCCGTGCTGTCCGGGGACGCGCTGCCCCGGTAGCTGAGCACATAGCGCCGTGTGCCCGCCCACAGGCCGTCCGGTGCGTCAATCTCGGCATTGTCCAGCCTGAACGTATACCATGCCCCGGTATCCGCCACGAGCGATACCGTGTCTTCCTCCTCGTCCACGCCGCGCAGCGTGCCCACCAGCGTAAACACATCGGCGGCTGCGGTGCTCTCCGTCAGGCGGTTCACCACCGCGCCGTCCGGCGTGCCGTCAAAATAAATGCGCACCCACATGCCCTCGTGCATCTCGCCCGTCAGCACGCGCACATTCTCCGCCGCCACAAAACGGTAACGCTCTCCCGAGGCCGTCTCGATGGAAACGGTCACCTCGTCAAACGCCGTGATAAAGCCCTCTGCCGTGCTGCCGAGCGCAAGCGCGTCGGCCTGCTGCTCCTGTGCCGATTCGATGCGCAGCAGCTTTACGTTGCGCGCGTTGGTGCCCTCTAACTGGCCGCTGTACCAGACGCGCACATACTGCCCCGCCGACGTGCCTCCCTCTACCCGGTCGTCCGCATCGGTCATCCGGAACACGTATTCCTCATTGTACACGGTGCGCAGCACCAGCAGCCCGCCCGAGGCGTCCAGCACGACGCCCTCCTCGCTCTGCGCGCTCTCGGGCAGCGCATCCGTCTGCACCGGCACGGACGAGGCATCCGGGGACGATTCCGCCGGAAACGGCAGCGGTATCGCATCGCAGCCCGAAAGCAGCAGCGCCATACACAGCGCCGCGCACAGGGCCAGGCTCAGCGCCGGCCGGCCGGCAATACGCCTTTTTTGCATTTTTCCCTCTTTCTCCCGCAACTCTTTTCCCACGCTTTTCTGGAACGCTCCGCACCCGTCCCCCGCCGAAAATACATCCGGCAGCCGATGCAAAGCCCTTCCTTAATCCGCCCCTCACAAGGCAAGGGCGTCCACGCACAAGAAGCGGCCACACGGATCGCTCCGCATGGCCGCCTGCCGGGTCGGAAATTTGGCCGACCCAAAAAGCAATTTTGCTTTTGGCCAGAGCCGGATGATGATTATTCCTCGTCGTCCGCCTTGCCGGAGAGCAGCGCCTTCATCGAAAGGCTGATGCGTTTTTTCTCGTAATCGACGTCGGTGAGCTTCACTTCCACTTCCTGGCCCACGCTCAGCGCATCGGAAACCTTCTCTACGCGCTCGGTAGAGATCTCGCTGATGTGCACCAGACCGTCCACGCCCGGCAGGATGCGGACGAACGCGCCAAACTTGGTGATGGACACCACAGGCGCGGTGAACGTGCAGCCGATGGGATATTCGGCCTTGAACTTCTCCCAGGGATTGTCCTCGGCCTTCTTGTAGCCCAGCGACACCTTGTGGTTCTCGGCGTCGATGGATTTGACATATACCTCGATGGTATCGCCGACGCTGACGACCTCGGACGGGTGCTTGATGCGGTTCCACGACAGCTCGCTGATGTGCACCAGACCGTCCACGCCGCCGATATCAACAAACGCGCCGTAATTGGTAAGGCTCTTTACAACGCCCGTGTACTTCTTGTCAACCTCGACGCTCGCCCAGAACGCCTCGCGTCTGGCGTCGTTCTCGGCGGCCAGCACCTCGCGGATGGAGCCGACGATGTGACGGCCCTCGCACTGCTTCATCTTCAGGCGGACGTTCGTTTTCACCAGCGCGGTGTAATCCTCGCCGTGGCGCAGCGTAGCCTGAGAACGCGGCACGAACACGCGCACGTTGTTCACGAGCACCACCAAACCGCCGGAGTTCGATTCGGAGACGTACCCCTCCAGGATCTCGCCGCTTTCGACGGCAGCGGCGACGGCCTCGCGGCCCTTGTTTTCATCCAAGCGCTTTTTCGACAGATAGACGACGCCTTCCTGATCGTTCACCTTCGTCACAATGAGGTCGAGCTCGTCGCCTTTCTGCACCAGCTCCTCCACCTTGGCGGACGCGTCGTTGGTGAGTTCCTCAAATTTGACAAAGCCCGTCTGCTTCGTGCCGATGTCGACTTGGATCTCGCTCGGGGAAATGCCCGTCACGATGCCCTTTACCACCTTGCCGGCGTATACGGGCTTCATCGATGCGTCGATCATTTCCTCAAAGCTCAATTCTTCCTCACGAATTTCCTCGCTCATTTTGCTCAGTACCTCCTCAATGATAGACGAAGGCGTGGATGCACCCGCCGTCACGCCCACCGTGTGTGCGCCGCGCAGCCACTCCCCGGGAAGCTCTCCGGCTGTCTCCACGGTGACGGTCTTTGCATAGCGTCCTGCCACGGCGGCAAGCTTTTGGGTATTGGAGGATTGCCGCCCGCCGATGACGACCATCCGGTCGCATCCGCGTGCAAGATCCTCCGCTTCCTGCTGCCTCGCCCATGTTGCATTACATATTGTATCAAATATCTCGGGATTTGTATAGAGTTTTTTGAGAAACTTTACGCATTCTTGCCATTTTTTCACCTCAAAAGTTGTCTGTGCTGCCACAAAAATACCATTTTTGCCAAATTCTGGCGTGCAAATCGCCTGAAGCTCCTCCAAACCGGCAAAAACGAACACACTGCCCCGCGTGTGTCCTACAATGCCCTGCACCTCGGGATGGGTCTTATCCCCCGCGATCAGAAGCGTTTTTCCCTTTTCGCCCGCCTCGCGCGCAAGGCGGTGGATCTTTGCCACAAAGGGGCAGGTGGCGTCGTGCACCGTCAGGCCCCGCGCGGCCAGCGCGTCGTACACGCTCTGCGCCACGCCGTGGCTGCGGATCACCACCTCATAGCCGTCCGGGATGTCGTCCAGCGTCTCGGCGGTCACCGCGCCCTTGCGCGCAAGATCCGCCACGCACTGCGGGTTGTGGATCAGCGGCCCCAGCGTCGCCACGCGCACGCCCTTTGCCAGCAGATCGTAAGTAAGCTGCACCGCGCGGTTCACACCGAAGCAAAAGCCCGCGGTTTTGGCCTTGATGATCTCCATTGGATCGCCTCAGTTCATAATTTTGGAATTTAAAAAGAGGAGCATTCCTGCGGTTCCGGTCTTCAATCGGGATATTCCCGCTGCCCGTCCCGCGTTTTTAACGCAATGAATCAGATCCATCAGCAATCCTGCCGGTTTTCCTCTGTCCGCTTTTCCGGATCAATGTGCAAGAGCGCCTTCATTCACCATCCGGCACACCGAAGTCCCCCGCTACAGCTGGATCCAGTAGCGCTGCTCGATTCGCCCGTTTTCTTCCACTTCGTTTTCCAATACGCCGCCGTTGCGCACGATCGATTTGGCCGAACCGATATTTTCTTTGTCGCAGCACATCAGCACCCGGTCGATGCCAAGCTTTCGGCATTCGTCCAGCGCCAGCGCGATCATTGCCGTCGCATAGCCCTTTCTCCGTTCACTGGGCCGGATGCCGTCGCCGATATGGCCGCCGGTTCTCAGCAGCTTTTCGTTCAGGCGGTGGCGGATATTCACGGCCCCCACGAAGATGTTCCTGTCCTTGTCGAGGCAGAAGAGCGTTGTATCGGGAACCTTGCCATTCGGAGCGGGTTCCTTTGTATCCAGGTTTTCCATATAATGCTCAAAATCATGAAAATCGTTTGCCCAAATCGCCCACGGGGATGTATTGGTGTGATTTTCGATGATATCGTTTTTCCATTCCGTCAGCATGTCGAACAGCTGCTCTTTATACGCTTCCGCCGGCCGCACAAGCGCAAGATTCATTTTGTTTTCCCTCCATTCCCCAGGTTTCATGCGCCATCCGTTCCCGCGCCCGTCGGATCCTCGCCGGGTTGAAACGCGGGCAGGCAGAGATCCCTCTCAAAATCCCCTGCTGCCAAGGTCATTCACGATGTCCAGATACACCTCGGTGATGTCGCTCACGCCGTCCCCCTGTCTGCGGGATAATCTTTTTCTGCGCAGGTCTACCTCGTCACAATGGGAGATCCCCCGGCTGCCGCTGCCGGTAAACACGCCGCGAAAATTTGTCCATTCAACCGCCCGCGGGGCGAGCAGCCCGTCATTGGGACCCTCGATGCAACGCACCACGGCAGCGGGAACGATCATCAGCATGTCGCTCCAAATATGCTTCATTACAAAGGCATAGCTTTGGTAGTATACGCCGGGGGCGTCCGGGCAGCTTTGGTTGAATTCTGCCGCAGCCGACGTCGTGAGCGCCCCGATCGCCCCGTAGGTATCCGGGTGCCGGTCTCCCAAGAGCCGGAGCCACAGGTCGGCGCAGGAAGCGCCGAGGCGGACGAGGGGCTTCGGCAGCCGCAGCAGCCGGTCCACCGTCAGAGAGCCGTGATGCGGCGTGCTGATGGTCGTGAGCGAGGCGATCTGCTCCGCAATGCCCAATTGCGAGATGGCATACCGCATGTCCAGCCCGCCCTTGGAATGCGCAATCACGTTGAGCTTTTCCGCCCCTGTCTGCCGGACGATCTCTTTCACTCTTTGCGCCAAAACCGCGCCGTTGGCCTCAATGCTGCCGTTTGCGTCCTGGTCTCCGTAGTAAATCCGGCAGCCTGCCCTTTCCAGCTCCAAGGGGATCCTGCCCCAATATCCGATCAGCTTGCTGTCCCGAAAGCCCATGCCGTGAACCAGCAGCAAGGGGTATCTCAACTTCCGCACGCAGAACGCCCCCTTTTCAATTCATAATTCATAATTGTTTTGCTTTCCGGCAGCAGAGCCAATCTGCCGGTTCCGATGGTACAACCCAAGCTTTTTAAAACAGGCCAAAACAGAAAAACGGCATTCAAAACCCATCCTTCAAATCCATAATGCCGAATTATGCATTATGAATTGCATCAAAGGTACTGCCGGTTNTCCTCCAGCAGCNNTTCCAGNTCANCGCGCAAANGCTCNTTGCANTCNCGCAGGCGCTTTGCGCTGCGGGGCTCGCCCAGCGCTAATTTTTCGGCCGGGATGGGNTTGCCGAACACGATGGTGCAGCGCCCGAACACGCGCATTTTACCACCCTTATAAATGATGCGGCAGGGGATCATATCCACGCCCGCCTCGGCCGCGATGACGAACGCGCCGCTTTTCAGCTTGCCGAGATTGCCGTCCTTCGTGCGCGTGCCCTCGGGGAAGATCAGCACGCCGCGGCCGCCGCGCACCTCGTCCACCACCTCTTCCAGCATAGCGGAATCGCCCTTGCCGCGCCGCACGCACACAAGGCCCACGTTGCGCCACATCCAAGTGAGCACGCGGTTGATGTGGAACAGCTCTTCTTTGGCCAAAATCATCATCGGCCGGCCCCAGAACCGAGCGGTGACAATGAATACCGGATCAATAGCGGAAATGTGGTTCGGCGCGAGCACAAAGCCNCGGTCACGGATGAGGTTTTCGCGCCCGATCACCTTGATGCGGAACGCCAGATGCCAGACAAACCACGCCGCCGGCATGATGATCCAATAAAACCACATGATTCCATTCCCCTTTCAATGAACGCCAGGTCCCCTCTCCCGAANCAGAGACNGCGTGGGTGGCAGATGCCGGACGAATCGCCCATTCGGCAACATTCGGCAATATTTGACAANGACACNGACAGTGTGCGTTCACGTCCGGCAATGTGCGGCACTCGGAGTTTCCCTGCATCTGTTTACGTCCTGCGATGTGCGGCGATGGCCGGCAGTNTCCTGCGCCGNGCGACNGCCTGTAACAGNNTGTCCCCGCTTACGCAAGCCGCTGCTGTACGGTTTCGCTCAAAAGCGCAAACGATTCTTCAAAGGTAAGCCCTGTCGTATCCACGNTCACGGCGTCCGCGGCGGCGCGCAGCGGGGCGGCGGCGCGGTTTGTGTCGTTTGCGTCGCGGCGCCTGACGTCGGCGAGCACTTCTTCATATTCCACCTGCTCACCGCGCGCGGCCAGCTCGTTATAGCGGCGCTGCGCGCGCTCTTCGGCGCTGGCGGTGAGGAAGATCTTCACGCTCGCGTCGGGCAGCACGACGGTGCCGATATCGCGGCCGTCCATCACNACGCTGTGCTCGCGCGCAAACACGCGCTGCGTTTCCAGCAGATAGGCGCGCACCGCCGGATGCGCCGACACCTGNGACGCCGCCATCGACACCTGTTCGGTGCGGATGAGGCCCGAGACGTCCTCGCCGTTCAAAAACATATGCTGTTCGCCGTCCACNTAGCGCAGNCCCAGCGAAAGCCGCGGCAGCAGCGCGGCNACCGCCTGTTCGCTTNNCANATCCGCGCCTGCGCGCACGGCAAANAGGCCGATGGTNCGGTACATNGCGCCNGTATCNACATACAGCCACCCGTGCTGCGCCGCCAAACGCCGCGCCAGTGTCGATTTTCCCGCCCCGGAGGGCCCGTCAATTGCGATCGAAACCATTTTTTTACCTATCCTCCCGGCTTCTTTAAAAGAAGCTCTTTCTGAAACTGTGATGTTTCTGCGTACAGTTACCGTCCCCGGCGTGCTTTTTCACCTATCCTCCCGGTTTCAATGGAAGAACCACTTTCTGAAACTGTAATGTTTCTGCGTGCAGTTGCCGTCNCGGGCATGCTGTCACGCTTATTCTGCCTCGGTCAGCGGCGCCGTCTGCACGGTGACATTGCGCACCCATTTGCCGCTGCGGATGCGCAGCAGCGCCAGCAGCGCCTTGATGGGGCTGTCCAGCTTCAGGCAGACATACACAAGCGGCACGGGCCAGTGCAGCACCAGCCCCGACAAAACGCCCATCGGCAGGCTGACGAACCACAGCGCGCCGCAGTCGTACAAAAACGCGCTGCGGGTATCGCCGCCGCCGCGCAGGATGCCGACGATGGTCGTCACGTCCACGGCGATGATCACCTGCATCGCCGCCATCACGCCCANAATNGACCACGCGGCCGCNTNNGNTTCGGGCGTGATNNNGTACAGCGNCAGGAACAGCGGGCGGATGCCGANNATCAGCAGGCAGTTNAGCACGCCCACCAGCACGCTNACGAGCAGCAGCGTATTGGCCACGCGCTGCACCTTATCGCGGCTGCCCTCGCCGATGGTCTTGCCCGTGATCACGGCGGCCGCGTTGGCGACGCCCGCCACCGTGATGAACATCATCTGGTTCATCACGCCCGCGATGCTGTTGGCCGCCACGAACACGCTGCCGATGCGCCCGATGATCACACTGGTGATCGTGGTACCCATGCCCCACAGAAGCTCGTTGCCCAGCACGGGCAGGCTGTGGCGGGCAAAGCTGGGCAGCAGCTCACGGTCGAACTTCAGGCACTCATGAATGCGGAAGCCGACCGTATGCTCTTTTCCGTACATGTAGATCAGCACCATCACAAGCTCGCTGCACCGCGCAAACACCGTGCCCACCGCCGCGCCGCGCACCTCCAGCCGGGGCGCGCCGAACTTGCCGAAGATGAACATGTAGTTGAAAAACACGTTCACAAAAAAGCTGATGCCGTAGATNACCGTGGAAACCTTCACCTGCTCCACGGCGCGCAGGCTCATCATATAGTTGTTGGAGATGCTGTACGGGATATAGGAAAACGCCACGAGCGACAGGTATCCCGCGCCCGCAAGAATGATGTTCTCCTCGGTGGTAAAGATGCGCAGGATGCCCTGCGGCGCCAGCAGGCAGACCGTCGTAATGACGAGCGACGCGCAGAACACCAGCTGCATGCTGATGCGCATCACCTTGCGGATGCGCACAAGGTCGCCTTTGCCCCAATACTGCGCGATCAGCACCGTGCCGCCCGAGGAAAGGCCGAAGCCGAACGACATCAAAATAAAGAACGGCTGGCCGCCCAGATTCGCCGCCGCGATGGCGATATCGCCAAGATCGCCCAGCATCACGCTGTCCATCACCGAGACGCCGAAGCTGATCAGGTTCTGCAGCGCGATGGGAATGGCAATCGCCAGCAGCGTATGCAGAAACGAACGTTCCAGCAGAAAATATCGGTTGAGCTTTTGTTTCACGGAATACCTCTGTTCAATTCATAATTCACAATTCATAATTTGGGTGCAAAGATCCTACGCCGTCTCGCCGGCGGCGGGTTTGGGCTGCTTCATCGTCAGGGCGATGCGCTTTTTCTGTAAATCGACGCTCAGCACCCACACCGTCACAACATCGCCCACCTTCAGCACCTCGCCGGGATGGCGGATGTACCGGTTGCAGATCTGGCTGATGTGCACAAGGCCGTCCTGATGCACGCCGATATCCACAAACGCGCCAAAATCGATGACATTGCGCACCGTGCCCGTCAGCTGCATGCCGGGCACGAGGTCCTTCATATCCAGCACGTCGGTGCGCAGCAGCGGCTTGGGCAGGCTGTCGCGCATGTCGCGGCCCGGGCGCAGCAGCTCCTCGATCATATCCTTTAAGGTGGGCACGCCGATGCCCAGCTGTTCGGCCAGCGCGCCAAAACCCAACTGGTTTGCGCGCTCGCGCAGGCCGGACGCCGCAGGCGTGCCGATATCCTCGGGCGCAAGGCCGCACAGCTCCAGCAGGCTTTGCGCCGCCGCGTAGCTTTCCGGGTGCACCGCCGTCGCGTCCAGCGGGTTCTTCGCGCCCGGCACGCGCAGAAAGCCCGCGCACTGCTCAAATGCCTTCGGCCCTAACTTCGGCACCTTCAAAAGCTCTTTGCGCGTATGGAACGCGCCCTGCGCCTCGCGGTACGAGACGATGTTTTTTGCCGTGGCCTGCGTCACGCCCGCCACGCGCGCCAGCAGCGGCGCACTGGCGGTGTTCAGATCGACGCCGACAGTGTTCACGCAGTCCTCCACCACGCCGTCCAGCACGGCGTTCAAACGCGCGGGCGGCATATCGTGCTGGTACTGCCCCACGCCCACGGCCTTGGGGTCGATCTTTACAAGCTCCGCAAGCGGATCCTGCAAGCGCCGCGCGATGGATACCGCGCTGCGCAGGTTGACGTCGTAATCCGGGAACTCCTCGGCCGCCAGCTTCGACGCGGAATAGACGCTCGCGCCCGCCTCGCTCACGACCATATAGCTCACGGGCCGGTCCAGCTCGGCGATGAGCCCGGCGGCGAAGATCTCGGTCTCCTTGCTCGCGGTGCCGTTGCCGATGGCGATGATTTCCACGCCGTGCTTTTCGATGAGGCGTTTGACGGTGCGCTTTGCCTCCTCCACGCGCTTGAATTCCGGCACGGGGTACACGACGGCGGTGTCCAGCACCTTGCCTGTGGCGTCCACCACGGCCGTTTTGCAGCCCATGCGGTAGCCGGGGTCGAGCCCCAGCGCCACCTTGCCCTTGATGGGCGGCTGCAGCAGCAGCTGGCGCAGATTTTTGCCGAACACGTCGATCGCACCGTCGCAGGCGCGCTCCGTCAGCTCCGCGCGCACCTCGCGCTCGAGGCTGGGGTGGATCAGCCGCGCGTAGGCGTCCGCCGCGGCGTCGCGCACCTGCCCGGCGGCGGGCGAATCGTTCTTCACCGCGCGATCGGTAATCATGCGCACCGCACGCGCGGCGTCCACGGTCACGGCCACTTTCAAAAAGCCCTCTCGCTCACCGCGGTCCACAGCCAGAATGCGGTGCCCCGCCATTTTGGCGGCGGGCTCGCTGTAATCGTAATAAGTAGCGTAGACGCTGTCCGTATCAGGCTTCGCGGCCTTGCTCTCCACCAATGCGGTGGCGCGGTACAGGCTGCGCAGCGTCGCGCGCAGCGCGGCCGAATCGGAAAAGCCCTCGGCCAGAATATCCCGCGCGCCCGCCAGCGCCGCTTTGGTATCGGGCACCTCGTCCGTCAGGTAGCTCCCGGCCAGCTCTTCGGGGTCGTCGGCGGGGTTTTGCTCGAACAAGCGCCGCGCCAGCGGCTCCAATCCGCGCGCTTTCGCCACAGACGCGCGCGTCTTGCGCTTGGGCTTATAGGGGCGGTAGATATCCTCCACCTCGGCCAGCGTTTTGGCCGCGTCCAGCGCGGCGGCGATGGCGTCCGTCATTTTTTCCTGCTCGGTGATGGAATTGCGCACGGTCTCCTTCTGTTCGTCCAACTTGCGCAGATAGGAAAGGCGCTCGTCCAGCGCGCGCAGCGTCTGGTCGTCGATGCCGCCGGTGACCTCCTTGCGGTAACGTGCGATAAACGGAATGGTATTGCCCGCGTCGATGAGCGCAATGGTATCAGCCACGCGCTCGGCGTTCAGTTTAAATTCGGCAGCAAGAATTGCGGCATGGTTGGACATGGTCATGATTTCTCCTTTGAATTGTTTTCCGCTCAAAACGGAGTATTTATTGATTTCTCTTTTTAATGAAATGGCACCGGATGCGAATTGCACTGCAAAAAGCGATGTCCCGTGCTCCCTTTTCGAATCAAGGCCGCCAATGCTCTATTCCCTGTTATTCCCCATCAGAGCACCGGAATGGGACGCCATCCGTAACGGATCAAGCACCGATCAGTCGGAATTTGTCTATTTGCTTTTCCGCTTTGCGTCGTCCATTTCTGCAATAAGTTCAGCTAACGGACGATATTCACCGCCCCACCATTCAAAGACGTGCATGCCTTCATCTTCAAGTACTGATTCTGTAAGCGTCATAACAGTCTTGTAGGTTCATCTAACTATCGCACCCCATTCTTTCCCTCGGATGCTTTTACCCAGTATTATGATACTCCCGATTCGAGTATTTCTATTCTCGGAACGTCACAGTCTATCTCCATCCACGCCCCGGTAGGAAGTATAGTCATAGGCGTTCTGTGAATGCAATCCACATTTTCCAATATGACCATGTCCGGTCTGTGTACTTCCTTACAGATAACTTTTATGATTGTTTCCTCATTGTCCTCATCCAGAGGGCCTGTGATCACAGCTTTCGCCTTATCAAAAACTCCGGCCGCGGCAAATGCACGAAGTTCATGTAATCCGGCTAATTTACTGCCGTAAATGCTTCCGTGTTCCAACACGATAATGGAATCTTCCCATATATCAGAACCGGGGAAATACTTCGTCCCCATTATCTGCCAAAGAGGGCCTCCGCAAACCGCGATAACATGGCCTCTGACCCTTCCGGCTCCCTGCAATACCTTGTAGCCGGTTCCGGGTGTCCAGGGAATTATATCTTTCGGATCATCAATCTCATCATTATCCAAAAAGCGTTCATATTGAACTTCTTTCGAGCCCTCTTTGACGGTGTATGTTGTAGTCCAGTCAATCGGTGTGTTCTTTTCCGCAGGTTTAATTTCGCCGATTACCTCATTTGAAAACAATGTCCGTCTGATTGCCGCTTCCGTATACGCATCAAGTTTCCCTGGCTGTGCGAGCGGGGTCAGAACAGTGGGACCGTAATAAGCACGGACGCCTGCATATGCAAAAACAGCCATCCATGTAGCAATATCGGAAAAACCCATAAATACCTTGGGATGATCATGAATGACCTGCGAATCGATATACGGAAGAACACGATAGGAATCATCTCCACCCTGATTACAGATAATCCCTTTGATGGAATCATCCTTCAAAGCCCACATCAAATCCTCGGCTCTTTTCTCAGGATGCTCATAAAGATACTCGCTCCCTCTAAGCGCATTGGGAGTTTCGACAACTTTTACATGAAAGATTTTTTCGAATCTCCTTTTACCCAGCATATACCGGGAAATCATATCTTCATCCCCGGCACGGCCACCTGAAATTGAAATAAATGCTACTGTATCACCCTCGTTCAATTTGGGCGGAATGATTAGATTTTTCATTTTGCTTCCTCTTTAAGCTTCGATTTGTTGCTTTGCATGTCATCATAAGTCCCGGAAAATTCAATGCAGCTTGGTGAAATTGCCGGAGCTTTAACCCGGCAATTTCTTTCCTCCGGTTGAAAAAGCTGCCGGCAGATTTTGCGTGCGTACTTTGAGATTCGATCCAATGATGCATTATGAATTGTGGATTATGAATTTCTTCCTCCGGTTCCACCCGCAGTACACCGCCCAAACCAGCAGCGCGGCAAGGGAGATCGCCGCAGAAAGCCGCAAGCCGGGCGTTTGATACGTAAACACGATCGTATTCTCCCCCGCGCCGCACGGCACGGCGCAGAGGCCCCCGTTCACGCGTTCCACAGGCGCGGGCTCGCCGTTCACCGTGGCGGAAAAGCCCTCGTCGTAGGGCACCGAGAAAAAGACAAGGTTTTCGCTTTCCAGCGTGATGTGCGCGGTGAAGCCCGTGCCGTCCGCCTCGAACGCGTCGCACGCCATCTCCCGGCGCGCCGCGGCGTCCTGCGTGTAGGCGTCATACGTCAGGCCGAAGGTATCCTCGCGCGCCACGGGCTCGAGCCATGCGCCGTAGCGTTCGATCTGGTCTTCCGTCAGGGCGATGGCGCGCATCAGCATATTGGAGCGGTACGATTCGTTCAGCTCCATTAGTGTGACAGATTTTTCGGTTTCTGTCAACACTCCGTTTGCCTGCGCGCCGCCGTCCGCACCCTGTGCACCGCCGCCCGGCTGCGTTTCCCCGTTTGCCCTATTTGCGGTCTGTGCGCCGCCCTCTGCCGGCGCCTCGTCGGCCGTTTCCTCTTCCGGCTCCTCCTCCAGCAGAATATATTTGTCGTAGGCAAAGCCCATCGGCACATAGTCGGGGTTGCGGTAGTAGGCGAAGGTGTCGTCCTCGTGGTCGTAGAGATAACCGGCCACGCCGTCCTCTCCGGCAAAGGATTCCATTTTGTCGCTGGGCATCATCACGTATTCCACGCTCAGCAGGCCGCGCAGCGCATACAGCCGCGGCTCAGGCTTCGAGGAGACATCGCGCTTCACGCCCACACGCGGGTAAAAATCCATGATGGACGGCGTTACCACGCTGTTGAAGCACTGCAGCACGGGCTTTTCCATCCAGAGGCCGATATTGTCATAGCATCCGTACGCGTCGAGGCGGTAAAAATGATCGTCCGGCAGATCGGCCTCGCGCGCGGCGACGGTGCACTGGGCGCGGTAAGCCGCGTCCCCCTCCCACTGCGGGAATTTGCCGAGCGCGATATGCACCACCGAGTAGAACACCGAAAAACCCAGAATGCACGCCAGCAGTACGCGCGGAAAATTCTTTCCTTCCTTTTCGCGCCGCACCCGCAGCGCGCCGTAAAAGAGCAAAAGACCCAAAACCGCCGTCAGATACGTCAGCCAGAACTGCGACTGGCGCTGCACGACGCCGATGCTCCACACATCGTCCTCGCGCTTCGGCACCAGCGCAAACACGGCAAACAGCGCCGTGATCACCGCCACGGGCCGCACGCCTTCCATCAGATCGATCTGTTCATCCTGCACCGCGCGCATCGTGGCGGCGCACATCATCAAAATGGGCATATAGTACCAGCGCGCGTAATAGCTGGAATTCAGCGCGTAGAACGACGAATTCAGCACCGGCACCAGCGCCATGACAAGGCACGCCCATAAAATTTTGGAAAACGCCGTCTTCGGCTTTGCCTTCATATAGGCCCACACGCCCGCACAGCTCACAACCGGCAGGAAGGCCGTCATGCTCGTGTGCTTGATGACGGCGTCGGTGAAGATGTTGGGCAGATACGTCGGGTCCGGCGGCAGGAACAGCGAGGCGAAAATGGCGAAATACTGCTGCACGCGGCCGTACATCAAAAAGCCAAAGCCGCTCGAAAGATCCACCGTGCGGGGGTTGTCCTTCAGGCACAGCACGGCGGGCCAGAGCAGCGCGCAGCCCATCGCCACGCCCAGCAGCGATTCAAACGCCAGACGCCCGAAACGCTTTGCCGTGACGCGGTATTCGCCGGCGAACACCTTGAGAAAGAAATAGAGGAACAGAAACACGATCTGCCCGGCAAAAAAGAAGTAATTGTTCAGCAGATTGACGGCCACCGCCAGCGGAAACAGGCCGCGCACATCGTCATAGACGGTCATATCCAGTGCGCACAGCAAAAACGGGAACAGCGCGATGCAATCGACAAAATGGTTGAAAAACGTATTGTACACCGTAAAGCCCGAGAGCGTATAGAGGCACGCGCCGATGACGGCCCAGTGGTCGGCCGATGCGTACCGGCGCAGATACCAGTACGCGCCGAGCCCCGCCGTGCCGAATTTGATTAAGAACATCGGCACCATCGAATACGGCGCCCACGCCCCGGGCAGCAGCGTCGTCAGCCAGAAGAACGGCGAGCCGCACAGGTAGAACGCATACGAGTTCACCGCCGAGGAGCCGAGGTCCGTCTCCCAGCTCCACTGCCCGGCGCTGTGTTTGACAAAGCCGTTCATATAGGTATAGAACGGAATCTGCTGGCCGTTAAAATCGCCGCAGTACTGGAACAGGCCGCGGTCGACGACCAAAAACGGCAAAAAGATAAAAAACGCCGCCGCCGCGCACAGCGCGAACGAGAGCACCGCGCCGCTGCGGGTGGGCTGGGGCTTTGGCCTTGCAAGGCGGCTCATAAAATTTCCCCTTTCCGAATGGGATTTTTATTGGAATGCACCTTTTATTATACAGATTCTATGATACAATAAGGATATCGTAACTGCTATACAAATAACGACGAAAGCGGGGCAAAAATTGCAATGAAGCTGTATCCGTTCAACGCGCTGCTCGCGCGCATGAAGTACATCGCCCGGTGGGGGCTGATGCGGTCGGCGCGCACCGAATCCCTGTGCGAGCACACCGCCGACACGGCGATCCTTGCGCACACGCTGTGCGCCGTCTCCCATACCATTTTTGGCACAAATGTGCGCGCTGAAACCGTGGCGGTCGCCGCATTATACCACGACGCGAGCGAAATTTTAACCGGAGATATGCCGACGCCCGTAAAATACAAGAGCGAGCCGCTGCGCGCCGCGTACAAGGCCGTGGAGGCCGACGCCGCCCACACGCTGGGCGCGCTGCTGCCCGAGCCCGTGCGCGGCGCGATGGCGGGGTATCTCTCCGGCGATCTTCTAACAGAAAAGGAAAAGCAGCTTTTGAAAGCCGCCGACCGTCTTTCCGCGCTGATCAAATGCGTGGAGGAGGAAAACAGCGGCAACCGCGAATTCGCGGGCGCGCGCCGCCAGCAGACAGACGCCCTCGCCGCCATGCACTGCCCCGAGGCGGATTATTTTATCGAACACATGCTGCCGTGCTATAATTGGACGCTGGACGAGCTCTCGGCGGGTGAGGGGCAAAGCCCGGCGTGTGATTCATAAAGCGCGCAATTTATAAACCGGAACGGCATCAAAGCTCTGTTGTATTCCTTTTGCGAAAAGCCGGAATTGCATCACGTTTCCGCCGCCTCATCCTTACCCTCATTTTGCAGCGCCCACGCGTGCTCGATCAGCGCATCCAGATCGGCAAAATGCCGCAGCGCACAGCATTCGCGCCGCAAGGATGCCGCGCCGCGCAGGCCGCGCATATACCAGCCCGCGTGCGAGCGCGCCTGCTGCATGGCGATGAATTCGCCTTTTTCCTCGCACATCTCATAGATGTGCCGCCGCAGCACCCGGAAGCGCTCGGCGAGCGTGGGCGGCGCGGGCACCGGCGCGCCGTTCATCGCGGCGGCAATGCGGGCAAACAGCCACGGGTCGCCCATTGCGCCGCGCCCTATGGCCACGCCGTCGCAGCCCGTTTCTTTCAGCAGCGCCAGCGCCCCCTCTGCACTTGTCACGTCGCCGTTTGCCAGAATGGGAATCTCCGGCGGCACAGCGGAGCGGATCTTCGCAATCTCATCCGCGTGGATGCCCGGCTCGTACTGCTCTGCGCGGGTGCGCCCATGCACCGTCAAAAGCGAAATCCCCGCATCCGCGCAGCGCTGTGCCGTCTCCGCACCCGTCATGCAATTTTCATCCCAGCCGATGCGCAGCTTTGCCGTCACAGGAATTTCCTGCGGCACGGCGTTCCGCACGGCCTTTGCGATAGCGCCGGCCCGCGGCGGGTCCTTCAGCAGCGCGCTGCCCGCGCCCGGTCCGGTGATCTTGGGCGCGGGGCAGCCCATATTGATATCGATAAAATCGAACGCCAGCTTTTCCCGCATGCCGCAGACGATGCGCGCGGCTTCGGCCATCGTTTCGGGCTCTGCGCCGAACAGCTGGATGCCGAACGGCGCGCTCCCGCCGCCGCCCTGCATCAGCCCGACGCTTTTGCGGTCGCCCATCGTCAGCGCCTTTGCGCTGATCATCTCGCTCACAGTGCACACCGCGCCGTATTCGGCGCACAGCCGCCGCATCACGGCGTCCGTCGCGCCCGCCATCGGCGCCAGCGCCGCGCCCGTATTCAGTTTCAGTTGTCCCAGCCGCATACCCTGCCCCGCTTTTCTTCAGTTTCCCGAGGATCATTCTCCGATATTGTACCATAAATTTTCCGAATGTGGTACTATAATAATGAAGATACTGGATAAAGCTTTGCTGTCTTTCTTGCACACCCTATCGAATCGTGCTATAATCGTTATGGCGCTGCAACAACGGCAGGCGGTTGGCTACACTTCCCGAAAGGGGGTGGAGTTATGCGGATTACATTGCACATTGGACGGTTCACCGTTACAATCATTGTAAAAAGCAGAAACCGCCACCCCCGACCGGTGACGGTTTCTTAGCTAAACCTTTAACCACAACGGGCTGACCGCTTGTCGCAGCGCCCTTTGCATTTATAGTATAGCCTGTTTTCCGCTTTTTGTCAACGCTGCATTCATACCGAAATCAAATCCAGACGGTGCGTTCCAGAAAGTCAAAAAGTAAAAAGTGCGTAGAGCCATCCGAAACAAATCATTCCTCAATCAGCCAAAATCGCTTCTTCAGTCCGCAAACCGGATCGTTTGCCTTTCCGCATCCACAAACGCCTGTACGCCGAACGGGATGATGCAGCGCGGCGTTGCGTGCCCGATGTTGATATTGCAAAGAACGGGCAGCTGCGGATCCCCGATCACATCCACCAGCTGCCGGCGGTATTCCCCGTCATAGGTCTCATCCATCGGCTTGCCCACCAGAACGCCGGAAACAACGTCAAACACACCGGCTTCTTTCAGATATTCGAGCGCCCTCCGGTATTTTGCCGGGGACGGTTTCTCCTCACTGGATTCCAGAAGCAGAATGCGGCCCTTCCAATCGTCCCGATGCGGGAACAGCCCGTATTTTTCGCAGAGCAGCGGCATATCGGCATAGCATTCCCCGTTAAAAAAATCATGCAGCGAATCGATGCAGCCGCCGAGGATCTTGCCGGAAAAGGCAGGCGGGCCCTGCAGCAGCTCGAACCCGCGATCCGGATGCGATGTCAGCTCCTTGCCAACCTGATCCGGGGCAAAACGCCCCCGCTCCTCATACCAAACCTCGCTGGGGATGATTTCACGGATGCCGCCGGTGGAAATGAGCTCTTCAAAATATTTTTTGGAATAAGGCAGCATCCGCGGCCCAAGCTCGCAGAGATCCGCAAGGAAGCTTTGCCCGTAAAAGGTGTTTAAGCCCGCCTTATGCAGCATAAAGTGATTGATGGTCGTATCCGAAAAGCCGAGAAATACCTTTTGTGAAACCGCGTCCCGCAGCTCGCCGTGCCGGAACAGGTACGGCAGCAGGCGGTAGGTATCATCCCCGCCCTGGGCGCAGAGGATCATATCGATTTCCGGGTCGCGGAATGCCTGCAGCAGATCCTCCGCCCTCTTTTCCGGGTGCTCCCGAATATAGTCAATACCCTTACGCGCATTCGGCATAAATTTTACCGTCAGGCCATATTCGCGCAGCCGGCGCAGCCCGATCTCCACTTCAAATTGGACAAAGTCCTCCCCGATGATGCCGCTGGAAAGGCTCACGATCCCGACTGTTTTAATCATATTCCTCATCTCCCGGTTTCGGATTAAAATAACATAAAATGGCCGCATGACGCATCCCACTTGCAAGGAGCATGCGCAGATGATTTTCAAAGCAAAAAACGGTGCAAAAATCATAGAAAAAATCAATATTGACGAAAAGAAAGCTTTGGAGAAATTTCCCAATTTGAATCACGCCCTCGTGATCGTAAAAATAGAAGACGATCACTTGCTGGGCTGGCACAAATGGAGAAACGATTGGGAGACATTCGGCGGGCTGATCGAAGCAGGTGAAAGCCTGCGCGCATGTATCGCGCGCGAATGCGAGGAAGAGCTCGGGCTGTGCCATGTAAATTTTGAGTATTTGGGCATCGTACATTATGATATGCCGCCCGGTTACTGGGTAAAAGAATGGCATGAGGAATACGGCGGATTGTATGGCGTTACGCTTTCGAAAAATGCGATCCGGACCATCGAAAAAAACAGACAGGATCGGGAGGAGATCGGTGCAATCGGCCTATATTCCGAACTGAAAGCGCGCAGAGAAAACATCGACGAAATCAACGAAAAGCTGCTGGAATTCTATTGAGGCCCTGGCAAATCCCGGTCTGCCGCTTTGCCTGCAATCCTATCATAAGACGCCGCAAAAATCAATACGGATTTTGGATACAGTTCTTTGGGAATCGCCGAAGCTTTATTTTTGAACCTGCCGGAGACTGACGGGCACATCCCTCGCTCGAAAAAGCATCTGAAAAAAGGTGAAAAGGCAAAAAGACGAAAACCCGTTTCTTGCGCATCTCGCCGGGCCGTGCTATTATAATTAGGAGGAAGCGCAAAAGTATTTACAAAAAGTATTGAAGGACTCTCTCTATCCTTTTGGTATAAGTTTTTTGCTTTTCCTGAAGAAATCCTGGAATCAGGACTCTCTGAATTGATCTCCAAACGCATCCCGGCGGCATATTGAAAACATCGAGTGGAGCAAATCTCTCTTAAATTTCTCAAAAAGCAGCACCCCATTTTCATCACAGGAGGATAAACCCTTGAAACTGCTTGTATTGGACGGCAACAGCATCGTGAACCGCGCGTTTTACGGCATCAAGCTGCTCACCACAAAGGATGGCCGCTTCACCAACGCCATCGTCGGCTTTCTGAACATCCTGCTGCGGCTCGAGGCCGAGGAGCAGCCGGACGAGGTAGCCGTTGCGTTCGATCTGCGCGCGCCCACGTTCCGCCACAAAATGTATACGGGCTACAAGGCGCAGCGCAAGGGCATGCCCGAGGAGCTGGCCGCGCAGATGCCCATTCTGAAAGAGCTGCTGGGCGACCTCGGCTACCGCATGGTGACATGCGAGGGCTACGAGGCCGACGATATCCTCGGCACACTGGCCGCCGCCTCGGCTGCGCGCGGCGATACCTGCGTGCTGGCCACAGGCGACCGCGACAGCCTGCAGCTGGTGGGGCCGGATACCCGCGTGCTGCTGGCGCATACGGCGATGGGCAAAAGCGTCACCACCGTAATGGACGAGGCCGCCGTGCAGGAAAAATACGGCGTATCGCCGCGCCAGCTCATCGACGTGAAAAGCCTGATGGGCGATACCTCCGACAACATCCCGGGCATCACGGGCGTGGGCGAAAAAACGGCGCTCGCGCTCATCCAAAGCTTCGGCTCGCTCGCGGGCGTGTATGAAAACATCGACGACGCGCGCATCAAAAAGGGCGTGCGCGAAAAGCTGCTGCGCGACAAAGCGCAGGCCGAGATGAGCCGCACCCTCGCCGAGATCGTGTGCACCGCGCCCGTCGACACCGCGCCCGGCGCCTATCGGAAAGACAAGCCCGACACCGCGGCCGCAGCCCGGCTGATGACGGAATTAGAGCTCAACGTGCTGATGCAGAAATTCGGCATTTCCGCCGATGCGGCCGCCTCCGCCGCAGCCGAAGAGCAGCCCGACCTGCCCCGCGCGGAGGCAAAGCCGCTTGCGGCCATGCAGGGCACAAACATGCAAGGCACAAATTTGCAGGACACGAACTTGCAAAGCGCTGCCATACAAAGCGCAGACTTACAAGGCACAGCTTCCGAGGGCGCACCATTGCAGAATATGGCCCCACCAGATGCCGCCTTGCAGAACGCCGCTTCCGAAAGCGCACCTTTGCAGGGCCCGGTATGCGTCTGCGCGGCGGGAAACGCAATACTCATTGTACAAAACGATAATGTTTATACAGCTAATATAGAAGAGGAAGCCCTTCTGGCATTGCTGGCCGACGAAAACATCCCCAAAAAGGTTTTCGACGCAAAGCCCCTGTTCCGCGCCTGCCTTGCGCACGGGTGCACCGCAAAAAGCATTGTATTCGACGCAAAGCTGGCGGCCTATCTGCTGAACCCTTCCGCCAGCGGCTATACGGTAACACACCTTGCAGCGGAATACGGCGTCTCCCCCGCGTTTGCAGCCGAATGGCCGGAGGCCGGCGTGCTGGCCGGGCTGTGCGATACCCTGCGCACGCGGTGCGACGAGGCCGGCATGGGCAGCCTGCTCGACGAGATTGAGCTGCCCCTGTGCGAGGTGCTGGCCGAAATGGAGCACGCGGGCATCGCGGCCGACCGGGAGGGCATCGAGGCATTCGGCAAGGAACTGCAGGCGGCACTCACCGCAGAGCTCGCCGCAATCTACCAGGAAGTGGGCTATGAATTCAACGTCAACAGCCCCAAGCAGCTGGGCAAGGCGCTGTTTGAAGACCTCGGCCTGCCCACGCGCCGCAAAACAAAGAGCGGCTACTCCACCGACGCCGAAACGCTCGAGAGCCTGCGGCAGTATACGCCTGTCATCGACCACATCCTGCAATACCGCACGTATCAAAAGCTGAATTCCACGTACGTGGAGGGGCTTTTGAAGGTGATCGGAGCGGACGGGCGCGTGCACTCCACGTTCATCCAGACAGAAACGCGCACCGGGCGCATCTCCTCGGCCGAACCGAACCTGCAGAACATTCCCGTGCGCACCGAGCTGGGCAGCCGTTTCCGCAAATATTTCGTCGCGCCCCCCGGCATGACGCTGCTCGACGCCGATTACAGCCAGATCGAGCTGCGCCTGCTGGCGCACATCTCCGGCGACGAGGCGATGCGCGAGGCGTTCTGCACGGGCGCCGACATCCACCGCAGCACGGCTGCGAAAATCTACGGCCTTACCCCCGAACAGGTGACGCCCGCGCTGCGCTCCTCGGCCAAGGCCGTCAACTTCGGCATCGTGTACGGCATCGGCGCGTACAGCCTCTCGAAGGATATCGGCGTCAGTGTCAAGGAGGCGGACGCGTTCATCAAAAACTATTTCGCCAATTTCCCGCGCGTCAAGCAATATCTGGACGAGACCGTCGCCCACGGCCACGAAAACGGCTATGTGACGACGCTCTACGGCCGCCGCCGCATGCTGCCGGAGCTGGCGAGCAGCAATTTTAACCTGCGCAGCCTGGGCGAACGCATGGCGATGAATACGCCCATCCAAGGCACCGCCGCCGATATCATCAAGCTGGCGATGGTGCACGTCTCGCGGCGCCTGAAGGCCGAGGGCCTGCGCGCGCGGCTGATCTTACAGGTGCACGACGAGCTGATCGTGGAATGCCCGGACGATGAAATCGAGCGCGCCGCCGCCATTTTGGGCGAGGAAATGCGCGGCGCGGCAAGCCTTTCCGTTCCGCTGACGGCGGATGTGAACCACGGCCGCACATGGTACGAGGCGAAAGGGTGAGGATGACGAAAATCTCCTTTCTATGCCGCGCAATGCGCCCGGAGGATGTCCCCGCCTGCACAGCCATTGAGGCGGCCGTATCCGACGGCTGGAGCGCCGGCGCACTGGCCGGGGAACTGGCGCAGCCTGCGGCACGGCTGTTTGTGGCCGAGGTATGCAGCGGCGCGGCCCCCAAAAAAATCGCCGCGCTCGCGGTATTCCAGCTCGTGTGTGAAGAAGCAAACCTTTACACCATTTCCACTGCACCCGCGTTCCGGCGGCAGGGCGCGGCGCGCGCGCTGCTGCAATACGCGTTCGCACAGCTGGCGGCGCAGGGCGCGCAAACGGTATTTTTAGAGGTGCGCGCCCAAAACAACGCCGCACGCGCTCTCTATACCGCGCTGGGCTTTGTGGAAACCGGCACCCGGCGCGGCTTTTATACAAAACCGAACGACGACGCGGTGCTGATGCAGCGGACAATCGGGAATGCACCATTTACAATTCATAATTCATAATTGACGGAATGGAAGCCATGTGCAAAACCGAAATTATTTATCTGTGCCATATCGCCGCAAAAACCGCTGCATAAAGCGCGCAGACATCTTTCCCCCCGCTGCGATGCAGGAAACAAACGCTGCAGGAAACAAGCGCTGCAGGGAACAAACGCTGCGGGGAACAAGCGCTGCGGGGAACAAACGCTGCGGGGAACAAACGCTGCGGGGAACAAACGCTGCGGGGAACAAACGTCGTGAAGATGAAACGCCGCGCGAACGAAAAAACTTCCATTCCTCAAAGGAGTGTACTGTTTATGACAAAAGTACTGCGCCTGATCGGCATCATTTTTGCGGGAATCGGCGCGCTGTTTACGGCGCTTGGCATCGTGATCTCCGGCGCGGCGGGCGATCTGCACTTTTTGATTTTTTCCGGCGTGGGCGGGGTGTTTCTCTGCCTCGGCATCATTTTCCTGCTGTTCATCTCTTCGCATGATCGCAAGCGCGCGCGGCTGCTGGCCGAGGGCACATGCATCTATGCCGATATCACCGAGATTGCAATGGACACCCGCTTCCGGTTCAACGGACGGCATCCGCTCGTGATTTATTGCCAGGCGCTGAACCCCGAGGACGGGCGTGTGTACATTTTTTGCAGCGAGGGCATCTGGTACGACCCCCGCCCCTATCTGGACGACGCGAATGCAGAAAAACTGCCGGTCTATGTCGATCCGGACAACTACAAGCACTATGCGGTGGATACCTCCGGCGTTCTGCCGGAGCTGGGCTGAACGTCCCCTGTAAAACGGAGCCGAAAAGGACATTCTTTCCCCACACCGCAAAGCTGACACGAGCCGTACCTGGCCGTCACTGCTCCAAATCCGCCTCAAACATTGCTTCCCTCCTAAAAGCTCACGAAAATTTCACAATAAAGGACCGTTTCCATGAACATTTTAGGCATTGAATCCAGCTGCGACGACACCTGCGCGGCCGTGGTGCGCGACGGGCGGGTGCTGGTTTCGAACTGCATCGCCTCCAGCGCCGCCGAGCAGAACCTCTACGGCGGCGTCGTGCCGGAGATTGCGAGCCGCCGCCACATCGAGCACATCTCACAGGTGGCGCGCGCCGCACTGAACGAAGCCGGCCTGCCGCTGGACGGCATCGACGCCGTCGCCGTCACCTATGCGCCGGGGCTCATCGGCGCGCTGCTCGTGGGGCTGAACTTCGCCAAAGGTCTCGCGTTCGCGGCAAAAAAGCCCCTCGTGCCGGTGCACCACCTGCGCGGGCACATCGCCGCGCTGTACCTCACGCACCCCGCATTAGAGCCTCCGTTCCTGTGCCTTGTGGCCAGCGGCGGGCACAGCCATATCGTGCAGGTACAGGACTACACGCATTTTAAAGTATTGGGCCGCACCGTGGACGACGCGGCGGGCGAGGCGTTTGATAAAGTTGCGCGCACGCTGGGCCTCGGCTACCCCGGCGGCCCGGCCGTGAGCAAGGCTGCCGAAAGCGGAGACCCGCACGCCTACGCCCTGCCGACACCGCATGTGGAAGGCGCGTATAACGTCAGCTTTTCGGGTCTGAAAACCGCCGTGCTCAACCTCGTGAACAGGGCGCGGATGCAGGGGCAGGAGATCTGCGTGCCCGATATGGCCGCAAGCTTCCAGTACCGCATCACTGAGATTCTGGCCGAAAAGCTGCTGGCCGCCGCGCGGGATACCCGCGCACAGCAGATCTGCCTTGCGGGCGGCGTAGCCGCAAACGGCCTTTTGCGCGAGACGCTCTCGGCGGGCGCAAAAAAGCTGGGCGCAGCGCTCTATCTGCCCGCGCGCTCCCTTTGCGGCGACAACGCCGCCATGGTCGCCGCGCAGGGGTACTATGAATACAAAGCCGGGCACACGGCCGGCCTCTCGCTCAACGGCCTCGCGACGCTGAGCATCGAGGAGGGATGACTCCGGGCCCCGGCCTCCCGGTCCGGTTCCTGCACGGATGCACGCAGCGCCCGGTCCGGGGAACCTCTGCATCACTTGCCGGGCGTATCCCGGCGGCAGATCCGACCCATCGATCGGATCAGAGCTTCGCCAAAAAATTTATGATTTACAACGAAAAAGAGGCTGAACCGCATGAAAAAACCGCCTGCATCTGTATGGCCGCTCCTGTGCGCCGCAATGCTCTTGTGTGCTGCGCTGCTGGCCGGCGCCGCGGTGCTGTTCGTCGCAGACGACGCACCTGCAGAAAGCGTCAGCGTGCCCACGGAAAGCGCCAGCGTGCCCCCCGCCCCGGCCGAAATCGAACCGTCCCTCCTGCCCGATACAGACAGCGTATCCATCACGATCGGCCAGAGCTGCACCCCCGGCATTACGATGCTGCGGGAGGGCGCGGACGGTGCGGAGGACGTGGAGAATCAAGAGCTGATCTGGAAAAGCGACGATCCCGCCGTGGCCACAGTGGACGGATCCGGCAGCATCATAGGCATCGGCGCCGGCACCTGCACCGTGACGGCGGCATGCGCCGATCACACCGCCGTCAGCGCGGAGATCCGCGTGGAGGTTACGCCGCACGCGG
Source organism: Subdoligranulum sp. (assembly GCA_014799685.1). Classification (GTDB taxonomy): domain Bacteria; phylum Bacillota; class Clostridia; order Oscillospirales; family Ruminococcaceae; genus Ruthenibacterium. Next base: position 25,603 of record JAAVHN010000024.1, on the reverse strand, counting down.
ACATTACCTATATCGACGGCATTTTAATCGCCAACAAAACCTTCTCGCTGCCCGCCGATTACAACCCCGGCGTTGACAGCGAGGCAAACGGCGCGCTGAACGAGATGATTGAAGCGGCAAGCGGCGATGGCATCGCCCTCTGGGTTGTCTCGGGCTTTCGCTCTTATAACACCCAGGCGTCCATTTACAGCAACTACGTCGCGCGGGACGGCGCGGCCGCAGCCGACCGCTATTCAGCGCGCCCCGGCCACTCCGAGCATCAGACGGGCCTCGCGTTCGATCTGAACTCCCTCGAACAATCCTTCGGCGCAACGCCCGAGGGGCAGTGGCTCGCCGCCAACTGCTGGCAATACGGCTTTATCATCCGCTATCAGGAGGATAAGGAGGAGATCACCGGCTATATGTACGAGCCGTGGCACGTGCGGTACCTCGGCAAAGACATCGCACAAAAGGTGTTTGAAAGCGGCCTGTGCCTGGAGGAATATCTGGGCATCACCTCGGTGTATGCCGAATGATACCGTCCCCTGCTGTTTCTCCGCATTTCTTTTTTCAGCGGCATATCCGGCATTTTGCAGGCGGATATGCCGCCTTTTTGCTGCCCCGGCCAGGCCGGCGGCTGCGCAAATTCTGACACAGGCAGCTTTTGCCGCACCGCCGTTTTCGCCATGCAGCCGGTTTTCCCGCGCCAAAAGGAAAATTCTGCCGCGCCGCTTTTCCGCACGGGTCGTTTTTTGCCCCATTTTTCCATTTTTGCCCCATTTTCGCCCTATTTCCGCCCCATTTTGACCCTGTTTCCGCCCCATTTTCACCCTATTTCTGCCCCATTTTTGCCGCATCTCCGTTAGAATCCCGCTATCATCCGTCATAATCCTTGCATCATGGGCAGTTTCGATATTGCATTTGCTTTACACGTATGATATATTTATTGTACATGTCGAAATAAGGGAAATCATACGGAAACGGCGCCGGACGGCTCGTTTCCTGCAGGGAGTGCAAAGGGGGAAACGATACGAAACGTTTTTTGCTGCTATTGGTGCTGCTGGCGGTGCTGACGGTGCCCGCCTTCGCAGCCGAGCCGTGGGAGGACATAACCCTCGCTGCGGATGGATTTACAAACGCAGACGCGCTCGCGGACGGCGCGCGCAGCACCTATACCGCCGCCGGAGAGGACGCGTGCGTCACGCTTTCGCGCACAGACGGCATTGCGGCGCTATATGTTGAATTCGACCGCGTGCCCGCGCCGTGGACGCTCACAGACCCGGCCTCCGGGCAGACGGCCGCGGCGGGCGAAAACGCCTTTTTACATGAATTTGTAGACGTAACCGCGCTGCTGGGCGCACCGGCGCAGGCGCTGGAGCTGCGCTTTCCCGCGGGGACCGTCATCGCCGACATTTACGCGTTCCCGCAGGGAGAGCTGCCCGATTGGGTGCAGATCTGGGCCCCGCCGCTCGAGGAGGCCGACCTGCTGCTGTTTTCGTCGCATTCCGACGACGAACAGCTCTTCTTTGCCGGGCTGCTGCCCTACTATGCGGTAGAGCGCGGTCTGGATGTGCAGGTGGCCTATGTGGTGCAGCACTTTGAGGCATTGGGCGTGCAGGAGCACCGCCGCCCGCACGAGCAGCTGGACGGCTTGTGGACGGTGGGCGTGCGCGCGTACCCCATCATCTCCGATTTCCCGGACCTGTTCTCGGAGGGAAAGACGCACGAAGCCGCGCTGGCCCAGGCGCTTGCCAATTATGCGGTGGTAGGCAACGATTACGACGATTTTGCGGGCTATCTCACCGCCTGCATCCGCCGCTGCAAGCCGCTTGTGGTGGCCTCGCACGATTGGAACGGCGAGTACGGGCATGGCACGCATGTGCTGTGCGCCGACGCGGTCTCCACCGCCATCGGGGCGGCTGCCGATCTTTCGCAGTATCCCGAGAGCGCCGGCTACGGCGCCTGGCATCCGGAAAAAACCTATCTGCACCTCTATGAGGAAAACCCCCTCGTGATGGATCTGGATACGCCGTACGAGAGCCTCGGCGGCAAAACGCCCTTCCAGGTGACACAGGACGGCTTTGCGTGCCACAAAAGCCAGCACTGGACCTGGTTTTATGGGTGGATTTACGGCACGGACGACGCGCCCATCACCCGGGCGTCGGAGATCCGGCATTACTCCCCCTGTTTTTACGGCCTGTTCGATACGCAGGTGGGGCCGGATGTGCAGGGCGGCGACATGTTTGAAAACGTAGAGACATACGCCCGGCGCCGTGCGCGCGCCGAAGAGGAGGCCGCGCGCCTGCAGGCCGAGGAGGAGGCGCGGCTTGCCGCCGAGGCACAAGCGGCGCAGCAGCAGGCGGCGGAAGAAGCGCAGCGTGCCGCCGAAGAGGAGTCCCGGCGCGCCGCCGCACAGGCCGCCGCGCAAAGAGAAAAGCGGATGGCGATTTGGGCGTCGCTTGACGTGCCGTTCATTCTGCTGGCCGTATGGCTGCTTTTGCGGGCGCTGCGCAAGAGGCGCTCGAAATAGGGCCGCCGCGCATCTTTTGGCGCTTGAAAAGCAAAAGAAATTGATCTGAGAGGGAAAGAAAGACATGGAAAACACGCACTACGGTGGAACCGGAACGCCCGCAGCGCCGGCGCGCAAACGGATTCCGCGTTTCTGGCAGTTTTATCTGGTCTTTGTGCTGGTGCTGGCGGTGGCGGTGCTGGCTGCGAGCCTGTATGTCCGCGGCGTGCTGCGCCAGTACGAGGCCGCCCAGCCGATCCACCTGGTGGAGGATGCACGCGCACAGCTGGCCGGCGAGGCGCAGGCGGGCACGCTCTGGAGCAGCTGCGGCCTGCCGGATCCGGAGCCCGGCCGCTTTGAGGACGGGCAGGATATCCGCGCGCTGTACACGGCGCTGCTCACCGACGAGGAAACCGCCTGCGTGCGGCAGACAGCGCGCCGGGAGGACGACCACATCTGCTACGACATCAAGGCCGGCGGCCTGGTGCTTGCGGAGGTGGAGCTGCGCCCGGACGGCGCGCCGAAAACGCTGCTCACCATCCTCACCCAGCAGTCGTGGGCACTGGAAGCCGTGCGCCCGGTGCTGCGCGCGCATGATTACACGCTGCAGGTGCCGGAGGGCTTTTCCGTGCGCGTCAACGGCGTCGCACCCGCGCAAACGGACGGTGTGCCCGACGGCGCGGGCAGCGTGGACTACGTATTTTCCGGCATCTATCTGCAGCCGGAGGTCGAGGTGCTGGATCCCTCCGGCGCCCGCGCCGGCCTCACGTTCCGCGGGGACACCATCGTGCCGGAAATTTACCGCTACGACATGATGCTCCCGGCCGCACTGACGGTGACGGTGAACGGCGCGCCGCACAGGGGAACGGACGCCGGAAACGGGTATCTCCGCCACGACATCATCGCGCTGGAAAAGCCGGAGGTAACGGTCGCCGACGCGTTCGGCAATGCGGTGGCGTTCGACGGCAGGAGCGAGCTGCCCTTAACGGCCATGACGGTGCGCGCGGACAGCCGCTATACCGTCAGCGCGGCGGGCCAGACGCTCGCGCCGGACAGCACGGGCCCCGTGCCGGAATACGAGACCTTCGCCGATTTTGTGGACGATCTGCCCCAACTCGCTACATACAACATCGCCGTGCTGCAAAAGGACGCGCCGCTCTCGGTGCTGAACGCGCAGGGCGATCCGCTGGAGGTCGAGCCGGGCCTCGCGGAATACGAGTTTACGGATTGGGACACGGGCGCGGACACAGTTCCGCAGGAGATCGCCGACGAGATCGACGTGCTCGGCGTGGCGCAGACATGGAGCCTCTTCCTGACCACGGACAGAACCTTTTCCCAGCTTTCGCCGTACCTGCTGCGCGGCTCCTATCAATATGAGGTGGCGTACAAATTCGCCCACAGCATCGACATCACCTTCACCAGCATCCACACGCTGCTGAGTCCCGCCTTCACGGACAACTCCGTCAGCAACTTTGTGCGCATCACGGACAACTGCTTTTCTGTGGACATCAGCTTTGTCAAGCATATGCACCTCGATAACGGCATGTATGTTGACGATGCCATGCACGACTGCTTCTACTTTGTCTATTACGACGATACCGACAACGGCCGGGACGATCCCGCGTGGAAGCTCGCCGGCATTAAGGAGATCATATAATATGCAGCAGACAAGCATTCAGGTTCCGAAGCCCGGGCGCACCGCCGGCCGCACGGTGGGCAGGATCTGCCTGCGGGCGCTTGCGGTGCTGGCGGCAGTGCTCGCCGCCCTCGCCGCCACATTGATGCTCGCGATGGGCATGATGTGCTCCGACACCTTCCCCTCCGCTCAGCAGGTGTTTGTCACCACCGTGCTCGAGACCGGGCAGCTCAAATTTCTGGCCTCGTGGTTCCTCAGCCCGGAGGAGATCCAGGCGATCGTTGATGAAAACTCCATGCAGGCGCTCGACGCCGAGGTGGATGCCGGCCTGATCCAAATCGGCGCGGGCGGTACGGGCGCAGGCGCAGCACAGGCGGATATTGAGATCCAGGAGGTTTCGGGCGCGACCTTTACGGGTACAATGATGATCGTAAAGGACCCCGCGCGCATCAGCCTCGCCACCATCTACCCGTGGCGGGAAAACGGCGTTTCGCTCGACGTGCTCGTGCAGGAAAACGACGCCGTCGCGGGCATCAACGGCGGATTGTACAATTCCTACAACAACTCCGGCGGCTCGCCGTACGGCGTCGTCGTCAGCCATGGCGAAATCCAGTACAACCGCCCGCAGGACCATGTGGGCCTGGTATTGATCGGCTTCACCGAGGAAAACATCCTGCAGATCATCGACCTCGCGGACATGACCGCCGACGACGTCGTGCGCCTTGTGGAGGAAGAGCACATCCGCGACGCCGTGACGTTCCAGGAGGAATCGAGCGATGTCAACAACCACTTTGTGCAGCTGATCATCAACAACGAACCGCGCGAGATGAACGGCATGGGCAGCGGCCTCAACCCGCGCACGGCCATCGGGCAGCGGGCGGACGGCACGGTGCTGCTCTTCGTCACGGACGGGCGCGGCAAATCCGGCCATCTCGGCGCGTCCAGCGGCGACCTTGTGTCCGTGATGCAGGAATTCGGCGCGGTGAACGCCGCCAACCTCGACGGCGGCAGCTCCTCGTGCATGTACTATAACGGCGAATACCTGATGACAAGCGTCACCTTCTACCATTCCAATTCGTCCTGGAAGCTGCCCGCGGGGTTTATTGTCAAATAAAACGCCCCGGCGCATTTCACACGGCGGCTCTGTCCCTTCCCCGAAGGATACGGGCGGCGCCGTACTCTGCGGATTTTTCAAAAAAACAACTGCCCGCCGTGTCCTGACGCGGCGGGCAGCAAAAGCGCCAGGAGGCGTTCTATGGAAGATAAAATCGTTCCCATCATTATCCCCTCGCTCGAGCCGGACGACCGGCTCACGCAGCTTGTCCGCGCGCTCGCCGAGGCAAAGCTCGGGCCCATCATCCTGGTGGATGACGGCAGCGGCGAAGACTACCGCGCGCGCTTTGCGCAATGCTGCGACGCATACGGCTGCATCCTGCTGCGGCATGCGGTGAACCTCGGCAAGGGCCGCGCGCTGAAGACGGCGTTCAATTACTGCCTGAATACCTGGCCCGGCCTTGCCGGCTGCGTGACGGCGGATTCGGACGGCCAGCACACGCCCCACTGCATCGAGCGCGTGCGCAACGCGCTGCTTGCGTCGCCGGAGAGCCTCGTCCTCGGCGTGCGCGATTTCGACGCCCCCGGCGTGCCGGACAAGAGCCGCCTGGGCAACAAGATCACCTGCCGCGTCTGCGCGTGGACGTGCGGTGTAAAGGTATCGGATACGCAGACGGGCCTGCGCGCCGTCCCGGCGGCCTTTATGCGCCATCTGATGAATGTGCCGGGCGAGCGCTTTGAATTTGAGACGCGGATGCTCATAGAGACAAAGGAGCGCTGCGCAATCTGCGAGACGCCCATCGAGACGGTGTATGATTCCAAGGAGAACCATACGACGCATTTCAACGCCGTGCGCGATTCCATCCGGATCTACCGCGTTCTCGGCGCGCAGCTGGGCAGGTTTCTTGTTTCCTCGCTGGGCTCCAGCGTCCTCGACCTGCTGCTCTTTTGGCTGCTCTGCGGCCTTTTGCGCGGCAAATTCTTCGCCTATGTGGCCGCCGCCACAGCCGGGGCGCGCATCTGCTCCGCCGGCGTGAACTATCTGCTCAACTACAGCCTCGTCTTTCGCAGCGATGCCGGCCGGGCGCGTTCAGCGGTGCGGTACGTGGTGCTGGCCGTCTGCCAGATGTGCGTCAGCGCCGCGCTCGTGACGGCGGCGGTGTCCCTTTTGCCGCCGGGCACACCCGAGCTTTGCGTGAAGCTGCCCATCGACCTTGTGCTCTTTTTCCTCAGCTATGTCATCCAGCGGGAGTTTGTGTATAAAAAGAATCAAATTTGATTTTGCTCCGGGCAGGTGATGTCTTTCTGTCAGGATCCTATCAGAAAAACTCCAATTCCGTCATCCGGATCGGGCATTGGCGCTGCCAATCCGATCAAAATAGTGCGAGGACAGCATCCTCTTTTAAAAGAGGGGCTGCCCTCGCTTTTTGCTTTGNGTGTTCCGGATCCCCTTGCGCGTACANATTCTTCGAATGCGCAANGCGCCGATCCCTTGGGAACCTCTGAATNAATCACCGCGCGCGTCTTGGCGGCAGATTTTCCGCCTGTCCCGGCATACNGAGTGTAAACNTGGTTCCCCCCTCCGCTGTGTCGGATACCGTCAGGGAGGCGCCGTGCAATTTTGCCAGTTCCTCTGCAACGGCAAGGCCCAGCCCAAAGCCGCCGGTGTTTTGCGTGCCCTGCCCGGCGGCGTTTTTTGAACTTTCCCCTGTTGACGAAAGCGGGAAATCCGGGGCGCCCCGGCCTTGTCTGCGCGCNNNGNGCCGNANATCATCATCCGCGCCCCGGCGNAAATAGCCAAAAATATTTTTCTTCTCCCTGTCCGGGATCCCTTCGCCGTGGTCGATCACCTGAACGATCACATGGNGCGCGGTTTGCGCGGCGCATAAAACGATCTCTTTACCGGGNGGTGTGTGCCGGTATGCATTGTCCAAAAGGATCGTCAAAATTTGCCCGAGCCGCTGTTCGTCCGCACAGACCATTGGCAGCGCATCCCCGGGCAGGCGCAGGCACANCGTCTGCCCCTTTTTTTCCATNAGCCCCGCATAGGCCTCGTAGGCNGATAAGATCACATCCTCCGGCTGAACGGGACGGCNGTGCAGCGTCCAGCGCCCCGTNCCGCTGCCGGAAAGNATCAGCATATCATCNACGAGCCGCGCCATCTGGCCGGCCTCCCGCCGGATGCACCGGAACTGCCCGGCAGGATCGCCCAGCCCGCGCTGCAGCATTTCCACNGAGGANGNGATCACNGCGAGCGGGCTTTTCAGTTCGTGGCTCGCCATTGCAAAAAATTGAAGCTGTTCCTGCTGCGCGGCCTGGGCCGGGCGGATCATCTGGCGCGACATAAGCCATGCGACCGCCGCCAAAAGCANNAGNCCGCCCAGAAAAATCAGGCAATAGACCTGCCGCAGACGGGACAAGTTGGATAGNTCCTCTTTTTGAAAGATCAGCGTATTGTGCCACTGCACGGCGCTGCGGTAGCTTCCGCTCAGATGGACGCGGTAGCTTTCTCCCGGGTCAACCCCGGAGCTTTCTCCGGTGCTTTCTCTGATGCTTNCNCCGGCGCTTTCTCTGGTGCTTCCCCCGGGGCTTTCCCCGAGGCCTTCTCTGGCGCCTTCCCCGAGACTTCCCCCGGCGCTTTCCCCGCGAACTTCCCCGGCAACCGTCAAAAGGCTGTCGTAAGAGGCNGCGGGGAATTCCGGCACGGCGGAAAAGGCNTCCTTCAGCGCACAGGCGTCCACCAGNGCNGAAAGCGNCTGTTCCGATGTCNCCGGCGCAAAGGANAGCCGNGTNCCGCCGTCATTGACCGCGACGATCAGCCGGTTCTGNTGCGCGAANCGCAGGAGGGCCTGTGTGTCCGTCCCCGTACCGGCGGACAGAAGATTTTCCACAGTTTGGCACTGGGCAAGGAACGTCTGCTCTGCGGCGCGCTGCGTNTCGCTGGCAGCGGCGCGAAACGCGGCCAAACAGGCGGNAAGCAGNACCGCCCCNGTCAACAGGGTGCACGTCAGCGTGATGCGCAGGCGAAGCCGCGCAAAAACATGCTTTTGCTCATGCAAGGTGATAACCCACCCCCCGATGATTGACNATCTGCACCGCNGANCCGACATGTTCCAGCCTTTGCCGCAGCAGATGCAGGTACGTATCCANAATNTTTTCGTTCACCTGCGCGTCCGGCCCCCAGATGCGGTTGAAAATTGTCTGCCGCGCAAGCGGTTTTTCCGCGCTTTTNAGCAGCAGCTCGGCAAGCTCNGCCANNCGTTTCGGCAGCACNGATTCCCCGCGCGGCCCTCGCAGCACACAGCTTGCCGGGATCAGCGTGATATCCTTGAACTGCANTTCGCGCGGATCCTCCAAAGGGACGGCGCGGCGCGACCAGATGCGGATGCGCGCAAGCAGCTCGCCCATGTGAAAGGGCTTTACGATGTAATCATCCGCCCCGGCNTCNAGCCCCGTGATNTTATCGCCGATCTCATTCAGCGCNGTGAGNAANATCACCGGCGTCTGNACNCCGTTTGCNCGGACGGCGCGCAGNANGGAAAGCCCNTCCTTTCCGGGCAANAGCCTGTCCAGCAGCACAAGNTCGCTGCTGCCGTTCAGNATCAGATATTCNGCCTCTGTGCCGTCGTGGCAGGTACGCACGGCATACCCCTCCTGCTCNANCATGGCGGNNAGGTTTTCGCAAAGGGGCAGGTTGTCCTCTACCAACAGGATCTTCATGAAATATTCCTCATCATTCAGACAAAATTCAGATTCGGCTTGTTATAATAAGCTTGCAAGCATAAGCGGGTACTCTTTCAGTATAGACCAAATCGCAAAGGAGTCAAGTGTCATGCGAAATCATATGCAAACCCACACGCGAAACCNTANGCGGANCCATACGGCCCCGGCAAGGTGCATCGCGCTGCTGCTNTGNGCATGCCTGCTGTGCGGCTGNNCGGCCGGGACTGNNCCCGGCGTGCAGGGCGCGGCGCCTTCCGAAAGCGTTCCCACGCCGGAAAGTGAGGGCGGGGCGCAGGCNNNGAACAGCACNGAGGAAACCGCCGCTNCCGGCNCNNNNGGCGGTTATGTCGAGTTCTGCGNTTCCGATCTGCTGCCGGATGCGTATCAAGCTTTTCTCGATCTCCGCGTGGAAGCAGACGGCGCCGTCAGCGTNACGGGGNTNGATCAAACCGGGACACTCCGGCTGCTGCGGTACCAAAANGGNGAATGGCAGACAGAAGCAAGCTTTTCCCCGGAGGAACAGAACCTCTGGCCGCTGCTGCAGCTTTACACCGTCAGCGAAGACGGCGCTTTGTGGTATACAGAATANAGCGAAACAAAAGGCTCCGCCCTGTTCCGGCTGGAAAAAGGGAACGAGGCGCAGCAGATCCCGGTGCCCTGCCTCGAGCGGGCGGGAAGTATTCCGATCTTACTGCGCAGAAACGCGGACGGGACGCTTTTGCTGAACGTCCAGTACGGGGAACAGACAACGCTTGCGGTGATCCAAACCGACACATGCGCCGTCCGGGAGATCTCCCCCGGATTCTACGCGAAGCCCGCCTTTTATGAGGCGGGGCGGGTCTATGGCATGATCCCGGGCAACACGGTGCTGTATACATGGGACGCGCAGACGGGTGAGGAACAGAGTCATATACAGCTTTCCGTGCGGGAAGATGTCTCCCAATTCCCGAGTTCGCTCAGCAATGGCATGTTTACCTATGCCGACGACCGCGGCATCCACACGATCGCGCTTGGAGGAAGCATCCGGCAGGATCTTGCGCAAAACCGGTCGTTTGCAATCGCCCGGGAGTCTTTCACCAAAAGTGAACTCACTGTTGGGCCGGACGAAATTTATTGGGTGACGGGATGGGAAAATGGAAGCGCGAAGCTGTACGGCTATTTCTACGACCCATCCCTTGTGCAAAAGCCAGTGCAGACGCTGACCATATGGGCCATGGAGGATTGCCTGCTTCTGCGCGAAGCCGTCAGCACGTTCCTGGCTGAGAACCAGGATGTGGAAATCGAAATTGAATATGGGGAAGACAGCCTCGAAAGCGGCCTGACCGAAGAGGATATCATCCGCGCGCTGAACGTCCGCATCGCGGCGGGAGACGGGCCGGATGTGCTGGTTCTCGACGGCCTTCCTGTGGAGGCCTACATTGCGCAGGGGCTTCTGGTAAATTTGGAGGGGCAGCTCGATTTAAGCGGATGCTATGAAAACATTGTAAATTGCTATCGCACCGAGGACAGCCTGTGCGCCGTTCCCATGCTGTTCCGTCCGGCGCTGATCTATTGCCGGTATGAATCCGAGGCAGAGATTTTGCGGTCGGCACAGTCGCTTTCCGATCTGCGCCCGATCCTGTGCGACCACAGCAAATATTTCTTCGGCGGATATTACAACGTGTTCAGCGAGCTGTACCCTGCTGCCAGCGCGGATATTTTCCCACAGGACGGCACGGGTGCAGACGAGGCAGCGCTGCGGGAATTTTTGACACTGACAAAAGATATCGTCACCATGCAGGGGATCGCTGCAGAAACCGACGCCTTTTTTGGGAGAGGAGAAAATACCGTCGCCTCTATGAGCATGGGAAAACTCGGAGTAGATACGCCTGCATCCATGCCCCGGTACGGACGCGAGGAATCCGACTGTGCCGGCGGAGTGCCGAGCGATTATCGTTCCACATATATCTCCATAATTGCAGCCGCCCAAGCACTGCCCGCAGTGATTCGCCCTATGCCGGGCAATGTTTTCGATCCCATCTTGACAGTGGGCATTCCCACTACCTCGCAAAAAAAGGGCTGGCTGTCCGGTGGATTCAATGTATGCTCGACTGCGAGAACGAATCCTTGTGCCGATATGACGGCATGTTTAACGGCTATTTTATCAAGCAGGGGCTTCAGCAAAGTTATGAGGACGCCACCAGCAGAAGAGACCTTCCGCTGCCTTCCGAGCTTGATCTCGACGGGCTTTGCCGTCAGCTCAGGGCAAGATCCGTTTCAGATCCCTTTTTGCGCAACGCCGTTTATGAGGAGGCGCAAAAGCTGTATCAAGGCAAGCAGGATGTGGACAGTGCCGTCAATGCTATTTTAACAAGGGTCCGGCTTTATGAAGCGGAACGGCAATAGTCTTTTTTTCCGCCAAAAATTTTCCCGCCCAAAGAAAACCGACAGGATGCGCGCAGCATGGCGGTAAGACTTTCGCAAAGGGGCAAATTGTCCCCCGCCAACAGGATTTTCATGAAATATTCCTTATCATTCAGACAAAATTCAGATTGGGCTTGCTATCATAAGCTTGCAATTATAGGCTTACTGTCAGAAACGGGTATTCCTTCAGGATAGACCAAATCGCAAAGGAGTCAATTTTCATGCGAGATTATATGCAAATCCACCTGCGGGATCATACAAAAAACCATATGCAAAACCATGCGCGAACCCGTATGGCCCCGGCAAGGTGCATCGCGCTGCTTCTGTGTACGTGCCTGCTGTGCGGCTGTGCGGCCGGAACCGTTCCCGGCGCGCAGGGCGCGGCGCTTTCCGAAAGCGTTCCCACGCCGCAAAGCGGAAGCGAGACACAAGCGGCGGACAGCACGGAGGAAATCGCCGCTGCCGGTACGCCCGGCGGTTATGTCGAGTTCTGCGCTTCCGATCTGCTGCCGGAGGCGTACCGATCCCTTTATGACCTCCGCATCGAAACAGACGGTGCCGTCAGCGTGACGGGGAGGGAGCAAACGGGGACGCTCCGGCGGCTGCGGTACCAGAATGGGGAATGGCGGACAGAGGCAAGCTTTTCCCCGGAAGAACAGAATGCCCGGCCGTCGCTGCAGCTTTGCAGCATCAGCGCAGACGGCGCTCTGTGGTATACGGAACACAGCGAAACGGAAGGCTCCGCTCTGTTCCGGCTGGAAAAAGGGAATGAGGCGCAGCAGATTCCCGTGCCCTGCCTCGAACGGGTGGGAAGTATTCCGGTTTTGCTGCACAGTAACGCAGACGGAACGCTTTTTCTGAGTGTCCAGTACGGAGAACAGATAACACTGGCGGTGATCCAGACCGACACGTGCGCCGTCCGGGAAATCTCCCCCGGTTTCTACGCGAAGCCCGCCTTTTATGAGGCGGGGCAGGTCTATGGCATGGTCGTGGGCAGCACAGTGCTGTATACATGGGACGCGCAGACGGGTGAGGAGCAGGACCATATGCAGCTTTCCGTGCGGGAGGATGTTTCCGATTTCCCGTGTTCGCTCGGCAACGGCATGTTCTCCTATGCCGACGAACGCGGCCTTCACACAACCGCGCTTGGCGGAAGCATCCGGCAGGATCTTGCGCAGAACCGGTCGTTTGCAATCGCCCGGGAGTCTTTCACCAAAAGTGAACTCGCTGTCGGGCCGGACGAAATTTATTGGGTGACGGGATGGGAAAATGGAACCGCGAAGCTGTACGGCTATTTCTACGACCCATCCCTTGTGCAAAAGCCGGTGCAGACGCTGACCATATGGACGATGGAGGATTGCCTGCTGCTGCGCGAAGCCGTCAGCACATTTTTGGCCGAAAATCAGGATGTTGAAATCGAAATTGAATATGGAGAGGACAGCCTCGAAAGCGGCCTGACCGAGGAGGATATCATCCGCGCGCTGAACGTCCGCATCGCGGCGGGGGACGGCCCGGACGTTTTGATCCTCGACGGCCTTCCCGTGGATGCCTACATCGCGCAGGGGCTTTTGGAAAATCTGGACGGACAGATCGACCTAACCGGATGCTACGAGAATATCGTCAATTGTTATCGCACCGGGGACAGCCTATGCGCCGTTCCCATGCTGTTCCGTCCGGCGCTGATCTACTGCCGGTATGAATCCGAGGCGGAGATCTTGCGGTCGGCGCAGTCGCTTTCCGATCTGCGCCCGATTCTGTGCGACCACAATAAATATTTCTTCGGCGGATATTACAATGTGTTCAGCGAGCTGTACCCTGCTGCCAGCGCGGATATTTTCCCACAGGGCGGCACGGGTGCGGACGAAGCGGCGCTGCGGGAATTTCTGACACTGACAAAGGATATTGTCACCATGCAGGGGATCGCCGCAGAAACCGACGCCCTTTTTGGGCGGGGAGAGGATACCGTCGTTGCCATGGGCATGGGAAAACTCGGATTGGATACGCCTGCATCCATGCCTCGGTACGGACGCGAAGAATCCGACTGTGCCGGCGGAACGCCGAGTGATTATGAGTCGACATTCATCTCCGTAGTTGCGGGCGCCCAAGCACTGCCCGCAGCGATCTGCCCCATGCCGGGCAATGTTTTCGAGCCTGTCATGACAGTGGGCGTTCCCGCCACCTCGCAAAAAAAAGATCTGGCCATCCGGTGGGCCCAATGGATGCTTGACTGTGAGAACGACTCCCTATGCCGGTATGGCGGTAAGTTCAACGGCTATTTCATCAAGGCAGGAATTCAGCAAAACTGCCCGTCCCGCACGCGCGAGGGGGAGCCGTCGCGCTCCGAACTTGACCTCGACGGGCTTTGCCGTCAGCTGCGTGTCAGGGCCGTTTCAGATCCTTTTCTGCGCAACGCCGTTTATGAGGAGGCCCAAAAGCTGTATCAGGGCAAGCAGGATGTGGACAGCACCGTCAATGCCATTCTGACAAGGATCAGGCTCTATGAAGCGGAACGGCAGTAGATCCTTTGTGCGCAATGACCCCTTTGCCCACAATGGGTTCTTTGCCCGCAATAAGCTCTTTGCACGCGGCAGGCTCTTTGCCCCTCAAAAATCCCCCCGTCCAAAGAAAAACCGGCAGGATGCGCGCGCGGCATGCCGGATGCTCGCGCCAAGCCTGCTCGGCCTTGCGGTTTTCGTGCTGTTGCCTTTTGCCGAAACAGTCCGCCGAAGCTTTTGCGATACGCTGGGCGAGCATTGGCAGGGGCTCCAAAACTACCGGGCGACACTGCAAAACGAAGCGTTTCAGACAGCGGCCCGCAACACCGCCCGTTTTTTGGGCCTGAGCCTACCGCTGCTGATGGCCGTCAGCTTTCTGGTCGCCCTTATGCTGTGCGCCGGTTCAATGCGGCATATCCGCCGCGCGCGGATATTCAAAACCACATTCCTGCTGCCGCTGGCGATCCCGACAACGAGCATCGCGCTCCTATGGAAAGCGCTGTTCGCGCAGTATGGCTTTTTGAACACCTTTCTCACGCATCTCGGATGGGAGCGCGTCGATTTTTTGAGCGGCGAGGCTGCGTTCCGCGTGCTGCTTTTTACCTGCTTGTGGAAAAACACCGGGCTCATGGTTCTGCTTTGGTGCGCGGGCATGGATTCCGTCTCAAACGATCTGTACGAAGCCGCCGCCGTGGACGGCGCAAACCGGGCGCAGCGCCTTGTTTTCATCACGCTGCCCCACCTCGGCATCCCGGCATTTCTGGTGCTGACCCTAAGCACCCTGCAAGCCTTCAAGGTGTTCCGGGAGGCGTATCTGGTGGCGGGCAGCTACCCGCCCGAAAGCATTTATCTTTTGCAGCATTTATTCAACAACTGGTTTTTGATTATGGATCTTCCGCGCCTGACAGCGGCCGCTTCCCTGCTGGTGCTGGCCCTGTTTGTGCCCATCGCCCTGTTGGCCCGGAGGCAAAGCAAGGGAAGCTCTGACTGAATCGCCACGCGCACTCCGGCGGCAAATTTTGTGCCTGTCTTTGCTTCAAAATCCCAAAATACATACAGTCAGGATTCCTGCGATTTGGGGGCTTCGACAGTCACATTATGCCCGCAGGCGCATCCAGTCGATCAAATCAGAGCTTCTCTGGGAGGGAACAAACGAATCGAAAGGTAGCCCCGCAGAGAAAGCAAGGAGAAACAAATGGATCGAAAAAAGCTACATAAAAATGAACGGATCGGGATCTCCCTGCTCCTGCTGCTGCCGGCGCTGCTGGTCTGGTGGCCGCTGTGGTTCATGCTGACGAGCGCATTCATGCCGGCGGACGAGCTGACGGCGACCATCGGCCCGGCGCTGGGGCTTGCCGGCGGGGATTCCGTATGGCACCTTTTCCCCTCCTGGCCGACGCTGCTGCCGGTCCTGTCGCTGCTGCTGGATACGCCGCAGTTTTTCGTTGTGTTCTGGAATACGGTCGGGCAGACGTTTGCGCAGATGGCAGGCCAGCTGCTCGTCGGCATTCCGGCGGCGTGGGCGCTTTCTGTGCTCCGCTTTCGCGGCCGCGGCTTTCTGCGGCTGCTTTATCTCGCCCTGATGCTGATGCCGTTTACCGCGACGATGGTGCCGTCCTACCTGATTCTTCGGGTGTTCGGCTGGATCGACACCGTGTGGGCGATCATTGTACCCGGCGTGTTTTCCACCTTTCCCGTGTTCATCATGCAAAAGTGGTTCGACAACATTCCGAACGCGATCATTGAGGCGGCCAAAATCGACGGCGCAAGCCCGGAGGGAATCTTATGGCGGATCGGCGTCCCGCTCGGCGCGCCGGGCATTCTTGCGGCGATGACGCTGAGCTTTTTCGAGGCATGGAACGCTGTCGAGCAGCCGATGACGTTTTTGCGCCGGCCGGAAAACTGGCCTTTGGCGCTTTATCTCGGCAATTTTGAGGGCGCGGACATCGGCGCCGCAATGACGGCCAGCTTTTTCACGCTGCTGCCCGCCGTGCTGATCTTCCGCTTTGGGCAAAAGTATCTCGAACAGGGCATTCAGATGGGAGCGGTCAAGGAATGATCAAAGAAAAAATCTCATGGGGCGGCCATACAGGCCGGTTCAAACAGTGGGCAAAAAACGATCCCGCACAGGCAATCGCGCTGCGGAACGTCCTTGCCTTTTTCTTTCTGATGTTCGCCATGGGCATGATCGCGCGGGGCACGGCGGGGGCGTCCATGCCCGTTGTGACGGCGGTCTCGCCTTATAACGGGTATGCGAGCCATTCTTTTTCGCTTGCGGGATCGATCACCGGCAGCGAAGAAAAGCCGTTCCTGCTCCCGGAGGGGCTTATGGTGGAGCAGGTCTATGTGGCGGTGGGCGACAGCATCTCCGAGGGCGACATGATCGCCGCATTTTTACCCGATTCCGTCACGGACGCGGTCAATTTGCAACAGGCGCGGCTGAACCAGCTGCGGGCGCAATACGAGCGGTTGCTGACAGAGGAGACCGCGGATGATTTCACATTGCGGCAGATGCAGGAGCAGCTGGATCAGGCGCGCCAAAACCATGACGTTTTGCAGCAGGCATTCCAGGCCGACCTCGCACAGGCGCAGCAGCGCTGCGACGCAGCCGCCGGAAAGCTGAACGACATCCAGAGCCGCCGGCCGGACAATTCGCAGCAGAACGATCTGCAACCGGGTAACGTGCTGCCGGATGATAGGCAGCAGGATGACCGGCAGCCGGGCGATCCGCAGCCGGACAATCCGCAGCCGGATGATGGGCAGCAAGACGACGCATGGCAGCAAGACAACGCATGGCAGCAGGAATACGCGCAGGCGCAGGCGGAGTGGGAGCAGGCGCAGGAACAGTTGCAAGCGCTTCAGGAGCAAAGCGAACTTCAGCAAAAAGCTGCGGCTGCGCAGCTCGGGGCGGCGCAGTCCGCCTATGAAACGGCGCGCCACCAATACGAAGCAGAAGCGGCCCGGCTCACGGCCTCTTATAAAGAAAACAAGCAAAGCGCCGCGATTCTGCTTGTCCAGATCGGGCAGCAGGAACGTACGCTGGAAAGCCTGCTGCAAATTCGGCAGCAGGGAGATTGCTATATCTCCCCGCTTGGCGGAACGCTCGTTCAATGCGCGCTATTCGCCGGGCAGCCGAGCGCACAAACGGGCGGGGTAATCGCGCAGCGGGGGGACGCTGTCCGGCTCACCGCACCCCTCACGGAACAGCAGGCACTGGCGATTCATCCGGGCGACACCGTCACCGTCCGGCAGGGGCAGCTGCAGCAGCAGACGGCTGTTACCGCAGTCCGGACGGAGCAAAACGGGGCAGCGCCGGGGCCCGCGCCGGAGCTGGAGATCGCGCTCCCTTCCCCGGATTGGCAGTTCGGCGCCGTATGGGTCGATTGCTCCATCCAAAGCGAGGCATCCGGGCTTTGCGTCCCGCTGGATGCGGTCAATCTGGACGGCCAGGGGTATTTTGTCTATCTGATCGAGGAAAAAAACACGGTGCTGGGCATCGAAAATATTTTGGTACGCCTGCCCGTCACCGTGACGGCATGGGGCGATGCGGCGGTGCAGATCACCGGGGCGCTCGATTCAAACAGCAAGATCGCAATCGAGAGCACGAAGCCGCTCTCGGTGGGAGCGAGGGTGAGGATCCGTGAATAAAAAATGCGCCCCGATGGCACGCTGGATCATACTTATGATTGCGGTATTTCTTTTCTGCCAGTGCACCGCGGCAGACAGCCTTACAGAGCTGCGTCTTCTGTGCTCCACGGCCAGCCTGCGGTACAGCCAGTCGCTGACGGCGGAGCAGATTTCGGCTGTGACGGCATCTCTGCAAAGCGAAGCGAATGCAGAAGATCTCGGGGTAAGCTTCTGGCGGGAGGACAGCGCCGCCCTTTCCGCCGCGGCAACGCAGCGTTTGGCCGGCTGTGTTCCCGTGATACGCTTTACCGGAAACGCACAGGATGTTTACGGGGCAAGCTACCTGAAAGGAAGCGCGCCAAAGTGGAGCGGCAGCGCCCAGTGCGCCGTATCACAGCCGCTTGCGTGGGCGCTTTGGGGCAGCACGGATGTTCTGGGCCAGGATGTACAGATCGCCCTGCCGGCCGGCAGCGCACCGCTTGTGTTGACGGTGTGCGGTGTTTTCGATGCAAACCGGGAATTGCTGCTCTGCCCCGCAGATTCGGGAACAGGGTTTCCTTATCTGGAAGTAAAAGGGCTCCGCCGGGATGATCCGTTCACACAGTGCGGCCTTTTTCTGCAGCAGGCCGGGCTCGGGCAGCCGGAACAGCTTTTGCTCGGCGATCAGATCGCCGCGCTCTTTTCCGCATGTGCCTTTTTGCCGTGGTGCTTCTGGGGTATACTGCTTTTAGCGTCCGTCCGGCGGCTGCTGTGCGCAAACACGGGCGCAAGGCGTGGGTTTGATATCTTCTGCACCGTATTATTGGTAGCCGTCTGCGCCGCAGTGCTGCACCGGCTTCCCGCCTGGCTGATTCCGAACCGCTGGGCGGATGCCGCCGCGTGGAAAGCGGTGATCGGGCCGATCCGGGAACAATGGCAGCAATGGCTTGCACTCGCCCCCACCGGCAAGGATATCCGCATCAAAATCTGCATCGCAAAGCTGATCTGCGCATGGCATGGGGAGGCTTTCTGCTTCTTTTTGATGGCGCATGCTCTTTTTTCTGCACATACTTTTTTACCCACGCATCCGCGGCATTCCAGAAATATATTGACAAATCAGGGGGAAAAGGGCTATTTTGTTAGGGAAGCTCGGAATTGATCCATGGGTTGGAGCTTCCTGAACGGGCGCCAAGCCAGACAACGCCAAATTGAAAAACAACCCCCGAGGTGAAAAAGCCCATGTTGAACATCCTGATTTGCGACGATGAGCCGGGTTTTGCCGCGCAGCTGTCCCAAAAGATCGCCGTGCTGCCGGATTATTCCCCGCGCGCGATGCAGATCCGCTGCCTTTCAAACACAGAGGAGATTCTCCGTGAAGATTTTTCTTCCTGTGATATCCTGTTTCTGGATATTGATATGGGCGAGGTGAACGGCGTCGATCTCGCGCGCAAAATGCGCCGCACAAGGCCGGATGTGATGCTGATCTTTGTGACGAATTTTCTGGAGTTTGCTCCGGAAGGATACGAGGTGAACGCGTTTCGATATCTCGCCAAGGCGGAACTGGAGCATCGGCTGCCGCAGTATTTTTCGGACGCGCTGGCGCTATGTCATGCGCAGCAGAGCGAGGTCGACATCATCTGCCTCGGAGAACCCGTGTCCATTGCCGTGCAGTCGATTATCTATGTAGAGAGCATCGGCCACGAACAGCACCTGCATCTGCGCGGCGCCTCAAAAGAACTATTGCTCACGCGGATGACAATGGCACAGCTGGAAAAGCTGCTGGCTCCGCATGGGTTTTTGCGCATCCACCGAAGCTTTCTTGTCAATATGTCCTGTTTGCAGCAGCTGCAAAGCACCGGAGCCGAGCTGACCACCGGCGGCTCTCTGCCCGTTGGCGCGCGCAGTTATCGGGAAAACAAGCGCAAATTCGTGAACTAGACGGTGCATCAACAATGATCGAATATTGGGGGACTTTTTTGACCATCGTTTGCGCAGCAATCGCTACCGTCGCGTTTCTCACATTCTTTGACGCTTTTTTTGAGCGAAAGCAAATGGGTGGAAAGTATTGGTGCGCAGTGCTGCTTCTGTTCGCCGTCTTTGTTCTCATAAGTCTCACCATTCACGGCAATATCTTCCTGCAAATGACGCTTGAAATCACGCTGGAATATATTTTTTGTTCTGCCATCTATCGCAGCCGGTGGGACAGGCGTTTTTTTCTGGTTGCTACCATATATGCCATCAGTTTTTCCTCCAGCTATTGGATTAACCAGCTTTTTCTTACACTTTCCGGACAGTCGTATGAGGAATATCTCTGGAACATTCCGCTCTATTCTGTCCGTGTATTGACAGCGGCATTTCTGCTGCTGATTCTTGCCGCAACCGTCAAACAGGTTCATCATCCGTTCGCCAGCGACGAGCAGCCCCGCGTCTGGATCCCCGTCTTCGCTGTTTTTCCGCTGTTGACGCTGCTTGTATTATTGGTGAGCTACTTTCCTTCGCCGGAACAGTGGATCTGGCAGATCTGTTTGGCGATTCTCGACCTTATGGATGCCGTCGCGCTGTTTCTGCTTGATCATCTGGAGCGCGCCGCTTTGGAGCGTGAACAGCTTCTTGTCGTTCGGGAGCGGGCCAGAGTGCAGGATGAAAATATGCAGGCGCTGAGCCAGGCCTATGGAGCGCAGCGCAAAATGACGCACGACTTTCGCGCGCACCTCGCCGCATTGGCCGATCTGATGGAGCATGGCAGCATGGAGGACGCAAAAAAATATCTCGCCGACCTGCGTGTGCGCACGACCGAACGCGTCCTCCTCGTCAACAGCCACCATGCCGCCGTCGACGCGGTTTTGAATCAAAAGGGGTATCTGGGCAAACAGCGCGGCGTCGATATGCGCTTTCGCGTCAACGATCTTTCGCCCCTGCATCTCCCCGCTGCGGATATCACCATCGTGCTTGCAAACCTTCTCGACAACGCCATCGAGGCCTGCGCCGCTTTGGCGGAATCGGATCGCTGGGTGAGGGTGCTGATCACCTATCAGGCAAGCGGCAAAATCCCCATGCTCTCCATCACAGTCGCCAACCCCAGCGGCCCCGTTGACATTCGGGACGGCGTAATTGCAACGAGCAAGCAGGATAAAATGCTGCACGGCTTCGGGCTGCAAAATGTGCGGGAGATTTTGCAGCGATACGGCGCGGAGCAGATGATCTCCTGCGAAAACGGCCTGTTCACCTTTTATTGCAGCTGGCCGGATTCTGTATAATTTTTGTTGGGGCTGCCGGCAAATTTTTGAGACTATCAGCAAGCCGGCCGCCTTTCGCCTTTTCTGTTCAAAGGCTCTCCAGTCTGCGGCGTCAAAGCAGCGCCCGCGGCAGACTGGGGAGCCTTTTATTTTTGCGTTCTTTTTTGCGTTCGTGCAGGATATTTGCGTCTGCGCCGTTTTTCTGGACAAGGGCAAACGTGTGTGCTATGGTAAAAGCGCCCGCAAAGCATGGCCGCGGGCGGTGCGGCTTTGGGGCGCCGTGGCACGGTAAAAATGCCGGAAGGATCTTTTTTGGGCCGGGGGCTTTTCTTTGGCCGGGGATCTTCTTTGTCCGGGGGCTTTTCTTTGACCGAAACTTTCATTTGGCACGACCCGATCCCCGCATGCATGGAGGAGCACCCTTTGCCTCTCTCCGCAGAGGGGATCTGAAAAAGCTGCTTGGAAAGGAGCAATTCCATGAAGGAACTATTTTTCTATGAGGCGCACCGCTGCATCAAAAGCAAGGGGTTCATGCTGTCCGTTCTTCTGGGTACCGCCATCGCCGTAATGCACCACTGGATTTTGAGAAAGCCCATCCTTCCCGAATGGCAGACAGATTATCTCTATGCATTTTATCCGATTTCCTTTTACAGCCAATGGCTGGGCGGTGAACGTGCAACCAGCATCGGCTCTTATGCGCCGGTTTTCATTCTGTTGCTCGCATGCCTGCCCTTCAGCGCGTCCCTGAACAACGACTATTCCTCGGGGATCGTCAATAACCTTTCTGCATCCGTCTCCCCCACACAATATCTTGCGGCAAAATCCGCTGTTACACTTCTGGCCGGCGCCTTTTCGGGGGTGCTTCCCTACATGGTCAGCATGATCCTGAATTTGTGCTCCTATCCTCTCATCCCGTTGGATGCCGCATACCCCTCCTCTTTTATGGCGCCCGGAATCTTGTTTTACCATGTATGGTGTACCCACCCCTTTCTTTATTGCCTCTTATACATGTTCCTGATCTCGCTTTACACCGGATCCGTCGCTCTGTTCGGCATGGCAATGGGGCGTATCGTAAACAGGGCGTATGTGATCATTCTGCTGCCCATGATCCTCATCATTACGATCTCCAATCTTCTCCAAATCGCGGGCTTGTCGGCGTTCATCCCGATCAGTGCCTTTTCCCCCGTTCAGATATTCTTTTCCACGTATTGGACGATTCCGCTTTGGCTCGTGGGGCTGTCATCGGTTTCCTATGCGCTTTTGAAACGAAAAGTGATCGACAGCGATGCCTTATGAAGGGTGATGTTGTACCGTGCAATTTGTGATCCGGAAACTGCGGTGGAAGCTTGTGTTTTGGATCTTTCTGATAACAGGACTGTGTCTGATTAACCTGAATGCACTCTATAAAATCAAAAACGGGCTTTCGGAGGAGTTTGCCGTCTCCACGCTCGATCTGATCTGTCTTCTGCTCCGGGGAGAGCCCGGTTTGCCGACACTGCCGTTTCAGTGGCTGAGCATCAGCTGTGGGCTGCTGTTTGTTCCCTGCAGTTATTCCTGCAGCGATCTAACCGATGACGCGTACAAAACGTTGGTCTATTCAAAATCGCGCCGTGCATGGTGGATCTCGAAAACGGTATTGATCCACGGGATCCCATTCATTTTGTTCTCGTTCCTCATTGTGATCGCGGCCATCGCGACCTGGAGACCCGATGGGTACCGCTTTGGCTTGCTTGCGCGTTTTGAAGAACTGGGAATTTTCCGGCCTTTGGCACAGGCCTCCCTCTGTACACAGGCCGTATGGCTTTTGCTGCTCCCCGGTATGGCATTTTGCACTGTGGCCTCGATCCAAAATGCGCTCGCCATTCTTTTGGGGCCTACCGCCGCCTATTTTGTT
This sequence comes from Subdoligranulum sp., assembly GCA_014799685.1. Classification (GTDB taxonomy): domain Bacteria; phylum Bacillota; class Clostridia; order Oscillospirales; family Ruminococcaceae; genus Ruthenibacterium. The sequence goes on along the minus strand of JAAVHN010000024.1, from coordinate 3,069 downwards.
TCGATCTTATTTCTCTCGATATCGGTCGGTACAAGAACGGGGTTCCTGTTTCCGGCCGTTACAATGACTTCGCGGGCCGCCGCGCTGTATGAAGCGGGCGTTCCCCCCATACCCCTGCTGTGCCTGATGCTTTTTTCCGATCTTGCAATCAACGGGGTTGCTTACGGTTTCTTTCGGAAGCTGGATCTGATGCACGCCCCATATTTAGAGGTGAATCAATAATGGCAGAAATCAAAGTGTCGAATGTGAGCAAATCCATTCGGTCCCATCATATTCTGTCCGATGTGAGCTGCAATTTTGATCCCGGGCATATATATGGCCTTGTCGGCAGCAACGGCTCCGGGAAAACGATGCTTTTACGCGCGATCAGCGGCCTCATCTACCCCACAGCGGGAAAAATCGAGATCAACGGGAAAGATCTGAAAAGAGGCGATTTCCCCTGTTCGATCGGGGTGCTGATCAACGACCCCGCATTCCCCAAGGAATTTACCGGGCGTCAAAATCTGCAGCATCTGGCAGCGATCAAAAAACTGCCCGATCCCTCTGCGGCGGCTGAAAACGCTTTGTTCAAGGTCGGCCTGCGGCGGAACGCAGACAAACGGTTCTCGGGCTATTCCCTGGGCATGAAGCAGCGCCTCGGCATTGCCGCTGCAATTTTGGGCGATCCGGAGATCATTTTGCTGGATGAACCGACGAACGCTTTGGATACCGATGGCATCGCGCTCCTGAAAGAGATCATTCGATCGCTTCCCTCGCGAAAAAACACCGTTGTGATCATCGCAAGCCACGAATTGCAAATCGTGCAGGAGCTGTGTGATACGATCCTTGTCATGAAAGAAGGCCGGCTGAGCCGCATCGACAGTGGGGAGGGAGCATCCAAGTGAAGCCAAAAGCCAAAAAACTGTTTGCGCCGGCTGCATGTATACTTCTCCTGTTTCTCTTTGCAGTGAGAGTATACACCCTAAATCATATGTATCCTCCCGTAGCGGTGCAAATAATCCCATTTGGAGAAACCGTACAATCGGGGAATCTGGAATACACGGTAACGAATTCCCGATGGTTTTCCTCCTATGATGAAATGCTGGATTTCTGCGCGAAAGACGAGGAGACCCGTGCGCTCCTGGACAGCAAGCTGCAGGTGCCATACGACAGCAAATGGTGCATCATTGAATTTGAGGCAGCGAATTGCTCGGATGAAGAATGCCGGTTCCCCTTTGAGATGAATTTGGAAAAAGGCCCTTGGAGCTTCGGCGCTTCCAATCCATTATGCCTGTTATTAAACGGCAAGGATTTCAATGCGCAGGAAGTAATGTCTGTAACCATTGCCCCCCGGTCAACCGCTGCGGTTTTTTGTGGCATATTGTCTGCCCTATATTCCGAAAACAAAACAATACACCGAGGAGGAATGGGCGGCCGCATCACTGGCGGATTACGATATCCCTTTGCAGCTGTATCCGGCCAAAATATGTTTGGAGCTTGTGCCGGAACCATGATCGGCGCTCCTTGATCCCCTCCCGGCCTGTCTGCGGCGCTCGTGTGCAGCGCGGACAGAACGGGAGGGGATCGCCTGTTCACCGGTGTGCGGGGCGCGGAAAAGCTTTCAGCGTCTTTTGGCCCGTGCATATGGCAGGAAGGAAAATTGGAAAGGAAGCGTTTGGCCGCACCGGCAAATTGCCCGGCAATAATGCAGTTAAAAAAAGATCCTCCCCCATATCCCCAAAGAGAGAGCACGGGAGGATCTGCGCGCAACAAACGGTGCAGTTCATCGGTCCAAATCCGAACCAACAAAATGACGCAATCCGATCCCCCTGTCCTCATGCCGTTCTATTGTTATGCCAGACAGAACATCAGGATTCAGATTGGACAGAGACGGTCACATACAAACACCCATGGTGAATATGAACACTATCATCACACAAGTGGCTTGAATCATCAAGTCACCGGTTTTTTCGCTGTATCGTAATTTCGTCGGATTGCTTTGGCCACGTTACCGGAGATTTCACAATATAGGCTTTTCAGATTGTGTTCGACAAATCCTGCAAACTTCTGTATGATGTTTTCATCACACAAAGGAGGCACTCAAAATGCAGGATTTACAACATTGGATCTCTCGATATCTATTGGACTGTCAGTTTCAAAAGGGCCTTGATCCTAAAACCATAAAGGCCTATCGAATCGACCTTGCCCAATTTTCCGCCCACATCAGCCAAAAAGGAAGCGGATTGACACGAGATGGCGTCATGGAATATATCTCCGATCTACATCAACAGTACAAGCCGAAATCCGTTCGCCGCAAAATTGCAAGCGTCAAGGCATTCTGCGGATATTTGGAATATGAAGAGTTGATCCAGGAAAACCCATTTTCCCGGATACGATTAAAATTTGCTGCGCCATTTACTTTACCCCGAACGATCCCCCTGTCCTCGATCGATGCGATCCTGACTGCCGCCTATCAGAAGAAAGCAGAAGCAACGGGTTCAAAGCAGCAAAGAATGATCCTCCGTGATATTGCGGTGCTGGAAACCCTCTTTGCAACAGGAATCAGGGTATCCGAGTTATGCGCAATCCAAAACAGTGATATGCACTTAAACGAAGGCGAGATAAAGATTCACGGAAAGGGTGCAAAAGAACGCTTTGTCCAAATTGCAAATCCCGATGTATTAAAGGCATTATATTGCTATAAGGAGGCCTACGCGGATATTATCACACCGGCCGGGGCGTTTTTCGTCAATAAGCAGCGTAAACCCCTATCCGATCAATCGGTACGTGGGATTGTCGAAAAATACAGGAAATTAGCCGGAGTTGAAAACCACATAACCCCGCATATGTTCCGCCATTCTTTCGCAACTCTTTTGCTTGAAGAAGGTGTCGATATCCGATATATCCAGCGGCTGCTCGGCCATAGTTCCATCGTAACCACCCAAATTTACACCCATGTAGCAGGCAAAAAGCAGCGAGATATTCTGTCCGAGAAACACCCCAGAAATAAAATACATTCCATGTGAGTTAAGAGGGATACGCCTGGCTGGCGTATCCCTCTTAACTATGGATAATACATGATTATCCTTT
>JAAVHN010000023.1 GCA_014799685.1 Subdoligranulum sp. | reverse complement strand
CGCTTTTGCTCGTTCCCTGTCTGCCTCTCACATCGCCTGATCGAGTATTCTCGAGATATCCTGCGTTTCATTCTGTTTTTGGCCGCTTTTTACTGTCCATCAAACCGGGAAGGGCTCAGGAAAAACAGTTACCGCTGTAATGGATGCCAAAAATTGTGGCGGACGTACACTGTTTTTAGCTCACACGCAGGAACTGGTCAATCAGGCAACTGAAACTTTCCGCAGGCTGTGGCCCAGTGTAACAGTGGGACGGTATATCGAATCCATGAAACAGCCAAATGCCCATGTGGTGTGCGGCAGCGTTCAAAGTGTAGCGCTGCATCTGGATACATTTAAGGACGATGCATTTGAGTACTTAATTGTGGATGAAGCGCATCACGCTTCTGCCGATACTTATCAAAAGATTTTATCTTACTTTAAACCGGCGTTCACGTTGGGCTTGACGGCCACGCCGGAGCGCACCGATGACAACAAGGTGATTCTGGATATTTTCAAGAACACTGCGCACAAGCTGGACATACAGACTGCAGTGGAGATCGGTGAATTGGTGCCGATTCGCTGTATCCGTATTCATACAAACATCGATTTGACAAAGGTGCGCTTCAATAGTGTACAGTACAATATCCGAGATTTGGAAAGCAAGATATATGTCCCCGAACGCAACCAGTTGATCGTGAATACTTGGCGTCAGTATGTTCGAGATAAGCGCACAGTGATTTTTTGCGCTTCGGTCAAACATGCCGAGCAGATTGCGGCATTGTTTCAACAGGCTGGGGTGAAGGCGGCATCCGTATCCGGTGGAATGAAGCAAGCTGAACGCAAAGAGTTTCAGGATCGTTTTGTCAACCGGGAAATTCAGGTATTGTGTGCCTGTGATTTACTGAATGAGGGTTGGGATTGCCCAGAAACAGAAGTGCTGTTTATGGCGCGTCCGACCATGTCGAAGGTTCTCTATACGCAGCAGCTTGGGCGAGGAATGCGGTTGTTTCCCGGCAAGGAAAGCTTGATGGTATTTGACTTTGTGGACAATGCCAGTCAGTACAATATGCCGCAGTCGCTGCATCGGCTGTTCAAGCTGAAGGAATATCGGCCAGGACAATTAGCCGCAGCTCCCAGTGCGCAAAAAACAGCTGAAGCCGAACTTTACGCCAAAGGAAAAAAGCCAGAAGCTTTAATTGACTGGCCGGTGGACGCAACAGACTATGAATTGGTGGACATCTTCAACTGGCAGGAAGAAGCTGAGGGGATGATTTCTCAGATGGAGTTTGTCCGGCGGGTAGATGTGCAGACCGAGACCATTGAAAAGTATGTTCGAGAGGGAAAGCTGGTGCCGGATCTTGTTGTGCCGATAAGCGAGCATCGCATTTTCAAATATTTCAAGGAAGAAACACTGGAAAAATATGCAGCGCAATATGGATGGACACTGATTGATGATTCCAACCGTAAAGATATGTTCATGGACATGATTCGGCAGATGGATATGAGTTATTCGTACAAGCCGGTATTGATCAAAGCGACTCTACTCTATGCCGATGACAAGGGACGAATCAAGCTGGATGACATCGTTGCGTATTTCCGCTCTTTCTATGAGGGAAGACGCAGTATGGGGCTACCTGTGGAAAAGAAAAACAGTATATTCGCAAAAGGTGGATACACAGATAAAGAAGCTGAGCGCAATATTCTGGCTAATCCGTTTAAGCGCTTTGAAGATATGCAAATGTTGCGGCACACCAAGACACTTGGCATTGTTCAGGTGGATGAAGCGGTGTGGAAGAAGCTTACAAATGAAGAAAAAGCGAAGATAGAGCAGATATGTGAGAGAAAGATAAACGAGTATTTTGCAAGGTTGAAAACAAATTTACTACTCAACCATTAGATTGCGTTTAGTCTGTAGAAGGGCTATTGCTTCCCCCATGGCTTTGTGCGCAGTAGATTCTGCTGGAATTTTGCTTTGTAAACCACGCATGCTTATCAGCAGAAAATCAAGTCGATGCACTTCTGCCCCAAGCTCTAATTGGTCGTAAAAGCGCTTTATTTGTTCATCCTCTTTCTTGTCAGAGGCAATTTTTATGTAAAAATCATCAGTGCGAACAAAAGATTTCCTGATACCAGGCTTGTCCGGATGGAGATATTCATGGGTTTCATCAGATACCAAAAAAGACGCTTTAGCGTGATTGCATTTGTGACAAGATAGGACAAGGTTCTCAATATACCCCGCATCCGCCTTTGATTTAAATCGAGGATCTTCCTTATAAACAAAATGATCTATTTCGAATGAATCTTTCGGAATTATTGATATCGGAACACCGCAATATGAACATTTTCCATTATAAGCATCAATAAAAGCACGCTTATAGTAACCCTTATTCAGTGAGATGTATCTGTGCATGTCTCTTGCTTTCGGATAGTCGCGCTTAATCATATCTACGATAGTTTGTTTTTTCTCCTCGATATTTCCAAGCTGCGGACAAAACTCCGTATTTCTATAGTCAGCTAACATTTATACTATCCCTTATTTCTTTAAATGCATGAATTAGGATATCAATATCCTTTTTCGTCAGTTCATCATAAGCTTGGGTGCCACACAAGGTACCCAAAACTTTCTCTTTGAGCACTGTTTCCCAGCTCTCGTTATCACTCATCTTTTTTGCAAGAATACGATATTGCAAAATGTTATCTATCGCTGTATCAATGCACGGAGGAATTATTCTTGCATAGTATTCATGGCCGTTTTCCAGAGGATTCTTTGCGTACTTAGAAATCATACTGATTCCAGTATCTAGGTCGTTCTGAGAAATAACAATTACCTCAATAAAAGGATAAAACTTCTGGAGGACAAATTTGAATTCTTCGCCGGTAAATTTGCCATCCTTAGCTGTTTTGTTTTCAAAAAGCATTGAATCAATAATAAGAATATTAGCCGTTTGAACTCGTTCGTCTTGTAAAAGAGAGTTGTAACCGACTTCTGATTTAAATAGGATTTCTGAATATTTAATTACATAGCCTTTCTCAGCATATATCAAGTTTAAGTTATCCAAGTATCGGCCAAGAATAGTATCTGGGGTATCATCAATATACACTAAGCTAAATTCTTCCATTAGTTGGAACCTCCGATTGTGAACTCTATTGAAAAGCCATTCTGACCAGAAATTTGCTCGATTTGTCCACCCGACATCACAACTGTATTATTGACAATCCACATTCCAAGACCGTGTCCCTTTTTTCGAGTAGTTTCATGAACCATGAGAATTTTGTCAGGTCTATCTAAATATTTGGAATCTAAGCCCCTACCATCATCTGAGTACAAAAAGCTTAGGCATCTGTCCGACTCCTTGACTAATATCGATGTTGTAAGATGATTCCTACTTTCATTCTGCTGGACGCTGTTCAAAATTAAATTATCAAATATAACTCGCAAAACGTCCTCAGAAAAATTAAAACAAATATCATTCTGATTAATAATGTCAACAGTTAACCAGGCATAATCATCCTCCCATGTTATTTTAATCCTTTTCAAAACATCTATAACACTTTGCCAAGAAGGTTCGAATTGGTCTTTTTCGATTTCGGACAACATTACATTCATGAATGTAATAATTTTTGTACTAACAACCTTGTTGGATTCGAGTAAATATGGGATGTTTTTATATGCCTTTTCCGTTCGTTCTGGACTAGAAATCTCTTCCCAAAGCCCATATTCCTCAAGTGCTGCAACAATATTATCAATATTTTCGGCAATAGAGTTGCGGTTGTTTTCCAACTCATGGGCAATGGATGCAGCTTTCAAACCTATTGTGGCCAGTACATTTAAAATACGAACATCATATTTGTATCGACTTTCAACATCCTCTTTATCTTTTTTTGCCTGTGTATTTTCTTGTCGATAAGTTTTGATTTCCAAGGCTAATTGCCGTGCTTCATCTGTAGATAAATGTGGCAATGCCTTCGGATCTGAAAGGATTCTATCTGAAATAGGGGTTGGTTTTTGAGAGGTCTTGGCGTTTTTAACATCAATTTTTCGAATTATCCCCTGTCTGTAATGCTCAAATTCTTTTATTCCTGTCAGAATGATTTCAACAAATAGCTCATAATAGATATTTTCATCAAGCCCTTGCCGGTTAGATAAATCTTGCAGAACAGCATTACGTTTTTTATCTATTTCTACTTTGCCTGCAATCTGGTTTTCTCTAACTCTCCAGGAGCCGGTTGGATGAGACGCTGCCGCCGGAGACTTTCTAGATCGCTTTCCGAAGCCAAGCCAATCCTTTTTGCCCTCGTAGGCAGAGATGCTGAAAGCATTTCGATACAAAACAACTCCACCAGGAAGGCCATCAGGCAGACTGGATCGTTTGTATAGAAATTTTTCTTTATCAATTTTGGTTGGCTTTATTGAAAAATAAAACTCGCCAGAAAAATCACCGATCTCGTTTAAATGTGTTTGAAGTTCATCTTCGCTAAGTTCCCACTCAGAAGACATTTTTAATTCATCAACCATATAATTCATAACATTGAAATTGGTGATGCTTACGCCGGGACAATACTTTACTGCCTCTTCTAGAAATTCATCAGAAACAATTTTAGTAGTTAACATTTGTGTCTTACTATCATAATATATATTAATTCTACTGAGATAATCTTTTCCAAGTTTTGGATTTGAAAAATATCGTTCTACCGTGAAAGACTCATTGCGGTATAAAATGTTTATTGTCATTTCGGTAGCATTATATGTCTTTGATAAAAATGTTCTAAGGTTTGTAACTTTCATTTTAGTCCATTTTTCACGCAAATCCGAAATGATAATTTTTGTCCCGTTGGCAACAATTGAGGGGGATTCTCGGAGGATAGAACTATTCCAGTCGGTTTCCCAAACCACACCTGGGTGAAATGTCTTTTTTGTGTGAATCTCGACCTTTTTTCCTAATCTCGCCAAGGCAAATCGTCCAACGCCTTTCGCACCAGCCAGTATTCTTTTCTGTCCGTTCTCATCGGTGACGTCATATTCCTTAGAGCTCTTTCCAACATGCATCCAATCTTGCTTTATGTCGGTGGCACTCATGCCATCGCCCGTGTCAGTTATTGTTAAACAATTTTCTGAAAATTCAAGGGTAACACTAGGTGCTTTTGCATCATATGCATTTTTCACTAACTCTAAAACGGCAGATTCGTCGTTAGTGAAGTTCTGAACACCTAAAAGCTCGGCAATTGTACTATCTTCAATAATATATTGCAATTGCTCCATAGTATTACTCCTTTACGAACATATAATTGTTTATATCTTTACAAGTGATGCGTTTGGAGTTTCCACTTACGCTAATACCCAGCGATTGGACGTATTCCATGAAATGATTGCTTTGGAGAATTTTTGCTGCATCATTCAATGAATACTCTGGTTTTTTTACAGTAATAAATATTCCAGAATATGGAATGGTTTCCTCATCAAGCAAATATAACTCAACCTGTTTTGTAACTACGGTCGACATCAAGAGCTTTTTCTGTTTTAGATGTGCAAGTGCTTGTGACCGACCGTATTCAAACCACGCTGCTCGACTATCTTTTTGCCTTTCATCGAGCTCACTTTTATAGTTGTTTAGATGTTGTACAGCATTAGGGTAATTTCTCTCAAAAGTTGTTTTATCATAATGCATTAACTCCCCATTCATATAGTAATATGGAAAAATAATGAACTCTTGAACCTTTCGTCTGAGTTGCTTTGGTGAGGCGGCCTTTCGCACGACTTGGACTTCTATGTTAGTGCCATCAAAATCTTTTGAAGACAAAACGAATGCTTTATTGAGAAGTGTTGCAACAACAATTGAAGCATGAAAGTAATCTCCAAAACGTAGCTTTTCCTGTGGATCCTTTGTCCTGCTTGAGAAGATCCACTTATTCCCCAAAGCAGAACGAGCGATATCAGTTTTCTCTGAAATAGTCATGTCAACGTAGGTGAAAACTTCAGATTCGTAACTTTTATCAAATAAAAAAATCGTGCTGGATGTAAGTGCTTTATCAAATAGTTCTTGGCCGGGATAGTCTCTAATTAAACGAATGTGTGGATAAAGTAGTTCTCGAAGTTTTTCCCCAAAAACATTTTTGTAAATATTGGCAGGCACGAGTTGCACAAGTTTCCCGGATGAGTTTAAAAGTTCAATCCCACGTTCTATAAAAGCATAACAATAATCGAACTTACCAAGCTTACATGACTCGTATTTTTCTCGAATTCTCCTACGGTTAACTTCATCAATATCCTTATATGTTATATAAGGGGGATTTCCAATAATAAAATCGAATGTAATTGGGCATTGCCAGAAAAGAGCATCTTCATTGAATAATGACCATTTTACCCTAGGAATACTATACGCTTCTACAATCAAATTGAGTTTATGAATGCATGCGTCAAATAACTCTTTATCCAACTCAACACCATATATGTCGCTTTCTAGATTACGGGATATATCTTCCGGCATAATTCCGGCGGACAGACTATCCTCAATGTATCTTTTTACGACAGCAATGATAATATTGCCTGAACCAAAAGAATTCTCAAGTACTTTCTTTCCAGCTAAATCGCTTCTATAGTCGGCGAGATCAAGCATATTCTCGACAATATCAGACGGTGTGAATTTTTGACATTTATCCTTATTCAATTTATTATCCAAAATGGAACTCATAAAACCCCCAAAAATATAAAAAGATGACTATTGATATATCTTTCCTAAATATATGTTCTTTATTCGTCTACGATTATCTTGCAAGGACTAATGATTGTCATACTACGCGCACCCAAGGCTCGACATGTTTGGGCTTTATATACTCTTTTCTCTGGGACATATGCTGGTTTCTATCATTTAGCTCTAGGAATCTTGGCATAACCTGTGGCAATTATCAATCAAGCTTTCCAGCAGCTATCCATTGATGCCTTTTTCTACGTAATCAAATAGATCTATGATGAGCTTATTCCTCTTTCCCTAAAATCTGAGGACGAATCATATCAAGGCATTACAGTACGTAATGCACAGAACACAACATTGACTAAATACTAGTTGTCTTAGGTGATTCTGCCCTTGAGTGTGTTGAGCTGATAGGCGAAGGCTCTGCAATGCCTACACTGCGTCGATTATGTTATGACAGTGATGAAAATAGCTATTCTTTTTCTAGCTTCAGTGGGATATTCCACATTATATCACTTTTTAGATATTTTGTATAGATATTGTCTGGTGAAATCTAATGTCGAGTGTCTACACAACAAACTCTTTACATATGATGAAGTGAACTATATTGCGTAAAAGAAGTTTGCTAAATAGCCTACATGGAAATGGCTGAGAGCTTCCCACATTAAGATTCTAAGTCATAAAGCGAAAAATTTGAGCAAAGTATTGCGAGTGGTGCGAAATGCATGGTGAGTCGTAAAAGGTAGATGAGATCTATATGACATATGGGTACACGGATTCGTAGCGCGGTACGGCCGAGGTTTAAGATAGATCCTTTAGCAACACAAACGCCCTCAATCAACCACGAAGCTGTAATAGTTTACGTAGACTGAGAGGGCGTTTTATTGGTGCTATGTTAAAAAAGATAAAGTGCAATAGGTTTTGAAAAAAGATATGGGATGAACTTTGAACAAAATCAACCCAATAAAGCATCAAATCGATTCATATCATGAATATAGCCGTTTATCGTCTGAACAATCCTTGTTTTGCTAAAAGAGGACAGCGGCTTAGTATGAAAAATCGTATGATACATAGCAACCAACTCTTCCTTAGAGCTGTTTGCGGAAATAGACTCTACACTGTTTGATTGAAATCGGGCAAGGACATCCGCCGTTTCAAAGACATATTTCGTCTTTTGGACGTCAGGTACGCTTCGGCCTTTTTTGATTCGAAGATTGTTTTTGTTAACCTTTTTCAGAACTTCCAGAAAAAGGTCCGCATCTTCTACCTGACTCTCCAAGTATTGCATTCTCCCATCTGAACTGTCGATGGCATTCAAACGGTCAAGAATTGTGCTTAGTTCCACAATTTGTGCTTTTGTTATACACATGGCAGACTCCTTTATAATTTAAAAGAAACGGTACTTCCGTTCAATCTGCCCTCTCCATTTCTAAGATACGTGATAGGACTTGCTCGGACAATGTTTGATAATCTTTTCGGGCCAGAGAGGACTCACCAACCTGTGTGCTGCGAGCAATATCAATATAATTATTGATTTCTTCTTCAAAAATGTAAATATTGTCTTTACATTTTCCTTCGACGTAACTTTTCAAGGCGCTAAACTCTGACGAATAGTCTACCTGTTTGCGGATAAAGGTGCAGAAGATTCCAATCAGCTTCGGCCGGGGACCGAAAAAGTGCTTCATAAGGGAACTATCAGGAGAAGTTTCGCAATAGTGTTGGTACGTATTTCGGACCGTGTTAATGTAGTGGGCCACACCATTTGTACTGATACCATCCAAAATTGTGGGGATGATATAATAATCAGATAGTAAAAAAGCGGAACGTGTAATTAAATTATTGGACGGAGGACAATCAATCAAGACGAAATCATATCGTTTCCGATCGAGAAGAGGGTCCAGAAACTGCTTCAGAATAGACAGATATTCCACAGTATCTTCCATTCTTACCGCCAACTCATCCAACCCTACACCGTCCTTATAAAATAAGCTAGATGCGATAAAGTCAAATCTTCCATTCTTATATTCCTGCACAATATCATCATCGAATTTCAAGCTGATGCTATTATACTTTTTAATCCGTGAAATATGCAGGTCATAGACATAATTCAGGGTCTTTTTCTCATCCAGTTTGTTCAACTCAGTGGCTTGATTACCATTTTGTGAGTTGTTTTTGACCAAAATTTCACTTAAAGAACTCTGCGGATCAAGGTCTAAGACCAAGACCTTTTTTTCGGCCCGAGAGAAGTATTCTGCAAAATTCAACACACTCGTTGTTTTTCCGACGCCGCCTTTGTAATTTCCTACAAATATAATTTTTGTATCCATATATGTTCCCCCTAATAGGTACCGATATTTAGGGCATAGGTTTGTTCGCATGCCCTTCCTAGTTTGCAATTATATTCATGTTTTCAGATTGTGTTAACAGCTTTGACCAAGAGAATCGATAAAGGCTCTCTGTGCCGGTACAATAAGTGGTTATTGTTGAGGATTTTTGTAAAGAGTCTGGCGACGGCATTTGCGCCTATTTGAGATGTCATTCTTTGCGACAAGAATACAAGTAAAAACTTATACCTATATTCATTACATTAATGTTGATTATAATATTTCAAATCGACAGGCTTCTTATTGAAACCTGTCGATTTGTATTCTGGTGCGCCCGACTGGATTCGAACCAGCGGCCTTCCGGGTCGGAGCCGAACGCTCTATCCAACTGAGCTACGGACGCACATTTATGAAAACCGTCCCTCCGGGCGGCATTCAGCTATTCAATTGTAAAAATCGAAAAACAGTTGCGAAAATGGAAAAAATACCCAACAAAAGGGAAGTAGTCAAATCGTAGTCAGTCTACTATCCCAAAGAACACAAAATCCCGCTAAACCCGCCAAATACAAGCCTTCCCAGCCCCAGCAGTATGCGCAGCCTCAGTAGTCGGAGCCGAACGCTCTATCCAACTGAGCTACGGACGCACATTTATGAAAACCGTCCCTCCGGGCGGCATTCAGCTATCCAGTTGTAAAGAGGAAGGGGAGAACCACCAATCAGCAACCTGCAAGCTGTGCCGCTCCTCCTCCAACCGTACCTGTAAAAAGGACCCTCCCTCATCGGGAGGGCTTCTTCTATCATACCACAAGAATAAATTTTTGCAAGTGTTTTGCGCCGTTTTTGTGAAATTTGTGAAATTGCGTTTGAAATTGCTCGTGAAAACCGTTTCGGATGCTGCATTCGGGCGAATTCAGCTGTCTCTGCTACATTTCCTCACGCGGTCTCCTCGCGCAGAGCTCATCCGCGCACCTTCACAAACCGTTCCAGCGCTTTGGCGATTACCATTGTCAGCACGGCGTTGGCAACCATTTCTACGACCCCGCCCAGCAGTGTGGACGACCAGATCGCCACGCCAAACGCGCTATCAATCAGCGGGCGGCAAAATACAAACAGCAGCCCCACGAACAGCGCGGTGTTCACGAACGACGCGCCGCCGCCGGCGATCAGGTACATCCATGCGGGGCGGCTTTCGCGGCGCTGCGTCAGCTTGTGCACCAGGCCGGCAAACAGGCCCACGCATACACGCGGCACAATGCAGACAAACACCGTAAGCAGGCCGCTGTAGCTGAGGATCAGCTGGCCCAGCGCTTCGGTGGGCGCTTTGGCAAAGCTCGTGAGGCCGAACGTCAGGCCGAGGATCAGCCCGGCAGGCATGCCCAGCAGTACGCCGCCGATGGCGACGGGCAGCACCATGATCGTGAAAGACAGCGCGCCGGCAGGGATGTAGCCCAGCGGCGTTGCGGCCAGCACGATGGTGATCGCCATCAGCAGGGCGATGCGGACAAGATACGCGGTTTTTGTGTTTTTCATACAAATACTCCTTACTGCCGTTCCGCCTTGCGCAGATACAGCGTAACCTTATTTATGTACGCACTTTCCTAAGAGGTTCCGATCCGGCCCGATCCGTTCCTGTGTCGCCGCCGGTGAAATTCCCGGCAATGCAGCCGTGATATTTCCCGAGGCAGATCCCATCAGCAATACGAGACCGAATTGAAACACCAAAGAAAGCGGAACATACGCAGAAGATTCCCGATCCGCTGAGCGGATCAGAGCGTTCAAAAAATCCCCAAGCCCACCCTCGAGCCCGTATGATCTGGCACTGGTTTTGACAATACCCGTTTCCATTACCCGTGTAACATTCTTCCCGGATAACATTGTGGTGGGCAGCCGGACCGCCCTCAGAAAGTCGGTTTATAACCGCTCGTACAGCAGCCTCTGTACAGGTGTGCCACGCCTCCTACGGCTCTACCAGCGCTTCTGTGTTACAGCAACTCCACCGTCCAGTTGAGGCCCTGCAGCCGGGTGTCCAGCTCACGGTACTCCTTGGAAAGGCGGTCGATCGTGTTTTGCAGCTCTTTGCCGTCGATGGTGCGCACGAATTTGATCTCCTTTGTGCTGTAGCGGAAGCGCTCGGCAAACGCAGAGCTGTAGATCTCGCGATAGTTGCGGAGCTTTGCGCCGATGCAGTCGCGCTTGGCGATCGCGTCCGCGATGGTGGCCGTGCCGTCGAACGGCGTCGCACTGTTGGTGCGGTTGATCTGTACGATCAGCTGCTGCATGCGCGCCATGTTTTCCTCGTATTCGGCCATGAGTGCCTGAGGCGATTCCGCCGGATCGTCGCCCTCCTGCACCACGGTGTTGCTTTGAATGCGGTCGATCAGATCCTCGTTCTTTTGCCGGAGTTGCGCGCGTTCGATCAGGGCTTCGGCCAGTTTCATAGTTGTATGCTCCTCTCTGAAAAATCGCTTGATGAAAATTTCCCCAAACAGCGCGAGTTCAACGCGCCTTCCCGTTCTTCTGGTAAAGCAGCTGCAGCCCATCCAGCACAAGGTGCTCACGGTATTCGATGCTGTGCACGCAGTGCGGCAGGATGACAGGCGCGAGCTCACCGGTGGCGATGCAGGCAGGCGCGGCGTCCAGCGCCTGGGCGAAGCGGTCGATCATGCCGTCGAGCATGCAGGCCGTGCCAAAGACTGCGCCGGACTGCATGCTGGCGACGGTGTTCGCGCCGAGCACGCCGTCCGCCGGCGCGCAGAGGTCGATTTGCGGCAGCTGCGCGGTGCGGGCGCACAGCGCCTCGATACCGATGCGCACGCCAGGCAAAATCGCGCCGCCCCGCAGCGCGCCGGTTTTGTCCAGCGCGGTGATGGAGATGGCCGTGTCCATCGAGATGATCACGCAGGGCAGAGCGGCCATGGAAAGTGCCGCGACCGCGCAGCACACGAGCTCGCTGCCCACCTGCGAGGGGTCGTCGGTGCGGATGGAAAGGCCGGTTTTCAGCCCCGGGCCCACGAGATAGATGCGGCCTGCGTACAGCCGGCCGAGCGCGCCGCGGATGCACGACAGCATAGACGGCACCACGCACGAGAGGATCACGCCGGAAAGGTCCGCCGGCCGCACACCGTACAGCGCCAGCACCGAGCCGAGCTGCGCGGCGTATTCGTCCGCGCTCTTGGCGGGGTTGGTGTGCATGCTGGAACAAAACTGCCGCGCGCCGTTTTCATATGCGCCGATCAAAATATTTGAATTGCTGATATTTACCGCAAGGAGCATGCAATTTCACCTGTTTTATCAATATTGGATTTCAATACGGGAGCTTTGTGGGGCGGCGCCTCGTATCCGTCTGCATTGGGCGCGGCGGAGGTGCTGTTCGCGCCGGGCGCCGCGACAGGGGCAGGGGCGGCCGATTGGGCCGTCAGTGTGACAGCGCTTTCAGCGCGGCTTCCGCTGGGGGTGGCACCGCATCCCGGTATCAGCATGACCGTGATCAAAAAACCGCAAGAAAGCTGTGAATGTACCGCTTCACAAGATCGCTGCGTCCCAAAGGGCTGTGCGCCCGGATGTTTGTGATGACTGTTTCGGAAACAGAGCCGTGTTTTTGCCTGTTTATATTACCATATTATCACTACGATTGCAAGAAATTCCAGAACATAACGCCTGCGCTCATAACGCTCGTGCGATGGTGAGGCTGAAAAACTACACCGCACCGGCGCAAAGATATTGCAAAGACGATATACGGATCAAAGCTTTTTGCAGTGGATCAGCGTATAAACGGCGTTGCCTGTGATCAAAGCCGTCATGCCGACCATCCCCATTGTAAGCACCTGCGGAAGGCCGTACATTCCATTTTGCTGAAAGAGATAGGAAGCGCCGAGGAGCGCAAACAGGAGCACCGTGCTTACCACAATATTCAGCCATGCCCTGGCGCGGAATTCCCGCTTCAGCTTTTCTTTTTCCGCTTTGGAAATTTCGGAGACCTCATGCACAGCGGTTTCTGTCCGGGTGTCTTCCATCCCCAAAAATTCCAGCAGTGAAATTTGGAAAAGATTCGCCATCGGCTGCCATAGGGAAACATCGGGAAGACTGATAGCCGTTTCCCATTTGCTCACTGCCTTATCCGTAACATGAAGCCGTGCGGCCAGTTCTTTTTGCGTCCAGCCTTTTTCTTTGCGCAATGCCGAGATCCGTGTACCGAGTGACTGTGCATCCATTTTGAACACTCCTTTCATGACCTCATTCTATCATACACAAAGCAAGCGCACAATCGATTTGCGGTAGAGCGGCGCGTTTTTACGCACGAATGGAGCGGATAACACCGGCAGAAAAT
Organism: Subdoligranulum sp.; assembly: GCA_014799685.1. Classification (GTDB taxonomy): domain Bacteria; phylum Bacillota; class Clostridia; order Oscillospirales; family Ruminococcaceae; genus Ruthenibacterium. The sequence continues at coordinate 52,110 of JAAVHN010000023.1, read as the reverse complement.
GCATCGCTGCAAGAGCGGCCGCGACTCACACGGGTTGCGGGGACTAAAAAAATTCGCTCCCGCAAACCCAAAAAGCTGAAAACCGAAAAAGCGACCCCAAAAAGCTGTGTTCCAGCGGGTTGTAACGGGCGGCGATTTGTGGTATCATATTATCTATATGCGTTCGTTGCAGCTTCGCAGGGAAAGGGGGAATGGCGCATGCGGATTTTGGGCATCGACCCGGGCTATGCCATTGTGGGCTTTGGCGCGCTGGACGATACGAAAAACATCCTCACCCCGCTGCGCTACGGCGCGATCACCACAAAATCGCACACCACCTTTGAGGACCGCCTTGCCGAGATCTACGATGATATGACGGAGTTGCTGCGCGTGGTGCAGCCGGACGCGATGGCCATCGAGACGCTGTTCTATACGACGAACCAGAAGACCGTCATCGCCGTGGCCGAGGCGCGCGGGGTGCTGCTTTTGTGCGCGCGGCAGGCGGGCGTGCCGATTTTTGAATACACGCCGCTGCAGGTGAAGCAGAGCGTTTCGGGCTACGGGCGCGCGCCAAAAAAGCAGGTGCAGGAGATGACGCGCCGCCTGCTGAAGCTGCCCGAGGTGCCGAAGCCCGACGACACCGCCGACGCGNTGGCCATGGCCATCTGCCACGCGTACAGCTACCGCTCGAAGCAATACGGCATCACGAAAACAAAGCGGCAGCTGATGGGGTATGAGTAGACGGCCGAAATTNCCCNGCGGGAAGATGCGGGGTCATCGGCCGCAANAGGAACGTGCGGCCGACATTCCCCCGCGGGAATATGCGGGNTCAAATTTGCTGCTGCGATGTGCCTGGGAATGGATTCAGAGATTCCCGGGGTTTCCCCGCTCAAAACTTTAGCAATTCTCAAAATTGTCAATACACATCTTGGCGGNAAATTCCCCATCTGTCTTTGTCCCAAAATCTTGAAATANNCAAAGTATTCCTGCGATTTTGGAACCTCGACAGACAGAAAATTTGNTCGCCAATCTGCATATCGCCAATTCTGAGAACTGCTATAAACGGGAAAGGGAAGAAGCACCATGATCGTTTGTCTTACCGGAAAATTGCTTGAAAAAACGCCGGACGCCGCTGTCATCAGCTGCGCGGGCGTGGGCTATCTTGCGTCCATCCCGTCCAGCACGGCAGGCGCGCTGCCGGCTGTGGGCGAGGAGTGCACGCTGTACACATGCATGAATGTGACGGAAAACGACGTCTCTCTGTACGGCTTTGCCGATAAAGAAAGCCAGACGATGTTCCGCCTGCTCACGAGCGTTTCCGGCGTGGGGCCGCGCGTGGGGCTGGCGATCCTGAGCGCGCTGCCCCCGGAGCGCATCGTGCTGGCGGCCTCGTCCGGCGACCACAAGGCGCTCACGGCGGCAAACGGCGTGGGGCCGAAGCTGGCGCAGCGCATCGTGCTGGAGCTGCGCGACAAGGTGGGCAAGGCGCTGGGCGGCACGCTGACGGTGGANGCATCGTCGGGCGCGGCCGCAGCGCCCGCGGGCGGCGTGGCGCAGGCCATCGCGGCGCTCACGAGCCTCGGCTACACGGGCAGCGAGGCCGCGCAGGCGCTGGCGGGGCTGGANCCGTCCCTGCCNACATCGGAGCTGATCCGCCTTGCCTTGCAGGGCATCGGGAAAAGGGGGAAGTAAGCAATGGCACTCGAAACCGTTGAAGTGGATTCCGCCGCGCGCCTCGTCAGCCCGGAGACGGAGCCGGAGGATCTGGACAGCGAGGCNACGCTGCGCCCGAAGACGTTAGAGGAATATATCGGCCAGGACAAGGTGAAGGAAAACCTGAAAATCTATCTGCAGGCCGCGAAGATGCGCGGCGAGCCGCTCGACCATCTGCTGCTGTACGGCCCGCCGGGGCTTGGCAAAACGACGCTGGCGTGCATCGTCGCNCACGAGATGGGCGTGCAGATCCGCATCACGAGCGGCCCGGCCATCGANAAGCCCGGCGACTTGGCTGCGCTGNTGACGAATCTGCAGGAGGGCGACGTGCTCTTCATCGACGAGATCCACCGCCTCTCGCGCCAGGTGGAGGAGGTGCTCTATCCTGCGCTGGAGGATTACGCGCTGGATATCATGATCGGCAAGGGCCCGGCNGCGCAGTCCATCCGCATCAANCTGCCGCGCTTTACGCTTGTGGGCGCGACGACGCGCGCGGGGCAGATCACAAGCCCGCTGCGCGACCGCTTTGGCGTGCTTTTGAAGCTCGAGCTCTATTCCCCGCAGGAGCTGGCGCGCATCATCCGCCGCTCGGCGACGATTTTAGACGTGCCCTGCGAGGAGAGCGGCGCGCTGGAAATGGCAAAGTGCAGCCGCGGCACGCCGCGCGTGGCGAACCGGCTTTTGAAGCGCGCGCGGGATTTCGCCACGGTGCTGGGCAACGGCATCATCGACGGGGCCATCGCGCGCGAGGCGCTGGACCGCATGGGCATTGATAAGATCGGCCTCGATGAAATGGACCGCGGGCTTTTGCGCGCCATCATCGAGATGTACGGCGGCGGGCCTGTGGGGCTGGAGACAATCGCGGCCGCGCTCGGCGAGGAAGCCGTGACGCTGGAGGATGTGTGCGAGCCGTATCTGATGCAGCTGGGCTACCTGACGCGCACGCCGCGCGGCCGCTGNGTGACGCGNTANGCNTATGAGCATCTNGGNATGNNGGTGCCCGGCTCNCCNCAGGCNAACGGGCAGCAGTCGATGGAGGATCTTTGAACGGGATCGGCTGTGGGCGAGACAGCGCGCCGGATAAAATGTGGGCGGCGCCCTACACCCGGGAAGATTCAGTTTAAGGACAGAGTGATATGGAAAATAAAATCNTNATTGCAGAAACGGAAAGATTGATTTTAAGAAGATACAGNAANGAAGACNTNCAGGATNTATTTGAATATTTATCAGANAAAGAAGTTGTNGAATANGANCCATATNAANCACAAACTTTTGANGAGGTNAAAGAAAATCTTGAATGGCGCATTCNTACAGATGAAATGATCGCTGTTGAACTGAAGGATTCCCATAAAATGATTGGGAACGTATATATGGGAAAACGCGATTTTGAAGCGCTGGAAATAGGATATGTATTTAATCGGAATTATTGGGGACAAGGCTATGCTGCTGAAAGCTGCAAAGCTTTGATTCAACAGGCNTTTTCCAACGGCATCCACAGGNTATATGCGGAATGTGATCCCNAAAATAAGAGTTCATGGAAATTACTTGAAGCGTTGGGATTTCAGCGNGAAGCTNANTTTNGAAAAAATGTNTATTTTTGGAAAGATGNGACAGGAAAGCCGATTTGGAAAGATACNTATGTNTATGNTCAATTAAATAGTAACACATAAATTATNGATGCATTGGCTTCGGGCGGCAGNNAGNNGNANTNCCGCNGCAGGAGGNTTTGNCGGCCGGCNNNTNCNCNGGATCATGAACGGNTGCGGTCNNCNGCNAATTCANANTTTGCNAANGCCGGGTTTTGAATTGNTTGATTTCAANATNANATGTNNTANGAGNAGGAACGCTATGAAAANGATCAGNCCGGGAAGCGGAAAAAATCATGATCGANCGCTTTGGGAAAGACACGGTNATNGCACTGGCNACNGTGGAAAACGGNGTNCCNTNTGTGCGNNNTGTAAATGCCTNNTATGAGNATGGNGCATTTTATATCATNACNTATGCNNANTCNAANAAGATNANACAGATNGAANGCNANCCNGCNGTNGCAATNGCNGGNGATTGGTTTACGGCGCACGGAAAGGGGATGAGCTTGGGCTGGTTTGGCAAAGCGGAAAACCGTGCGATCGCCGAAAAACTGAAAGCGGCCTTTGCGGAATGGATCGGCAACGGTCACAATGATTTTGAGGATGAGAATACCATCATCCTGCGCGTGGAATTGACGGACGGGCTGCTGCTCTCCCATGGAACCCGGTATGAATTTTAGGCGGAGGATGGTCCATTGCGGAGACGGTGGAAGCGCTGCCTGGCATTTCAGAAATTTTGCGTAAAGGAGGGGCGGCACAATGCGCACGGCAGACGGCTGGAAGGACTATGAACTGATCGACGCGACGAACGGCAACCGGCTGGAGCGCTGGGGCAAGACGCTCCTCGTGCGGCCCGACCCGCAGATCCTCTGGAAAACGGACGAGAGCAGCCCGCTGTGGCAGAGCGCAAACGCGGTGTATCACAGATCTGCGTCCGGCGGCGGGAAGTGGGAATACCGCCGCAAAATGCCTGAGAAATGGCAGATCGGCTACGGCGCGCTGCGCATGACTGTCTCGCCCACGGGCTTTAAGCACACAGGCGTATTCCCCGAGCAGGCCGTCAATTGGGACGCCTATGCACGCTTGATCACGACGGCAGGACGGCCCGTCCGGGTGCTGAATCTGTTCGGCTATACGGGCGGCGCAACGCTTGCCTGCGCGGCGGCGGGCGCGAGCGTGTGCCATGTGGACGCGAGCAAGGGCATGGTGGCGTGGGGCAAAGAGAACGCCGCGGCCAGCGGCCTTGCCGGGAAGCCCATCCGCTGGATCGTGGACGACTGCGCGAAGTTCGTGGCGCGCGAGATCCGGCGCGGTGTGCGGTATGACGGCATCATCATGGATCCGCCCAGCTACGGCCGCGGCCCGGGCGGCGAGGTGTGGAAGTTAGAAGATTCCATCGACGGTTTTGTTGCGCTGTGTGCCGGGGTGCTCTCGGATGCGCCGCTGTTTGTGGCCGTGAACAGCTACACCACGGGCCTTTCGCCCAGCGTGATGGAGTACCTGCTGCGCGAGCGCATTGCCAAAACGCGCGGCGGGCACACGGCGTGCGACGAGATCGGCCTGCCGGTGACGGCCACGGGCGGCGTGGTGCCCTGCGGCGCGACGGCATGGTGGCTGGCGGACGGGACGGAGCGTTCAGAGTGCAGTGTTCAACGTTAAGGGTTCAGAGAATCGTTCCGATCGGTTTTTCAGAGAAAATTTTATCACGATGAGAATGGAAAAGGGCATTTTAGTGTTGTGTCAGCTCTGAAGAGCGGGGGAACGCGGTTTCTCACTTGCAATTTTTACCTATGAAATCGCTCTTTTGAGAATGATGTGATCGTTTAAAACCGGTTACGGCCGTACGCGCAAATCGGGGGTTGAGAGGGTAGATATGGTGCTTCAAACAGCGAGATTGAAGATACGGTATATTGAACCGGATGATTGGAACGCGCTGATCGAAATATGGAGAGATTTTGATCAATCTGCGTTTGCAAAGTATGATGTGCCGCATTCATTAGATGAAGCGGAAGTGCGGGAAAAAACAAAACGCTGGGCAAAAGCATCGCTGCATCAGGAGCATATGTTTTTTGCCGTTTGCAATCAAAGGGAGATGCTTGGCTATATCGACTTTCACAAGAACGATGGCGGGTATGAGTGCGGATATTGCTTTCACAGCAAATTTCACGGCATGGGATATGCAAGGGAAAGCATGCAAATGCTGTTGGAATGGTTATCAGGAGACGGCGGCAAACGATTTGTGGCGAGAACGGCTTTGAATAATCTGCCGTCGGTGAAACTGCTGGCGTCGCTTGGTTTTCAAAAGGCAGGAGAAGAAAGGGTGTCCTTCTATCAGGATGAAACGGGTGCAGATATTTATTTTGACGGCGGTATTTTTATGATGGATACAGGCTGACTGCTTTCCATTTGCAGATTGGTTCGCAGCTCGCAGGAACACTTTTTCGCAAAGGGAGCATAGCAAAGGGCATATAAAGTGAGTATAAGGCTATCCTGCGGATAAGGGCAAAATGGGAACGATCAAAGCAGAGAAGAATTTAAAGCGGAAAAGAACAACGAGGGGAAACAGAGACAAGCGCCCCCCGGCGGTCGTGGGCGCTGCCCCCAATTTATTGGGGAGAAAGACTTATTTTAGAGAGGGAAAGAACGGAAACGTATGAAAGAAATGCTGAAAGCGGAGAACATCACATTCCGCTATACGGACGAGGGCAGACCCGCTGTGGACGGGCTGTCACTCGGGGTGCGGCGCGGCGAATATGTGGCGGTGCTGGGCGCAAACGGCTGCGGCAAATCGACGCTGGCCAAGCACTTCAACGCCATTTTGCTGCCGGCCGCGGGCACGGTGACCGTGGAGGGCATGTCCACTGCGGACGAGGAACGGCTGTTCGATATCCGCCAGAAGGTGGGTATGGTGTTCCAGAACCCGGATAACCAGATCGTCGCCACCGTCGTGGAGGAGGACGTCGCCTTTGCGCTGGAAAACCTCGGCGTGCCGCCCGATGAAATGCGCGAACGCGTGGACGAGGCCATGCGCGTGGCGGGCGTCTACCCCTACCGCGAAAAAGCCCCGCACAAATTATCGGGCGGGCAAAAGCAGCGCGTGGCCATCGCGGGCGTCGTGGCCATGCGGCCAGATTGCCTTGTGCTGGACGAGGCTACCGCGATGCTTGACCCCATCGGCCGCGAAAAGGTAATGCGCACGGTGCATAAGCTGAACCGTGAGTTCGGCATCACCGTGGTGCAGATCACGCACTATATGGAGGAGGCCGCCACGGCCGACCGTGTGATCGTGATGAGCGAGGGCAAGATCGCACTGGAGGGCACGCCGAAAGAGGTGTTCCGCCAGGTGGAGCGCCTGCGGGCGCTGCGGCTGGATGTGCCGCAGGCCGCCGAGCTGTGCCATGCGCTGACGGCGGCCGGCTGCCCGATGCCCGACGACGTGATCGACATCGAGGGCTGNGCGGCGGCGCTGTANAAGCTGCTGACGGGNCGCGAGGCGCCNGGCGCGGCAGGGATTGTGGAAGACGCCCGGAACGCGCAGAACGTCCGGGACGCAAAGGAGGTGGCCGCATGCCCGCAGCCGTAAGGGTGGAAGACCTCTCGTATATCTACAATCAGGGCATGCCGGACGAGACGGTGGCGCTCGATCATGTCAGCTTCGAGATCGGGGAGGGCGCGTTCGTGGGNGTCATCGGCTCCACGGGCTGCGGCAAATCGACGCTGATTGGGCATTTCAACGGCATCAACCGCCCCACCTCCGGCAAGGTGTACATCGGCGGCGAGGACCTGTGGGCCGATCCGTCCCAGATCCGCCGCTTCCGNTTCCAGGTGGGGCTGGTGTTCCAGTACCCGGAGTACCAGCTGTTTGAAGAAACCGTCTATCAGGATATCGCGTTCGGCCCGCGCAATATGGAGCTTTCCAAGGCCGAGATCGACGCGCGCGTGCGCCGNGCGGCGGCGTTTTGCGGCATCGAGGAGGCGTGGCTGCAGCGCAGCCCGTTCGAGCTTTCGGGCGGGCAGAAGCGGCGCGTGGCCATTGCGGGCGTGCTGGCGATGGAGCCGAAGCTGCTGGTACTGGACGAGCCCGCCGCNGGGCTCGACCCCGAGGGCCGCGATACGATCCTCGGGCAAATNAAAGAATANCACCGCCANACCGGCGCGACCACCGTGCTTGTGAGCCACTCGATGGAGGATATCGCCAAATTTGCCGACAAGGTTCTGGTGCTCTCCGGCGGNAGGATCGCCATGTACGACGATACCGACAAGGTGTTTGCCCGCGCGCCCGAGCTGCTGGAGCTGGGGCTNTCGGTGCCCGAGGTGACAAAGATCTTTCTGCGCCTGCGCGAGATGGGNCTGGACATTGACNCCGANGTCTATACGGTGAAATACGCCGTCAAAACCATTCTGGCCGCGCGCGCGGCGAAGGGGGGCGGCGCACCATGCTGAGGGATATCACCATCGGCCAGCATTTCCCGGGCAATTCGCTGCTGCACAGGATGGACCCGCGCGTAAAGTTAGTGCTGACCATTGTCTATATCGTGATGCTGTTTGTCGGCTCGAACCCGGCGGGGCTTGCGATCTCGATTGTATTTTTAACGGTGCTGTATACNATGGCAAAGCTGCCGCTAAAGCTTGTGGCGCGCAGCGTGAAGCCGATTTTGCCCATCATCCTGTTTACGGCGGTGCTGAACCTGTTTTTCATGACGGGNGCCTCCGAGCCGCTGTTTGCATGGTGGGTGTTNAAAATNTACAAAGAGGGCATCTACTACGCCATNGTGATGGCCGTGCGCATCCTCTGCCTGATCGCGGGCACGAGCCTTTTGACGTATACCACCAGCCCNATCGTGCTGACGGACGCCATNGAGCAGCTTTTGAAGCCCCTTGCGAAGCTGCACCTGCCCGTGCACGAGCTGGCGATGATGATGACGATCGCGCTGCGCTTTATCCCGACGCTGATCGAGGAGACGGACAAGATCATGAACGCGCAGAAGGCGCGCGGNGCGCAGCTGGATTCGGGCAATCTGCGCCAGCGGGTGCAGGCGCTGATCCCGGTGCTNATCCCGCTGTTCATCTCGGCGTTCCGGCGGGCGGACGAGCTGGCCATGGCGATGGAGTGCCGCTGCTACCACGGCGGNGANGGCCGCACGCGCTTAAAGCAGCTGCATCTGCACACNTCGGATATCGTCATCGCTGCGGTGGCGGTGCTGGTATTCATCGCCATCGGCGTGAGNAATCGATTTTTCGCGCGGATCGGGTGAGCGCACATGAAGTATTGCGCCACCCATTCCCCCAAAAATGTCAAAAACGAATGATGGATCGTGAATGATGAATGATGAATTGTCGAACCATGTATTGATCACCATGCGCTTTGTCGGCACGCGGTATCATGGCTTTCAGGTGCAAAAAAACGCGCTCTCGGTGTGCGAGGTGCTGCAAAANGCGCTGGAGCNGCTGTACGGNACGCGGCCGCCNGTGAAGGGNTGNTCGCGCACNGATGCGGGCGTGCACGCGCTGGGGTATTGTGTCAGCTACTTTCAGCCAAAGCCCATCGAGCCGCGCCGTCTGCCGCTGGCCGTGAACCGCTTTCTGCCCGGGGATATCCGCGTCACCGCGGCACGCACAGTNCCGGACGAGTTTCACGCGCGCTATTCGGCCGAAAGCAAGGAGTACATTTATCGCATCCACAACAGCTCCATCATGGACCCGTTCCAGAACGGCCTGTGCTGGCGCGTGCCCGGGCCGCTGGACGACGCGGCCATGGCGCGCGCGGCCGGGGCGCTCGTGGGCACGCACGATTTTGCGGCGTTCTGCTCGGTGGGCAGCGGCGTGGCCGATACCGTGCGCACCGTACATTTCGCNCGCTTGCGGCGCGNGGGCGAGGATATCACATTCCATGTGTGTGCGAACGGATATCTTTACAATATGGTGCGCATCATGGTGGGCACGCTCATCGAGGCGGGTGCGGGGCGCATGCCGCCGGAGCGGATGGGGGAGATCATCGCGGGAAAAGACCGCAGCGCCGCGGGCGATACCGCACCGCCGCAGGGGCTGTTTTTGTACCGGGTGAATTACCCGCCGCTTGGCGCGGAAAAGCAGGCGGAGCGCGAAATTCCGGGTTGAGACGCCATGCCGGATACCGCATTCAGCGACCGCCTGAAACCGCCCGCCGGAGCAGCCTTTCAAAAGATCCGGTTTTACCGAACGGTTCTATCGAGCCGAAAAAGAGAGTATACGATTTATGAACCAGATACCACACAAAACGCCTCAAAAAAGCCGTGCGCGGCAGCCCGCGGCGGGCGGACAGCCGCCGGGGCGGCAGCAGCCGGAACACATAAAGCCGCACACCCCAAAGCGCAAGGTGACGGTGCCGGACCGGGACTACTGGGACGATGCGCCGCAGGATGGCGAAGCCCCCGGCATGCCGCAGGGCGGCGATACCCTGAGCGCGCCGCCGGTGCCNGCCGGAAGCGGCGCGCGCATCATCAAGATCCGCATGCAAAAACGCATGCGCAAGCTGCGTGCGGCGGGCCTTGCTGCCGTGGCACTCACGCTCATCCTTGCCGCCATCCTCGCCGGCGTTGCCGGGCTGTACGGAACCTCGCTGGCGCTGCTGGGCGACGTGGTCGATTCCATCAGCATCGCGCTGACGCCCGGGCCGGGATATCCCATTGCGTTCACGCTCTCCGGCTTCCGCAGCGCTGTCCCGCTCGCGGGCGGCTTTGCGGNGGTGGGCGAGCAGGATCTGGTGCTCTACGCCGCGAACGGCAACGAGCTGCGGCGCATCCAGCACGGCTACGGCAGGCCGGATCTGACGGCCGGCAATACGCGCGTGTGCATCTATAACCGCTCGGGCAAGGAGCTCCGGGTGGAAAGCCGCAGCCGCACGCTGTATGAAAGCAAGTTCGAGGACGCCATCCAGCTTTGCGCCATGAGCCCGAACGGATCGCTGGCCGTGTTCACCAAATCGAAGCTGCTGGTGTACGACCCGATGTTCCAGAACATCTATACGTTCCGCACGCAGGACCTGCCCACCGCGATGGCGTTCGCCTCCGANAACCGGCAGCTTGCGGTGGGGTGCCCCTATGCCGCGGGCGGCGCGCTGGGCGGCACGGTGTATCTGATGAATACCGACAAGGACGAATACATTACGATCCGCAATACACAGGGGCTGCCGCTGAAGATCCAATACCTTTCCAATGCCGAGGTGCTTGTGATCTACGATACCTTTGCGGCCGTGTACGCGGCGGCGGACGGCGCCGAGCTGCACCGCTATGACTACGGCGGCCGCACGCTGCAAAGCGCAGCCATCAGCGCGGACAAAAACGCGGTGCTGCTGTTTGGCGACGGGGTGCACAGCTCGACGACGCAGCTTACCGTGCTGGANGCCGCGCTGGCTGTGGCGGGTACGGCGGAGCTTGGCGAGCACGCCCGGAGCGTTGCCGCCAGCCGCACCCACGCCTTTGTGCTCACAAACGACGGCGTGCTGTGCTACGGGCTCGACGGCGCCTTTGCCGGGACAGTGATAACAGAGAAAAAACCGCTGACGGTGGTGGCCGCCAAAAAACCGCTGATGCTCACACAGGGGCAGGCGAGCGAGCTGGANCCGCCCGGAGAGACATAAGAATATAAAATCAACGCGCGGGGAATGCCGCCCGCCGGAAAGGATATACTGATGAAGATCACACCTGCGATTCTGATCGATATTATTTTATTGGCCGTGCTTGTGACTACGATGCTGCGCTATGCGAAAAAGGGCTTTGTCTCGGGGCTCATCAGCCTTGTGGGCAGCCTTGTTTCGCTTGCGCTGGCGTGGATCGTCTCCGGAAGCGTGTCGCCCGTCGTGTTTGAAAACTTTTTCAAATCCGGCCTNACGGAGCGCCTGTCNGAGGCGCTGCGGGGGCAGGGCGCGGGAGGCCTGAACACGATTTTAGACGGCCTTTCGGGCATCGTGCCGCAGCGCTTTCTGGACGATATCGCGGGCAAGGCCTCGGAGCTGTTCCATTCCGGCGCGCCGGATCTTGCCCAGCGCGTGGTGGAAGAGCTCATCGCGCCGCTGGTGGTGCCGCTCATCACCGTNGTGCTGTTCTTTGCCACGTTTGTGCTGTGCCGCGTGCTGGTGGCGCTGCTGGTGGCATCGCTCACCAATTTGAACAAGNTCCCGCTCGTGGGCGGCGTGAACCGGCTGCTCGGCATTGCCGTGGGNCTTGCGGCCGGCGTGCTCCACGTGCTGCTTGCGCTGTGCCTGCTGTGGGCGGTGGTCGTCATCACGAACGGGACGCTGCCCGGCCTGAACGATGCNGCGCTCTCCGGCAGCATCCTGTACCGGCTGTTTGCGGACTACAACCCATTTTTAACCTGAAAGACCTATCTTTAATATATAGAAGGGACGGCAACCAAACCATGATCTGTATGCGATGCAAAAAACGCCCCGCGATCGTTTTCGTGCAAAAATACGAGGCGGGCGAGACAAAAAGCGAGGGCTATTGCCTGTCCTGCGCGCGGGAGCTGGGCCTTCCGCCCATCAAGGATATGATGAAGCAGTTCGGCATCTCCGAAAAAGATCTGGAATCGATGGAGGAGGGCCTTGGCAATCTGATGGAAAACGGCGATATGGACCCCGACGAGATTCTGCGCAGGATGTCGGGCCGCCCGCTCTCCGANGAGGACGAGGCGGACGATGACGGCAACGGCGAGGATTTCGAGCCGGGCGGCCACGCGACATTCCCGTTCGGCATTTTCAGCCGCCGCCGCGAGGAGGGCGACGANAAAGAAAAGGACGGCTCCCGCGAGGCAAAAAGCAAAAACGACCGCGGCAAAAAGCGCAAATTNCTGGATAATTACTGCGAAAANCTCACCCGCAAGGCGCGCGAGGGCAACGTGGACCGCATCATCGGCCGCGAGCAGGAGATCTACCGCACCATCCAGATCTTATCGCGCAGGCAGAAGAATAACCCCTGCCTGATCGGCGAGGCCGGCGTGGGCAAGACGGCCATCGCCGAGGGCATCGCGCTGCGCATCGCCGAGGGCAACGTGCCGCAGCGCCTGCGCGACCGCGAGATNTACCTGCTNGACATGACGAGCCTTGTGGCCGGNACGCAGTTCCGCGGCCAGTTCGAAAGCCGCATCAAGGGCCTGATCGGCGAGGTAAAGGCCGCCGGAAATGTGATTTTGTTCATCGACGAGATCCACAACATCACNGGCGCGGGCGACGCCGAGGGCGCGATGAACGCGGCCAATATCCTGAAGCCCGCCCTCTCGCGCGGCGAGATCCAGGTGATTGGCGCGACGACGTTCACCGAATACCGCAAGTATATCGAAAAGGACCAGGCGCTCGAGCGCCGGTTCCAGCCCGTGCGCATCGAGGAGCCCTCCATCGACGACGCCGTNGCCGTCATCGCGGGCATCCGCTCGTATTACGAGGANTATCACCATGTGAAGGTGAGCGACGCCATCGTGCGCAGCACGGTCACGCTGTCCGAGCGGTATATCACCGACCGTTTCCTGCCGGANAAGGCCATCGACCTGTTGGACGAGGCCTGCGCCTGCTGCAGCCTGCGNCACCCCGAGATCACCGAGTGGGCCGAAAGCGAAAAGCAGCTTGCCCGGCTGAAAGAAGAGGAGGCCGCGCAGGAGCAGGCCAAGGAGGGGCCGGATTACGAGAAGCTGGCCGAGATCAAGGCGGGCGTCATCCGCCTGGAGGCCGAGCTGCCCGCGCAGCGCGAGGCNGTGGCCGATATCCCCGTGACGATGGAGGACGTGGCCAAGGTGATCGAGCTGTGGACAGGCATNCCCGCNGCNAAGGTGAAGGAGACCGAGTANACNAAGCTNGCNCAGNTGGAGGAAAACCTGAACAAGGCGATCATCGGGCANGCNGAGGCCGTGCATGTGGTGGCAAGCGCCGTCAAGCGCAGCCGCGCCGATATCTCCGCGCGCCGCCGTCCGGCCAGCTTCATCTTTGTGGGCCCCACGGGCGTGGGCAAAACCGAGCTGGTCAAGCAGCTGGCGCTGCAGCTGTTCGATACCGTGGACCCGCTCATCCGGCTGGATATGTCGGAATATATGGAAAAGCACACCGTCAGCCGCCTCATCGGATCGCCGCCGGGCTATGTGGGCTACGACGAGGCCGGGCAGCTGACAGAGAAGGTGCGCCGCAAGCCGTACAGCGTGGTGCTGTTTGACGAGATCGAAAAGGCGCACCCGGATGTGATGAACCTGCTTTTGCAGATTTTGGACGAGGGCAAAATCAACGACGCGCAGGGGCGCACGGTGAACTTTGAAAATACCGTGATCTGCATGACGAGCAACGCCGGTTCGGGCGACAAAACGGGCGAGACGGGCTTTAACCGCACCATCGCGCAGATGAGCCGCGACAAGGCGCTGAAGGCGCTGGGCGATTTTCTGCGGCCGGAATTCATGAGCCGCGTCGATGAGATCGTGACGTTTGCACCGCTCAGGGAGGAGGAGCTGCAGCGCATCGCCGCGCTGATGCTGGGCGAATACAAAGAGCCGCTGGCCGCAAAGGGCATCGGCCTTTCCTGGACGGACGAAGCGCTTGCGCTGCTGTGCGAAAAGGCGAAGGGCGGCAAATTCGGCGCGCGCGATCTGCGCCGCGCCATCCGCCGCGAGGTGGAGGACGCGCTTGCGGCGCGCATCATCGCGGGCGAGCCGCTGGCCGCCGTGACGGTGGATGCAGAGAACGGCGAGATCGTCCTGCGGGCATAGGGCAGAAAGCGCGGACGGTAAGGACCGTGCATAACGAACCGTGTACAAAGGAGCGGGGGCACTTGAAGCTTTGCGCATGCGGGCTGTCCCTCGCCGCACTTCCTGTGCGCTTTCGCCGCTTTCACCGGATCAGCGGCACAGGATAAAATAGAGATGCAGACCCGGCATTCAAAACCGGGATCAAAGGAAAAACAAAAAACAGGCTGTTCACGGGCCGTATCTGCCGAATGCGCGGCGGATACGGCCCGCGAACAGCCTGAAAAGCAATTAAAAAAAGGGGATAGAGAAAAGTATGAACCGGGGATTGGCGCTGCTGTTCAACGCGCAGCGCATTTTGAGGGATACGCCGGCGCAGGGCGGGCTGCCGGATAATTCCGCGCTGCTGCGCCGCGCGTTCCGCGTGGCGTGGCCGTCCACGCTGGAATCGTTTTTGGTGGCGCTTGTCAGTGTGGTGGATACCATCATGGTGTCCTCGCTGGGCGCGGCGGCCATCGCGGCCATCGGGCTGACGAACCAGCCGAAATTCATCTGTCTGGCGCTGTTCCTCTCGATGAACGTCGCCGTCAGTGCCATCGTGGCGCGGCGCAAGGGCGAGGGAGACCGCGCGGGCGCGAACCGCGTGCTGCGGCAGGCGATTTTGCTTACGCTGCTGTTTACCGTCATCGTGACGGCGGCGGCACTGCTTTTTGCCGAGCCCGTCCTGCGGTTTGCCGGCACGAACGAGGATACGCACGGCCTTGCAACGGGATATTTCCGCATCATTGTGGGCTTTCAGGTCTTCAATGTGCTGAATATGGTCATCAACGCCGCGCAGCGCGGTGCGGGCAACACCAAGATCGCCATGCGCACGAACATCACCTCGAACCTGGTGAACATCGTGTGCAATTATCTGCTCATCGGCGGGCATTTCGGCTTCCCGGCGCTGGGCGTGAACGGCGCCGCGATTGCCACGGTGATCGGCACCGTGGTGGCCTGCGGCATGGCGCTGCGCTCGGTGATGCATCCGGACAGCTTTTTGTACTTATTCTACGGCAGCGAAAGCAGCGAAAAGCGCGGTTTCGATGCGGGCACACTGCGCACCATCGCAAACATCGGATCCTCCACGCTGGCCGAGCAGCTGTTTTTGCGCTTTGGCTTTTTGATGTACACGATGGTGGTGGCCAAGCTTGGCACAAACGCCTTTGCGGCGCACCAGATCGGCATGAATATCATCACGATCTCGTTCGCGTTCGGCGACGGGCTCTCGGTGGCCTCCGTGTCGCTTGTGGGGCAGAGCCTCGGCGAGCAGCGGCCCGATCTTGCCAAGGTCTACGGCGGCTTCTGCCAGCGTCTGGGCTTTTTGTGTTCGGCGCTGCTTGCGGTGGTGTACACCATTTTTGGCCGCGATATCTTCCGGCTGTTCTCCGACGACCCGGAAATTCTCGATTACGGCATCGTCATTATGGATTTCATCGCCGTGATCGTATTTTTGCAGGTGGCACAGGTGATCTACAGCGGCTGCCTGCGCGGCGGCGGCGATACCAAATTCGTCGCGCTGGTATCGCTCATCAGCGTGGCGTGCATCCGCCCGCTTTCGGGCTGGCTGTTCGTCTACCCGCTGAACATGGGCCTCATCGGCGCGTGGCTTGGGCTGCTGCTCGATCAAACCCTCCGCATGCTGCTCACGCGTTGGCGCTTTTGCAGCGATAAATGGCTGACAATCAAAATTTAGGTGTGGAGAAACCGAACGGGACAGAAAACAGGAAAATAGTGCAAGGTAAAAAGCAGGATCATAAAAGCCCGCGGGGAACCGGAACATTGCGTTCGCAGTTCACCGCGGGCTTTTTGTTGGAAACAGATTCAATCAAAGCTTCCCTGTGAGGCCTCATTCCCACTCCATCTCGTCCGCCTGCTTCTTTTTCTTTTTGGGCTTTTTATCCCGCGGAGGGAAGAAATAGGGGAAAATGCCAAGTCTCGATCCGATTGCGTGGAAAATCGGGAAACAGATGAAAATCGTGCCCAGCTGCACCAGCAGGATGGGCAGCTCGCGATAATCCTCCTCACTCAGCTTGCCGCCGGTGCCGATCATGTCGATGTAAAAATCGTGGCGGTCGAGCGGGGCGCCGTGCTCGATCTGCGAGAGGAAGTTTTCAGAGCTCTCCAAATCCTCGTAGACGATGCGCCCGACGGGCAGCGTGGTGTCGCCGCTGTAGAAATCGTCGCCGGATTTCACAAGGCTGTCGAAGTTGATCACCGCCGCCACGCGTTCGCCGGAGGGCAATGTCAGGGCGTACATGTACCAGTTGCCGTAATATCCCGCGCCGCGGTTCATGTATTCGATGCCGGGCGATACCACCGTGAATGTGTCGTGCGCCAGCAAGTCGTCTATGCTTTGCGCGCGGAACACCGCGTCGCCCGCGATGCCGCCGATGTCGCCGTCGGCCACCTCGTGCGATTCCACATAGCTCACATAGGTTTGGTCGAGCACCCAGTTGGCCAGCTTTTCGGTGCCAAGGCTGACAAGAAAGCTCAGCGCAAGGCAAAGCCATAAATCAAAACGAAGAATATGAACGCGCCGCATTTTTGGAATGCCTCCTGTAAAAGAAATAATGGTGCAAATGCCACCTTTATATATACAAATAGCAGTAAGCGGGTAGAAAATTGCGTTTTGTATTTTCCGGGACCACAAGTAGATGCTGGAAACTCCAACGGAATTTCGGATGGGAAGGTCGGGAAAGATCGGAGGAAGGGGCACAGAGAAAAAATTTGAGGGAAAGTGCGGGAGAAAAGCGGGAAAGTATAGAAAACCGAAAAAGTCGGGAAACCGGAAAACCCAAAAACCGAAAAAGCCGGAAGAAAACACAAAAAAGGTGAAAAACGGGGACAAGGCTTGTGCCTTTACAGCCAGGTTGCCAGTTCCTCGGACGCCTTGCGCTTTTTGGCGCGCAAGGCGTCGCCCTCTTTGGCGTAGCCCACGGCAACCACCAGCCGGACGCGTGCGTCCGTGCCGGTGAGCTTTTGCAGGGCTTTTTCATCGAACCAGCCGAGGATGCACGTCGCGAGGCCCAGCTCGTGCGCGCGGTAAATAAGCTGCGAGACCGCAAGGCCGATATCCGCGGCCCGGTAATCCTGCTTTTTCATGCGCGCGCCCACGGCGGCGCTGGCGTTGTAGGGCTGCTCGGCAACGACGAAAAACGTGGGGACGTCTGCCGTAAAGGCGTTCATGCCCATGCTGCGCGTTGTTTCGCCTACGGCGCGGGCCGCCTCGCCCTGCGCGATATAAAAATGGTATGGCTGGCTGTTGCAGGCGCTGGGCGCAAGACGCGCGGCCTCCAGAAGCTGCGTCAGCGCTTCGCGGGTGGGAATGCGCGCCGGATCATAGGCGCGGCAACTCTGGCGCGTTTCGAGCATTTCCTGATAATTCATTGAAGAAGACGTTCCTTTCTATTTGTGATTCCCGTGATGGAATATTTCTGCAAAAGTATCGGCCGGGCCAGAGGCCAATGGAATAACAGGAAGCGTCGATCTTATACAAAATGTATTGTGATATCCAAAAACTACTTTTTGAAAATCCTTTAAGGATGCTCCGCCGTGGCGACCAGGTACTTATAGATCTGCGGCTTGAATCTTTCGTACAGATCAAGGCTCTCGTACAGATTCTTGTAATATGTGAACAGCTTCGATTTGGTGCGCACCACGCTGACGAAATCAATCTGCGTGTGGGTGATGCTCTTTTCGTTGTTCACATAGTAATAGATCGGCTTTGATACGGCGCAGAAGCGGTGCGCATAGCGGATGTATTCCAGATTGAACAGGAAATCCTCGCTCCAGTTCAACTCCTCGCGGCACAGGATGCCGTTATTGTGGATGATCGCCGTGCGGTACAGCTTATTCCACAAAACGCCATAGTAAAAGCTGGCGGGCTCGTCCATCAGCTCGCGCGCGAACTCCTTTTGATCCATCACATCCTGACGCCGCAAAAAGCCGTGCGCGGTTTTGCTTTTGCCGTCGATGCGGTAGTAATGCGAGATGACAAGGTCTGCGCCTGCGCGCTCGGCCCGCAGCAGCAGCGTGGCGGTGGCGTCCGGCGCAAGGTAATCGTCGCTGTCCACAAACTGGATGTATTTGCCGTGCGCGGCGGTCAGCCCTGCGTTGCGCGCGGCGGAAACCCCGGCGTTTTCCTGATCGATCACATGAATGCGCGGATCGACGCGGCCATACATATGGCAGATATGGCCGGACGCATCCTTGCTGCCGTCGTTGATCAGATAGATCTCGAGGTTGCGGTAAGACTGTTTGCGGACACTGTCAATGCAGCGCGCAAGATCCGGCGCGGCATTGTACACGGGGATGATGACGGTGACAAGCGGCTGTTCCAAGAGGTTCCTCCATTTCTCTGAACGGTGTGGATCACAAAGCGGGCGATATGGCAAATGAAATGACCGGCTAAATCATCGGTGCGTCCAGCGCGGCGGCGCCGGTCCACAGCTTGTGATAGATGCCGCCGAGGGCCAGAAGCTCCTCGTGCGTGCCCTCCTCCTCGATGCCGTCCTCGCCCAGCACAAGGATGCGGTCCGCGTGCTGGATGGTGGTGAGGCGGTGCGCGATGGTGAGCGTCGTGCGGCCGCGGGCAAGCCGTGCAAGGCTTTGGCCCACAAGCTGCTCGCTCTCGTTGTCCAGCGCGCTCGTGGCCTCGTCCAAAATGAGGACGGGCGGGTCCTTCAAAAATACCCGCGCGATGGAAATGCGCTGCTTTTGTCCGCCCGAGAGCTTTACGCCGCGCTCGCCCACATAGGAATCGTAGCCATTCTGCAGTGCCGAGATGAATTCATGCGCGCCGGCAAGCTTTGCGGCCTGCATCACCTCTTCGCGCGTAGCGTCCGGGCGGCCGTACAAAATATTCTCGTATACGGTGCCGCTGAATAAGTAAACGTCCTGCTGCACGATGCCCACGGCGCGGCGCAGGGAGGCGAGCGTGACATTTTTTACATCGTACCCGTCGATGCACACCTTGCCGGACGTCGCGTCGTAAAAGCGCGGGATCAGGTTGCACAGTGTCGTTTTGCCGCCGCCCGAGGGGCCGACGAGCGCCAGCTTTTCGCCGGGACGGATGGTGAGATTCAAATTGCGCAGCACCTTGTTGTGATCGTCGGGATATTCAAACGAGACGTTTTCAAACGTGATGCGGCCCTCCACATTTTCGAGCGGGACGGCGTTTTCGTCGTCGAAAATGTCCACCTCGGCGTCCATGATCTCGCAGAAGCGCTCGATGCCCGTGATGCCGCGCTGGAACTGCTCGGCAAATTCGATGATGCGGCGGATGGTGGTGAGCAGCGTGGAGACATACAGCATGTACGCGACAAGGTCGCCGGTCGAGATTGCGCCGCTCAGAAGGAACAGCCCGCCCGCCACGATCACCACAAGGTACATCAGCCCGTCAAACAGGCGGGTGGTGGTGTTGAACAGGGCCATCCAGCGGTACATCTCTTTTTTGATGCCGAGGAAGGTGGTGTTGTCCTGCTCGAACTTCGCGCGCTCTAAATCCTCGCCGCTGAACGCCTTGACCACGCGCTCGCCCAAGAGGCTGTCCTCGATGCGGGCGTTCAGCTCGCCAATCTGGCTGCGCTGTTTGCGCATGGTGACGCGCACCATGTGGTTGAAGCGCGTGCAGCACACGAGCATCACCGGCACCACAAGGAAGATGATGAGCGTGAGCCGGATGTTGATGTTTGCGAGGATGACGAATGAGATAACGCCTTTCAGCGCCGCGATGAAAAATTCCTCCGGGCAGTGGTGCGCAAATTCTGTCACGTCGAACAGATCGTTCGTGATGCGGCCCATGATCTGGCCGACCTTTGTGTTGGCAAAATAGCTGTCCGAGAGCTTTTGCAGGTGGTCGAACGCATCGCGCCGCATATCCGTTTCGATGCGCGTGCCCATCACGTGCCCGGTGTTTGACATAAAGTAGTTGGCCGCGCCGTCGATGAGCCGCAGTACCAGGTACAGCGCGCCCACGCGCAGGATGTAGCCGGCCGTCAGTCCGGCAAGGTCGCTCGTGGCCCGGTTGGTGATGGCGCGCATGATCATCGGCAGCACCAGCTCGCACACCGAGGTGAGCGCGGCGCAGAACAAATCGAAGCACATAATGCCCTTATACCGCGCCAGATACGGCCAGAACCGGCGCAGCAGCGTGCCGGTGGAGAGAGAAGACTGTGGCTTGTCCATAAAACCTCCGTTTGATCCATGATTTCAGGAAATGGTTTTGGCAAACGATTTCTATAAGAATTGCCGGGGCCTGCATACTGTCAGGCAACCCGGGGCTTGCGCGGGATGCCGGTACATCCCCGGCGCAGGCGGCTCAGGGCTCCCGCGGCTCAAAAAAAGCCGTCGTCCAAAAAGCTGAGATCGAAATCATCCGCATCGTCTGCGGCGGGCGGGGAAAGGGGATCGGCGGGCCAGGCGTCATCCCGCGCCGCGTGGGGATCCGGAACACCGGTGCGTGTACCGCGCGTGCCGTCGGGGCGGGGTGCGGCATTCCGCCGGAGCGCGTCACTCTGACGGGGTGCGTCACCCTGACGGAGCCCGGAGCCTTGCCGGGAAGTTGTATTCTGCCGGGACATGGCATCCTGCCGGGCCGAAGCGTTTCGCCGGGATGCAGCGTCCTGCCGGGAGGAGGCGCCCTGCCGGGCCGTGCCGCCGTGCGCCCCGGCATACCGCCGGTTTTTCCCGCGCCGGTGCAGCCACAATGTCAGCAGCGTGTAGCCGGCGAGGAAGATCACCGTCAGAATGCAGACCACGCGGAAGTACAGGCTCCCGAGAAACGCCTTCACCTGCGCGAGCGCGTACAGAAAATCATTGCGCGCGACATCCTGCCCCGCGATCAGATCCACCGTGCCGACAAGATCGCCGTTCAGCGTGAGCGTCACGGTTCCGATGTGGTCGCCCATCTGAACGGGGGCGTCCACGCTTTCCGGCACGTCAAATGTTTTTTCCAGCAGCGAATCGTCGCCGTTCGGCAACACGGTGCGCAGATCGTCGGCGGGATACAGCATCAGCGTATCCAGATCGGAGCAGTAGTTCACATGGATCTCCGTCACGGGCGAGCCGATGTCGATGGACGGGCGCACGGAAAAATTCGCGAACAGCCAATCGTAAATGTTGGCGGTGTCGTAGAAGGAATAGGCGTATTCATTGGGCGGCACATCCCACGGGGTGCCGAGCACGACGCCCAGATAGGTCTCGCCGCGGTCGTTGACGGCCACGGAGGCAAAGCACCGCCCTGCGGCCTCGGTGGAGCCGGTCTTCATGCCCCGGATGTAGGAGCGGTAGACGCCCGCCGAGCTGACGAGCATGCGGTTCGTATTTTGAATGTTGTAGGGCGCGGTGTGGCTGGGATTGTCGGTGGCGGGCATCTGATACGTGACGGTGCCCACCACAGTGCGGAAGATCTCGTGCTTCCAGCACGCCGCGGCGATCAAGGCCACATCGTGCGCGCTGGAATAATTGCCCTCGTCCATCTCCTGCAAACCGTTCGTGCTGGCAAAGTGCGTGTTCGTGCAGCCCAGATCGGCCGCGCGCGCGTTCATCAGCGCATAGAAGTTGTTCAGGTTGCCGTTGCCGAGGTAGTAGCCCACGGCCTCGGCCGCCTCGTTGCCGCTGGGCAGCATCATCGCGTACAGCATATTCAGCGCGCTCACCGTTTCGCCCGGGCGGATGTCCGCGTTGGAGGAGCCGGGCGTGGTAATGGGCGGCACATACAGGCTGCGCTCGGCGACGATGGGTGTGCCGGCAAGATCGCCGACATTTTCCACGAGCAGCAGCGCGGTCATCAGCTTTGTCAGGCTGGCGATGCTGCGCGCCTCGTCGGCGCCACGCTCGAACATCACGATCCCGGTATCCAGATTGATAAAATAGGCGGCCTGCGCCGTGACCTCGACGCCCTCCGGCAAGGGGTATCCGGCGGCCGCGGCGGCCGGCGCAAACAGCGTAACGCAAAAAATCAGACAGAGAAATGCGGCAAGGCGATTTTTCATGTAGAAATTCCCCGCAGAAAATGGTATGATAGAAAAAGGGAACATCGCGTCCGGGCGAAGCTCCTGTTTCCCTACTTTATATTATAGCAACATTGTGCTCAAAATAAAAGATTTTTTTAAGGAAAAACGCGCGGATGCGGAAATTTTACACGAAAAAACAAGGAGGCAACAACATGGAAATCAAACGCAACGGGGCAAACGGACGCCGCTCGCTGAGCGTCGTGTACGGCGGGCTGCTGCGCACCAGCGGCATCACCACAACGGACCTGGAGGCCGACATCACCGGGCAGACAAAGGATGTGCTGCACGTGATAGACAATATCCTTGCGCGCAACGGCACGGATAAATCGCGCGTGCTGACGGCCACCATCACGCTGGCCGATATGGCGGATTACGGCGCGTTCAACGCCGTGTGGGATTCGTGGATCGTGGACGGATGCGAGCCGGCGCGCAGCGTGACGGGCGGCGCGCTGGCCGTGCCGGAATACAGGATCAAGATCTCTGTGGTTGCGGCGCTGTAAAGCGTTATACATACAGGAAGAAAACCGTCTGAAGGCAGCACGGCGTCCCGCCGCCGGCGCCCTTCCGTCANAGGAAAAGAAATACAGATACAGGAAAGGAACCGAAGCGATGAGTAAATATGTCATGGCCCTGGACCAGGGCACAACGTCCAGCCGCGCCATTTTGTTCGACGAGCACCAGAACATCGTGAACATGGCGCAAAAGGAGTTTACNCAGCACTATCCGAAGGCCGGCTGGGTGGAGCACGACCCGCTGGAGATCTATGCCTCGCAGTACGGCGTGCTCATCGAGGTGCTGGCGCGCAGCGGGCTGGATGCCGGCGAGATCGCGGCCATCGGCATCACGAACCAGCGCGAGACGACCATCGTNTGGGACAAGGCCACGGGCCGCCCGGTGTACAACGCCATTGTGTGGCAGTGCCGCCGTACGTCCGACATCTGCACCGANCTGGAACAGCAGGGCTATGCCGAGACGATCCGCGCAAAGACCGGCCTGTTGATCGACGCGTATTTCAGCGCGACGAAGATCAAGTGGATCCTCGACCATGTGGAGGGTGCGCGCGAACGCGCCGAGCGCGGCGAGCTGCTGTTCGGCACGGTGGACACCTGGCTGATCTGGAAGCTGACAAACGGCGCGGCGCACGTGACGGACGTAACGAACGCCTCGCGCACGATGCTGTTCAACATCCACACGCTGGAATGGGATAAGGACATCTGCGCGCTGCTGGGCATCCCGATGTGCATGCTGCCCAAGGTGTGCGATTCGAGCATGGTGTACGGCAAGGCCAGCATCGGCGGGGCCGAGATCCCCATCGCGGGCGCGGCGGGCGACCAGCAGGCCGCGCTGTTCGGCCAGACGTGCTTTGCGCGCGGCGACGTGAAAAACACCTACGGTACGGGCTGCTTTATGCTGATGAACACGGGCAGTGAGCTGGTGGAGAGCAAAAACGGCCTGTTGACAACCATCGCCGTGGGCCTTGNCGGCAAGGTGACGTACGCGCTGGAGGGCAGCGTCTTCGTGGGCGGCGCGGTGATNCAGTGGCTGCGCGACGAGATGAAGCTGATCAGCGAGAGCGCCGACAGCGAGTACTTCGCGGGCAAGGTGCCGGACAGNGCGGGCGTNTATGTGGTGCCCGCGTTCACGGGNCTCGGCGCGCCGNACTGGGATATGTANGCGCGCGGCGCGATCCTCGGCCTCACGCGCGGCGCGGGGCGCAACCACATCATCCGCGCGGCGCTGGAGAGCATCGCCTACCAGACGATGGACGTGCTCACGGCCATGCAGGCGGACAGCGGCGTGTGCTTCCGCGAGCTGAAGGTGGACGGCGGCGCTTCGGCCAACAATTTGCTGATGCAGTTCCAGGCGGACGTGACGGGCGTGACGGTGCGCCGCCCGATGATCCGCGAGACGACGGCGCTGGGCGCGGCGTACCTTGCGGGCCTCGCCGTGGGCGTGTGGAAGGACCTCGACGACATCAAGGGCCAATGGACGCTGGACCGTCTGTACGAGCCGCAGATGGACGCCGGCACTGCAAAAACGCTCGTGGACGGCTGGCACAAGGCCGTGGAACGCGCAAAGGACTGGGCGTAAGAAAACGTCCGGCTGAACAAAACCGGATGTGTAAAAGCCGCCGGACAAAAGTCGGAAAATGTCTATTTACAAAGGGGAAACAAGTTGCTATAATATCCCCCATGAATTATTTATTTGTGCTGGACCAATACGGTGCGGAGAACAACGGCGTGTCCGTTTCCGCCCGGCGCTACGCGGCGGTGCTGCGTGCGCGCGGCCACGGGGTNCGTATCCTTTCCACCGGGGACTGCGGCCCGGACGGCTACAGCGTTCCGGAGCTTCGCATCCCCGTTTTTGACAAGCTGATCAAATCGCACGGCATGGTCTTCGGCAAACCGGAAAAGCGTGTGCTGGAGCAGGCGCTGGCGTGGGCCGACCACGTCCATTTTCTGATGCCCTTTACGCTGTCGATCGTCACGGCGCAGCGGGCGCGCAAAATGGGNAAACCGGCCACAGCGGCATTTCATGTGCAGCCGCAGAACATCTCCTATTCCATCGGCATGGGCCGCTGGACGCCGACGAACGCATTCATTTATTGGCTGTTCCGCACGGATTTTTACGGGCGCTTTCGGTATATCCACTGTCCGTCGGCGTTCATCGCAAAGCAGCTGAAGGCGCATGGCTACGGGGCCGAGTGCCGCGTCATTTCCAACGGCATCACGCCGGAATTTACGTTCCGGCGCGACNGGAAGGAGGCAAAGTGGCGCGGCCGCTTCCTTATCCTGATGATCGGCCGTCTCTCCGGCGAAAAGCGGCAGGATGTGCTGATCGAGGCCGTGAAGCGCTCGCGCCACGCACAGGACATCCAGCTGATTTTTGCCGGCCAGGGGCCGCTGCACGATGCCTACGCCAAACAGGCGCGGGGACTGGCGCACCCGCTGCAGATGCGCTTTCTCTCGCAGGAGGAGCTGCGCAGCGTCATTGCGCAGTGCGATCTCTANGTCCACACGGCGGACGCCGAAATCGAGGCGATGAGCTGCATGGAGGCGTTCGCCTGCGGGCGCGTGCCGGTGATTGCAAACAGCCCGTTTTCGGCGACGCCGCAGTTCGCGCTCGACGAGCGCTCGCTGTTTTGTCCGGGCGATGCGTCCGATCTGGCGGAGAAGATCGATTACTGGATCGAGCACCCNGACGAGCGGCTTGCGATGGAGCGCGCCTACAGCGAGAGCGCCAAAAAATATGCCATCGAAAACTGCGTGACGCAGTTTGAACAGCTGGCCGCCGAGGCGAAAGAAAAAGGAAGCTGGGCATGAGGGGTATTGTGTTTGANGATCTGCCCCGCATCCCGCTTGATTTGGACGCGCATTATGACTATCTGCGCCGCGGCAGGCTGGCGAGCGCGCTGTATCAGNTCTGCTTCACGCCGGCGGTGTGGCTGCTGCGGCTTTATAATTTCGTTGTATTCGGCCTGCGCATCGAGGGCTGGAAAAACCGCGTAAAGCTGGGCAAAGCGGGCGCGGTGGCCGTGTGCAACCACGTCCACACGCTGGACTGCACGATGGTCGCACGCGTATTGTGGCCCAGGCGACAGTATTTTGTCACGCTGCAATCGAACCTGGAGATGAAAGGCGTGCGTCATTTTGTCCGCCTGTTCGGCGGCATCCCCATCCCGGAGGACCGNTGCNTGCGCCGGGATCTTCCGGGTGTGCTCAGCGAGGCGCTCTCCTTCGGCGCGGTGATCCCGATTTATCCCGAGGGCGAACTGGTGCACTATTGCACCGAATTGCGGCCCTTTCATAAGACGGCGTTCACCACCGCGTGGCGCGCGGGCGTGCCNGTGCTGCCGATGTGCATTACATACCGCAGGCCGCGCGGCATCTGGCGTTTCAAAAAGNGCCCGTGTCTGACGCTGCACATTCTGCCCGCCATCCTGCCGGACAAAAACGCCCCCCGCGCCAAAGAGGTGGCGCGTTTGCAGCGGGAAACATGGCAGAGCATGCAGGCGTGCATGGANCGGTATGCTCCCGATGTTCCCGAAACTTTACAAAAAACGGCTGACCTTGTCGAATGAGGCCAGCCGTTTNGCTTATCATATTAAAAACGGTCAAAAATCAAACACCCAAAAGTGAAATTGACGGCGCTTTGCGATGCCTTTTAAAATAGAATGAAGGAACCTCTGTATCAATCGCCGCGCACGTCTTGGCGGCATNCCGATTGAATCAGAGCCTCCCCAAAAAAGAAGCAGCGGCTTTTGCCCTTTCGCGCTGCCTGTTGCAGCACTGNNTGTGCGGCNTTCGCAGGAGGGGAGGACAAAACNGCNANGCTNCAAATNACGGCTGAAATTGAGGGTGATGTGCNTGATATACCGGAACATCGAATTTTTNAANGTGGACGAGCTGCGGGAGGTGCCGGGCCTGCCGGGCCTGCGGCTGTACCGCTTCCCCAAGGCACTGGCGGANACGCTGGGCGAGGCNTGGCAGCACAANGCGCGGTTCCGCGCGCAGCGGGTGCACGGGTGCGAGCTGCGGTTNGTNACCGGGGCGCGCTGCTTTGATCTTGCGCTGACGGCGTACGAAAACGACATCGACGTGCAGATCTTTCGNGGNGATCGCGTTCTGCAAAAAGCGACGCTGCCNGCGGGGCAAACAACAGTGCTGCATCTGGAGGCGCCCGCNTTGGAGGAAAAGCTGCGCCCCGCCGCGCTGAAGGGCACGCGCTTTCCGANCCATGTGTGGCGGATACTCTGCGGCATGAACGGATATCTGCATTTCAACGGGCTGGATACCTACGGCATACCCTGCCGCCCGCCGCTGCCCGCAGAGCAGCCNGCCGTGCGGTGGCTGGCGTACGGNTCNTCCATCACCTGCGGCAGCGTGACGACGGTGTATTCAAACGCCTATGTCAATCAGGCCGCCCGCCGTCTGGGCTGGGACGTGCTGAATAAGGGCCTTTCCGGCTCTTGCTTTTGCGAGGCGCAGATCGCGGACTATCTGGCCCAGCAGTCCGCAGACTATCTNTCGCTCGAACTCGGCGTCAACATGGCGCCCAGCTTCAGCACNGCCGAATACGCGCGCCGCGTGGANCANCTGCTGAAAACCGCCGGCCAAAACAAACGGCTGCGGCGCATTTTCGTGATCGACGCCTTCCCGAATTACGGCCTTCTGCACACGGATGANACGCTGCCCGCGGTGCGGCACTGCCTGCCGTTCCGGGAGGTGACGNGGCGNCTGGCCGNANAGGCCGCGCAGGAAGATGCCCGCTTTGNCNGCATCCACGGGGANGANATNTTGCAAAACACCGACGGNTTAAGCTGCGATCTGCTGCACCCCTCGGACGAAGGGCATATCCTGATGGGGCAGGCGCTGGCGGAGATCATGCNGCGGCATGTGGAGGAAACGCGATAAGGGCTGCCGAAGACGGTTCGCTGGGGTTTGGGTTTGACGGGGCTCGGGGGCAGGCAAACAGGGAAGACGGGCCCGATCGATTTCCCAATAGGCTCTGTAGATTTCAGAATTACCNTTAAAATCGTCTGCAAAATCGTCTTTGCAGAAATAGTGCCCAGGAAAAAGGATGCAGGAAAAGCATACATGAAAAAAGACAAACAAAAAAGACAAACAAGGAAAAGGGCATAACAAGGATACGAGAAAAAAGGCCTACAAGAAAAGAAAATACAGGAAAAGCTGATAAAAAAGCACGCAAAAGAATACCGCTCTCCGGGCCGTTTTGGCGCCGAGAGCGGTATTGTGTGTTGTTTGGGCAAGCCGCAATTTTGGGTAAACCGCGATCGAAAATTCTATTTTGCGGAAGGTTCGCTGCATTCTGTCACGGGCGCATTGTCCGCACCGCTTTCCGTCCCGCTGCGGCGGATGTGCCAGTGCTCTGCGCCGTGTTCCGCAAACCGGTCGCCGCTTTCGGCAAGCGCGTAAGGCCCGTCCAACCGCAGCGTGCAGCGAACGGCTTCGGGGCAGGCGACATCCAGCAGGATCTCTTCGCCCTGCCGCCGCCACGAAACGCGCACCTCGCCGTCCGGCAGGCGGTGCCATGCTTCGGCGTGCTTTAGCGCGGAGAGAAAGCATGGCCGCACCTCCACCGTGCGGTGGTCGATGATATGCAGCCCGCCGGGCCAGCGCATGTACCAGTGCAGCACGTCGCCCAGAAAATGATGGTTCTGCGAAACAAGCCGCCGCTGTGCGTCGGGCAGGAACTGCTCGGGCAGAGTGGTATCGCCCCGCCTTGCGAGGTATCCGTAGGAGGGGTACTCCGGGCCGGCGATCATGCGGTAGGCAAGTTCCGCAGCGCCGTTCTGCGCGAGCACATGGTAGAGCACGCGCAGGCCCAAAAAGCCGCAGGTGATCTTGTATGCGTCCCGCCGCAGGATGCGCAGCAATTGGCGGAATGCTTCCGGTTTTTCGGCGCCGTCGAAGATATCATAGTAGAGGGCCATTGCCTGCGCGGTCTGGCAGTCGCTCTTCACGAGCATGGCGGACAGATCAAGATATTCCGCCCGCACGGCCGCGCGTATTTCATTGCCCAGCTGCCGGGCAAAGGCCGCGTGCAGCGGCAAGTGCACCGCCCCGAACATCCGCTGCGCGTCGCGGCACATCCGGTATACCATCACGCTGTCGGTAAAGCCGAGCGGCGCTTGGTAGGCGCGCGTTGCGCGGTCTACGGGGGACCAATCGCCCAGACCTACGGCGACGATGCCGCGCGCGTCGCGTTTGCGGGAAATGTATTCGAGATAACGCAGCATCGCGTGGGCATTTTCGCGGATGATGCCGGTCTCGCCGCGGTATTGCAGCACCATCGCGGGCAGCTCGAAGAGCGCGCGGTCCCACGCGGGGCCGCTGCCCCATTCGTATCCCCATGTCCCCGTGGGCACAATGCCCGGCAGCTGCCCCGCCGCAGTCTGCGCGCGGCGCACGCTGTGCAACCATTCGCGCCAGCTGTTTTCCGCGCCCAATGTCAGGATCATATGCTCGGCCGAAACCTGCGCGTCGCCCGTCCAGCCGTTTTTCTCGCGGTGGGGGCAATCGGTGGGAAAGTAGAAAAAGTTCGCCCGGTCGCTGCGCTGCGCCATTTCGCAAATTGTATTGGAGACAGTATCCGAACAGGCAAAGCCGCCGCGCTCCTCCAAATCGGAATGCAGCACCAGAAAGGTGAGCAGCTCCGGCGTGGCCTGCTCCGGCTCGATGCCGGAAACATACAGATAGCGAAAGCCGTGGTAGGTAAACGGCGGCTCGAAAATTTCCTCCTCCTCGCTGCCGACGATGTAGAGGTCCCGCTGGGCGTAGCCGTCGGGGTAGAAATTGATATTGTTGTAATCCGCCGCGCCGTCCAAAAGCTGTTCGGCGCACTGAATGTCGATGCGCTGGCCGGGTTTGCCCCGGATGCGCAGGCGGAAGATGCCCGCGTTGTTTTCGCCAAAGTCGTAGAGGTATCCGCCTTGCCGGTCGGGCGGCGGCTCCTGCGTGCCGTGTTTGGCGTCGCCCTCCTGCACATCCGCGCGCGGCGTATAGGGAGCCAGACTGCCCGGCATGACGCGCACGGGAGCAAGCGCTTTTTCTATGCGGATGGGCTCTGCCCTGCAAAGCCGCGATTCCCCGCGCGGCGGCCTGGCGGCAAGCGGCGCGTGCCAGCGCGCGTCCTCGGCAAAGCCCGGCGCTGCCCAGCCGCGCGGCTCCTGCCGGGCATCGTAAAATACGCCCGAGCGCAGGTCGTTGAACAGCACCGGCCCCTTTGCGCAGCGGAAATCGGCCGCGGTGAATGTCTGCGTTTTTTCTTTTTGCGTGAGGATGACGGAGAGGGCCAGCTTCGGCGCTGTGTTGAATACGTTGCCGGCAAAATCCCACACGCCGGTTTTGCTGTTCAGAAAACCGTCCCCCAGCATCACGCCGATTACATTTTCGCCTTTTTGTAGATATTCAGAAATGGAATACTTATCGTAATATACAATGTGGTCGGGATTGGAGATATAGGGCGCAAGCCAGCCCTTGGTGATCTTGCGGCCGTTCATAAACAGCTCGTAGAAGCCCAGCCCCGCAATCACGAGCGTTCCGGCGGCGTTTTCCTCTGCGAGGAAAAACGATTTGCGGAACAGCGGCGCGGGGATATGGGTTTGATAGGTGGAGCGCTCAGCACACTCGCAAAAAAATTGCTTTGGAAATTCCATAGATGCCTCCTTCTGCCGCCGCCCTCGAAAAACGGACGGCGGAAACTGAAATTGACAAACGCACCCGGCGGCGGGGATAATAAAAATAAGAAGCGGATGCGCGGCCGGCTCCGCCGGATTTGATCCGGCATTTCCCCATACCAGCAATGATAACAGAAAGCCGGCAGAAAAACCACTTCAATTTTCGATGATCGTTTTCCGCATTTGCCTGTATATGACAGGGGCAGGCGGTGCAGATCATCAGGATGGTTTGCCATATTTGCCTGTATGGGATATGGGCAAACAGAGCAAACCGTTCTGTACATTTTCGATGCATGATGATCCACTTTGACTATGATTCGAGGAGGAACAGACGATGAAAGAACAATACGATGTGGTCGTGGCGGGCGGCGGCCCGGCGGGCGTGGCGGCTGCGGTGAGCGCGGCGCGCTGCGGCGCGGATACGCTGCTGGTTGAAAAGGCCGGGTATCTGGGCGGCATGGCGACGGACGCGCACATCCCGGCGTTTTGCACGTTCACCGACGGCAAAGCGCTCGAGGTGGGCGGTGTTGGCTTGGAAATTTTGCAGGCGATGCAGGCCCGGATGTGGCGCAGCCCGTTTTACGACGCAAAGCCCGGCCGGGATTTTGCCTACGACTGGGTGCCCATTGATACCGAAATACTGAAGGCCGTGCTGGACGCGCTGGTGCAGCAAAGCGGGTGCACGCTGGCGTTGCACACGACGCTGGCCGAGGTGTGCCGCGAAGGCCGTGCGGTGACGGCGCTGCGCCTTGCCACTCCGGCGGGCATGTGCACGGTGCGCGCCGCGCAGTTCATCGACTGCACCGGCAACGCGCTGCTGGCGCACGGCGCGGGCGCAGAATGTCTGTGCGGCGACGAAAACGGCCGCGTACAGGCGGCGACGCTGTGTTTCCAGATCGCGAATTTTGATACGCAGTGCTTTCTCGCCTATGCCAAAGAAACGGGCGAAAACGGCAACCTGAGCAAAGCCAGTGCCTGCGCCATTGCCGACGGGAAATTCCCCGCGGGCGAAACGCAGGTGGCGGGCATCGCGCTGATAACGCCCGGCACGGCGACGCTCAACTTCGGCCATGTGTTCGATTTCGATCCCTTTACCTCTGAGGGCATGACCCGCGCCGAGTTAGAGGCCCGCCGCGCCCTGCCGGAGCTGATGGCCTTTTTGCAGGAATATGTGCCGGGGGCGGAAAACGCAGTGCTCATTGGCAGCGGCCCCTCCATCGGCATCCGGGAAAGCCGCCGCATCGCGGCGGACTACATGCTCTGCCGTGCCGACTACGACCGCCGGGCCGATTTTGACGACGCGATCGGGTACTATTCCTATCCCATCGACCTGCACGCCGCGCGGCAGGCGGAGGGCGCGATGAGCGGCCATGGCGACTATGAATCCAGCCGCTACGCGCCGGGCGAGCGGTACGGCATCCCCTACCGCAGCCTGATCGTGCGCGACCTTGACAACGTGCTGGCGGCAGGGCGCATCATCGGGGCCGACCGCGCCGCACAGGCCTCCGTGCGCGTAATGCCCGCCTGTTTTTTAACAGGGCAGGCCGCCGGCACGGCCGCCGCGCTGTGTGCAAAGGCGCACACCGACCTTCGAAAATTGAACATCGAACAGCTGAAACAGACCCTCAAAGACGCCGGAGCCATTCTTCAATAGCAAAAAACGCCTATTTTCTTGTCAATTTTGCACAAAAAACACCCCCAACTTTTTGACGCAGCGTCATTTTTCAAACATTGGACACGTCGTTTCTTTCATTCCCGTGCGCTTTGCCGGGTGGTATACTGATATCGTCGAAAGGGAAACCCGCCGCGCGGGTGACACCACAAACCAAACGAACCAAGCGCAGCCCAACATCATCATAAGGAGGAACCAGAACATGAAAAAGCACATCCTGAAAAACCTGGCAAAGACAGTCGCCGCGACGCTGGCGATCACCCTGCTCGCCGCCTGCGGCAGCACGCCGGCCTCGGACAGCACACCGGCTCCGGCGGGCAGCACCGCACCGGCCGCATCCACGGCCGGCGCCCCGGACAACACCGACGCGAAGGTGATCACCGTCTGGACGAAAGACCGCGCCGACAGCGAGTACATGACGGCCGCCGTGGACGAGTACAACAAGACGAACACCCACGGCTACATCGTCGAGTATCAGATCTACTCCGACAACTACCCCTCCGCCATCAGCCTGGCATTCCAGAACGGCGAGGCGCCGGACATCATGGTCTACCAGAACGATATGTTCCAGAACTGGGTGAACGCGGATAAATACGCCGACCTCACGCCGTTCATGGATGACGAATTTAAAGAGATCTTCGGCGAAAACCTCTACGAGGGCATCAACGTGATCGACGGCAAGACCTACTACGTGCCCACAGCCTGCACCGTCACGCGCCTGTTCTACAACACCGAGATCTTCGAGCGCGCCGGCATCGAGAATCCCCCCACGACGCTGGAGGAAATGGTCGAGGACGCGAAGATCATCACCGAAAAGCTTTCCGGCGAGGGCATCTACGGCTTTGCCGCCAACATGAAGAGCCCGTCCTCCGCGCTTTCCCGCAGCTTTGATATGATGGCGCAGATGTCCTGCGGCATCCACAAGGGCTACGATTTCAAGGCCGGCCAGTACGATTTTACGCAGCTTGCCGATCTGATCGAGGTCTGGCAGGAGCTGATGAGCCCGGAATGCGCGTTCCCCGGCTGTGAATCGCTGGATATCGACCCGCTGCGCACCCAGTTTGCCGACGGCAAGATCGGCATGTACATCAGCTTTACGCACGCCGAGCCGGGTGTTTACGCGAACCAGTTCCCGATGGATTCCAGCAAGTGGGCCGTGGCCGACATCCCCACACTGACGGGCACGCAGGTGGGCGCCGAGACGTTCCAGGCCATGAACGGCTACTGCCTGAATGCCGAGGGCGAGAACATTGAGGACGCGTGGGTGGTGTACCGCGAGCTGTTTGCGGACGTTGACCTGCTGGCTGGGTACTATTCCAACGGCC
This sequence comes from Subdoligranulum sp., assembly GCA_014799685.1. Classification (GTDB taxonomy): domain Bacteria; phylum Bacillota; class Clostridia; order Oscillospirales; family Ruminococcaceae; genus Ruthenibacterium. The sequence continues at coordinate 18,883 of JAAVHN010000023.1, read as the reverse complement.
TTGGCATCTCGCTGGTGCCGGACGCCATCGCGAAGGCCAACCCCGCCGAGTGCTATACCGCCAACCCGAAGCTGCTGATCGAGGACACCGACGCCATCTGGCCGAAGACACCGCAGGAAGCGAACGTGGACGCCGTCGTGGTGGAAGGCGAGGATATGTACAGCGTATTTGCAAGCCTGATCTGGAACGATTCGAGCGAAGCGGACATCGCCGCCGCGCTGCAGGATCTGACCGACCGCTACAATGCCGCCGTGGAGCAGGGCATCGCGGACGGTATCGGCACCGAGATCGTGAACCCCAGCTTTGACCCCATGAAGCCGGTGGCCTGAACCGCGCTTTGAAACTTCGGGAACCTCTGAATAAATCCCGTTGATTGAATCAGAGCTTTCCATAAACCAACAACGGCCGCCGCAAAGAAACACTTTGCGGCGGCCATCTGCTTAAAAAAAGGAGAATGCCCCATGAAAACGCCCGCCGCAGTCAAAAGCAAAGCGCCGCCGAAAACGCCCATCAGCACCGAACAGCGCCGGCGGCGCATCCAGGATAACGTCACATCCTACGCGATGCTTGCGCCGAACCTCATTTTATTTCTGGTCTTTTCGCTGTATCCCGTTCTGTGGACGCTGAAATATGTTTTTTACCGCTACAGCGGCTTCGGTGCAACGGCGCCGCAGTTCGTGGGGCTGGATAACATCGTGCGCGTCTTCCACGATAAGGTGTACTGGCTGGCCGTGCGCAATACATTCGTGTATGCGGCGGGCAAGCTGCTGATCACACTGCCGATCTCGTTCTTTTTGGCCGTGATCCTGAACAAAAAGCGCAAATTAAACGGCACGCTGCAGAGCGCGGTGTTCACGCCGACGATCATGTCCAGCGCCGTGATGGGCCTTGTGTTCTACCTGCTGTTCAATGTGTACAACGGGCAGATCAACAAGATGCTGACGGGCGCGGGGATCGTCAGCCAGAACATCAACTGGCTGGGCAAGGAAAACGCGATGAAAACGCTGATCATCGTGGCCGTATGGGGCGCCATCGGCAACTATATGGTGTATTTCATCGCCGGTCTGCAGCAGATCGCCGAGGACGCGATGGAATCCGCGCGCATCGACGGCGCGAACCGCCTGCAGACGCTGTGGTGCATCACGCTGCCGATGATGGGCCCGGTGCTGAAAACGATTTTGATGCTGGCCATCACGGCGGCGTTCTCCGATATGAACAGCGTGATGGTATTGACGGAGGGCGGCCCGGTGAATTCCACGATGACGATGGCGCTCTACGGCTATTCGTTCTTCTTCTCGGTGCCGGAATCGGCGGCCGTTACGCCGCAGTATGGCTACGGCGCGGCGGTGAGCTTTATTTCCGCGTGCATCGCGGGGCTTGTCACGATCGTTTATCTGAAATTCGCCGCAAAGCTTGACGATATCTATTAAGGGAGGGCCTGTGATGAAACTGAAGCATTCGCAAAAAACGGCAGACCTTGCCGTCGAGATCGTCTCTTATGCATTTGTCACCATCATGGTGCTGTTTACGCTGTATCCTATCGTGTACACGCTGCTGGGCGCGTTCAAATCCAACGCAGAACTCACCCTGGGCAACAGCTTTCTGCCGCAGGAGTGGCACCCGGAAAACTTCTACACGGCGTTTGTGCGCTCGAACTTCCTGCAATATTTCATCAACAGCGCGGTGATCTCGGTAACGGTGATGATCTTTGCGGTGATCACCACCTCGCTGGCGGGGTATGTGTTTGCGCGGCGTGATTTTGTGGGTAAAAAATTCTGGCTCGGGCTGTACACAACACTGATGTTCATCGCGCTGGGCAGCGTGACGCTCTATCCCACCTATACGCTGCTGGCGAGCATTAGGATCAACAAGATCCTGCTGGGCCTGATCCTGACGCTGCTGGGCGCGCAGATCTCGAACGTGATGCTCGTGCGCGGATTTGTGAACGGCATCCCGAAGGAGCTGGACGAGGCGGCCACCATCGACGGCTGCACGCCCTTCCGCATCTATTGGAGCATCATCTTCCCGCTCATCCGGCCGATTTTGGCGGTTGTGGCGCTGTTCAGCTTCCGCACGGCGTGGAACGATTACATCACGACGCTGGTGTTCTCCATCTCCATGCCCTCGCTGCGCACGCTGACGGTGGCCGTAGTGCAGCTGCGCTATTCGGCCAACGCGGCAGCGGAATGGCACATCATGCTCGCGGGCGCGGCCATTTCCATCATTCCCATTTTGATCGTTTACCTGTTCTGCCACAAGCAGTTCATCGGCGGCCTCACGGCGGGCGCGGTGAAGGGGTAAGCCAAACGGGCGGCGCGGCGGAAGACCGGGGCGAAAGGTCAGGGATTCCCGCCGCGTTCCCGTTTGCCTGCGGGTGCATGTGTATGGTATACTTTTTAAAAGGGCCCGAACCGGCCGTCAGTTCAAAACGGCGACCGGTCCGGAGCCTATGAAAAAGATCATCCATAATCCGCCACGAAAGGAAGTGCGCACAATGCTGGAACGGCTGCGGGCCATGGGGCTGCGGGCCAGAATTTTATCCGTTTGCCTCGTGCTGCTGGTGCTGAACAGCCTGCTTGCGGGCGTGCTGTGCTATACCTATGTCACGCAGGATACGCTGAAAAATTTTTATCAAAGCTCCAACGATCTGCTCAGCCAGATCAATATCTATCTGAACAGCGAGATGCGCAGCATCAGCCAGAAGGTGATGGCGATGAACGGCAGCAGCTCCTACAATGAGTTTTTCACCGCCGTGCGCAACAACGACAGCTCTGCCTACGCGGCCTTTCTGAGCGAGATGGCGGATACCATCACCGAATGGCANATGAGCGACCCGTTTATCAATTCGATCTANATNTACACCAGCCTCGGCGCATTCGAGAATTTTACGCACTTCCGGCGGCAGGATTTTTCGTTCCCGGAGAGCGTGCTGTACAGCCAGTTNGAGGAGGACCCGAACCGCTTTGTCGCGTGGTATCCCGCGATGGAAAGCCCTGTTTTCCGCGATGTGGAAACCGTCATCCCGGTGGTCTACAAGGTGCGCCTGCAGGGGGCCTACGGATATTACATTGTCAGCCTGAACCAGCGCACGATCCAAAANTATCTGGACGAGACCTATTCCTCTTACGANNATCTTTTCATCGTGGANGCAAACGGCGCGCCCATCACCGAGACNCCGGAGGGCTCTGANNCCATCNGNGCCGCGTTCGGGGNCGTGGAATTCGGCGGCGANAACAGCGTCAGCCGCGAGCTCGANTACGCGGGCACGCACTATCTGGCCACCTATACCGTCATGCGCTCCAACGGCTGGCAGATCTACGGCCTGCGCAGCCAGGAATCGCTCACGGGCAACCTGCTGCGCTTCCGCACGCTGATCATGTGCATCCTTGTCTGTGTGTGCCTGCTCAGNGGNGTGGCNGTCACGCTNCTNGTGCGCCGGATGACCGGCCCGCTCGTGAAGCTGGCCGCGCTGATGGACCACACCACGCAGACGCAGGATTTCGACGTGCAGGCCNCGGTGTCCGGCAAAGACGAGATCGGCCGCCTCACCGTCAGCTTCAACGCGCTTTTGCGNGAGATNAAGCACTTGATCGAACAGCTCAACATCCACATCGCGGCGCTNCAGGAGGAAAAGGAGACCGTCAAACGCATCCAGNCGCAAAAGCGCAAGGCCGAGATCAACGCTCTGCAGGCGCAGATCAACCCGCATTTTCTGTACAANACCCTCAANGCCATCTCNTGGCAGGCGGCCGACCAGGGCGANACGGAGATNGGCGTGCTGGCCACGAGCCTCGGGCGGTTCTTCCGCATCAGCCTCAGCCGCGGNCGCGAGATCATCACGCTGCCCGAGGAGATGGATCAGGTGCGCAGCTATCTGAGCATCCAGAAGATCCGCTATAAGGATATTTTGTCCGACCGCTTCACGATCGATGAGCGGCTGCAGGGCAAACGCATGATCAAGTTAGTGGTGCAGCCGCTGGTGGAAAACGCCATCTACCACGGCATCAAGCCGGCCGACCGGCCCGGCGTGATCGAGGTTTCGGCCGCGCTGCGCACGAATGAGTTCGGCACGGAGCTCATCTGGATCACCGTNCAGGACAACGGCGCGGGCATCCCGCCCGAAAAGCTGGCCGAGCTGAACGAGCTGCTGGCCGCCGGGCAGTCGAACCCGGACAGCGGCTACGGCATNTTNAANGTGAACGAGCGCATCAAGCTGTACTACGGCATGGAATACGGGCTGATGTTAGAGAGCGCGCAGAACGAATGGACGCGCGCGACGCTGGTGTTCCCGGCGCAGATCGTGGAAGAGGAGGAAGAGCTGTGACGGAGTATCGTGTGCTGATCGCGGACGACGAAAAGGGCTTCTGCGATCTTCTGGAAAAATCCGTGAATCAGATGGACGGCTACCGCGTGGTGGGCAAGGCGTACGACGGCCGGCGCGCCGCCGAGCTGGCAGCGGAGCTGCGCCCGGATATCCTCATCACCGATATCAATATGCCGAAGCTGAGCGGGCTGGANCTGCTGCGCCGTGTGCAGGAGACANACGGCGAGATCGAAACGCTCGTCATCAGCGGCTACAGCGAATTTTCCTACGCAAAAACGGCCATGACGCTGGGCGTGAACGATTACCTGTTGAAGCCGTTCCTGCCGGACGAACTGCGGGATGTGCTGCACAAAATGAGCCAGCAGATTGAAACGCGCAAGACGCTGGCGGAAAACCTGAGCCAGCTGCAGCAGGAGGCGGACGCGAGCCGCCGCGACCAGCGCGAGCGCTTTTTGAAAAAGCTTGCCACGGGCGAGCCCGCCGCCGCACCGGAGGANNTGNTNCGGGAGGGCGCGGCGCTCGGCGTGGCGCTCGACCAAAGCATGTACTGCGTCTGCGTGGCGCACCTGCACCCGCCGTTCGACCATCTGCTCGAGCTGCTGCAGTGCGGCTATTTTTCCGCGGAAACGGTCGTGCTCGGCACGGTGCCCGGCGATAAGATCACGGTGCTGCTGCTGGGCAGCACGGCCGGCAGCGAGCTTGCCTTTTACAAGGATATCGAATCCGGCATGGCGCGCATCACGCACAGCCTCGCCGTGCACTATAACACACGGCTCTGGTGCGCGGTGGGCAATATCTACGACAGCGTCGGCGAGATTGCGGCCTCGTACCGCGAGGCGCACGCGGTNTGGCGCAGCAAGCTGATTGAGGACGAGGCCCTCATCCGGTACGACGCCGTCGCCGGACAGCCGGCCGCCGTGGAATTGAAGCGCCCGGTCGAGCTGGAAAACCGCCTGCTGCGGCTGATCCTCTCCGCCGACGAGGAGCGGGCGGTGGCATGCCTTTCGCAGATTTTGGATCACTATGCGGGCTGCTTTCTGCACAACCCGGAGTTCGTCAGCATCTCGCTCGTCAAGCTGGTGTTTTCCATTTCGGAGGTTATCAGCAAGGCGGACAGCGGCAAAGCGGCCGATGATACCATGGTGCTGGATTATCTGAAGCACCACTTTACGCAGAGCAGCCTGCGGGAGGCCGCGGCGGTGCTGGAGCAGTATGTGCGGGCTGCGTGCATCCCGTTCAGCACGCTCAACGTNGAGCGCAGCGACAAGCTGATCTTTGCGCTGAAGGACCTCATCGAGAAAAACCTCTCGAACGAGAGCTTCAGTTTGGAGAGCGCGGCGAGCCAGCTCTACTTCAGCTCCAACTATATCCGCCAGCTGTTCAAGCAAAAGACGGGGGAGAGCTTTATCGAATATCTCATCCGCCGCCGGATGGAGACGGCGCGCAGCATGTTGGTGGATTCCACGATGCAGATTCAAAAAATCGCGGAGGAGNCGGGGTACAGCAACGCCCGTTATTTCGCAAGCTGCTTTAAAAAATATTACGGCTGCACGCCGACCGAATGCCGCGCGGGCGCGGCGGCGCAGGCATCGGGAAAAAGCGAGTAAGGATTGAAAGATAAAACCCTCAGGCCGGGGAGGCCGGAGGCTGGAGCCGGGGCGGGCCGGAGGCGATCCGNAGTTCCATTCGGAGATTCCNNANGGCTTCGAAATCAGCCTTTGGTCAATTTGGCCGGCTTGATTGTAATGAGAAGGAGAATGATGGATTATGGCAAAAATGCTGCCGGAGCTTTCTTCCAGCCCGGTGGTGCACCGCTATCACGGCGGCGCGCCGGTGCTGAGCANAGAGGATATCCCCTATGAGGCCGACTGCATCTTCAACTGCGGCGTCATCAAATATCACGGCCAATACGTCTGCGCGTTCCGCAACGACTACGGCTTTGACGGCGTGGGCAGCTTTGCGCACTGCGTCATCGGCATCGCGTTCAGNGCGGACGGCATTCACTGGAACGTGCGCGAAAAGCCGTTTATCACCATTGAGGACATCGGCGATCCGGACGTGACCAAGGTGTACGACCCGCGCCTGACGGTGATCGACGATGTGGTGCACCTGTGCTTTGCCGTCGATACGCACCACGGCCTGCGCGGCGGCATCGCAATCACGCGGGATTTCGAGACNATCGAGGTGCAGAGCCTCTCGCTGCCCGATAACCGCAACATGGTATTGTTCCCCGAGAAGATCGGCGGGCGGTACGTGCGGCTGGAACGGCCCTTCCCGGTGTATTCGCGGGGCGGCGTCGATCGGTTCGATATGTGGATGTCGTATTCCTACGACCTCAAATACTGGGGCGACAGCAANCTGCTGCTGGCCGTGGAGGACGTGCCCTTTGCGAACGATAAAGTCGGCCCCGGCGCGCCGCCCATCAAAACAGACANGGGCTGGCTGGTGCTGTTCCACACCGTGGATATCGACCGCACGCGCGGCAAAAACGGCTGGGAGGCCAAATGGCAGAAGCGCTACTGCGCGGGCGTGATGCTGCTGGATCTTGANGATCCCTCGAAGATCATCGGCAAGTGCAACGTGCCGCTGCTCGCGCCGGAAACAAAATGGGAGGCGGACGAGGGCTTCCGCACCAATGTGATCTTCCCCGGCGGGCTCGTCGCCGAGCCGGACGGCACGGTGAAGATCTACTACGGGGCCAGCGACACCGTGGAGTGCATGGCCACCGCGAANTTGGACGACCTGCTGGCGCTGTGCGAGCCGGTGTAAGCTTATAAAAATAAGGGGCTTTTGAAAGCCGCCCCTTTCTTCCCGCGCTGCGNCGCACAGGGGNGGCAGTTTCTGCGGCCTGCCGGGGCGTTNGGCGGCCGCAGAAATCCAAAACCTGAAGCGCCGCGCGAAAAGCATAAAGGAGAAAACAGAATGAATTACGAAGAAAAGCTGGGCCGCTGGATGGCCGCGGCTTTGGAAGATACGGCCCTTTTGGAGGAGCTGGCGGCGGTGCGGCACGACGAGGCGGCCGTGGCCGACCGCTTTTACCGGGAGCTGGAGTTCGGCACCGGCGGCCTGCGCGGCGTGCTCGGCGCGGGCACGAACCGGATGAATATCTATACCGTGCGCCGCGCCACGCAGGGCCTGGCCGACCATGTAAATGAAAGCGGCCTGCCCAAACGCGTGGCCATCGCGTACGACAGCCGGAAAAACGGCGCGCGCTTTGCCCGCGAGGCGGCGCGCGTGCTGGCGGCAAATGGCATCACGGCGTTTTTGTATCCCCGGCTGGAGCCCACGCCGGCGCTCAGCTGGGCGGTGCGGACCCTTGGCTGCGGCGCGGGTGTCTGCATCACGGCCAGCCACAACCCGGCCGAATACAACGGCTACAAGGTATACGGCGCGGACGGCTGCCAGATTACGTCCCGCGCGGCAGACGCCATCCTCGCCGCGATGGGGCGGCACGACTATTTCGAAAGCCCCCGTGTGGCGGACTACGCGCAGGCCGCAGCAGATGGGTGGATCCGGGAGATCGACGACGCCTGCTTGGGCGATTTTGTCGACGCGGTGCTCCGGCTGCGCCCCGGCAATGATGTGCGCCGCCTGCGCCTTGTGTACACGCCGCTGAACGGCAGCGGCCTCGAGCCGGTGCGGCTGCTGCTCTCCCGGATGGGAATCCCGGACGAAAATATCACCGTCGTGCCCGCGCAGGAGCAGCCGGACGGCGATTTCCCCACCTGCCCGTACCCGAACCCCGAGATCCGCGAGGCGATGACGGAGGGGCTGCGCCTGTGCGATGCCGTGCGGCCCGACCTGCTGCTGGGCACTGACCCGGACTGCGACCGCATGGGCGCCGCCGTGCCGGACGGCGCGGGCGGCTACCGGCTGCTCACGGGCAACGAGATGGGCGTGCTGCTGCTGGATTACATCTGCCGTACGCGCGCCGCGAACGGCACGATGCCGGCACGCCCGGTGGCCGTAACGACGATCGTTTCCACCGATATGGCCGCGCCTGTCGCGGCAAAATACGGCGTGGAGCTGCGCCGCACGCTGACGGGCTTCAAGTACATCGGCGAACAGATCGGCCTGCTGGAGGCCGAGGGCTATCCCGAACGGTTCCTCTTTGGCTTCGAGGAGAGCTACGGCTATTTATCGGGCACGCACGTGCGCGACAAGGACGCCGTGAACGCCGTGATGCTGGCGTGCGAATGCGCCGCGTGGTACGCCGCCAAGGGCATGACGCTGCTCGACGCGCTGCAGGCGCTGTATGCCGAATTCGGCTTTTACCGCAGCGCCCTGCGCAGCGTCTCCTTTGCGGGGGAATCCGGCATGAAGGCCATGCGCGGGATTATGGCGCGCCTGCGCGGCAAACCGCCCGCAGAAATTGCCGGATACGCCGTGGAGGGTATGACCGATTACCAGAGCGGTGCAACCGGTCTGCCGAAGGCCGATGTGCTGGAATACCGGCTTTCGGGCGGCGCGAAGCTGATCGTCCGGCCCTCCGGCACCGAGCCGAAGATCAAGGTGTATTTCTCGGCTGTGGGCGGGAGCGAGGCGGAGGCCGACGGCATCATCGAAGCGCTGTCCGGGGCCGCCGGGGCGCTGCTGCATGGATGACCGGCCCGGGGCCGGGAATTGCATAAAGAAAGCTCTGAACAAATCGCTGAGCCGACACGCCGATTTGTTCAGAGCTTTTTTAATTTACATTCTGTCCGCGATGATCTTTTCTGCAATTTCATCTAAAGAGGCCTGCCGGTCCAGCCCGAAGAAATCCGGGTAAAAAATATAGTCGGTAAGATTCTCCAGCCCCGTGTTGATGCGCAGGTAGTTCAGCCACCAATCCAGCTCCGCGCCCCGAAAGGCCAGGATACCGGTGACGATTTCCCGGATCTGCGCATCTGTCAGCTCCGTTTTTGGAGGAGGGGCCATCAGTGCCTTTCGCGCCATGGTCTCAAGATCCGTGTAGCTCCAATAGCGCCGGAAAGCCTTTATTTTGAGTTTGGGGTTTCCGGCAAGCGCTCTCAATTCCCTTTGCAGATTTGTCAGAGCCTTCTTTGCGTCTTTATCATTGTCGCAGTCTTTTTCCGCCATCAGCTCCGCCGCTTTTTCGATGATTACCATCGCGGCGGGAATTTTGGTTTCATCAATTTTGATTTCTTTCATGGGATACCCTCCGCATTATTTAATGGAATTCAGTATGGAGACCGGAAAAGGGTCCCGTGCGGCTCATTTTTCCACCCGCACCAGCAGCATCATCGGGCGGCGCAGCTCGTCGGCCATGCCGGGCAGGTGAAGCATTTCCGCGGGTGGCTGCGCCTCCTCCAGCGCCGTCAGCCGAAAGCCGCAGCGCAGCAGCCCCTGCACGATCTGCGTAAGCGTGTGGTGCTGCTTTGTCACTGTGCAGCCTAAAAAATGCGTGGTGCGCGCGCCGGGGCGGTAATAGTCGTCCACCGGCCAGTACAGCGGCGTGCCGTCCGCGCCGTAGATCCAATCCTGCCCCACGCCCGCTATGAACACGGGATGCTCAATGTTCAACAGAAATGTGCCGCCGGGCGTCAGCGTGCGGTAAACGTTTGCGAAGACGGTATCCAGATCGGCGATATAATGCAGCGCCAGATTCGAGACGACGCAGTCCCAAGCGTTTTCCGGGTATTCGTATTCCTCAATGCCGCATACGCGGTATGTGATGATTTGGTTTTCGGTGTGCTGGGGATGCGCTTTTGCGGCCGGACTTTCCCGCGTTACAATTGCGGCGCCGGAAGGCTCCATGCAGCCGGGGGCTTCGCCGCCGCGTGCGTGTGCCGCGGCGGATATGCTTGCGCCGCTATGCGTGCGCGTTCCGGCGTTCGTACTTTTATCACCGTGTGCGCGTGCCGCGGCGGATATGTCTCCATCGCTGCGTACACGAGCTTCGGCGATCATGCGCGCACTGGCGTCGACGCCCAGCACCCGCGCCGCGCCTTGTCCGGCGGCGTAACGGCAGTGCCAGCCGTAGCCGCAGCCGAGGTCCAGCACGCGTTTGCCCGCAAGCGGCGGAAACAGCGCGCGCAGCTGATGCCATTCTCCGGCGGCAGAAAGGCCCTCCTTGCTGCGCGGCATCTGCGCGTATTGGGCGAAGAAGGCGGGGTCATCGTAGAGCGGTTTCATTGGGCGGCGCCTCCGTTCGTCAGCGCCAGCAGCAGCCCGCGGCAGCCCTCGTTCACATCGCGCCAGGTGGTCTCAAAATCCCGCGTGTACCACGGGTCGGCCACGGAGCGGGGATGATCGGTGAAATCCAGCAGCAGGCAGAGCTTCTGCGCGCCGCCGGGGGACGCGCCGCCTTTGCCGCCCACGCCGGGAATATCCGCGCCGGATGCGTCGCGGCGGGATGTGCTGCGGATCGCTTTTCCGGCATTCTGCGCCACAGACACGTTTCCGGCCGCGTCGGGAGCAAGCAAAATGCGGCACATTCCGCGCAGGTTCTCCTCGTCCATGCCGATCAGCCAATCGAAGCGGTCGAGGTCGGCGCGCACGAGCCGGCGGGCCGTTTTGCCCGTGCAGTCGATGCCGTGCTGCGCCAGCAGGCGCCGCACCGGCGGATAGACCGGGTTGCCCAGTTCCTCTGCGCTGGTTGCGGCGGATTCAATGAGAAATTGATCGGATAAGCCCGCTTTTTCTGCCATATCCCGCATCACAAATTCCGCCATCGGGCTGCGGCAGATGTTGCCGTGGCAAATAAAAAGTATTTTTGTCATGATTCTCCTCCACGATTGTTTGCTGCATTTTCCTGTATGCGATACAGGCAGAACAAATCATAATGTACGCGCTGTATGCGCTGAATGCCGCCTGACCAGATCCCGACAGCGGCTTGCTGATTGATATGATACCATGTATGGCTTTTGGATACAAGGGACGGGATCAAAGACGGTATCTTTTTGCCCGCAGAGGTTTGGCCCACCCGTTTTGCGCATTGCGCGACACAATGCAGCCGCATTTGTATAGCACAGGGCGGAAGATCCCGCATGCAAGAGCATGTAAACCGATCTGCGCATGCAAACCGGCCTGCGTGCATAAACCGCCTCATGCCCGTAACCCCGTCCGCGCGGGGCTTGTACAAAAACGGGCGCCGTGGTATGATAAATAACATCACCGGATCGGGAACAATCCCATATTCCCGGGCTTGCCGGTGAACACGGAACAGACGGACGGGGGTGCACCATGGCAAAGCTGATCGTGATCGGCGCGGGGGCGGCGGGACTGTTTGCGGCGGGCGCGGCTGTGCGCGCGGGCAAGCGCGTCACGGTGCTGGAGCATGCGGACGCTCCCGGCAAAAAGCTGCTCATCACGGGCAAGGGACGCTGCAATGTCGCCAACAACTGCACCGCGGAGGAATTTTTAAAGCATGTGCGGCGCAATCCGCGCTTTTTGTATTCGGCGCTCAATGGCTGTCCGCCCGCGCGCGTGATGGAAATTTTCGAGCGGGAGCTTGGCGTGCCGCTGAAAACCGAGCGCGGCCGGCGCGTGTTCCCGCAGAGTGACAGGGCCGCCGATATTTTGAACGCGCTGCTGCGCTGGGCGCAGGAGGCGCAGCTAATATACGACGGGGCCGACGCGCTGCTGATGGAAGACGGATGCTGCGCCGGCGTGCGCCTGCAAAGCGGGCGCATGCTGCGCGCGGACGCCGTGCTGGTGGCGACGGGCGGAGTCTCGTATCCCACCACCGGCTCCACGGGCGACGGCTACCGCTTCGCGCGGCAGGCGGGGCACACGGTGATTCCGCCGGAGCCGAGCCTTGTCGCGCTTGTGGAGCGCGGCGATGTGTGCAAACGCATGGCGGGGCTTTCGCTGCGCAATGTGGCGCTGACGCTCTATGAGAGCGAAAAGCCGCTGTTCTGCGAGCAGGGAGAGATGCTGTTCACGCATTTCGGCGTGTCCGGCCCGCTGGTGCTTTCGGCCAGCGCACACATCCGCGACATCCAAAAATACCAATACCGGCTCTGCGTGAACCTGAAGCCCGCGCTCTCGCCCGAGCAGCTGGACAAACGCATCCGCGCGGATTTTACAGAGCTTGCAAACCGTGAGGCCGCGCACAGCCTGCAAAAGCTGCTGCCCGCCTCAATGCAGCCGGTGATGCTGCAGCTCTGGGGTGTGGAGCCGCACCGCCGGGTGAACCAGATCACGCGCGCCGAGCGGCAGCGCCTGGCCGGGCTTCTGCAGGCGTTCCCCATCGGGATCGCCGAAAAGGGTGATCTTGCCCACGCCGTGGTGACAAGCGGCGGCGTGAACGTAAAGGAGATCGATCCCAAAACGATGCAGAGCAAGCTGTGTCCCGGCCTTTATTTTGCGGGCGAGGTGCTGGACGTGGACGGCTGCACGGGCGGCTACAACCTCGGCATTGCCTTCGCCACCGCCTGGGCGGCGGGATGGGCGTAAAAGGCGCTGCGTCCTTTTTTCTGCTTTTGCAGCGATCCACAAGAAGCGGAGGATCCCGCATTAAGAGTGAAAAAACACCAAGGGTATGTTTTAAAGAAAAAAGTTGCCATTCACCCCGGTGACAGCCCGTGAGGGAAATTATGAATTATGAATTTCTTCAAAAGCTATGGGCAAATCCACTGTGTATGGCCCGGTTGCTTTGTGAAATCATACAAAAAAAGGGAAATCTTGTAAATATGGCGTTTTTTTGCGCCTTCGGGCTTGACTTTTTCCGCGCCGGCACGTAAAATAAAAGGGCATGGAAATCGGTGGATGGCGTGCCTATGAAGGATGAATTCAGCGAACAAATCGAACAAGCCCGCCGTGGGGATGAACAGGCTTTGTCCGCCGTGCTTTCGCGGCAGATGCCGCAGATCCGCACGCTGGCCGCAAGGGCTGTGGGCCCCGGGCTCGATTACGACGACGCGGTGCAGGAAGGGCTTATCGGCCTGCTCTCTGCCTTGAGAACGTTTCGCGCGGAAAAGGGCGCCGTGTTTTCCACCTATGCGAATGCCTGCGTGCAGAACGCCATTGCCTCGGCGGTGCGCAGCGCGCAGCGCAAAAAGCATGCGCCGCTGAACACCTCGGTGCCCTATACCGAACAGGAGAGCACCCCCGGCCCCGAGGAGCTGTTGCTGCAGAGCGAGCGCTACAATCAGACGATGCAGAGCATCGATACGCGCCTTTCCGCGATGGAAAAGCAGGTGCTGGCCCTTTTTCTGGACGGCTGTTCTTACAGCGTAATCGCAAAGCGTCTGGAGATCACCGAAAAAGCCGTGGATAATGCGCTGCAGCGTGTTCGTCTGAAACTAAAATAGTTTCCCCGGCGCGGATGCGCCATGTATATATGCCCCTTGTAGCTTAAGTAAGAGCGTTGATCCCAGATCAAAGGTGTCGGTTTAAGTCCTTCCGCGGGCAAAAATTCATCCGAAATGGAGAAACCAATCATGTACGAAGACAAAACCCTGGTATGCAAAGAGTGCGGCAATGAGTTCGTGTTCACCGCCGGTGAGCAGGAATTCTATGCAAGCCGTGGCTTCGAGAACGAGCCGCAGCGCTGCAAGGCTTGCCGTGACGCCCGCAAGAACGCCGGCCGCGGCACCCGCGAGATGTTCACCGCTGTGTGCGCCGCCTGCGGCAAAGAAGCCCGCGTTCCTTTCAAGCCGCGCGAGGATCGTCCTGTTTACTGCAGCGACTGCTTCGCCAAGATGAAAGAGGAAGGCTGATTTTGCATTCCCAAAAGCCCCGCCGGAAGGCGGGGCTTTTGCTTTTGGTAAATTGCATCTACACAAAATACGATCATGGGACGGGGAGGATGATCATGGAGCGTAAATGGACAAAGATACTCGCTGCCATTTGCATTTTGGCGTTGTTTTTGATGATTGTGGCACTGGCAGTTGCAAAGTGGGCGGATCGTATGGATCCCGATGCGCCGCTGCCGGCAGAGGGCCCATGGAGCCAGGTCCGGACCAATCTTCTTGTGGCCAGCGTGGGTGCTTGTGCGGTGCTTGCCTGCATGGCGATTCGCAGCAGAGCGAAACGACCGCAGAACGACGAAGATCCCGGCGATCATCCCTGGGAAGCATGATTCGGTACTTTTATCGAATATGCGCTGGACCACTGTGTGGTAGACGGCATCAAAGTGGAATCATAACAAGAGTAAAGGGACGCATTGAACTGCGTCCCTTTACTGTTGCACCCTGTGGAGCGATAGATGTAAAAGCGACATAATCCCGGGGAAAGGCGGCATAAGAATAAAAAGGCCGGCTGCGCGGTGCGGGGTTTGAAAAAGAAATGCTCCGCTGCATAAAGCCGGTCGGCAAGGGAGGGAGCCGCTTGTTTGAAATGATCCAATATCCCACGCCGCAGCCCATACTGCCGCTTACCGTGCGCCGCCTTGTGCCGGACGAAGCGGCGCAGATCGCTGCATTGTACCGCGCCGCCGGGCGCGACGGCGCATGGTGCGGCGAAGATACCGTCCGTGCGCTTTTTGAACAAGGCGCCGTTTGGTGGGGCGGCTTTGCGGACGGTGCTTTGGCGCTGTGCGCGGCCTGTGTGGCCGCCGCGGCTGATACGCCGCAGGCTGCGGCCCTGCGCGGTGCGCTGGCGCAGGAAACCGGGTGCTTACCGTGTCCGCCGGAATATTTTTTGCTGCCGCCCGCCATATCGCGGCAGGGGGAAGCGCTGGCGGGGGAATTGCTCCCGCTGCTGGCAGACGGGCTGTTTTCGCCTGCAAACGGTGCGGTTCGGCCAAAAGAAAACGAAGCGGCGCAGACACTTTTGGCGGCATTGCCCGCAAAAGCGTCTGCGCCGGTATTGGCAGCATATTTTGCGGCGGGATTTGCAGCGGTGCGCATGCGCCCGCTCGTTTCGCTGCGTCCGCATTATCTGTTTGTGCGGTGCGATACCGTGAGGCAAGAAGCCGAAAACACCGCCCTGCAGCCCCAACAGGAACCCGACGCCCTGCGCCGTGTGTATCTGCCGCTTGCGGATACGCTTGCCGTCTCCCGTCTGCTGGAGCAGAACTTCTGCGCAACGGCCCTTTGCCGCAGCAGCGCCGACGAGAGAACGCTCATCCGCCTGGAGCGGGGAAGGGGCCTTTCCCCGTGAGAACATATGAAGCCAATATGCCGTCGGGATGCTTCCGGGAATCGACCGGGGGATTCCTTACATAAGGGAAAAGCCCTGTTTCAGGATCGATATCCAATTGCTTTTCCCGTAGAGGAAACGGACAACGGTTACCCTCCGATCCTCTTGTGAAACGACATAGAAGGCGAGATGATTTTTGATTTGAACAAAACGGATCCCCCATGAGGCGAGCAGGGGATCCTCTGCCAGCGAAAATCTGTCGGGGAATGTGGACAGGGAATTGATTTTCAGTTCTGCTTCGTCCAGAAGGTCATCCGCCGCCTTTGGGTTTTTGAGTACGAATTCAATATGGTCCGAGGCGATAGCCATATCCCGTTCGGCCGCGGCGGTGATGTGGATCGAATATGTCACCGCTTCCGGCGATTCCTTAAATCAGAGATTGCCTCAGAGAATGGACGCGTGTTTCCATTTTGGATATCGGTCAGGCCTTCCTGGAGCTGTCCATACAGCTCATAGCGGCCGATGAGTTGATCATAGGTTTCAATGCTCATGACGGCCAGATCGCCCTTTCCGTTTTTTGTAATAAATACAGGCTCAGAATAGGTGTGGCAGAATTCGGAAATATCGTTGTAGCTGTTGCGCAGATCGGCGCTGGAACGAATCGCAGGCATAACCGGGACCTCCTCTTTTGATAACAAAATTATATACAAATTTCTTTATATTGTCAATGCAACCTTGAGAGAACAAAGAGAAAACGCCGCCGTCCTTGGGGAAAATTCCGGCAGGGACAGCGGCGCAATTTTTTCGGATACAGTGTGTTTTGGCGCTCACCGCTCCCGCGCGGCGATCTCGGCCCTGGCGGCGGCGATGAACGCGTCCACCGTCATCGTGCCGCCCTTTTCCTCCTTGCGGGCGCGTACGCTTACGGTGCCGTTTTCCATCTCCTGCGCGCCCACCACGAGCATATACGGCACCTTTTCCAGCTGGGCTTCGCGGATCTTGTAGCCCATTTTCTCGGCGCGGTAGTCGCCCTCGGCGCGCAGGCCCGCTTCGCACAGCGCCTGCTCCACCTTTTTGGCGTATTCATGATGCGCTTCACTGATGGGGATCACGCGTGCCTGCACGGGCGCGAGCCACAGCGGGAACGCGCCTGCGAAATGCTCGATCAGAATGCCGATGAAGCGCTCAATGCTGCCGAATACCACGCGGTGGATCATCACCGGGCGGTGCTTTTGACCGTCCGCGCCCGTGTATTCCAGATCAAAGCGCTCGGGCATCTGCATATCCAGCTGGATCGTGCCGCACTGCCAGGTGCGTCCGATGGCGTCCACCAGATGGAAATCGAGCTTCGGGCCATAGAACGCGCCGTCCCCCTCGTTCACCTCGTAGGTGCGGCCCAGCTCCTCGATGGCTTCGCGCAGCGCGTCGGTGGCTGTCTCCCAATCGGCCAGCTCGCCGATGTGGTCCTCCGGCATTGTGGAGAGCTCGATATGGTATGTGAAGCCGAACAGGGAATATACCTCGTCGATGAGCCGCACCACGCCCTTGATCTCGTCCTTCACCTGGTCGGGCGTCATAAAGATATGCGCGTCGTCCTGGTTAAAGCAGCGCACGCGCATCAGCCCGTGCAGCGCGCCCGAAAGCTCGTGCCGGTGCACAAGGCCGATCTCACCCATGCGCAGCGGCAGGTCGCGGTAGCTGCGGGGCTGCGTTTTGTACACGAGCATGCCGCCGGGGCAGTTCATCGGCTTGATGGCGAAATCGCTCTCGTCGATGACCGTCGTGTACATGTTGTTTTTGTAGTGATCCCAGTGGCCGCTGCGCTCCCAGAGTGCGCGGCTGAGGATCACCGGCGTGCTGATCTCCTGATAGCCGGCTTTTTTGTGGATCTCGCGCCAGTAATCGAGCAGCGTGTTCTTCAAAATCATGCCTTTGGGCAGGAAGAACGGGAAGCCGGGGCCCTCCTCCATCAGCGCGAACAGGCCCAGCTCCTTGCCCAGCCGGCGATGGTCGCGCTTTTTGGCCTCCTCTAACATGTTCAGATAAGCCTCTAACTCGCCTGCCTTCGGGTAGGCCGTGCCGTACACGCGGCACAGGCTGTCGCGCGCGGCGTCGCCGCGCCAGTAGGCGCTCGCGGTGCTCAGCAGCTTTACGGCTTTTACGGCGCCCGTGCTCATCAGGTGCGGCCCGGCGCACAGGTCGGTGAAATCGCCCTGCTGATACACCGAAAGCTGCCAGCCTTTTTCGGCGTATTCCTCCAAAAGCTCCAGCTTGTAGGACTGGCCCTTGAAAATCTCGCGCCCTTCCTCTGCGGTGATGAAGCGCTTTTCCACGGGCAGGTCGGCCTTGACGATTTTCTTCATCTCGGCCTCGATGGCCTCGAACTGATCGGGCGTGAACGGCTCGGTGCCGCCGATGTCGTAATACCAGCCGTCGTCCAGCGCCGGGCCGATGCCGAACTGCGCGGCCGGGAACAGGTGCTGAATGGCCTGCGCCATGATGTGCGCGCCCGTGTGCCAAAACGCGTGCTTGCCCTCGGGCGAATCGAATGTGCAGATCTCGAGCGTGCAGTCCTTTTCCAGCGGCGTGCGCAGATCGACGGCCTCGCCGTCCACTTTGGCGGCGCAGGCGCTTTTGTAAAGGCCCATGCCGATGCTCTTTGCAACGTCGGCGGCCGATACGCCCGCCTCAAATTCCTTCACGACGCCGCCCTTTAGTGTAACCTGGATCATGTGTGCTCTCCTCCTCTGTGTTGGCGCCCCGGAAAACCGGAGCAATGATAATATTCCACGTATTCCCGGAAATGTGCGGCAGCCCGCGGACAACAGGCCGCAAACCGCGCACCGTGCAAAGGCGCCCGAGCCGTGCGCGGTCGTTTTCCGTATGGGGCGCACGTACGGCGCGGCAACACAAAGCCTTCGGGCGGCCCGCCGCCGGAAATACAAAAAAGCCCATCCCGTAAAATATCTACGGGATGAGCAGGTAATGCCCACGGTTCCACCCGAATTACGCGCGCAGAATGCGGCGTCACTCTCAGCCGGCTGTAACGGGCCGTCCCGGCAAGGGTTTCAGGGCGTGTTTCCTCTGTTTGAAACCGGACGGCGGCGCGGCGTTTGGCCGTATCCGATTTTCCAAAAGAAAGGAAAATCCGTTCCCCCTCGCGCTCGGCGGTGGTGGCGTATCCTGGCAATGCAAAGCCGCTTGCAGCACGCGGTACGCGTAAAAACGCCAGCCGCGGCGGCTCTCTCTGATGCACGCACAAAGCACGTCGTGTCCGCTTCGTTGCTTTTGCGGGATGTTCTTTGTTTGATACCATTATATCGGATTTGCCCGGAATGTCAAGAGCTTTTGTTTTGCCGGCACGGAAATCAATTTTTAAAAAGTGGAAGTTTCCAGCCACTTTCGTTGGCCTTTTTCCTGCTTCCGCATCCAATTTGTATGATTAAAATTCCATGATATGGGATGGTTTGCCATTTTCCGATACGCTAACTGACTAAAATAGAAATATCTGGAAGCAAAATTGATTTCCGT
>JAAVHN010000022.1 GCA_014799685.1 Subdoligranulum sp. | reverse complement strand
ATTTTGGCATCCCCCTTGCGGGGACACAAAGTACAGCGTGCCCGCCGAAGGCGGGATGCCGGCCATCGTCTTGGCCGGCAAGCTGCGGGCGCCGCAGGCGTTATCTGCAATTTTGGGGCTTTGACAGTCGGAAAATCTGCTCGCCAATCCGACACGTCGATTTAATCAGAGCTTCCTAAATTGATTCAAAATAAAAACAGGAGATGCCAATAATGAAATATTCATTCTGGTTCGTGGTGGGCAGTCAGTTCCTGTACGGCCCCGAGGTGCTCGAAACGGTGGCGGCGCGCGCCGNNGANATGGCGGNGGAGCTNNNCAAGGTNCTGCCNTATCCNCTNGTNTANAAGGTNACGGCNAAGACCAACAANGAAATCGCNGACGTNGTGAANGAAGCCAACTACGANGATTCCTGCGCNGGCNTCATCACCTGGTGCCACACGTTCAGCCCCAGCAAAATGTGGATCAACGGCCTTGCCAGCCTGCAAAAGCCCTGGTGTCATTTTGCCACCCAGTANAATCGCGAGATCCCGAACGAAGAGATNGACATGGACTTCATGAACCTGAACCAGGCNGCCCACGGCGACCGGGAGCACGGCTTCATCGGCGCACGCCTGCGCNCGCCGCGCAAGGTCATCGCCGGGTACTGGCAGGACGAGGCGGTGCAGAAGCGCATCGGCGATTGGATGAAAGCGGCCATCGGNGCGGCGGTGTCCAAGGGCATGAAGGTGATGCGCTTCGGCGANAANATGCGCGAGGTTGCNGTGACAGAGGGCGATAAGGTGGAGGTGCAGGCCAAATTAGGCTGGCAGGTGAANACCTGGGCNGTGGGCGATCTTGTNAANGAGATGNACGCCGTCACNGANGCNGAGATCGACGCGCTGATGGACGTGTACAAGGCCAGCTACGACATCGCNACCGACAACCTCGATGCCATCCGCTATCAGGCCCGCGAGGAGATTGCCATAAAGAAGATGCTGGACGCCGAGGGCTGCAAGGCGTTTTCGAACACGTTCCAGGATCTGTACGGTATGGAGCAGCTGCCCGGNCTCGCCAGCCAGCACCTGATGGCGCAGGGCTACGGCTACGGCGGCGAGGGCGACTGGAANGTTNCNGCCATGACGGCNATNNTGAANGCCATGGGNGAGGGCGGCAACGGCTGCTCGCTGTTCATGGAGGACTANACCTACAANCTCGTGCCGGGTGCGGAGTACAGNCTGGGCGCGCACATGCTGGAGGTNTGCCCCTGCTGCGCGGCNGAAAAGCCCCGCATCGAAACACATCATCTGGGCATCGGNATGAACGAAAAAGACCCNGCNCGNCTGGTGTTCGAGGGCAAGGCGGGCGACGCCATNGTGGTGAGCCTCATCGATATGGGCGGCCGCCTGCGCCTGATCTGCCAGGACATCCACTGTGTGAAGCCCATTCTGCCGATGCCGAACCTGCCCGTGGCGCGCGTGATGTGGCAGGCCGAGCCGAGCCTGACCACCGGCGTGGAATGCTGGATCACGGCGGGCGGTGCACACCACACGGTGCTGAGCTACGACGTCACCGCCGAACAGATGAAAGATTGGTGCACGATGATGGACATCGAGTTTGTCCACATCACGAAAGACACCACCGTCGAGGGGCTGGAACACGAGCTGTTCCTCTCGGATCTTGCGTGGAAGCTGAAATAAGGGAACAATCAAAACGCGCTCTGCCTTTTCCTGCATCGGGAGCGGGCGGGCCTTGAACCGAAAAATGGCTGAAAAAGTCTGCCTCGTTGTGCGGGGCGGCTCCAAAACCGTGAAAGACAATCAAGTCAGAAAAGGCCCCGGCTCGATGGGTGGGTCGGGGCTTTCCCAAGCAAAAACGTTCAGGAGGCAAAAAGCCATGCTGGAAGAACTGAAACAACAGGTACAGGAAGCAAACCTTCTTTTGCCCAAACACGGGCTTGTCACGTTCACGTGGGGCAATGTTTCCGGCATCGACCGGGAAAAGGGTTTGGTAGTGATCAAGCCCTCGGGTGTGGAGTACGACGGTATGACGGCCGAAGATATGGCGGTCGTCAGCCTTGAAACCGGCGAGCAGGTGGAGGGCAAATGGAAGCCCTCCTGCGATACGCCCACGCACCTTGCGCTGTACAAGGCGTTTCCCGCCGCGGGCGGCGTGGTGCACACGCACAGCCGCTGGGCCACCAGCTTTGCGCAGGCCGGAAAGGGCGTGCCCGCGTTCGGCACCACGCAGGGGGATTATTTCTATGGTGAAATTCCCTGCACCCGCAAAATGACGCCGGAGGAAATTGCCGGCGCTTACGAGCTGGAGACGGGGAATGTCATTATCGAGACGTTCCGCACCCGGAAGATCGACCCCGCGCAGATCCCCGCCGTGCTGGTGCATAGCCACGGCCCGTTTGCGTGGGGAAGCTCACCCGAAAACGCTGTTCACAACACAGTGGTGTTAGAGGAGGTGGCGTTTATGGCGTTCCACGCAATGGCGCTCACGCCCGGCCTGCCGCCGATGCAGCAGGAGCTGCTGGACAAGCACTACCTGCGCAAGCATGGGCCGGGCGCGTATTACGGGCAGGGGTGAGGATGCAGACATATGCTCTTGGCATTTTGACGGGAACGGAATAGCGCAGGGCAAATTTTGCGAAAAAGCGGTTGATTTAGTACGAAAGCGCCAAATCAGCCGCTTTTCTTTTTATAAGTCACTTGCTATTCGTTGCTTTGACCTTCTACTATTTCAGGGGTACGAAACAATTCGGAGATTTCGCAAATTTGAGGGAGGGATAACATATGAGGTTAGGACTACCTCGACAGATGAATAACTTTAGCAATCTTTGTGTTGCGATTCATTGGTTGAAAAACGATATTGACCTTAAATTATTTGCTAAGAGCGGCGGTTCTTATGTTATGATAGATAACGATCCATATCATGGGCAATAGAATATTCTGCCTATGAGGATTTTGATCCGAGGGGAACAATTCATTCCACCATATCGGTTCATCAGGCTGAGCGCCATATTTCCTGAGAAAAACAGGAAGTATGGCGCTTTTCTTTATGCCGGTCGAAAAAATACGAAAATTTTCGGTTGCATTTTTTGCAGAGGCCCTCCTGGGCGTTGAATTTTGAACTTCACAAAATTCACGCAAGGAGGGCTTTTTGTATGTCATATAATTATCGCAGCGCCGAAAAGGCGTGGCTGAAGTGGAAAGAAGCAGAGGAAAAAGAATTGCGCCAGCTGGGCATGGCGGAGGACGCAATCCAGCAGCTGCATACATACGATTGGAGTGTTTTTAAGGCGGAGCGGAATTTCAGGAGGTGGCAGTATATGAGTGACGAAACATCCTTGTTTACTCAAATGTTTGCCGAAAACTTTGACAATGTTCTGGAGGGCATAGAAATCGACAGAATGATCCGGATATTGGAGGAGTCAGATAAACTGACGCTGCAAATGATTCTGCTGCGGACGCGGGGCTATTCAAGCCGGGAAATCGCGCAAAAAATGGGAGCTTCAGAGCTTCCGGTGAACAACAGGATTTCAAGGCTGAAAAAGAAAATAAAAAAATTTTTTGAAGCGTGATATATTTTGCCTTTCTCAGTGGCTACTAAGTGAACGACCCAAAAAGGACGTTCATTCAGCACCTCGAAAACAGAATACCCGGCAGCAAAATAACGTCAGCGGATGTTGTCCTGTGATTTTGGGGCTTCGACAGGCACTGCGCCCGCAGGCGCGTCCATAGGCCAACCGCCGCGAAGCGGCGGCTCTTGGGCCGGAGGAAAAATCTACTCGCCGATCTGATCCGTTGATTGAATCGGAGATTCCCTTGGTAATGCTGCCCTGGTGATGCTGCCTATACCAAATAAAGCGCAGCGCGGAATGTCACATTGGGGTGATGATCGTTTCCCGGCAGCGGGTCGCGCAGTGCCGCAGGGTATTGGCTGCCAGGGCAGGAGCCGCCCATCAGGTTGTACCCGCCGCCGCGCATGACGTAGCTGTCGGAACCGTAGCGCTCCTGCGTCCACTCCCAGTTGTTTCCGGCCAGATCGTAAATATTGTTGGCTTTGGCTTCTTCCCACTGGCCGGTGAACTGTCCCGCGGCGTTTTCCGAAAAGGTATCGTTGCTGTAATTGCCCCAGCTGCTGCTGTCGCGGGCCACTTCCTCCTCGGTTTTGCAGCCGGAATCGATAAGCCATTGCAGGGTGGTGTCGTAGTTGATGCCCCAGGGGAAGAAGCCCTGCACAGTGTCATTATCCGCATACAGATTCTGGCAAACGACAGTGGTATCCTGGGGCAAGAAGCGGATCCAGATTCTGCCCCGGCTCGCCGTCTGTTATGCGTTTGCTGGCAGGGACATAGTTGATGTAGCTCTTTGAACTGTCCCCGCCGTCGAAACTGGCCTCAAACCGGCCCATGTAGAAGCCGCCATAGCGTTCCACGCTTTTCACCATATTCTGATACGTTTCCAGCTCTGTCTCATCCCGAAAACCGCTGATGCCGGAGGCGCCCATATAGGAGCCGAAATCCCGCACCGCAAGAGCCGTTTCGGTGGTAGGGACCCACACAAATTCACTCCCGTCCGGGCCAATGACGACCAGCCCGGTGCGGATCGTCTGCTTGTCTTCCAAAGCCGAGACGGTGAACCGGGCCGGGATAACGGCGGTATCGCCGTTGGCATCCGTGTAGACGCTTTTGCCCGCGGCTGTTTCACCGGGGGGAGATCTGCGGCAAGTCGCCGCCGGGATCATTCGCGGGTGAAGGGGAGGANCCCGGCTGAGGNTCNGCGGCTGTAGAAGNNGGNCCCGGCTGAGGCTCCGCGGCTGCAGAGGAAAGCTCCGGCTGCCCCTCCGCGATCGCCTCGCCAGACGGCGCGGACGGAATAGATGGCGCAGATGGCGTGGTATCTGCGACCGGCCGGCTGTCTGCGGGAGCGCATGCGGATAAACCGAAAAGCACCAGCACCGCTGCAGTGAAAGCCAAAATGCGTTTCATGATGATCATCCCCGCAGCCCCATGCGGCCATCCCGGAAGACAAAATCCCGCATGCCAACGCCGTGCACCTGAGATGCCGGGAACGCCGCCTCGATTTTCCGGATGTCGTCCGCAGTCAGCTCCAGGGACAGCGCGTCGATGGAATCCTGCAGATGCTCCTTGCTCGTGGTGCCGATGAGGACGCTCATTTCCGGATGCTTNGCNTAGACATAGGCCTGCGCCAGCTTTTCAAGCGTNGTGTTNTTTTCACTGGCNACNGCCTTCAGCGCGGCCACNAACTTNAGGTTTTCCTGCCCAAACAGCCCCGGCCGGCCGGATGCGCCGTTCAGCGCGCGCTCCGAGAGCAGGCCGTGGGTGAGCACGCCGAAAGCCAGCACGTTGACGCCGTTTCGCGCCGCCGCCTCTAAAATGCCGTTTGTCTCGATCCGCGGTTCGGCCAGGGAATATTCCAGCTCCACCGTGTGAATGGNGGAAACCTTTGCCGCCCGGTCCAGCGTCTCGGCCGGGATCTGCGTCAGGCCGATGCTGCCGACCCAGCCCTCNTTCACGCACTCCAGCAGGGCCTCNATCAGCTCTTCCACGGGGACAGTTTCGTCCATCCGGGCAGGCTGCAGAAGATCGATGTANTCCAGNCCCAGACGGTGCATCGAGTAGGCCAGGTGCGCTTTGACGTTGAAAGGCTTTACGTCCAATCCATAAATGCCGCCGCCGGGCTTTGGCAGCACGCCGAACTTCACGGAGAGGAAGTATTTGTCCCGGGGCACACCGTCCAGCGCTTCCCGGAGCACCAGCTCGCTCTCGCCGCCGCCGTAAAATTCACCGGTGTTGAACAGCGTGATCCCCTGGTCGAGGGCATAGCGGACCGTCTCGATCGACCGGGCTTTGTTGGACAGGTTCATGCCCATGCAGCCCAGGCCAAGCCGTTTNATTTCTGCCATGTTTTTGCCTCCTTATTTCCATTCAATATTTTCAATCTTCACCTGAAACATGAGAAAATGCTCTGCGGTTGAGGACGCATGGTGCTTTTGCAGGATTGGATTTTCCCGGTACATCTTTTCCCGCAGCNCGGCGTCGGTACATTCCGACGCTGTTCCGGTNATNCGNATCCAGGNCATGGAATCCGGCTTTTTGGCGATGATCTGAATGTGACCGTTGGCACGCAGCTGNTTGTGGGCCTGGTNGAAATCATTCGTNNAGAGATACAGATCCNCGCCCACCTCCATGACGNCGCCGAAGGGCCGGCCCGCCGGATAATCACCGTTTATCGTCAGCACATAAAAAGGGCTGCATTCTTTNAAAAAGTCATAGGCTTTGCTCATGGTGATACCTCCTGATCGATTTGTTTTTGGATGAAGCTTTGTAAGTGCTTTTTAAATTGTGTTGAGGAAGCTCTGATTAAATATGGAAGATCCGCTCCGCNTTGCCNTGGGCGATCTTTTCCCGGTCTTCCTCAGAGATGTCNAGNGTNTCCAGCATGGTGCGGAGGTTATCCGGCGTGCGATAGGGGTAATCTTCGCCCCACATGATGTGGTCTGCNCCGAAGTTTTCCAGACAGAACTTGAATTGNGTTTCGTACATCATGCCGGAGGGGTTGACATAGATGTTTTTCTTGAAATATTCACTGAAATTCCGCTCAANCCCGGATACGGATGTCCCGATTTCNTCCAGACGGTACATATAGTAGGCAACAACCTCGCCCCAGTGCCCGAGGATGATTTTGAGCTCGGGCAGACGGTCGAATACGCCCGCCGCCATCATCCGCACGGCCTGCATTCCCACGTCGTAATGCCAGCCGATGCCGAAGCCGGAGAGCTCGAAGGTTTCCCGCAAAGACCAGCTGCCGGCATAATACCGTTTTACGATCGCGGGATCTACCCGNCCCGGATGCAGATAGACCGGCACATCCANATCCTGTGCCTTGGCAAAAATCGGGAAGTACAGCGCGTCATCNTAGGGCAGATNGTGGTAGTGNCCGGAGATCATCGCGCCGCAAAAGCCCAGCTGTTTCACGCAGCGTTCCAGNTCCNGGGCCGCCTCTTCCGGAGCGCCCANGGGCAGGTGGGCAAAGCAGTAAAAACGCCCCGGATAAAGCTTTGCCTGCCGGTGCATTTCGTTGTTGACCTCCTGACAGAGGGGAACGGCATACACCGGATCCAGCGTGGCGGGGACAGNGCCGGCATGGCTGATCACCTGGGCGTCGATGCCCTGCCGGTCCATGTGGGCGATGCGCTGCGGCCCCATCTCCGTCACGCCGTCCGCGNCCGCCGGGCTGACAGCCNTGCCGATCGGCGCGCGCTCGGCCTCCGTACCGTGCTCCTCATGAATTTTTTTGATTTTCTCTGCCACTGCGGCGGAATTGTAGTGCTCTTCCACTGTGATGATTTTCATACCGATCCCTCCNATTCAACATATTTTTGGTTGCTGTCCACGGCTTTTGCCGTGTATCGCTATATTCTGATATCATATTTCGGCCGGGCCAAGAAGCTCGCACTTTTTGACAACCAGCCCATAGGGCTCGCGAATGAATACCACGTTGCCGATGATCTCTACCCGGTCGCCCTCCTGCACCCGGTCGTAGANNTCCTTTGTGGGAAAGACGATCAGCGCATAGCAGCGGGACCCGGCNTCNTCGGTAAACTGGAAGCTGGGCGCGCCAAACTCATCCGCGCCGATTTTGGACACGATCCCCTTAAGCCGNATGCGCTTTTCGTAGTAGCGGGGATATGCATCCTCGTAGTGCTCCAGNAGATCGTGGTAGAGTGCGATCGCGTCTACCGGTTCCGCGCCCACAAAGCGCTCTGCGTCATTGTTTTCCAGCCAATGGATTCGCGCCCGGAATTTNTCCATGCTCTCGTCCGGAGAACGCACCTGCGAGGGAAGTTCTGTCAGCTTCATAATATCTACCTCCGTTTGATTGATTTTGCAGCATTTTTTCAGCAGCNCGATCAATGTCGCGCGTTCCTCCGGCAGCAGATTTTTTGCGATCGATTCCTCTATCTGTTCGCCCACGTCTTTCAGCGCGCTTTGCATTTGGATGGCNTTGTCCGTGAGGCNGATCACATTGCTCCGTTTNTCCTCGGGGTTTTCTTCCCGCTGGATCAGGCCCTTCTTTTCCAGCGTATGCAAAACGCTGGTGACAGAGGGGTTCGTCATGGAGAACGCCCGCTCCAGATCAACCTGCCGTATGGACGCAGGCGGCGCATCGTAGAGGTAGGCGATGATNTTGAACTGGGTCAGGTTCATGCTGTACGGTGCAAGGATCGCCAGCGCCGCTTTTTCCACTTCCAGGGAAGCGCGTTTGATCAAGATACCGATTTGATCCTGCTTCATAGGGTCACCTGATTTCATTTCATAGAATTCTATATAATAATATCATAGATTCCTATGAATTGCAATGCCAATCGAATGGCGTCTGCGCTTGTCTCATAAACCGACAACTTGCACAAACCCATTGAAATGATTCTGCTGGCTGTACGCTAAAAAGGTGATTTGTAAAGAGAAACGTGTCTTTTTCAGGGCGGGATTTGAATCTGTGGGACATTGTTTTTGTGCAAAATTACATTTATGAGACAGGCGTGAATGGCGGCTTGTTGGACCTGTTGAATCAAATACAAACGGAAAACCCGCGCGGGCGATGGTTTTTGGTCGGCGGTTTTTGGCCGCCGGTTTTGCCGCAGAGTCGGTTCCCCCCTCCGCTTTTTGCGCTTTTTTGGGCTGCCCCGTTGCAGGGACGCCTGTTTTTTGCTATCATACTATCATCATACTATTTCCGAAAAGAGGGATTCTATGGAAAACAATGTTCCCAAACCTGTCAAGCTGGTGATCATCGGTGATTCGATCTCGGACTGCGGCCGGATGCGGCCCATCGGAGAGGGCCACATGGATGCGCTGGGCGACGGCTATGTGCGCATGCTGGACGCCGTCGTCAAGGTCGAACACCCCGAATGGCAGCTGCACCTTGTCAACATGGGCATTGGCGGCAACACATCGCGCGATCTTGTCGGGCGCTGGCAGACCGACCTCCTGGCGCTTGCGCCGCAGGTTGTTCTCATCCAGATCGGCATCAACGACGTATGGCGCCACTTCGACCGGCCGCTGCAGCCGGAGCTGCACGTCTCGTTAGCGGAGTACCGCAGCAATCTGGACACGATGATCGACAGCGCCGTGGCCGCCGGCTGCGGTGCGATCCTCTGCAGCCCGTTCTTTTTAGAGCCGAACCGGGAGGACCCGATGCGGGCCATGGCCGACCGATACCGCGCCGAAATGGAGCGCTGTGCAAAAGCGCACGGCTTGCCCTACATTGATCTGCAAACCCCGTTCGACGCGCTGGCGGCGCACTACTATTCCTGCAGCATGTCCGCAGATCGCGTCCACCCCAACACCATGGGCCAATATGTGATCGTCCGTGCGATGAAGGAAACCTTCGAGACGATCTTCGGCGCGTAATGCGGGGCTTTATAGCAGTTCTCAGAATTGGCGATATGCAAATTTGCCGCCGGGATGCGTATTGACAATTTTGAGAATTGCTATAGGAGGAAGCTCCGGATCGATCCACGGGTCAGCGCTTTCCATCCCTTCTGCGCGACGCGCAAACAGAAAAGCCGCACCAACAGCCTGTCAAAAATGTTACCGAAGGGCGATACTTCGTAAGAAAGTGGCTCTCCCTTATTGTTTTTGACGGAAAATAGGATAGAATTTATGGGGATAAGTATGGAATTTATAGGAGGAATTAACGTGAACGGTAAATTGCGAAATATGACTTCTATATATTTGTTGAAAGACGACAAGATTTTACTTTTATATAGACAGGGAGGAAGAGTTGTAAATAATGTTTGGACAGGCTCGGCTGGAGGTCACTTTGAAGAATATGAATTGAATGATGCACAGGCTTGTGTATTGAGGGAAATGAAGGAAGAACTTGGAATAGACGAAGCAGATATAGAGGGATTATCCTTACGATATATAACATTAAGAAGAACAAAAGGAGAAATAAGGCAGAACTATTATTTTTTTGCCGGTTTAAAATCTGCTGATCAGTTGATGTCAAACGAAGGTATATGTAAGTGGTTTCGGACTGATGAATTATGTCATCTGGAAATGCCGTATACAGCAAAATATGTCATGGAGCATTATTGTAAAAGAGGCAGATTTACCTCTGAAATGTATGTTGGCGTTTCAGATGGAGAGAAAGTCGAATTTATACAAATGCCTGAATCACAGTAGAATATAGATAACAATAAAATCCGGTTTGTCGAAGATGTAACTTTCGGTTTGCAGAAAAACCCACTATGTCATTTTTATTTTGAAAGTGTTATAGTGGATTACATAGTTTAGAAGGTTGCGATAACGTCACACCCGAAACAAGCGCAAAATGCGGTATAGCCGATATAGTTATACTGTTCAACAAAATAATATTTAAGGAACCTCTGAATAAATCTTCGCGCGCGTTTCGGCGGCAAATTTGACCCCGCATCTTCCCGTGGGGGAAATGTCGGCTGCACGTTCCCTTTGCGGCCAAACCGCCTGTTTTTGCCCCAAAATCTTGAAATATTGCAAAATACTTAGCGGTTTTGCCGCCCGAGAATTTTGGCATCCCCCTTGCGGGGACACCAAGTATTCCTGCAATTTGGGGTTTCAACAGGTAAAAAATTTGCCCGTCGATCCGACACGCCGATTTATTCAGCGCTTCCTGAATATAACCAACCCTTGGGGCATCTTCCTTACGGAGGGTGCCCCAAAAGCGACCTTTTTCTCGCAAGGAGAGAAGAAATATGGTATAATAGTCTCAAAGCCTTTCGCTGCGCGAAAGTGCGGGGCTGAAAAGCCCCGCAAAAAGCTGTCGCTTTTGCTTTGAGAACATTGTACCATGCAACACCGCCCGCATTCTGCGAGCTTGTGTTGTTGTGGCCGCCTGCGGCGGCATCATGGTATAATGAAAAAATAATACGAAAAAAGCGAGGTATATACGACTCAAATATGGATCAAAACAAATCGGCAGTGAAAATCAGTTGGCCACACTCTCGGCTTGCTCCCTTGNCTCGGGCAGGGCGCGGNTGGCGGTTCCCCGGCNNCTTTTTNCAGAGTAATGACATCTCTTGCGTCCCCGGCCTGGACGGCAATGGGGGAAATGGAGCNGCTTTCGCTGCCGGAGATCCGGCAGGGTATCATACGATTTTGAGAAAATGACAGGAGGCGNTGGCAGATGACATATGCAGTATCTGACATCCATGGCAATTTGCGGCGGTTTCGTTCGATTTTGAAACAGATTCATCTGCAGCCGGAGGACACNCTGTATATCCTTGGCGATGTNATCGACCGGCACCCGGACGGAATCCGGATTCTGCGGATGATTATGGANATGCCGAATGCCAAAATGCTGCTGGGCAATCATGAATTTATGATGCTGCGGGCAATCGGAGATCCCTACGACGGCGTGGAAGATATTGCNGCGAAGCCGATCGAATTTTACATTGCCCATTGGTACCGCAACGGCGGAGACGTTACCCATCACTTCTGGAAACACCAGCGCAAAACGGTGCGTGCACAGATCCTCGCATATCTCAAAGCGCTGCCGTTGAATCTAAATGTGACCATCAATGGGCAAGCCTTCAGGCTGGTGCATGGCGCTCCGCTGGATACATATGAGGTGTTTGGGGAACCTCGGGGCCAAACAAAGGCTTATTATGCTGTATGGAACCGCATGCTGCCGGCGNTGATACTGCCGNACGGGATAACTGTGATTTTCGGCCATACNCCGACNGAGGAATTCCAGAAGGATGACCCGTTAAAAATCTGGCACGGGGATCACATGATCGGCATCGACTGCGGGGGCGGCTATCCGGAGTATGAAGAGCAGCTCAGCGGAATCAAACAGGGCCGTCTNGCNTGCCTGCGGCTGGAGGATATGCGCGAGTTTTATTCGGACTGATCCAACATTGCCNGCCGAATGNAAAAATCAGGAAGATTCAAAGTGCGGGGCNTCAATGCCCCGCAAAAAGCTGACGCTTTTGCTTTGAGAACATTGTACCATGCAACACCGNTCACGCTGTTCGCGTGTGTTCAGGAAACCCATTCTGTATCGAAAGGAAAGGTCGGTGGATTAATTGAAGAAAATTGCTGTGATCGGCTCCATCAATATGGATTTAACAGCGCAGGCGGAGCGGCTGCCCGGAAAGGGCGAGACGGTCTCTGCGGCGAATCTCCAATACGTTCCCGGAGGCAAGGGCGCCAATCAGGCGGTGGCTGCCGCACGGCTGGGCGGCGATGTTGCAATGTTCGGCTGTGTGGGCGATGACGCCTTTGCGGACAGACTGATTGAAAATCTGCANCAGAACGGTGTGGATACCACGTATATNCGCCGCGTGGCCGGCGTATCCAGCGGCATCGCGATGATCACCGTCGCGGAGAGCGACAACTGCATCGTGGTGGTGCCCGGCGCAAATCACTGCGTCACACCGGCCTATCTGGATGAGGTGAAGCACGCTATTCTGTCCGCAGACATTTTGATTTTGCAAAATGAGATCCCCNTGGAGACAGTAGCCTATGCGATGGAATTGGGCCNTCAGGAGGGAAAGCTTGTGCTCTACAATCCGGCTCCGGCGATGTCGGTACCGGAAGATCTTTTGGAAAAGGCGGATTATATCACGCCCAATGAGCATGAGGCGGCGCTGCTGTTCCCGAACGCCGGGGAGNTGCCCGCCCTGCTGGAGCGGTGCGGCGGAAAGCTGATNGTCACACTGGGCGAAAAAGGCGCNGCCGTGTGGGAGAATGGGACGATGNTGCGCATCCCGGCGCGCCCCGCCGAGGTGATGGANACGACCGGCGCGGGCGATACGTTTAACGGCGCGTTTGCCTGCGCGCTCTCCAAAGAGTANNCNNNTGAAAAAGCATTGCTGATTGCCAATGTGGCAGCCAGCCTGTCTACAGAGCAGGCCGGTGCGCAGGGCGGGATGCCGGCATGGGACCGCGTTATGGAATGCACCGGTTTCGAAAAAGCCTGATGCGCAAAAGGAAAAGGATCCGCAGACAGCTTCAGGGAGATCTGTCCGCCGGTACGCCGTTTTCAATGACAGCAAAGCTGACACAGAAAAAGAACTTGCAACAAGGAAGGGAGATTACTATGAACGCAGACCTGCCTTTTTTCAAATACCATCCGGACCCATTCGCCACCGGGATCTTTCGCAGGCTGAATGAGCCGGTCACCTGTCCCTGCTGCGGGCGGGAGACCGCCGTCATCTACGAGGGACCCTTCTATTCCAGGGAGAGTGTGGAGCATCTGTGCCCCCACTGTATCGCCAGCGGTGCGGCGGCAGAGAAATACAGCGGCGAATTTCAGGACAGTGAATCCACGGACGAGGTGGACGGCCCCGACAAGCTGGATGAATTGATCCACCGCACCCCCGGCTACTGCGGCTGGCAGCAAGAGTATTGGCGCGCCCACTGCGGCGACTTCTGCGCCTATCTGGGGGCAGTGGGCTATGCGGAGCTTGAGGAAATGGGCATCGCGGATGAGGTGCGGGAAACGCTGTCCGACGACTGGTATGAAGAAATTTTTACCGATCTGACAAAGGACGGCAGCACGGTTGGATATCTGTTTCGGTGCCTGCACTGCGGGAAATACCTTCTGCACATCGACTGTGACTGAAAAGGCACGGTGCCGGCCCTGCAACGGGCCGGAAAAGACAAAGCAAAAGACCGGAGCAGCAAAGCCTCACCTCAGGGCTTTTGTTCCGGTCTTTTTGTTCTGTTTCGGGAGAGTGCTGCACAGAGAGACCATCTCCTCGTGCAGCAGCCCTCCTTTTTTGCCGGATCGTTACGGACGATCCTTGCCAAAATACATTTGCTCCCAAAGTGCGGGCGCCGTTACGGTTTCTGCAACGGCATCACCCTCGAAGCGCTCCAGCACCGCACTGCCGGACAATCTGTGGTAGCTGGGATCAAGCCCCATCAGAACGCGCGCCGCCGTCTTTTTCCAACACGGCATTCCCTCAGTCATCCTTTCCCGCGTCAGGCTGCCCTCCTGCCGGTATGTGACGCGGTAGTGCTGCTTGCCGTCGTCATAGTCGTACACGAGCGTCTTGTGCGTTGTTTTGCCCGTTTTTTCATCGATATAGGCGTCCTGCTCGGAATATTTCAGATACTTCTCCGGATCGTCCGCCAGCACGGCGCCGTCCTTTGCCAGCATAAAGATTGGAAATTCCGCGTATCCGTACTTTTTTGCGCCGTAAATATAGGAGGAGATCACCTGATAATCACCGATTTTGGCGCGCCCCCAGTACCAGTGGTGCATCAGATTCATCATGGGGACATTGCCCCAGTTGTGGTCGTGATAGCCCGTGCCCGTGAGGTGCTCGGTTTTGCCGTTCTGCGTGATCGTCGTCTGCACCGCTCCCTCCGGCACCGATGGCAGCCAGGCAAAATAGCTCTCCCGGCCGAAAAAGATATGCCCCGTATGCGGCCGCCACGCGGGAGCATTGCCCGACAGCACAACATCCACCGCAACGTCCTCGTTTTGAACATGGATCTCGTATTGGTGCAGATCACCGCGGAAATAGCATTTCCCGATCTGAACGTCGCAGCGATCCTTCGCGAATGATGCCTCCGCCGCGTCAAAGAAAACATCGCGCTCGTATCGGGTTTGGTCCGGGCGCGTCAGTTCAATTTTGTATTGCGGCGCAAAGCCGTCGCTTTTCCGTGCCGTCATCGGTTCTGTGAGAAAAACGATCACCAGACTGCTGCCGTCCTCCAACTTGGAATCAAAATACCACCACTCGAAGCTGCCCGCGCGGCCATCCGTGCGCAGGCCGTCCTCCCACAGCGCAGGTGCGCCGGGTGTGAGCCCCAGGCGTTGATAATCCTCCGGTTTGGCGGCCAAAACGGCCGGTATGATTTTTGACAATATCGACACCTCCCAAAAAGCTTGACATCTGTCAGTGCTTTGAATAGAATAATCCAAAAAGCTGACATGTGTCAACGATTTGGGCATAAGTCGTACAATGTCGCAAAAGTGTCAGGTTCAAAAGGCGGAAAATGAAAGGCGGGGAATGCATGTATCTGGGAACCAACCCCTCGGCCCTGCGCTCCATGCGCTGGCTGCATCGGGCAATGATGGAATTACTGGAAGAAGAGGACTATGCACAGATCAGCGTCAAGTCGATCTGTGCCCGGGCGGAGCTGTCACGACAGACGTTTTATCAGATCTTTACCGGAAAAGAGGAGATCCTTGCCTATCACTTTTCCCTTCTGTTTGATGCGTTTATCCAAAGCCTGCCCGCCGGGGCCCCGCAGACGCGGGTCTTTTTCGATCGCTTCTTCACGTTTTTTTACGAACAGCGGCATTTTGTCCACATTCTGACGCGCAACCATCTGACCTACCTTTTGGAACAGAAGATCGAGGATCATCTGCAAAAAATAGACCTGTTCCGCAGCACCGCCCAAACAGCCGGGCATCCGGAGTATATGAGCGCCTATCTCGCCGGCGCGCTGACGCAGATGCTGCTGCACTGGGCGGAAACCGGCTACGACCTTCCCGCCCGGACGCTGAGCCGATTTGCCTGGAAGGCGAGCAAGGGGGATTTTCATCCGCAGGAGCTTCGTTCCGCTCTCCCTGCAAAAGCAAGCGAGGCTCTATGAGCGTTTCGTATTCTCCTGCACCCGGGTCACTTTTTCCCTTTTTGAGAGAAATAACAGGATGCGTGCAAACAACAGCATCGGCATCCCCAAAGCTGCCGCCCGGCCGCCCCATCGCATCACGCCCACATATCCTGTACAGGCGCCCGCCAGAAACGCGAAAAGGTTGCATGCATAATAAAGTGCCTGCCCGTTTTTGTGTTTTGGGAGATCAAAAATTCTGTTAAACCAAACACACTGTCTTACCTTAGTACCCATTTATCATTGACCGGATTTTTAAATTTGCTCCAGAAACTCAACAAGAAAGTGAAGCGCTACCCCCAAGGGAACCGTGTGCCGGCGCAGGGTGCTCAGGTGAAGATAGTCCGCGTTTGTTTCAAAGGGATTGTTCCCGGCCGCATATTCCCGCAGACGGGGCAGGTAAGGTGCCAGATACTCGCTGAGAAAGCCTCCCAGCACGACATCGCAGTCCAGGAGCATGCGGATGTTGTTGATCCCGATGGCCAGGTGGCGCAGCATATTGTCCCAAAGCGGCTCACATTCCGGGCTGTGCTGCTCCACCCGGGCAAAGAACTCGGCCAGCGGCAGGCCGCATTCCTCCCGGATGCGCCGGGGGGAGCAGTAGGCTTCCAGACAGCCCTGGCGTCCGCAGGAGCACCGCAAGCCGCCCGGCTCGATGCACATATGGCCAAATTCGGCGCTGCGCCGGTTGTCCCCGTTGTAAGGGGAACCTCCCAGCAGGATGGCTCCGCCCACCCCGTTTTCCAGAGAGAGGTAGGCCATATCCTTTTGGCTGCCGCGCAGGAACCACTCCGCATAACCGCCGCAGGTGGCATCGTTTTCCACATACGTGGGATAGGGAATGGAGCCGGTCAGCCCCTCCAGGGAGACATCTTTCAGCCGCAGGGTGGGGGCGGCGGTGATGAACCGGCTGTCCGGCGACATGACGGCGGGCAGGGCGATCCCCACCCCCAGCAGCCGCTCCCGGTCGATGGAGGCGCGATCCAGAAATTCCTCCAGCGTCCGGGCAAGCAGTCCGCCGATATCGGCAAATCGGACAATGGGGCCGGTGTCCACCTCCTGATAGGCCAGCTCGTGAAGCAGCAGATCTGCCGCGGACAGGCGCAGACGGTGTTCCGTCACGGAAATGCCCACCGCCACACGGGCATCGGGCACGATGGACAGGCCGCTGGCCTTCCGCCCACCGGTGGCCTGCTGCTCGCCGGAGTCCTGCACCAGCCCGTCGGACATCAGCTTTGACAGGTTCTGGTACACGGTCGGCAGGCTGAGTCCCAGGTCCCGGGCCAGGCTCTGACGGGAACAAAAGCCCCTGGCGTCGTAGATATAGCGGTAAATGCTGCTGCGGGTCTGACGGCGGCGATCGGTCTCCATCTCGATAAGGCTCCCTTTTTGTCAAGTAGTTTTCTATATTTTATCACGAAATGGAAAACAGTCAATTCCGCGCTGTAAAAATGGGGGCTTTTCTGTTTTGTTAATAAGGAACCACAAGGGTTTTTTTCTGAAATTTCAAAAGAAAGGTAAAGGCAGTTTATAAATCTAAAAGGAAAACTGTCGTTATAACTAAATTTATGCGGTTTATTCCGTGCAAAATTAATAAAAAAAGAATTCTAAAACAAAATCAGATTGACATTGATGAAGGATTTTTATAAAATTGAAATACAGAAGCTGTTGCGCTCGGCGCAGCTGCCAGTTGGAAGGCTGGCTCCAAGTAAGGAGAACACTATGCTGTATATCGGAATCGACCTGGGCACCTCCGCCGCCAAACTTCTTTTGATGGACGGCGAGGGTTCCATTCAAAACATCGTATCCAAAGAGTATCCTCTGGAATTCCCGCACCCCGGCTGGAGCCAGCAGGCCCCGGAGGACTGGAGACGTGCCGTTCTGGAGGGCATCCCCGCACTTCTGGCCGGTTTCGACGCCGGCCAGGTGGCGGGCATCGGTGTGGGGGGACAGATGCATGGACTTGTCGTTCTGGACAAGGACGACAACGTGATTCGTCCCGCCATCCTCTGGAACGACGGCCGCACCGCCGGGCAGGTGGACTATCTCAACAGCGTGATCGGCA
The DNA here is from genome assembly GCA_014799685.1 of Subdoligranulum sp. Lineage (GTDB taxonomy): Bacteria > Bacillota > Clostridia > Oscillospirales > Ruminococcaceae > Ruthenibacterium. The sequence continues at coordinate 54,756 of JAAVHN010000022.1, read as the reverse complement.
AGGAGAGGCTGTCCAGGCTCACGGCCAACATCGCCTTTGCCGGATTCACCGCCCCCAAGCTGCTGTGGATGCGGGAGAATGAGCCGGATCTGTTTGCAAAAATTGATAAGATCATGCTCCCCAAGGACTACATCAACTTTTGCCTGACCGGCGTCCACTGCACCGACTATTCCGACGCCAGCGGCATGCTCCTTTTAGACGTGGAGCACAGGTGCTGGTCCCGGGAAATGCTGGACATCTGCGGTGTTTCCGAGGCACAGATGCCAAAGCTTTTTGAGAGCTACGAGGCGGCCGGCGCCCTCAAGCCGGAAATCGCCAGGGAGCTGGGCCTGCCGGAAAGCGTCATCGTCTGCGCCGGTGCGGGGGACAATGCCGCCGCGGCCGTGGGCACCGGCACCGTGGGCGAGGGGGCCTGCAACATCTCCCTGGGTACCTCCGGCACCATCTTCATCTCCAGCGAGAAATTCAGCGTGGATCCGGGCAACGCCCTCCACGCCTTCGCCCACGCGGACGGGTACTACCATCTCATGGGCTGTATGCTGTCTGCTGCCAGCTGCAACAAGTGGCTGATGGACGACATCTTCAAAACGCGGGATTACGCCGGGGAGCAGGCGGACATCACCCCAGACAGGCTGGGGAACAATCGCGTTTATTTTCTGCCCTACCTGATGGGCGAACGCTCACCCATCAACGACACCAGAGCCCGGGGCACCTTTACGGGAATCACCATGGACACCAGCCGGGCCGACCTGACCCAGGCCGTGCTGGAGGGCGTGGCTTTCGCCATCCGGGACTGCTTCGAGGTGGCCAAATCCTTGGGCATCCGCATCGAGCGCAGCAAGATCTGCGGCGGCGGGGCAAAAAGCCCCCTGTGGAGGACGATGATGGCCAATATCCTGAATATCCGTCTGGAGATCCCCGCATCGGAACAGGGCCCCGGCATGGGCGGAGCGATGCTGGCCATGGTGGCCTGCGGGCTGTATCCTACTGTGGCGGACGCCTGCGCCAGGCTGGTCCGCACCGCCGGGACGGTGGAACCCGATCCGGCGATCGCCGCCCGGTATGAGGCGCGCTATCAGCAGTTCCGCCGGCTCTATCCCGCGCTGAAGGACGTTTTCGCCGATTGGAACGGGTAATACCGTGAGAAAGACGTGATGCACCATTGTCCGCAAGAACCGGGCGAACCGCTGCAGGCTGTTCCGGCCCCGGTCTGCTGTGGAAACCAAGAAAAACCATGAACCAGGAGAAACCATTTTGATTTGAGGTGACCAACAATATGAAAATCTATTCCATCCACGATCCGGAGTTCAAGCCCTACGGCAAGGTTCTGGAAAACTATGACACCGTGTGTCTGCGCAAGGCCATGGACGCCATCCCCCTGCCGGAGTCCGGTACGGCCTATGAGCCCAGTATCCCCGCACTGGAGGCCACCTGCGTCTACGGCCAGCTTCAGAACAATGCCTACGGCGGAATGCCCGTCCAGCTTGGCATGTGCTGGGGCCGCAACACCCGGCTGAACTGTCTGGAGTACCACCGGGACAGCGAGGTGAACGTGGGCGCCGGGGACTTCATCCTTCTGTTGGCCCGGCAGGACGAGATTGTGGACGGTGTACTGGACACTGCTGTGGTCAAGGCGTTCCGGGTTCCCGCCGGCATCCCGGTGGAGGTCTACGCCACCACCCTGCACTACGCCCCCTGCCACGTGGACGAAGCGGAGGGCTTCCGGGTGGCCGTGGTGCTGCCCAGAGGCACAAATACCGCCGCCCCCGGCGCGCAGCCGATGAACGAGGAGGACACCTGGCTCACCGCCCGCAACAAGTGGCTGCTTGCCCACGCGGACAGCAAAGAGGCTGCCCGGGGCGCCCATATCGGTCTCAAGGGCGAAAACATTGATATATCGGACTGTATTTAAGGAGGAAAACAAATGCTTACCAATATCCCCGAGGTAAAACTGGGCATCATTGCGGTTTCCCGTGATTGCTTTATCATCGATTTGTCCGAGCGCCGCCGTGCCGCTGTCGTTGAGGCGTGCAAGAAGGACGGTCTGGACATCTACGAGTGCAAAACCACCGTAGAGAATGAAAAAGATATGCTCAAGGCCGTGGACGATGTGAAGTCCGCCGGGTGCAATGCGCTGGTGGTTTTCCTGGGCAACTTCGGCCCCGAGACGCCGGAAACCTTGATCGCCCAGAGGTTTGACGGCCCCGTCATGTACGCCGCTGCCGCCGAGGGAGACGGCGACCTGATCAACGGCCGGGGCGACGCTTTCTGCGGGATGCTCAACTGCTCATACAATCTGGGCATGCGGCATCTGAAGGCATTTATCCCCGAGTACCCCGTGGGCACCGCCGCCGACATCGCCAAAATGATCGGCGAATTCAAGCCCGTCGCCTGCGCCCTCCTCGGGCTGAGCCGGCTGAAGATCATCACCTTCGGCCCCCGGCCGCAGGATTTCTTTGCCTGCAACGCCCCCATCAAGGGCCTGTACGAGCTGGGTGTGGAGATCGAGGAAAACTCCGAGCTGGATCTGCTGGTGGCCTACAAGGCCCACGCCAACGACCCGCGCATTCCCGCAGTGTGCGAGGATATGGCCAGGGAAATGGGTGAGGGCTGCTACTACCCCGAGATGAGCGTCCGCATGGCGCAGCTGGAGCTGACGCTGCTGGATTGGGCTGAGGCGCACAAGGGCGCGCGGCAGTATGTGGCTTTCGCCGACAAGTGCTGGCCCGCTTTCCCGGAGGCCTTCGGCTTCGAGCCCTGCTATGTGAACTCCCGTCTGGTGAGCCGGGGCGTCCCTGTCTCCTGCGAGGTGGACATCTATGGCGCGCTGTCCGAGTACATCGGCATGTGCGTCTCCGGCGACACGGTCACGCTGCTGGATATCAACAACTCCGTCCCCGCCGCCCTCTATGAGGAGGACATCCAGGGGAAATTCGATTATCAGCTTACCGATACTTTCATGGGCTTCCACTGCGGCAATACGCCCAGCTGCAAGCTGTGCTCCGAACGGGCGGTGAAGTATCAGCTCATCCAGCACCGATTGCTGGAGCCCAAGGACTCCGAGCCCGATTTCACCCGGGGTACATTGGAGGGCGATATCGCTCCCGGCGACATCACCTTCTACCGCCTCCAGTGCGACAGCGAGGGACGGCTCCGGGCCTACATCGCCCAGGGCGAGGTTCTGCCGGTGAAGACCCGCTCCTTCGGCGGCATCGGCGTGTTTGCCATTCCGGAGATGGGCCGCTTCTACCGCCATGTTCTGATTCAGAAGCGTTACCCCCACCACGGCGCGGTGGCTTTCGGCCATTACGGCAAGGCCCTGTTTGAGGTGTTCAAGATGCTTGGTGTTGAGGACATCGCCTACAACCAGCCCAAGGCTCTGCCGTATCCCACCGAAAACCCCTTTGCGTAAATCATACGGAACCGCCCCATCCGAATCCGGATGGGGCGGTAAAGTTTATAAAAGGGCAAAATCGATCACACAAGAGGAAAAAGGCGCCTGGGCGCAAGGCAGTTGTGAAACGCAGCGGGCCGGCGTGCGGGAATACCGGATCGCAGGCCCTGCCGGAAAATCGGTGCAGGTTTTTCTTCCGGAGGATGGAAGGTGCGCCGCGAAAGACCTCAGTCCTCCGCCCCAAACAAGCTGAGCTGCTGGGTATGGTAGCCCTGCTTGTAGGCCGCAATGATATCCCGCATCTCGTATAAAAGGCCGTACTTGTCGCACGCCTCGGTAAAGCATTGCCACAGCGCGCGGGCGTTTGGGCTGGCACACTCGTACCGTGTGCTGTAGCGGTGCACGTACCGCGCGGCGAGGTTTTCGCCGGGGAAAGCTTCCTCTGCCTTTTGCAAAAAGTATTCGCGCTGGTTCTGGCGCAGCGTGACGCCGAACGCCGGATAGACAAAGCGCGCGCCGGCATCTGCGGCAGCGTGCACGAGCGCACGGACCGATTCCGGCGTATCGGTGATAAACGGCAGTACAGGCATCAGCAGGATGCCTGCGAAGATCCCGTTTTTTGCAAGCTGTCCGATGGCGGCCAGACGTGCACCGGGCGTGGGCGCGTGCGGCTCGATCTTCGCGGCCAGCGCCTCGTCCACCGTTGTAACGGTGATCTTGCACAGCACGGGAGCCTGCGCTTTGATCTCGCGCAGAACGTCGATGTCCCGCGTGATCAATGTGCTTTTGGTGGCGATGGCGGCGCCGAACCCGTACGCGCCCAGCAGCTCCAGCGCGCGGCGCGTCAGGAGCAGATCGCGCTCGAACGGATTGTAGGGGTCGCTCATCGATCCGGTGGCGACGACGCCCGTCTGCGCCTTGGCGCGCAGCTCGTTTCGCACGGTGACAAGCGCGTTTTCCTTTACGCGCACGGAATCAAAATCCTGCACGCCATAGCATTCGCTGCGGCTGTCGCAATAAATGCAGCCGTGACAGCAGCCCTTGTATAGATTCATCGTGTACTGCGTGCCAAACCACGCAGTGCTTTTGTTTCTGTGCACGATGGTTTTGGCGGGGATGGTGGGCAGTTCCATATCGTATGCTCCCTGAAAAGTTTTGTCGCGAGAATGTCTTTATGATAGCATATCGGGAAAAAATATGCTACAATAAAAAACAGAGTTCGGGACGGAAAAGCCTGTTCCGTGCGGATATTGAGGTTTATCCCAATTCGGTTTCGCATTGCCGGGCCGGCGCGCCCCCAAAATCGTCTGTGCGTTTCCCCGGGCGTTTGCTTCCGGCGCTCCGTAACCGAATGGGGATCAAAGTTTTGGAGGAACGCAAATGGCATACCGTCTTGCGGAAAATAAGGGCGACAGCGTGGCCGTGCCGCGGCTGGTGTTTGCGAAGCTGCCCGAGTTAGAGGAGGATTGGCTGCGCGTTGCGCTGTACGTGATCGATACAGGCGAGACCGACCCCGCGCGCATTGCCGCCGCCCTGCGGCTGAAGGGGGCCGAGCAGGCGCGCACGGCGCTGGTATATTGGAAGGGCACGGGCCTTTTGCACAGCGATGAAACGCCCGCTGCCCGCGGCGATTTGGAGGCCGCGCCGCGGGCACGCCTGACAACGGCCGAGGTGAACGCCGCCGCGCAGACGGACGCGTCCATCGCGGGGCTGGTGCAGGAATGCCAGCGGCTGATGGGCGGCGTCGTCACGCAGGCGGATACGAATATCTTCGTCTCGATGTATCTTTCCGACGGCATGCCCGTGGATATGATCCTTTTGGGCGTGGCGCATTTTGCGGCACTGGGCAAGCGCAGCGCGCGGTATATCGAGCGCGCGCTGCTGGGCTGGCAGCGGGACGGCATTGATTCGGGCGAGGCCGCCGAGCGCTATCTGCAATTATTGGAAACGCGCGCGGCGCACGAGCGGGAAACAGCGGAACTGTTCGGTTTGAAGGATGCGAAATTCACCAAGGCCGAGGGCCGCGCCATCGCCGATTGGTACGAGAGCTTCGGCTACGATGCGGCGATGATCGCCGAGGCCATCGCCTATGCGGATGAGAAAAAGAACGTGAAATATGTAAACGGCATCCTGCGCGCATGGTATACAAAGGGCTACAAGACGGTGCGCGACGTGATGGCCGGGAGCGCCCAGCAGGCGGAAAATGTCCGTGCGGCTGAACCGGCGGCCCGGCATAACATTCTGGGCGGCGGGCTGCGCCGCGCGCCGCGCATTCCGAACATGCCGGACGGGCAAACGCCGGATCAATACACACCGGCCAAAGAGGGGGAGAAACCGTGACAAAAGAAGAATTATACCGCCGCGCGCAGCGCACCGTGGCAGCCCGCCGTCAGCGCGTCGTGACGGCCCGGCGTGCCGCGCAGGAACAGGCCGAACGGGAGCATCCGGAGTTGGCCGAGCTGCGCAAAGAGCGCACAGCCGCCGGCATCGAGGCCGCGCGCCTGGCCGCGTCCGGCGCACCGCAGGATGAGGTGGACGCCGCGTTGGCAAAGGCGGCACGCGCCGACGCAGCGCAGCAGGCACTGCTGCAGGCAGACCCCGCGCTGGCCGCAAGGCTGGCGCCCGCCTATACGTGCCCGGTGTGCGAGGATACCGGACGGGTGGGCGGCGCGGTGTGCGAATGTGTCCACACGCTGGTGCGGGGGATGCGCCGCGCCGCGATAAACGCGTCGTCCCCGCTGGCGCTCTGCTCGTTTGATACGTTTTCGCTGGAAAAATACCCCGATACGCGTTTGCCCGGGCAGGAGCTGACGGTGCGCGCGCATATGGCGGAGGTGCTGGAATACTGCCGGTACTATGCCGCGCATTTTTCCCCCGGGAACAGCCCGAGCCTGTACCTCTATGGCAGCGCGGGACTGGGGAAAACGCACCTTGCGCTCTCCATCGCGAACACTGTGCTGGAGCAGGGGAGAGACGTCGTCTATGTCAGCGCGCAAAACGCGTTCAGCGCCATTGAGCGCGAGCGCTTTTCCGATGCGGAGGGCGACACGCTGGCGGCACTGCAAAGCGCTGATTTGCTGATTTTGGACGATCTGGGCACGGAGTACATCTCGCCGTATGTCAGCAGCTGTTTGTATGGACTGATTAACACGCGCGTGTGCCGCCGTCTGCCCACCATCTACACCAGCAACATCGTCAACGATGCCGACCTGCAGCGCCGCTATACGGAAAAGATCGTCTCCCGCCTTTTGGGCAGCTGCGAGACACTGTGCTTCTGCGGCGAGGATGTGCGGCTGCAGGGCGTTTGAAATGCATAATGCACAATTCATCATTTTTGTTTTGGAAGCTGCGCGGGTTTCGGGAATGCGCTGCGGGGATGTGTGTCGAAGAATATTTCAGAGCACATTTTTATATTTATTTACCAAAACAAAAGATATTTATCTGTGCAAATAGACAAAAAGGACGAAATACGCGGCGGGGAAATCGGCAGGTTTCCCCGTTCGCTTTTTGCGCGAAATGTGATAAAATGGAGGGGTAAGAAGCAAAAAGCAAAGACAGGAGAAAAAACAATGGAAGAACGAAAAGAAAACATCATGGGCACGCGGCCGATGGCGAAGCTGTTGCCCGGCATGGCGTTTCCCATCATGCTGAGCATGCTGGTGCAGGCGCTGTACAATGTTGTGGACAGCATCTTTGTATCGATGGTAAGCGAAAACGCGCTCACAAGCGTGAGCCTTGCGTTTCCGGTGCAAAGCCTGATGATTGCAGTGTCCGTCGGTACGGCGGTGGGCATCAACGCGCTGCTGTCCCGGCGGCTCGGCGAGAAGAATTACGAGGCGGCCAACCGCGTGGCGGCGAACGGCGTTTTTATCACGGTGCTCAGCTGGGTGGTATTTGCGGTGTTCGGTGCGGTGGGCAGCGGCTTTTTTATGCGTGCGTTCACACAGAACGCCGAGATCCTCTCGGGCGGCACGGCCTATCTGCGCATCGTCACGGTGCTTTCATTCGGGCTGTTCATGGCCGTCACGGTGGAGCGCATTCTGCAGGTGACAGGCAATACCACCTACCAGATGATCAGCCAGATGGTGGGCGCACTGACGAACATCGTGCTCGATCCGATTTTGATCTTCGGCTTACTGGGCCTGCCCGCGATGGGCGTGGCCGGTGCGGCGTGGGCGACGGTGATCGGCCAGTTCTGCGGCATGACGACCGGGCTGGTGCTGAACCATCTGAAAAATCATGAGGTGCAGCTGCAACTCCGGGGTTTTCGTCCGGACTGGCAGACCATCCGCGGCATCTATCAGGTGGGCCTGCCCTCAATCATCATGCAGAGCATCGGCAGCGTGATGACCGTGGGCATGAACATGATCCTGATCAGCTTTACCGAGACGGCGGTGTCGGTGTTCGGGGTCTATTTCAAGCTGCAAAGCTTTGTGTTCATGCCGGTGTTCGGCATTACAAACGCGCTGGTGCCCATCGTGGGCTACAACTACGGCGCCCGCAGTAAAGAGCGCATCCGGCAGGCGACAAGGCTGGCGCTGGGTATGGCGCTGGCGATTATGGCGGCGGGCACGCTGCTGTTCCAGCTTGCGCCAAAGCAGCTGCTGGGGCTGTTCAATGCATCGCCGACGATGATCGAGATCGGCGTCCCGGCGCTGCGCATCATTTCCGTCAGCTTCTGCTTTGCCGCTGTGGCGATCGCGCTTTCCAGCGTATTCCAGGCGCTGGGAGAGGGCGTGCTCAGCCTGATCATGAGCGTGGTGCGCCAGCTTTTGCTGCTGCTGCCCAGCGCATACCTGTTGGCAAAGCTGGTGGGGCTGAACGCCGTGTGGTTCAGCTTTTTGATCGCCGAGGCCGCATCTATGACGCTGGCGGTTGTATTTTACCGCCGCGTGTACCGCAATAAGATCGCGCAGCTGTGATGCGCTTTTAAAAACGGCTCCGTTTGCCGCCTTGCCGTGCATGCGGGCGATGGCCAAAACCGTTTTTACCCAAAAAGGCTCCGATGGGAAAACCCCGTCGAAGCCTTTTATACTTTTTTTCAGCGGAGCGCAGCGCCCGTGCCGATGAGCCCTGCGAGAAAAATGATGATATATTGCCATAGATAGGGCCAATACCATCCGTCCCCAAAGCTTGCGAGGGTCCGCATCAGCAGCAGCGAACCGATCATCAGCAGCACGGAGGAAAGCGCCATGATGTACACTGCGATCCACCGCCGGTCGCCCGTGCGCGCTTTCACAAGACCCCACACACCGGCCAGCGCGGCGGCAATACTGCCGAAGCGAAAGACGCGGGTAACAACCATGGTGAAGTTGCCGATATAGGGTTCGAGCCATTCCGTAGCCTGTACATAGGCGATTGGATCGCGCATCCAGAGCCAGTTGAACAGGATCAGGCCCCCGCACCATGCGATGAGGACTGTCAGTACAATGGGCAGCGCCCTCGGCATCCGCTGCTCCTTTGCGCCGTACCGCCGGAACCACACAAGCACCCCAAGCGTTCCCAAAACAGACAGGATATAGGCGATGAAATCAAAATAATGGACCCACAAAGCCGAATTGTCATCGCTGAAGCACGGTGCGAGTGCGCAGAGCGAGAGAAGGATAAACACGCCAAGCCATACGGTGTATGGGCGGGAATCGGTGAGAAGCCCGACCACATCCTGCGGCTTGCCAAGGCGGCGGACAAGCTCTTCTTCCGTACCGGGCGGGTGATTCACAATATCCTGATAGTCGGCGATCACACTCTCTGCTTCCTCCCGGGGAAGCCGCCACAGCGCCCATCGCGCAAGTCTGTCCATGTATGTCTTTTTCATTCTGCGATCACTGCTCCTTTTTGCAACAGAGTATTACACTGTAAAAAAATCAGTACTGATAAAATCATAATACAAGAGCAAAAGGGAAAAGTCAAGAGCAGAATGCAAAAAAAGAAGAAATTTTGCGGCGCCCGTGCCGGGGATGGGCACGGGCCTGTTTGGTGGGCGCTGTAAAAATCATGCGCGCGTCTCCTTTGCAGGAGAAGAAGGGGGTGTGGGGGAGGGCGGAATAGCAGAAAAAACGGGAGAGGCTGCCGCGGGACCGGCGAAAGAGAGGGCATAGCCCGAGAGATACCGCGCATTTGCAAGGATCTCTGAAAAATGAGCCCGCGTGAAAGGCGTTTTCTGCCCCGAAAAACGGTTGTACGCCCGATAACAGCCGGCTGTTTTTTGAACGGTGAAAAAGTGCGCACCGCGCCGCAGATCGTTTTTGTCGTTCCAGATCATCATGATCGCGGTATCGCCGTTTTCAAGGGCGCTTGCAAGCTGTTCCGGCGTCTTGCAATGCCGGGGCTGTATGCCGAACAGGGGCAGTACCCGCGCGATGGCCGCGGGGTTGGCGCCCCAGACGCCGCCCCGTACAGTGCCCCCTTTTTGCTCCATCCGCCGGATCACCTCTGAAAAACCGACCCCTTTTCCCGTCAAAAGCAGCGCGTTATATACAGCGATCGGCCCGCATCCGGCAGCGTCCGCGCGGTTTTTGCCAAAGCGGAAGGCGTGGATCTCCGGGGTGTTCTGGTCGAAAATGAAGCGTCCCGCAATGTCATGGGCGGAGTTCTGCGCAAAGTTTTCCTGCGAAAGAGGCTTTGCGATCCGCCAGCTGCAAAGTGGGAGCAGGGCGGGAAGGCATTTTTGCACGATTTCGTTGATCTTTCGGAGAAATGCGCGCCGGATGTTGGTTTCCTGTTTCATAAGTTCCTCCTGCGTCAAAGAAAAAGGCGGCGTCCGGCGCGGATTTCCTCTGCGCCCAACGCCGTCCCCGTTTTACAGCTCGCCCTTGCTGGACATTTTCAGAAAAGCGTTCACAAAGCCGTCCAGATCGCCGTCCATCACGCCGCCCACATTGCCGCTTTCAAAGCTCGTGCGGTGATCCTTCACCAGTGTGTAGGGCATAAACACATAGCTGCGGATCTGGCTGCCCCACGCGATGGCGTTTTGCACGCCCTTGATGTCGCTGATCTTTTCGAGGTGCTCGCGCTCCTTGATCTGGTACAGCTTCGCGGCCAGCATCTTCATACACATATCGCGGTTCTGGAACTGGCTGCGCTCGTTCTGGCAGCTTACGACGATGCCCGTCGGCTTGTGGATCAGGCGCACGGCGCTGCTGGTTTTGTTGATGTGCTGTCCGCCTGCGCCCGAGGAGCGGAACACCTCCATCTCAACGTCCTCCGGGCGGATCTCGACGGTAATAGCGTCGTCCAGCTCCGGCATTACCTCCAGCGAGGCAAAGCTCGTGTGACGGCGGCCGGAAGCGTCGAACGGCGATACGCGCACCAGACGGTGCACGCCGTTTTCGCTGCGCAAAAAGCCGTAGGCATTGTGTCCTTCAATCAGGATCGAGGCCGATTTGATGCCGGCCTCGTCGCCCTCCAGATAATCCAGCACCTTCACCGTCCAGCCGTGGCGGTTGGCAAAGCGTGTGTACATGCGGTACAGCATCTCCACCCAGTCCTGCGCCTCGGTGCCGCCCGCGCCCGCGTGGAATGTCAGTATGGCGTTGTTGGCGTCGTATTCGCCGTTCAGCAGCGTCACAAGGCGCATTTCCTCCACCTTGGCGGCAAGCGCGTTTACGGCGGTATCGGCTTCTTCTGCAAGGGCGGGGTCGTCGTCCTCGGCGCACATCTCCAGCAGGGTCTCGGCGTCCTCCAACATGCTTTGCAGCGTGCGGTACTGTTCCAGCTTATCTTTCAGCTCGCCCATCTCGGCAAACACCGCGCCGGACGCCGCCGCGTCGTCGTAAAATTCCGGGCTGGCGCTTTTTTGCTCCAGCTCCTCCAGGCGCAGCTTGCCGCGCTCGATGGCAAGCGCGTCGTGCAAATCGGCCACCTCGGGCGCAAGTTCCGACAAACGGTGCTTTACTTCGTCTAAAATAACCATAAAACCCTCACTTTATTTTTCCAAAGGATAGTATTGTTCACATTTTTCTATTATAATAAAAACAGAATAGAAAGTAAAGGCGTTTTGGGCTTTACTTTTGCATCTATTTTGGAGTATGATGGTAAAAAGCACAAAAAAGTGCAGCGGATCAGGAGGATGCCGTATGATGGATTGGAAAGGGCACAAATGTGTGTCTTGCCATAAGGTGTTCAAGGAGGGCGACGACATTGTCGTCTGCCCGGAGTGCGGCGCGCCCTATCACAGGGCGTGCTATGCAGCCGAGGGGCGGTGCGTGTTCAGCGCAAAGCACGGCGGGGAATTTGAATATATTCCGCCCGAGGCAAAGCCGGATGTGAATGCCGGCGGCCCGGTGTGTCCGGTGTGCCATACGCAGAATCCGCCGGACGCGCTGTTCTGCGAGCGGTGCGGCCAGCCGGTTCGGCCCGGCATGGCGCCCTACCATGCGCCGGAGTATGCGCCCCATTACGCCGCGCCCGACCAGAACGGCACGGACGCGTTCCGCAACGGCCAGTACTCCCAGGAAACCGTGATGACGCAGCTGCACCTGGCGAAGGAGTACGACGGCATTGCCACGCAGGATTGGATGACGTATATCGGCAATTCCGCGCCGTATTATCTGTACCAGTTCCAGCGCATGAACGAGAGCGGGCGCAAAACCAGCTTTTGCTGGAGCGCGCTGTTCATTCCCGAGTACTATTTCTTTTATCGCGGGATGTGGGGCTGGGGCCTGCTGGCGCTGGCCGTCAGCTTGTTTGGAAGCCTGCCGCTGGTTTTAACAGTCGCCTCGATGACGGGCGCCGCATGGGCGGCGGGGATCTCCGTTTCGGCACTCAATGTTTTAACGGGCGTGTGCGGCCTGCTCGGCTGGGGCGGCCGCATCGCCGCGTGCCTGTTCGCGTTCTACCTGTTCCGTCAGAGTGCGGCGAAAAAGATGCACGCGATGCGCGAGACGGCCGCCGATGAGGACGGCTATCACGACGTATTGAGGCGCAAGGGCGGGCCGTCCGTTGCGGTGACGGTGTTTGTGGTTGTGCTGACGATGCTGGCTTCGGTTGCTCTCTACCTTTGGGCAGGGCCGGAACAGATGATGATGTTGATCTACGGCTGAACGCGCCCCTGAGGCGAACGGAAAAGAGAAAAAACGCTTGCCGCCAGGCAGCGCCGCGCCGCGGGATTTCGGCGGCGCAAAAAGAGAGAACCGAAAGGAGTCATTCCATGCAGAAGGTAAAAAAAGCGGTGATCCCTGTGGCCGGCTTCGGCACGCGGATGCTGCCCGCCACAAAGGCGATGCCCAAGGCGATGCTGCCCATTGTGGACAAGCCCGCGATCCAGTATATTGTAGAGGAGGCGGTTGCCGCCGGCATTGAGGAGATTTTATTGATCGTCGGCCGCGGCGGCGCGAGCATCGAGGACCACTTCGACCGTGCGCCCGAGCTGGAGGCCGCGCTGCAAAAGCCCGGCAAGGAAAAGCTGCTGGCCGATGTGCGCGCCTCGGCAAACCTTGCCGATATCTTTTTCCTGCGCCAGAAGGAGACAAAGGGCCTTGGCCATGCCATTTTGATGGCGCGCGCGTTCACGCAGGACGAGCCGTTTGTGGTGCTGTATGGCGACGATGTGATTATGGGCGAGGATCCGGTGGCCGCGCAGCTTTGCCGTGCCTATACACAGTATGGCCGCCCGTGTGTGGGCATCCGTGAGGTGCCGCGCGCCGATATCGCGAAGTATTCGTCGATGAAATTAAGCCCGCTCTCGGAAAATTTGTACCACATCACCGATATGATTGAAAAGCCGGCGCCCGGACAGGAGTTCAGCCTGTACTCCATCCTGGGCCGCTGCCTGCTGACGCCGGAGATCTACGACATTCTGGAACAAACACAGCCCGGGGCGGGCGGTGAAATTCAACTGACGGACGCCATGGCCGTGCTGGCGCGCACCGGCGGCATGACGGGCGTTGATTTCACGGGCCGCCGCTACGATATGGGCAACAAGCTGGGCGTGATGCAGGCGCAGGTGGAAACGGCCCTGCGCCACCCCGAGATCGGCGATGCGTTCCGCGACTATCTGCGCGGCATCGCGCAGACGCTGTAACCCATGGGAAAGTTGCTTTGAAAGAGCGTTTGCCCGCCAGGCGGATTGCAGCATCCCTTTTCTGTTTTATGGCACTGTTTGCGGAAAATCATGCGGTGTATATCGAAAATGACACGGCAGACGGATCCATCTGAATCGCGCCTTGCAGCAGGCGCCAACCAAATTGAAAAGGGAGATTTGAAAAGGGGAGTGGATCAGATGGACGGTTTGAGCACATTGTTCCTGAACGAGGCACAGGCGCTGCAGGAGGAGCTGGTATCGTGGCGCCGTGCGCTGCACCGGCATCCGGAGGTGGGCTTCGAGCTGCCGTTCACAAAGGAGTTCGTCCGGCAAAAGCTGATGGAAATGGGCTGTGATCCTATGGAGTGCGGCAAAACCGGGCTGGTTGTCGTGCTGGGCAAGCCCGGCGGCAAGACGGTTTTGCTGCGCGGCGATATGGATGCGCTGCCCATCGCCGAGCAGGCGGAGGTGGATTACCGATCCGAAACGGACGGAAAAATGCACGCCTGCGGGCACGACCTGCACACCGCGATGATGCTGGGCGCCGCCGGACTGCTGAAGCAATATGAGGATAAGCTGGAAGGGCAGGTAAAGCTGATGTACCAGCCCGCCGAGGAGATCTTCGGCGGCGCGCACGATATGGTGCAAAGCGGCGTGCTGGAAAACCCGCACGTGGACGCAGCCATGATGCTGCATGTGACGACGGGCATTCCTTTGCCGAACGGCTGCCTGATGATCCCGGACGGCGGCACAGGCTCGGCCTCGAGCGATGAATTCCGCATCGTCGTGAAAGGCAAGGGCGGCCATGGAGCGATGCCAAACCTCACGGTTGACCCCATCAATGTGATGGTGCACATCCATCTTGCGCTGCAGGAGCTGCACGCGCGAGAGCTGACGCCGGGCGATTTTCTCGTGATTACGCCGGGGATGCTGCGCGCGGGCGAGGCGAGCAACGTGATCCCCGATACGGCCGAGATGAAAGGCACCATCCGTGCGGCCGACAGTAAAATGGCCGATTTTGCGAAAAAGCGCATTGTGGAGATCGCCGAAGCGACGGCGTCGATGTTCCGTGCGGCGGCCGAGGTGACGTTTGCGAAGCATTGCCCGCCGATGATCGCGGACGATGCGATGTCCAAAGCAGCGCGCAAATATCTTACCGAGCTGCTCGGGCCGGCCGTTCTGCCGCCGGTGCCCGCACAGAGCAAGGTGGGCGGCGGCAGCGAGGACTTTGCGTTTGTGAGCGTCGAGGTGCCCACCATCGGCGTATTCCTCGGCGCGGGCGATGCGGCGCAGGGCTACGCCTATCCGCAGCATCACCCCAAGGCTGTTTTCGACGACGCGGTCCTCTATCGCGGCACAGCGGCCTACGCGTATTTTGCCCTGCGCTGGCTGCAGGAGCATTCTTGAGGAAACACTGCCATAAAAGCGCTGCCCTGAATGCAGAATAAGCGAAGATGCGGCCGCCGGTGTTGTGAAACCGGCGGCCGCATCCTTTTTCATATCCCCAATTCGGTTTTGTATTGCTGGCGGGACTGCAATTTCGATAAAACCGTCCGCACATTACCTTGGATTTTGCCCTGGCAATACATAACCGAATTGGAACTTTCATTTTGCAGGCGCCAGAAGCACTCCGATCACCTCGCCTTTTGTGTCCGGCGTGATCGAAACGGTGACGGTAAGTTCTCCGGCCGTATTGGCCGGGATCGTCAGCAGCTCATTACAGGGAGCGTCTGCAGAAACAGGATCCAGTTTTACCGATTCGTCTCCATAAAGAACGCCGATCTCCATCGCGCCGCTTTCGCAGGCGGCATCGATTTGGAACTGATGCTGCTTTTTTTCGTCCAAAGAAAATGTCACAGGAGCCGGGGCGTGATCCTCCTCATATTCCTCTGGATAAAAGTGATATTCAAAGCTTTCGATGCTTTCGTACTCCGTTTGTCCGCCGGAGCAGGCAGCAAGCGCGAGCAGGGAAACTGCTGTGAACAGGACCGCTGCAAGGAGAATGGTCTTGTTCTTCTTAAATCTGTTCATCGTTTATGATCCTCCCATCCTGAACCGTGATCAGACGTCTTGCAAAGGAGGCGATCTGCCTGTCGTGCGTGATGAGTACGATCGTTTTTCCCAGCGCATGCAGGCCGGAAAAGAGTCCCATGATCTCTTTTCCGGTCTTGCTGTCGAGTGCGCCCGTCGGCTCGTCGGCCAGGATCACACCGGCATCGCAGGCAATCGCGCGTGCGATTGCTGCGCGCTGCTTTTGCCCGCCGGAGATATGAGCCGGCCTTTTTTGCGCCAATTCGGAAATACCGGCAGCGCCAAGCGCGGACAGAACCTTTTGTCTGCGCTCTGCTTTTGAAAGAGTTTGTCTGAGCAGCGGCATTTCCACATTTTCAAATACCGTGTAGTCGTCGATCAGGGCGAAGTGCTGGAAGAC
Organism: Subdoligranulum sp.; assembly: GCA_014799685.1. Taxonomy (GTDB): domain Bacteria; phylum Bacillota; class Clostridia; order Oscillospirales; family Ruminococcaceae; genus Ruthenibacterium. The sequence continues at coordinate 38,910 of JAAVHN010000022.1, read as the reverse complement.
AAAGGCGATCTGTTTGCCGCGGAGCAACGCAAGCCGCTTTTCCTTTTCGCGGGTGACGTCCATGCCGTCGAAGCAATACGTTCCAGCCGTGGGGAGGTCCATGCAGCCGATGATGTTCAAAAGCGTCGTTTTGCCGGAACCGGATGTCCCCATGACGGCGGCAAATTCACCCGCTTCGATGCTCAGATCGATCCCCGACAAAGCCGGAGTAACGACGGCATCGCTCCGGTACTCTTTTGTGACCTGTTTTAGTTCAATGATCGCCATTTGTGTTTCCTCCCATCAGTTCGCACGGCCGGTACCGAAAGATACAGGCCGCCGGGATCGCCGCCGAGAAGATCACCAGCAGCACCCCGATTCCAAAACAGGCCGGCAAAGTAAACTGCAGGTGTGCGGTAAGTAAGACATCCCGGAACAAATCGCCGCCTGTCAGAAGCTCCGCCAGTTTTGCGCCCCACGCAAGCAGCATCGCGAAAAAAAGAATCATTGAGATTTCTGCTATGATGCAGACAGCGATGTCCGTCAGGGTGAACCCGTTTGCGATCAGAATGCCGTATTGCCCGCGCTTCAGCAGCGTATTGGTCGTAAATACCGCAATGATGCAGCTGGCCGCCATCGCCAGGATCAATACCGCAAGACCGATCTGTGTTCGGATAAACGGCGCGGTTTCCGCGCAGTATGCGGCATATTCTTCCGCAAGGGTGTTTGCGGTGGCTTCAAAATCGTGTTGCACGGAGTATTCATGAATTGCCCGTTTCAAGGATGCAACGTCTGCATCCTCTCCGAGCAGCGCATAGGTGTTGTGCAGGCAGGAAAGCTGTGTCAGAATATCATTTTTATCTCCGGCCGGGAAAGGCGCGATAAACCAGCCGTCCAGCGGTTCCATCGGAAATCGGATCAGATCGTTTTCGTCCACCCAAGCGCTGCCCTTTGCAAAATAGCCGGCCACCTCGAACACCTCGCCGGTCCGTTCCGACGTGAGCAATGCTCCGGGGGGCAGGATATCCCGGAATACGTCGCTCGCGTAAATCGGAATATGGCCGCCCGTGGGTTCCGCAAAGCCCGAAACGCCGCCTTTTACAAGGGGCAGCAGCGCCGCATCCACGTTCAAAAGCTGCGTGATCCCGGGGCATCCCGCATATCGCCCGCCTGAAACGATTTTGGAATTGATCTCAAGATAGGGTTCCAGACTGCGAAGCTCGGAAAAGAACATCCCTGTCGCGTCAAATTGCCCAACGGCTTCAACGCCGGGCAGCCCGGCAATATACTCCCGATACCCGGCCAGCACGGCTGCAAACGTATCGGTTTCCTTTGTGTCATGGTAGTCCAGATGCAAAACGGTTTCCATGTTGAACCCCAGGCTGCTTTCAAACATCTTCTGCTGCCAGGCTGCGCTTGTCGCATTGGTGACGGAAGTTACGGTCATGTACATGGCAAGCAGGCAGACGAGGAACAGCAAAAGAGAATGGAATTTCTTTTTTCGGATCTCCTTTGCAGCCAAACGCAAGACCGCGCCCATTACGAGATCACCTCCGCGGGATGGATCTGCAGGATCCGCACTGTCGGGATCAGCACGGAAATAAACAGCGTAAACAACAGTAAAATAAGTGTACCCAGAATAAAAAAGGGGGACAGCCTCAGGGAAAACACCCCGGGATTTCCCATGTTCAGCAAAGCGAGCAAAATGCCGCTGAGGCCAAGGCTGACGATGAGCGTTTCCGCCATTTCCCGGACGATCATGCAGGCCAGCTGCCCATTCGTCCACCCAAAAGCCTTTCGAACCGCAAGACCGCGCCGCCGCGAGAGGATCCAATAGTTTGTGACAACAAGGCAGTTCGCGACGGAAAAAACATAGATCGCGAGGGCAAGAGAGAGGCCGGTGTTTTGCATTGTCTCGTAAATGGGAACGTCCCGATCCATTTTGGACAGCGCTGCGAGAAGTGACTGGAGGGCGCCGATGCCGGTCAACACAGCCGTAAAAGAAATGGCAAAGCCGAAAATCAGCAATAAAACTGTTGGCCTGCATTTCCGTCTGAATTTTTGCAGCATAAAAACCACACTTCCTTTTTGTGTTGCTTCTATGACTGCGTTTTTTGAATTTTGTTACAAAGAAACCGGATCATTTTGAAAAAGTAATGCCGCATGGGTTTTGCACCCATACGGCATGTGGGGAGGGAACTCGTACCCGAAAGAAGCCCTATATCGATCCCTCATTTTTCCCAGAGCAGCACGGATGCATCGATGATCATTTGCAATTCTGTGCCGCTCATGCTTTCGATCCCGGCATATTCTCCCGTGTAATAGTAAATGGCATCGATCTGCCCGGCGCCTTTGTCGGCAAAGCAAAGCGTGCGTTCCGAAAATGAATTGGGGTTGGTCGTCAGCTGATCCCATTTTGTATCTGCCATGGAAAAGAACAAATAGTTTTTTTCCTGTTCGCCCACTGAAACGGATACCCGCTTGATGCGCATCTGATCGATCCGGCTTCCCTGCAGCCGTCCGACGAGGTTGCCGTCCACCATGGAAACGGAGATATTATCCGCATATTCCACGTTTTTCCCGGCACTCTTTAATACTCCGACGATGAAACATACGACGGCCAGCAATACTGCAACGGAGGCGAAAGCTGCGAGGACCTGCCTCCTCACCAGCTTTTTCCGGATGCTTTGAAAAGAAGCAGCCTTTTGCAGTTCTCTGTCCGCACTGTGCGGGTCGATTTCGATGGCATCCGCATCCTGCACCGCGGTATAAAACTCTTTGCAGGCGGAACATTCCTGCAGATGTGCTTCCACGGCCCGTTTGCTCTCCTCGCTGCATACGCCGTCGAGATAGAGCGGCAGCAGGTCCCGGATCATGTCACAGGGATATTTCATTGCACACCCTCCTGAAGCTTGATTTTTGCCCGGTGATAGGTAACGCGCGCCCAGCTTTCTGTCTTCCCGAACAAAGCGGCGATCTCTTTGAAGGAAAGCTCCCCAAAGGTGCGCATCCAAAACACTTCTTTATACGGCTCTTCCAATCCGTGCAGCAGCCGGTGGATCTGGCGGGCCGTTTCCCGGTCGGCAATTTTCTGGTCGATCGATTCTCCGGCGGAAAGCTGTTCCGGCGGACAGTTCGCCTGCCGCTGCCGCCCCTTGGCTGCGGTAAAAAATGTGTTCTTTGCAATCTGGCAAAGCCACACGTTCAATTTGCATTCGCCGCGGAAAGAATCGATGCTTTTCAGCGCTTTCAGGAAAGCCTCCTGAGTGATCTCCTCCGCCCATTGTTCATCCCGGCAAAGGGAGCAAATGTACCCGAATACGATATCGTAGTATTCCGAATAAATCTTTTCAAAGCCGTCCACCCAAACACCTCGCTTTCCATTGTGCGTTCGCACCGGCAGTCCTTTTTCTGCCCTTCTCTGTGTCTATGACTGCGGATGACCGGAAATGTTACATAAATTCTGACGGATTTATATTTTTTCATTCGTCCTGTTCGCTGCCTGCGGCCTGCCGTTTTTCGTTTTTGGCCCAATGGAATGCGAGTGCCCGCAGACTCGAAAGACGGCAGCTTCACAGGCCCACGGCTCCATATGGGAGGGATATTGCCCATCCCGGTCCGCATCCCAAAATGCACTGCCCCTACACAGCATTATGCTTCATTTATCTGCAGAAAACAAGAGAGAAAGCAAAAGAGGGAAAGCAGGAGGGAAAAGAAACCAGGAAGGGAAAGCATGATAGAAGGAGCACGAGAGGGCATATAAGCGAGAAAAAAGGCCGAAAAAACAAGGGGAGGGAACGGGAGCGGGAAAGTAAAAGACGAAAAAACCAAAACCGGAAAAGCGTTCACACATTTTTCATAAACACGCAAAAAAACCTTGACGAATCGGCGGGATTGCAGTAAGATAAAGATGGTTTCACGGCAGGAAAATCGGTGGAAAGGGCAGATGCGTTTCTTCAGGCGTTTCCTGTCGTTTTGCTTTTCGGGAAGGGTTTTGCCCCGCAGGGATCTGTTTCACACGGGGGGCGGCCCAGCCCGCCGCCGCGGCGCGGCGGATGCGATCATCCATCCATTTTTTACAGTAAGGAGATTGGTCATCATGGGAAACAACAAGAAAAAATCGATCGGCGCCCTGCTCTTGGGCAAGTGGGACACCAAAACCATTGTCGGTATCGCCATCGGCGCCGCGCTGTTCGGCGTGCTGATGGACTTTGGCGGCATCAAGGTGACGACGAACACCTCGCTCACGAGCGCCTATGTGGTTCTGCCCATCGTCGGCGCGCTGTTTGGCCCGCTGCCCGCGGCGCTCACCGGCCTCATCGGCAACACCATCGCCGACCTCATCGGCGGCTGGGGTCTGTGGTTCGACTGGTCGTTCGGCAACGCCGTGGCCGGCTTCTTCATCGGCCTGCTGCCGCTGTACGGCGCGAAGATCGATGACGGCGTATTCGGCGTGAAGCATGCGATTATTTATGCGATCGTCACCGTCGTGGGCGTGGCGCTCGGCTTCGGCGTTGTTACCCCGGTGCTCACCGTGCTGTTCTATTCCTCCGAGCTCACCGTTACGTGGATTCAGGCGTGGGCGGCCGTTGTCTCCGACGCTTCTGTCGCGATCGTCATCGGCATCCCCGTGCTGTTCGCCCTTGCAAAGCGCAATGCCCGCAAGACTGGCCTTTCCAAGGAAGACTAAGGGTCGGGTGCAATGAAAAAGCCGGTTATCGAATTTAAGGACTTTTCGTTTCGCTACAAATCCCAGAATGAGTTCACGCTGCACGACATCAACCTGACGATCTACAGCGGCGAAAAGGTGCTCATTCTCGGTCCGTCCGGCAGCGGAAAGTCCACGCTCGGTAACTGCGTCAACGGGTTGATCCCGTTTTCCTATGACGGCGAAATCAAGGGGTCCTGCAAGGTCTCCGGCATCGAAGTCAAGGATGCAAATATCTTCACCATCTCGAACCACGTGGGCACGGTTTTGCAGGATTCCGATGCCCAGTTTGTGGGACTGTCGGTTGGTGAAGATATTGCATTTTCTCTGGAAAACGATGCCGTCCCCCGCCCCGAGATGCTCACCAAGGTTGACGCAGCCGCCAAGATCGTTGATATGGACGGATTTTTGGATGCGATCCCCTACAGCCTTTCCGGCGGACAGAAGCAGAAGGTCTCGCTGGCCGGGATCATGCACAACAAGGACGTCGAGACGCTGCTGTTCGACGAGCCGCTCGCGGCGCTGGACCCGGCCATGGGCATGTCCGCCATCGACCTGATTGACCAGATCCACAAAAACCACGAGAAAACGGTGCTCATCATCGAGCACCGCCTGGAGGATGTGCTGTATCGCCATGTGGACCGCATCGTCCTTGTGAACGAAGGGCGCATTTTGTTGGACCTGACGCCCGACGAGCTGCTGCGCTCCGACGCGCTGAAGAAAAACGGCATCCGTGAGCCGCTGTACCTCTCGGCGCTGAAAAACGCGGGCGTGCAGTTCGGCGAAAACGAGCATCTGGACAACATCGAGGAGCTCGATTTTGCCAAATATAAGGATACCGTTGCGAAGGCGTTTCAGAGCAGCGTGCTCAGTGAGCCGAAGCCGAAGGGGGAAAAGATCATCGAGGTCTCGCACGTCTCTTACGGCTACGGCAAAGAGCGTCTTGCGCTCGATAATGTGTCGTTCGATATCTGCCGCGGTGAGAAGATCTCCATCATCGGCAAGAACGGCGCGGGCAAATCGACGGCGGCGAAGCTCATCTGCGGCATCATCCGCCCGCGAAAGGGCACGGTGCGCCTGAAAGGGCAGGATTGCACCGCGCTCTCCATCCGCGAGATCGGCCGTATGGTCGGCTACGTGATGCAAAACCCGAACCAGATGCTCGTGAAGGATATGATCCGGGACGAAGTCTCCCTCGCGCTGACGCTGAACGGCTTTGAAGAATCCGTCATCGAGGAGCGCTGCGAAAAGGTGTTGCGGATGTGCGGATTGTACAGCATGCGCAATTGGCCCGTCGGCGTGCTCAGCTACGGGCAGAAAAAGCGCATTACCATAGCGTCCATCCTGGTGCTGCAGCCGGACGTGATCATTCTGGACGAGCCGACCGCCGGCCAGGATTACAAGCGCTATACCGAGATCATGCAGTTCATCGACGCGCTCAACCGGGAGTACAACATCACCATCGTGTTTATCACGCATGATATGCACCTTGCGATCGAATATACCGACCGCTCCATCGTGTTTGCCGACGGCAAATGCATTGCGGACGATGCCGTATTCAAGGTGCTGAGCAATGAGGATGTGATCACGCGCGCGAATTTGAAGCAGACCTCGCTTGTCACGCTGGCCGAGCGCTGCGGCATCGACCCGGAGCACTACATCCACTATTTTATCGACTGCGAGAGGGGGGAGTGAGTCATGGATCAACGACTGTTCATCAATCTCTCCCCGGGCGGTACTTATCTGGATAAGCTCACCGGCAAGACGAAGGTGCGGCTGTTTTTTGCAATCGTCATTCTGCTCATCGCCACGTGGGATATGCGCATCATTTTCTCGGCGCTCGCCCTCTCGATCATCGGCCTTGCCTCGCTGAAAGCGAAGCTCAAGAGCGTGAAGGCCATCGCGGTGATCGTGGTGCTCTCGAATCTTTTGAACTTGTTCCTTATCTGGGTCATCGACCCGGATTACGGTGCCAGCGTGTGCGGCGGCTCTACGGTGCTGTTCCAGATCACATCGCACTATATCATCACAGGGCAGACCATGTGGTATTTTTTAGTGCGCTTCTGCAAGCTGATGGCCACCTTCTTCGCGGCCATGACGTTCATCCAGTGCATCACGCCCAGCGAGCTGGCGGCGGGTCTGTATGCCATTAAAGTGCCGTACAAGGTGTGCATGATCGTCTCCATTGCATTCCGCTACATCCCGGATATCCTGCGCGATTTTACAAACATTAAAATATCGATGCAGGCCAGAGGCATGGAGTTAGACGCCAAGCGCACGAGCCTGTGGCAGCGGCTGAAGCAGAATGTGATCATCCTTGTGCCGCTCGTTGTCACCAGCTTCGACCGCGTGGGCAATATCGCCAACGCGATGGATCTGCGCGGCTTCGGCAAGAACAAGACAAGAACCTATTACGCCGAGCATGAGGATGTGAAGGGCGACGGCCAGATGAAGATTTTCTACATTGCGCTGTACATCTTTATCGCCGTGGTCATCGCGCTACGCATCATAGCACCGGGAGAATATATGGTATGGTATCCGTTTCATTGAACCGCTATCAGCAAATTTGGGAGGCGCACCGGCCGGAGTTTTCCGTGCTGGTGCGCATTCCTTCCGTATATGAGGGGGCCACAGCAACCGATGCCGCGCCGTGCGGCGCGCCTGTGGCCCGTGCGCTGGACTATATTAAGACCCTTTGCGCGCGGGAGGGCTTTGTCATCCGGGAATACGATGGCAGGGCCTTTTCGGCATCGTGGGGTGGGCGCGAATGCAAATGTGGGCGCGAATGCGAGGGTGAGCACGGACGCGAACACGAGCATGAGCCCGAACAAAAACGCGGGCGCGAGCGCATCGACATTGTTTCCCACCTTGATGTCGTGGGCGTTGTCCCGGATGATTGGGCGGAGGATCCCTTCTCCGGCAGCGTGCACGACGGCTGTGTGCACGGGCGCGGCACCCAGGACATGAAGGCGGGTGCGTACCTCACATTCCTTGCACTGAAACTCGTGAAGGACAGCGGCATTGTCCCGAAGCGGGAGATCTGCCTTGTCTACGGCACGGACGAGGAGCGTACAATGGACGATATGCGCTGGTATGTGGGCAAAGCGGGCTTGCCGGCCTTTGCCTTTACGCCGGACGGCGCGTTTCCGATGGTGAACGGCGAAAAGGGCGCGCTGATGTGGACGGTGGAAGGTGCATATACCGGGGCCGTCCGTGCGCTCACGGCAGGCATCCAGCCGAACGTGATCCCGCCCGAGGCGGCGGCTGTGCTGGACAGCGCTGCCGGTGTCAGTGCGGAGACCGCCAAGCGGGAGGCGGAAAGGCTGGGCATAACCGCCAGGGTCGGGCAGACACCCGAGGGCTTATTCATCCATGTGCAGGGAAAAGCTGCGCACGCCTCCAAGCCCGAGGCGGGCCGCAATGCACTGTCCGACCTGCTGCGGTTGCTCGCCGCGCTTTGCGGGGAAGAGGCGCTTTGCCGCCTTGCGGCCGTGTTCGGGGATGCCTACGGCCGCGGCACGGGACTGGAACACGATCTTTCTCCGATGGGCCGGCTGACGCTGAATCCCGGCATCGCCTCCATCGAAAATGGAAAACTGCGCTTCCTGGTGGACTGCCGCTATCCATATGGCGTGGATTCGGCGGCGCTCACGGAAACGCTCCGGCAAAGCCTGCCGGACTACGATGTAGCGCTGCCCTACGACGATCCCCCCACGTTTACGCCGGAGAACGATCCGTATATCCTTGCGCTGAAGGCAGCCTATACCGAGGCCACTGGGAGGGAATGCCCCGCCGCCATTTCCGGCGGAGTGTCATACTCGAAGGTATTCGGCCATTGCGTCACATTTGGCGCGGTGGCCGAGGGCTCGGAGCTGCTGGCCCACCAGGAAAACGAGCGCATCCGCGAGGCCGATTGCATCTCGGCGCTGGAAATTTATCACAGGGCGATCTTGAAGCTGATGGAAGTATAGGCAAGCCGCCTGCGCTCATCCCTGTGCAGGACATTCCGGCGCGAAACCAAATCGGGGCAAACCGAAATCCGCCTGTTGGCCGCCCGCGGCCGTGTTCTTTGCAATGTGCTGCACGCAGCGGGCAGCCTGTGCTGCGGCCGGAAAACGCGAAAACGAATGCTATAAAATTGAAAAAGTTGGTGTAATATGAAACCCGCGATCCTGTTACAAACGGATTTTTCCACCACATGGGGCGCCGTCGCCTCCATGAAAGGCGTGATCAAGCTTACAGACCCGGAGCTCGAGATCTACGATCTCTGCCACGACATCAAGCAATTCGACCCGTGGGAGGCTTCCCTCTCGTTGAATACCACCGAACCATACTGGCCCGCCGGTACGGTGATCGTCTCGGTGGTCGATCCGGGCGTCGGCACCGCGCGCAGGGCGTCGGTGGCGCTGCTGTGCGACGGCACCTATGTCGTGACGCCGGACAATGGCACGCTCACCCATTTGAAGTACGGCGTCGGCATTGCAGCGATTCGCGAGATCGACGAAACGCGCAACCGCTTCCACGCAAAGGAAGATGTATCCGTCTTTCACGGGCGCGATCTGTTCGGTTATTGCAGTGCGCTGCTGGCCTCCGGCAAGATCACTTTCGAGGAAGTGGGCCCGGCTTATCCCGTGGAAGAGATCGTGGAGTGCGAGGAATACGCCCTCCGGCCGAAGATCGACGGAAACACGGTGCATACATGGGTAATGACGGGCCTTGCGCACTTTGGCGGCATCCAGTTTTATGTATCCAACGAGGCATGGAAGAAGCTCCCCTGCAAAGAAGGCGATCAGGTGCAGATCCGCATCACGCACGCGGAAAGCACCGTATTTGACGCCGCCGTGCCGTTTGCAAAATCGTTCGGTTTTGTGCCGAAAGGCGAGCCGGTGCTTTACTGCGGATCCTCGCTGTTTCTCTGTCTCGACTGCAACCAGGCGAGCTTTATGCAAAAATACGGCGTTGGCTTCGGGAAGGACTGGAAGGCGACGCTCGCGCTGCTTTAAAAAATCATTTTTCAAAGAGAAAATTGGAGAAAAGCATGAATCATTTTCTTGTATTTCAAAGCGATTTTGGGCTTGTGGACGGCGCCGTCAGCGCGATGAAGGGCGTTGCCTACAAGGTGGACCCGGGGCTGATTTTGGGCGATATCACGCACGACATCACGCCGTACAACGTGTTCGAGGCGTCCTACCGCCTGTTTCAGACGGTGAACTATTGGCCGGCGGGCACGGTGTTCGTCTCCGTGGTCGATCCGGGCGTGGGCTCCAGCCGCAAGAGCGTGGTGGCAAAAACGCGAGGTGGGCAGTATATCGTTACGCCGAACAATGGCACGCTCACGCACCTGAACGCCTTTGTGGGCATCGAGACGCTGCGGGAGATCGAGGAGCGCACCAACCGGCTGGAAAACAGCCTGCTCTCCTATACCTTCCACGGCCGGGATGTGTATGCCTACACTGGCGCGCGGCTTGCCTCGCAGACGATCTCTTACGAAGAAGTGGGCGCACAGATGGCGCTTTCTGAGGTGGTGTCCCTTGGGCTGTACGGCGCGCAGCAGGACGAGACTTCCGTCACCGGGCAGATCGATATTCTGGATGTGCGCTTCGGCTCGCTCTGGACCTCGATTCCGTTCGATATGTTCCGTGCGTTGGGCTTCGAGTTCGGCGATTATGTAGAGGTGCGCATCTGCAACAACAATATGCCGGTGTATATGAACCGCATTGTTTACGGACGCTCCTTCGCGGACGTGCGCGTGGGCGAACCGATCGTCTATATGAACTCGGTCAACCACATGGCGCTTGCCATCAACCAGGGGTCGTTTGCCAAGGCATATAACATCGGCGTTGGCATCCCCTGGACGCTCTCATTCACCAAGATGTGAGCGGGCGAAAAGGATAACATATCAGAGCAAGGAAAAGCAAAGAAGAGAAAAAGCCCTGCGCCTCGGCCAAATGCCGGAAGCGCAGGGCTTGTCCTTATTGGATAAAAAAGCATCTAAATCCCATACCAGCGAATCTCGCCCGCGCCCAGCTCCGTTTCAAAACAGGAGCCATCGCCCCGGTAGATCGTGGTCGCCTGCGGCGCGTCGGTGTTGTTGACGGCGCAGAAGATATCGCGCTCCGGGTAGGCGTGTACGTCTACGTTGTAATTCGAGGAGAACCACGCATTCAGCTTGTCCGCATCGTGGGCGCTCCACAGCACCGCACGGTGCAACAGGCGGCTGTTCTCAAACGAATAGGGCAGGCCGCTGATATAAACTGCGCGCCCACTGCCGAACGTGTTTGCGGCGAGCTGCACTTCCTTTTCCCGCTGCACCAGCACCTCGGCGCCCTCCAGCGCGTAGATGCCCTTTTTGCCCTCGCCGAAATTGACAGGCCCGGTGCAGTCGGCCAGGATGAAGTGCCCGGGGTGTTCGTCCCAGTTGTACTTGTCATAACCCAGCGTAAATCCGGTTTCCTTTTCTACGCCCAGGATATTTGCTAGCTGCAGATAACGCCCCTGATACTGGTGCCCGGAGGGCTCGCCTACGCCGATGAAGCCGCCGCCGTTCCAAACAAAGCGCTTGATCGCAGCCGAGACCGCCGCATCCTCCCAGACAGCGCCGCCCGTGTGGGCCGTGTCGCCGTCGCCGATGTTCAAAAGCACGTCCACGCCGTCCAGTACGGTGGGGTCGGCCTTTACCTCGTCGAAGCTGACAAAGCGCACATCGTATGGCGCGCCGGAGAGCGCCTCAATCACGCCCGCATAGCTGTAGTTTTGCTTTTGGTACAGCGCGTGGTGCACCATATGGCAGCCCCATGCGCGCGCCCTACCCCAGCTGTTCAGCACGGCCACGGTTTTCATGCAGTAGGGCGCCGCGCCGCCGATCTTATCGTACAGATCGCGGAATTCGCTGCAGACATGCTCGACATAGTCGAGAAATTCGGGGAATTGACACGCGAGCTTTAAATAGCCGCCGTAGCCGATGCGATCGACGGGCTTGCGCAGGATGGCGCGCCGCGCCGTCACCCAGTTTTCCTTTGCCTCGCGCACCGGGTCGCCGCCCTCGTGGAACGTGTCGGGGAAGAAATACGGCAGAAAACGCCCCTCCGTGTATTTTACGCCCGGAATGTCCGAGATTAGCCGCAGCGTGCTGCCGTTGCCCACGCTGCCCACCACGGCGTCAAGGCCGATGGAGGCGAACTCCGGCAAAAACGGCTCGGTGCCGATCCAGTGGTCGCCCAAAAACATCATGGCTTCCTTGCCCAGCTCGTGGGTGATGTCCACCATCTCTTTGGCAAGCGCCGCCACCTCGCGCCGCTGAAACGCCATGAAATCTTTGAATTCCTTCGATGGCACACGGTATTGGTTGTTGTAGTAGCCCTGGTCGATGATGAATTCCGGGCGGAAGCGATAGCCCGCCTCTTTTTCGAACTGTTCCAAAATATACGGCGAAACAGACGCCGAATAGCCGTACCAATCCACATACTTTTCCCGCCGCAGCGCGTCGAATACGAGCGTGAACTGGTGGAAGAACGTGGTGTAGCGGATCACATTCACATACGGGTGCTCCGCGATGAATTTACGCAGGCGCTCCATCGTAAATTTGCGCGTTTTGGGCTGGCGCACGTCAAACGTGATCTGGTGCTCGAAGTCTTTCCAGTCGTTCGTAACGGCGTTGTACATGTGCACGGGATCCCAGACAAGATACGCCAAAAAGCTGACGGTGTAATCATGAAAAGCCTCGGGCGCGTCGATGACGACGCAGCCGGACGGCGCGTCATAGCGCCATGCGTCGGGTGAGAGCGGCAGGCCCACGGTGCGGTCCATCACTTCCCACCAACGCCGGATGTCGTCGCGCGTGTTCACCTGCATCAGCTCGGGACTGATGCCCTGCATCAGCGGAATCGCGAGCGGCCCGCCGCTCGCGGTGTAAAAGCCCGTCATGATATAGCACTGCTGTACCTCGTCGGGGTTTGCCCTGGCCCAGGCGTTATCCTTGCGCGTGGTGTAATAGGTGGCGTAGACCTTTGCGCCGGTGTCCCGCAGCTCTTTGGGAAAATCCGTGCCGTCGCAGTCGCGGATGGCGTCCGCGCCCCAGCGCTGTAAAAGCTGCAGCGTCTCGGGGATGACGTCCACATCGGTGGGAATCGTCACACGGCCCCTGTTTTCGTTTTTCATGGGGGACACCTCTTCTCAGTGTGTATTTTTGCGTTTTGCCTTTCTTTCGGGCGGGTCGGCAAAGCGGGTGTTATACAGGTAAAGCGTGCACAGCAGCAGCACCAGACCTACGAGCATCCAGCAAAGACCTTTCATTTGCCCTGTCATTTTCCACCCGAAGATCAGCAGCGCAAAGCCCGCAATAAAGGTGATCAGCATCAGAGCGATGCGCAGGGACGGATATTTTTTCCAGAATTCCATAGCCGCACCTTACCCTTTCAGTCCGCCCACGGTCATGCCCTGGGTGAGTTTTTTCTGTACGCACATATACAAAATCAGCGTGGGCAGCATCACCAGCACAAGCCCGGCGTACAGCCGCCCGAACTCCGCCTTGGACTGCGACGCCTGCATCAGGTTCAAAAGGCCCACGGGCAGCGTCTTTTGTCCGGTGGCGCTGCTCATCAATGTCATCGAAATGATATATTCGTTCCAGAACGAGAGGAAGTTGAACAGAATGATGGTGAGGATGGAGGGCTGCGCCATCGGGAAAATAATGCGCACCATCGTGGTGCCGTAGCCCGCGCCGTCAATGTAGGCGGCCTCCTCGTAGGCGTAGGGCAGCGTCGCAAAATAGCCCGAGAGCAGATAGATTGTGAACGGCAGCGCGGTGGCCGCATATACCACAGCCAGTGTGACGAGGTTGTTCATGAAAATATTGTTCAGGCCGAAGAGATACTGCATCCAGCTCTCCCAGTCGCGCAGCATCAGGAAGATGGGCACCACAATGTAGTTCACGTTGATGAACAGCCCCGCCATAAAGGCGATGTTCAGCAGCTTGCTGCCTTTGAACTGGAAACGCGAGAGGCAGTACGCCGCAGGCAGCGCCACCACCAGAAGCAGCGCGAGCGACAGCGCCGTGACGATCACGGAATTGAGCATATAGCTGCCCATGCTCGCAGCATTCCAGGCGTCCACGAAGTTCTGCCAGTAGAAGGAGGCGGGCAATGCCCAGGGGTTGCCGTAAAATTCGCTGTTCTGCTTGACGGAGGCCATAAACACCCATGCTACCGGCACTAAAATGAGCACCGCCAGCGTGATGAGCACCACATAGATAAACGCTTTGTACAGCTTTTCGCCGGAATTGTTTTTTGTCTTTTCCATGATCCCGCCCCCTTACATCTGAAGCACGTCACGCTTGGTGACCTTGTTGACAACGGCGGACAATGTGAATGAGAACAGGAAGATGATCACGCCCGCGGCCATCGCGTAGCCGTACAGGCCCTCGTCCTTCTGCGCGTACATAAAGCTGAGCCCCACGTCGGCCATGCCCTTCGCCACCATGGCTTTGACGAACAGAAACGCCATGTTGATGGTGGAGATGATAAAGAACGTAAGCGTTGTGCGGATATTTGTCCAAATGAGCGGCAGCGTGATCTCGAAAAACTGTTTTACGCGGCTCGCGCCGTCCAGGCTTGCGGATTCGTACAGATCCACCGGTACGGCGGACATCGACGCCATATACATCACCATATAGTAGCCAATGGCCTGCCAGACCATGGCGATGATCACACTGACGATGACCATCGGCTGATCTTTCCAGAGGATCAGGATCTCTTTGCCGGAGATCATGGAAAGGAACGAGTTGAGCATGCCGTTTTCCGGCTTGTAGATCGCCGAAAAGATGCCTGCGATGACGACCACGGAGAGAATGTTCGGAATGTAGAAAACGATGCGGAAGAAATTCTGCCCCCGGATCTTTTCGCGCGTGAGGATCGCGGCGAACACGATGGCGAAAAAGAAGGTGGAAACCGTTACCGTGACGATGAGCAGAATGGTGTTCTGCATGGCGGTGATAAATTTCGTATCTTTGAACAGGATCTTGAAATTGGCGAAGCCCACAAAGGATTCCGTGGGGGAGTAGGCGCCCCGCTCAAACAGGGACATGCGGAATACGTTCAGCGTGGGCATCACCATAAACAGGAAAAACAAAATCGTCGCCGGGGCTACGCACAGCACAATAAACAGGCTGCGCCTTTTATTTTTTTGCATAAGACCGCTCCTTTTTCATGGAGTGAAAAACGGCGGTGAGCGGGTACCGCTCACCGCCGTCTGCATTACGGACGATAGTGCCGGATGCGGATCCTGTGCGGAGAGATCACTCCACCAGATTGGCGCGAATCTGATCGCTGGCGGTCTTGATGCCCTCGATCCACTGCTCCTCCGTCACAGAGCCGTTCACAAGGCCGTTGACGGGATCGAAGAAGATCTCGCGCTCGCTGCCCAGACCAGGAACCGCCTCATAGGTGGCGAAACTGCCCATCGCGGCGTCGGCGCCGTTGTCGTAGATGGAGTAGAACATCTTGTTGTCGCCGTCGAGGTTATCCGTCAGGCCGGGAACCGGCTGCACGGCGCCGCCCTTGGCGAAGATGGCGCACGCCTTATCGCTGTACAGGAACGCCACAAACTGCTTGGCAGCGTCCATGTGGGGCGCCTGCGCGGGGATCCACGCCTGCTCCAGCCAGCAGTAGCTGGCGCCGGAACCGCCGGCCTTGGCAGCGGGCAGTGCCGTCATGCCCCACTCGAAACCGTCGGCGCGGGGCGCGTCGCCCATCTCGCCCACGATCCAGGTGCCGTTCGGCATGAACAGGGCCTTGTTGTCCAGAACCAGCTGCTGATTCTGCGTGAAGTCCTGATCGTTGGCCTGCGCCGGGGTGACGGGGTTCGTGTACGAAGCAAGCTTTGCTACGATGTCAAAGCACTCCTGCGCCTCGGGGGTATCCCAGATGCCCTCCTCGAAAGAAAGCGCTTTGTTGTAGAAATCCGGGCCGCCCACGGAGTACATCAGCGCCCAGAAAAATGCGTCGAAGTAACCGGTGGTGGGGTAGGTGAACAGGTAGATGCCCTCGGCCTGGGCTTTGTCGCCCAACTCCCACATCTCGTCCCACGTGGCGGGCACTTCCCATTCCTTCTCGGCGAAAAGGCCGGCATTGTAGAACAGGCCGCAGGGGCTGTAGAACATGGGGGCCAGATACGTTTTGCCGTCGCCATAGGGGTTGGTGACAGTGGTATCCGTGAAGCCGCCGATGATCTTGTCGGAGACCTTCACGCTCTCGCCGGGAACCGTCATCGACAGAACGTCGGTGATGTCGGCAATGTTGCGGTCCTTGATAAACTGCTCGGTGAGCTTTTTCTCACGGCCGGTGGCCAGATGGATCACGTCGGGGTAATCGCCGCCCTGCATGGACGGGCCGATCACGTCTTCCAGGTTCTGGTCGCAGATCAGCTCTACCTCGATGCCGGTTTCGGCGGTAAAGGCGTCGCAGACCTCCTGCCACATGCCGGGATAAGCGGTCTCATACGCGGAGCTGAGCGCGGCTACCTTGATGGAAGCGGCCGCTGCGGGCTCGTCGGCCGCATCTTGGCTGTCGGCGCCCTGTGCGGGCTGGCTGTCCGCCGGCGCCGCGGGCGAGGACGATTGCGGCGCTCCGCCGCAGCCCGCGAGCAGGCACAGAAGCAGCGCTGCCGCGAGAACCATGCTGAGAATCTTTTTCATCGTTGCAAACCTCCTTAAAATAATAAAACGTGCGCTTTGACATAAGACGCTTTCTTTCGCCTTATATACATAGTATATCTGTGTGTCCCCCGATAATAAAGCCCAATTCTTGCGCATGTCTTTAGAAATATTGCTCTTTTGCGAATTTGCACATATTTTTTGTTTTACTGTTTATTCTCTCTGTAAGAATATGCATTTTTGACTGCTTTCATTCTTTTTACAGCCGGTATGTCCGCCAGAAAGGAAAAGAAAACCGGCAGGAAATCAGAGCTTGCAGGATCATACAGAACAAGATATAATAAAATAGAAGCTTGTTTCAAAAGGATTTTCGGGAAATTGCGCAGGCTTGGGAAAGAACGGGACAGGCCGAAACGGACTGAGGCGAACCGGGGCGAACCGGGACAGGCCGAAACAAGCCGATGCGGATAAAGGCAGACGGGAACCGGCAAAAAAAGGAGGCCGTGATGAGCAGTTATCAAGACAGTTTTTCCTTTGTTGTGCCCGCTTCCCCCGGCGGTGAAACGCTGCGCCTGAGCTATATCTCCCAGGCGCGGTATTCACAGGAATGGAATTCCAACCTGCACACGCATGGCTGCGCGGAGCTGTTTTTCATCACCGAGGGCCACGGGCGTTTTCGCACACAGCGCGAGGAGTTTCCAGTTGCGCTGCACGATCTGATCATAATCAACGCAAATGTGCCGCACACGGAGCTGAGCCAGCCGAAGAACCCGCTGGAATACATCGTTCTGGGCGTAGCGTGTGTGGAGGTTTTGGGCAGTGCGGACGGCTACGCGATGTTTCATCTGCAAAGCGGCTGGCAGGAGCTGATGAGCTGTCTGGATCTGATGCTCCGGGAGACGCAGGAGCAGCAGCCCGGCTGCGAGGAGGTGTGCCGCCATCTGTTAGAGGTTGTGCTGCTGCGGCTGGGGCGGCAGGGGGCTTTATCTTTGGGCGCGCAGGCAGCCGGGCCGCGCGTCAGCCGGGAATGCGGCCTCGTGCGCCGGTATATCGACAATCATTTCAAAGAGGATCTGAATTTAGACCAGTTGGCACAGCTGGCGCATGTGAACAAATACTATCTGGCGCACGCCTTTCGCCGGGAATTCGGCGAATCGCCCATCCATTACCTCATCTCCCGCCGGGTGGAGGAGAGCAAGTTCCTCCTGCGCGAGACAGACCACACGCTCTCGTTCATTTCGCGGGTGCTGGGCTTTTCGTCGCCCAGCTACTTTTCGCAGTGCTTTCGGCGCGTGGAGGGAATGAGCCCTGTGGAATACCGCCGGCAGAGCCGGCAGGGGACGCGGTGAACGGGGAAAGAAAAAGGCCCTGATGCGATCACGGGGGGGACCCCTCCATCGCATCAGGGCTTGTTGATCGGGGAAAATAAAGAAGCAGAATGCAGAGAATATTCCGGATCGATCAACAGGCCGGAAAATCAGCCTTTGAGTTGTCGGCGGGGATTGCTCCAGAGACCTCCCCGCTTAAAATTGAAAAACCACGCCCACCACAGCCGCAATGGCGATGAAAGCCACCGGGTGCCATTTCAGCTTTTTCTGGGCAACCAGAATCAGCGCGGCCAGGACGAGGGCTTTCCAGATGAACAAATCGCCCACATTGCCGCTCTGTTCGAATGCTTCCAAATTGACCAGCGAGACGCGCATCACGTTCAGGCCGGCTGCGGTGATCATCGCGATGGAGGCCGGGCGCAGGCCGTAGAAGGCGCCTTCTACGTATTTGCTGCTGCGGAATTTTTCTAAAAATTTCGCGATGATCAGGATGATCACCAGCGAGGGGAACGCAAGCGCGAGGGAGGCGAGGATGCCGCCCGGCACACCTGCGGTGCGAAAGCCCGCATAGGTGGACATGTTGATGCCGATCGCCCCGGGTGTGGATTCGGAAATGGCGATCATGTCCGCGATGTCGGCGTGGGAGAACCACCCGGTGCGGTCGGACATTTCGTACAAAAAGGGCAGCGTGGCGAGGCCGCCGCCCACGGAGAACAGGCCCGTTTTGATAAATTCCCAAATCAAACGCAGCAGCGTCATTTGCCCCCACCTGCCTTTCCCGCGGCGGCGCGCCGGTTTTTGATCGTGGAGGCCACGATGCCAAGCACGCCCGCGAGGATTACGAGCACCGCCGCCGGAAGCTGCACCGGCAGCACGCCGGAAAAGGCGTTCAGCACAAAAATCATCAGGTACAGCGCCAGTGTGACGCCGTCTACCACGGATTTTTTCCACAGCCGCAGCACGGCCTGGATGATCAGCACGCAGACGCAGACACGGATGCCCGCAAAGGCATGCTGGATGACCGCCAGCTGGGCGAAGTTTTGCAGAAAAGACGCGATCAGCAGGATGATCAGGATCGGCCCTGTCAAAAATCCTGTGGTGGAGACCACCGCGCCCTTTATCCCTGCGCGCTTTTGCCCGATGAAGGTGGAGACATTCAGCGCAATGATGCCCGGCGTGCACTGGCCGATGGAGAAATAATCCCGCAGGTCGTCCATGGTTGTCCAATGGCGTTTTTCCACCAGCTCGCGCTCCAAAATCGGCAGCATGGCGTAGCCGCCGCCAAATGTGACGCAGCCGATTTTTACAAATGTCCAGTACAGATCCAATAAACCGTTCAAGTCGTTCCCTCCTATTTCACTTTGCACATTCACGGCATTTGCTCTCGATAAACAGGCGAACGGGATTCGCGCCCAGCGTCAGGATCCCGAACTCTGCCGTTTTTCCCTTGCGCAGCGGCGGATGCTCCGGGGGCGTTGCCGCGATGCGGCCCGGCAGTGCGCCGGCAGCGGCAAAGAAAAAAGCAGACCGCCGTTCTGGCAGTCTGCCTTCCTTGGTGCGAGGAACGAGACTTGAACTCGCATGGTATAACCACACGCCCCTCAAACGTGCGCGTCTGCCGATTCCGCCATCCTCGCATAATCGTACGGCACTCCGGTGCCGCATGAAATATTCTATCACACACCGGCAGGAAAAGTCAATATCCTTTTGCGCTTTTTTCTGTTTTTTCGGCGTTCGGATGTCGAATGTCGATCTGTTTCAGGGATCCGCTGAATCGATCGCCGATCTGACCCGTTGATTTGATTCAGCGCTTTCCGAAAGCTCCCGCTTCCGGGCCGTGCCGTGCGGAAACGCCGTACCGTTTTTTGCATTCGGCATCGCGCCATTTCAATTTTATCGCTTGTGATAAAATATCGTTCCAATGCCGGTTCCAGCCAGAACCAGCACGGCATAAGCCACGGAATACACCCATGCAGAGGAATTGTAGAACATAAAAATGGTTGGAACAAACAGAATGAGCGCTGCAAGAGAGGGGAGCAGCCCAAAGCCCCGGCGGGCTGCATACAGAACGCCTGTCGCAAGGGCGATGAGCGGCATCACGCAAAGCATCAAAAGCATGGCGCTCCCGGTATCCTTTGCCAAAAGCGGCAAGAGGTAAAAATCGATCCCCAGTGCGATGAGATAAGGTGCGAATGCGGCAATATTCTTTTTCATCGTTCCTCCTCCAGGAAAAAAAGCTGTTCCACGGTCGTTTGCAGATGGCGCGCCAGCTTGATGGCCAGCTCAAGCGAAGGATCATACTTATTGTTTTCGATGGCAATGATCGTCTGCCGCGAAACGCCCACCGCGGCGGCAAGATCTTCCTGGCGGTATCCCTTTGCCCTGCGCAGATCCCGGATATCGTTTTTCATGCCTTGACACCCGTCAGGAGGATCGCCGCCCCGGCGGTGGCGATGATCACAGTGACAACACAGAGGAAAAAGATGATTCGAATCAGCGGCGCTGTCTCGAAGGATTCCTCGTCATCCTTGACGGCGTTGCGGGTCATAAGCAGCTGCGAGAACGTCTGAATCAGAACAGCCGCAGCCAACAACAGGGCAGGGAGCGGATCGAGCCTTTCGTGATACCGGTAAACCCGGATACTCCGATTCAGAGAAAGCAGCAACAGTGCAGCGACCAGAAAGAAATAAGCATTCCGCTGCGCTTTGAAAAGAATGGCCTTTTCCATCTCGTCCAAACCCTGCAAGTCGGGCTTTTTCCAAAATCGTTTCATTGCGGCACCTGCCTTCCCAAAAAGTAAAGAACTTTTTACATTTTTATATTATCACAGCAATGGAAGAATGTCAAGAACTTTTTACATTTTTGCAAATCGGGCACTGGTGATCAGACTTTCTTTTTATTTCGATTTGCCGATGCGGCTTGCAGTTTTGCCCCTGCGGCTTGCAATTTGGCCCGTGCAGCTTGCAAGTATGTCCGCACCCTCCAACCTGGCCTATAGCCACAAGTTTGGCCCGGCAGATTCTCCGGTTTCTCCGGTTTGGCCCAATTTGGCCCCGCACCCTCGGGCTGGAAATTTGGCGGCGTATGTGCTATGATGAAAGGGCGGGCTTCCGCTCAAAGCTTGCCCGAAAACAGACGAAAGGAGCATGGCGCGTGGGGCTTCGATTTGCCATATGTGACGATGACGGCGCTTTTGCGGAATATATCTGCGGGCTTGCGGCCGGGTGGGCACAGCAGGCCGGCATTTCGGTGCAAACCGAGTGCTTTCCCTCGGCGGAGGCGTTCCTCTTTCGCTACGAGGAGCGCCGGGATTTCGACGTGCTGCTTTTGGATATCGAGATGCCGGGCATGGACGGTGTGGCGCTGGCCAGGGCCGTCCGGCAAAAAAGCGACGAGATCCAGATTATTTTCCTCACCGGCTATGCCGATTATATCGCCGAGGGGTACGAGGTTTCGGCGCTGCACTATCTGACAAAGCCCGTAAATGAAGAAAAGCTGTTTGCGGTGCTCACCCGTGCGGCAAAGCGGCTGCAGCAGGGTGTGCCCATGCTCACACTCGAGCTGCCGGGCGAGGTGGTACGCCTGCCGCTGGACACCGTGCGCTGGCTGGAGGTGGCGCACAATTACGTCACCGTGCACGCCGGGCAGGACTATATCGTAAAGAGGCCCCTCGGCGAGCTGGAAAAGCTGCTGGACGAGCGCTTTTACCGTGTGGGGCGCTCGTATCTCATCCATTTGGCGTACATCCGCCGCGTCACGCGCACCGAGGCGGAGCTGACGACCGGCGAGCGAATCCCGCTGCCCCGCGGCCAGTACGAAAAGCTGAACCGCGCCATCATCGAACGGATGTGAAGACGCCCTGCACAGGGGCTTTTGGCAAATGACCCATCCGGCTGTGTATTGCCGGCGGCGGGCGGTTTTGCAAAATCACCTGTACGGTGCCATAACATTTCGCAAAAGCAGCAAACAACCGAATTGGGAGCCTGCGAAAAACGGGAGTGTTTGCGGGGAGGGAAAGAAAGATGCTGTTTGGCAGAGCGATCGAAAAGCGCATCGCGGCCTATCAGCGGGAGCTGATCGAGATCCACTATGCAGAGGTGGAAAATATGTACCGCCAGATGCGCGGCTGGCGGCACGATTACCGCAGCCATATCCAGACGATGAAGGCGCATGCCGCCGACGGCAACTGGGAGGCCGTAAAAACCTATCTTGACGCGCTGGAAACGGACCTTGCCACTGTGGATACCGTGATCAAGACAGGCAACGCCATGGCGGATGCCATTTTGAACAGCAAGATCTCGCTGGCGCGTGCAAAGCACATTACGGTGCAGGCGGATGCGAGCATCCCCGTTGCGCTGAAGCTTTCGGAGCTGGATCTGTGCGTGATTTTGGGCAATCTGTTTGATAACGCCATCGAGGCGAGCCTGGCGCTGCCGGAAGAAAAACGGCTGATCCGTGTGTACCTGGAGATGAAGGGGACGCAGCTGTATCTCTCGTTCACCAATTTTACCGCCGCAAGGAAGCAGAAAAAGCAGGGCGGCATTTTCCCCAGTACGAAGGGCGAGGGGCACGGCTTTGGGCTGGTGCGCATCGACGCCATTGTAAAGCGGCTGGGCGGCTACCTCAGCCGCAACAGCGAGGACGGCGCGTTTACAACCGAGATCCTTCTGCCGCAGGCGGTGGAGTGAGGCGGATGCGGCAGGCGGGACAAAATGGCGCAATTTGCACCATAAACCCTGGGAAGCCCTGCGCACTGAATCAGAGCTTCCCTTCACCGAGTTGGAAATCACCTGAAAGGAAGGACCTGCCATGCAGGAAATGACGAGCCAGACCATCCGGAAGCTTTCGCCCGAGATCGACCCGCTGCGGATGGGAATGGGTATGACAGAAGCGGATCTGGAAAAGCCGCAGGTCATGATCGAGAGCACGTTCGGCGACAGCCACCCCGGCAGCGCGCATTTGCTGCGCCTTGTGGATGCGGCGGCCGCGGGCGTGCGCAGTGCGGACGGCAACCCCGCGCGCTATTTTGCCACGGACATCTGCGACGGAATGGCGCAGGGGCACGACGGCATCAACTATTCGCTTGCCTCGCGCGAGATGCTCGCAAATGTCATCGAGATCCACGGCATGGCCACGCCCTTTGACGGGGCGGTGTATGTGGCCGGCTGCGACAAGGGCCTGCCCGCCAACCTGATGGCCTCCGGCCGGCTGAATACGCCCGGCATCTTTGTGCCGGGCGGTGTAATGGGCGCGGGGCCGGATTTGCTGACGCTGGAGCAGATAGGGACATACAGCGCCCAATACGAGCGGGGCGAGATCACCGGGCAGCAGTTCCGGTTTTACAAAACGCACGCCTGCCCGTCGTGCGGGGCATGCAGCTTTATGGGTACGGCGTGCACGATGCAGGTGATGGCCGAGGCGCTGGGCCTTGCGCTGCCTGGCAGCGCGCTGGTGCCTGCCGAAAGCCCGGAGCTGGAGGCATATGCGCGGCGCGCGGGGGAACAGGCGGTGGCGCTGGCCCGCGCGGGCATCCGCACGGGGGATATTGTCACGCAAAAGTCGTTTGAAAACGCTGTGATCGTGCACGCGGCGATCTCGGGTTCTACGAACGCGATGCTGCATCTGCCGGCCATTGCGCACGAATACGGCATCGAGCTGGACGGCGATGTGTTCGACCGCATGCACCGGGGTGCGCGCTGGCTGCTGGACGTGCGCCCGGCGGGGCGCTGGCCCGCCGCCTATGTGTGGTACGCGGGCGGCGTGCCGCGCATCATGGAGCAGCTGCGCGGGCTGCTGCATCTGGATGTGCTGACCGTGACGGGCAAAACACTGGGCGAAAATCTGGACGAGCTGCGGCAAAGCGGCTTTTACGAGCGCTGCGCCGCGCCGCTGCGGGTCCAGGGCATTGCGCCGGAGGAGATCATCCGCCCATTGGAGCGGCCGCTGGGTACAGACGGCGCCATTGCCGTGCTGCGGGGCACGCTTGCGCCGGACGGCGCGGTGGTGAAGCACACGGCGGTGCCGAAGGAAATGTTCGCCGTAACGCTGCGGGCGCGTCCGTTCGATTGCGAGGAGGACGCCATCCATGCCATCCTCACGCACGACGTTCACCCGGGCGAGGCCGTGTTGATCCGCTACGAGGGGCCAAAAGGCAGCGGTATGCCGGAGATGTTCTATACCACCGAGGCCATTTCCTCCGACCCAAAGCTTGCAAGCAGCATCGCGCTGATCACGGACGGGCGCTTTTCCGGGGCGTCGCGCGGGCCGGTGATTGGCCATGTGAGCCCCGAGGCGGCGGACGGCGGTCCAATCGCGTTGGTGGAGGAGGGCGACCTCATCCGCATCGACATTCAAAACCGGGAGCTGGCCATCGTCGGCGCGAAGGGCGTGGAGGAAACGCCGGCCCGGATACAGCAGATTTTGGCCCGGCGACGCGCCGCGTGGAGGCCGCGGCCGCCGCGCTATACAAAAGGCGTGCTGCATTTTTACACCCGCCATGCGGTATCGCCCATGCGCGGGGGATACATGGAATAGGGGAATAAAAACGGCATAACTATTTTGCTTCGCAAAAAGAACAACGAATATACGGCAAAGCGGCAGAGAACCCACTTTCACGGGTTTTCTGCCGCTTTGCCGCTTTTCTGCTTTAAATTCCCTTTTGCTGTTTTTGCGCTGCCGTTTGGCCGCTGCAAAATATCGATCTTTTACAAAACCTCGATCTCTTTGATCAAAAATTCGTTGCCGCGCAAAAGGTATGTGTGCTCGCTGCCGCAGTGCGGGCAAACCTTGGCGTACTGCACCGTGGGATATTCCTGCTTGCAGTCCTCGCAAAAGGATACCGCGTCGATCTGCTCGATGCGCAGTTCGGCTTCCTCCATCACGGGCTCTTTTTTCCTGGTCCAGTTCCAGCAATCAATCAGGTACGAGGGGATGATCCCCGATACCTCGCCGATCTGCAGCGTCACTGCGGTGATTTTCTCTACGTTATTTTCCAGCGCCACCTGCTTTACGTCCCGGGCAACATAGAATACGACTCCCAGCTCATGCATGGTTTGTTTCCTGCTTTCTTTAAAAAGGCTTTGCCCTGGCCGGGCCGTCCGAACGGGCGGCCCGGCCTGCCCGTTTCGCAAGGGCGGCAAGCGTGTTTTATGATATCATGAACACACGGTGTGTAAATGGATTTTCCGGCGATTTCGCCGGTTTTCCCATAAGGGACAAAGCGAAGCCGGTATAACGGTTCACCGCCGCAAGGTGCGGGTCACTCCTTGTGCGTTACGATGCGCGCGGCGCGTTTCAGCTGATAGGGAATGATGTGCTTGAACTTATCCTCTGCCTTCACCATGTTTGTGCATTCCGGACGGTCGCGGTGCAGGTGGATCGCGTCGAATTCGCACTTGGTGGTGCACACGCCGCAGCCGATGCAGCGGTTCTGGTCCACAATGGTGGCGCCGCAGCCAAGGCAGCGGGCGGTCTCTTTCTTCACCTGCTCCTCGGTAAAGGTGAGGTGCGCGTCCCGGAAGGATTTTGCCGGGATGGCCGCGTCCGTGCCCTCACGCTGGCGGGAGGAGTTATCGTAGCTTTCCACCCGGATGTTGTTTTTATCCAGCTCGTTGAATTCCCAGTGGTTTCGACCGATCGTCATATGACCGTTGTGTACATAGCGGTGCAGGGATTCGGCCGCGTAGTGGCCTGCCGCGATGGCGTCGATGGCAAATTTGGGGCCGGTATAAACGTCGCCGCCCACAAAGACGTCCGGCTGGCCGGTTTGGTAGGTAAGTTTGTCTGCCACAATGGCCGGGCCCTTGAACTCCACCTTTTCGCCCTCCAGCAAATCGCCCCACACGGTGCGCTGGCCGATGGCGAAGATCACGCGGCTGCATTCCAGCGCGATGGTCTCGTTCTCGTCGTAGACGGGCGCGAAGCGGCCGTCCTTGTCAAAGACGGAAACGCACTTTTTGAAGACGATGCCCGTTACCTTGCCGTCCTGTGTGAGCACTTCCTTCGGACCCCAGCCGTTCTGGATGGTGACGCCGTCCTCTTTCGCCTCGGCGATTTCCTCATCGGAGGCGGGCATCTCGCCGGCGCCCTCGAGGCTCAGCATCGTCACCGCGGCGGCGCCGCTGCGCATGCTGACGCGCGCGGCATCCACGGCCACGTTGCCGCCGCCCACTACGACGACGGTGCCGGTGTAGGAGGTGTTGCCCGTGTTGGCCTCATGCAGATAATCGATGGCGGTCATCGCGCCCCCGGCATCCTCTCCGGGAACGCCGGGCAGACGGCCCGCGCTGCAGCCGATGGCGATGTAAAACGCCTTGTAGCCCTGTTTGCGCAGATCGTCGAGCGTGATATCCTTGCCCACTTCGACGCCGGTCTTGATCTCGACGCCCATCTCGCGGATGACGTCGATCTCGGCGTCGACGACGTTCTTCTCTAACTTGTAGGAGGGGATGCCGTACCGCAGCATGCCGCCGGGCTGCTCGCTCTTTTCGAATACGGTGGGGCGGTAGCCTGTCTGAGCCAGATAGAACGCGGCGGAGAGGCCGGCCGGGCCGCCGCCGATGATGGCGATCTTCTCGTCGAAGTGATCCATGTGGATGCTGGCGGGGATCACCACAGGCGGGATGAAGCGTGTCTCGGCGTTCAGGTCCTGCTCGGCGATGAATTTTTTCACGGCGTCGATGGCCACGGCCTCGTCGATGGTGCCGCGCGTGCAGGCGTCTTCACAGCGGCGGTTGCACACGCGCCCGCACACAGCCGGGAACGGGTTCTGCTTTTTGATCAGCGCGAGGGCGTCGGTGTAACGGCCCTGCGAGGCCATCTTCAGATAGCCCTGTACGGCGATGTGCGCCGGGCACGCCGTCTTGCAGGGGGCCGTGCCGGTCTTGTGGCTGTTGACGCGGATGTTGTCGCGGTAATCGGGATCCCATTTGTCCTTGCCCCATTTGACGTTATCGGGCAGCTGCTGCTTCGGATACTGCACTTCCTTGCCGTCCTTGGTGCAGAGCTTCTGGCCCAGCTTCACCGCGCCCGCGGGGCAGTACTCCACGCAGCGGCCGCAGGCCACGCATTTTTCCTTTTCCACGTGCGCCACATAGGCCGAGCGGGACATGTTCGGTGTGTTGAACAGCTGCGAGGTGCGCAGCGCGTTGCAGATATTCACGTTGCAGTTGCAGATGCCGAAAATCTTGTTTTCGCCGTCGATATTGGTCACCTGATGAACGAAGCCGTTGTCCTCGGCGCGCTGCAGGATCGCCATGGCTTCTTCATAAGTAATGTCGTGGCCCTTGCCGGTTTCGCGGCAATAATCGGCAAAATCGCCCACGCCGATGCACCAGCCGAAATCGTCGTCGGCGCAGCCCTCGCCCAGCACCTTGCGGGAGGCGCGGCACGAACAGCGGCCCACGCCGATATGGCCTTCATACTTTTTCAGCCAGTAGGAGATATGCTCCAAATCGACGGATTTGTTCTCCATCTCGATGGCCTTTTCCACGGGGATGACATGCATGCCGATGCCCGCGCCGCCCGGCGGGATCATCTGCGTGATACCCGCGAGGGGAATATATGTCATGCGCTCGAAGAAGGACGCAACATCCGGATGATCGCGCAGACGGGGGTTGCTGCCGTCCGGCAGCTCCTCCATGTTGAACAGCTCCGCCGATCCCGGGACGAACAGGGGCAGCACATACCGCCGCTCGGATTGCGGCGCGGTGCGGCCGTTGTGGTCGTAGTGATAGCCGTAGTCGTATTCCAAAAGGCCGATATAGCTCATTTCGTCGAGCAGCTTCTGGAACTTTTCCTCGCCGGCTTTGTCGATCTTGCACAGCTGGCACATCTCGGCAAAGGTGTAATGATGGCGCAGCTTCATCGCAAGGCCCACATCGGCCATTTCCTCGGTGATAATTTCGGCAAGGCCCCAGTATTCCGGGTCCTCCACCTTTACGCCGCCGATCATATGCGCGGCTACGTCCGTGATCTTCTTGCCGAGGGCAAGGATCTTTTTACTGGGGTTTTTGTCATGCTTGTGGTTTGCGGGCCAGCGGTTGTATTGCTCCATATCAAACGCCATGTTGTTTCCTCCTCGTTTTGTTTTTGGATTCGGTTCGGTATTGCTGCGGGCCGGGCCTGCGTCACTGTGGGAAGCGGGCCGCGGCACACCTGAGATACAAAGGTTGAGCGGAGTTGCCTCGATACTCGAAAAAATTTCGGAAATGTTCGCAAATGGCTGCCGTCTTCGTCGGGGGGTCCCCTGCCTTGCAAAATCCAGCTTACGCAAGCCTTCTATCTTGCAAAATGCAGCTCGCGCAGGCCTTCTACCTCATTGCACACCGTTTGCAGGCTGCAGGCGTTGCAGTCCATTACGGCATTTTTCAAAATGTGGTCGATGGTTTGGGTGATGGCTTCCGCTTCGGAGGCGCAGCGCTCTAAAGCGCGGTAATCGAACGTATCGAGCGTCACGTAAGTAAGCTGCACCGCTTCCACACGGGGATTTTTGTGAAAGGCCGAGATCATGCGGCTGCCCGCCTTGGCAAAATCGAGCCCTTTCGCAAGGGCGCTTTTGCCGATGCGCACGCTCTCCTTGTGCCGGGTGGAGGAGACGCGCATCATAAAGCCCTCGGGATAAAAGTGATAGCGGGTGTATTCCAGCGCGCGGATCGCGTTGTACAGCGCCTGCCCCTCGCCCATGGTGTCCGGATCCACGCGGACGATGGCGATGCGGGCGAAGGGGACATCTTTTTGGATCCCGGGCAGGTCGGGCCCCAGCAGCGTCAGCCCATCCGCTGGGCAGAGGCTTTCGTCCGTGGTCACCAGCGTGCAGCCGACGGCGGGAAGACCCTCGCCGCCCAGCTCGTAGGCCATATCGCTGCGCAAAATCATATTGTGGTCGGATACTTCGGGCCAATTGGCGCCGTCCAGGGGCAGCGCCCGGCCTGCCTGTGCGTTCAGCAGCGCCGCACATTTTTGAATGGCTTCATCGTATAGCTTCATGGCGGTTACAGATGTTTATCTCTGTCGATTTTGTCGTAATGCTTTTCAAACAGCGGCGAGAGGGCGGCCGTAAGCTTCATGTCCAGATTGAAGAAGTAGACAGCAAAGGTCACGGCAAACAGCCCCACGGCCACGGCCGCCACGATGCCAACGACGCGAAAAATCGTCCCGATCATTGCGCACTCCCTTTCTGCCGGGCGTATTCCGCCGCACCGAGGGCGCCCATCAGCTGCGGATCGATGGGCAGGTCGATCACCTTCAGCTTTAAAACCTTTTCGATCGCGTCCTTCAGGCCGTCGTTCTTGGCGCAGCCGCCCGTGAGCGTGATGCGGTCGGTGGCGCCCGCTTTTTTGGACATCACGAAGCACCGCTTCGCAACAGAGAGCTCGATGCCCGCGGCGATCTCCTCCATCGGTTTGCCCTCGCCCACAAGCGAAATGACCTCGGATTCCGCGAATACGGTGCACTGCGACGTGATGGGGATTACGTTTTTGGCCTGAAGCGAGAGCTTCGAAAACTCCGGCAGCTCCATCTCAAAGGCGCGGGCCATCGCTTCGAAGAAGCGTCCGGTTCCCGCCGCACAGCGATCGTTCATCGCAAAGTTCAGCACTGTGCCGTCGGTATCCACACAGATGCCCTTCACGTCCTGCCCGCCGATATCAATGATCGCCCGCACGCTGGGATCCGCTACATGCACGCCCATCGCGTGGCAGCTGATCTCGGAAATGTTTTCGTCCGCAAACGGCACCTTGTTGCGCCCGTAGCCGGTGCCAACCAGATATGCAAGGTCTTTCGCGCCGGCAAGGTCCGGCACCTGTTCTACGGCTTTATCCAGCGCCTCCTGCGCGCTGAGCACGGAATTGATGCGGCTGCGCAGTGTTACATCGGCCGCCATCTTGCCGGTTTCGTCGAGGATCACGCATTTGGTATAAGTACTTCCGGAATCGCATCCTCCGTAATATTTCATGTTGCTGCTTCCTCCTCTGTCATCGTTGTATGGTTCGTGGAAAATTTACCAGGAATGCTCGTCGTGGATCACTTCCAGCGTGGGATCGAGCGGTTCCTCGCGGAATACCGTGCGCATGTAGCGGTTCACCTGGTCGCGGATCTCCTGGCGGGAGATTACGCGCGGGTCGAACAGGTCATGATCCACCCAGATGAGATGGATGCCCTTTTCCCGCGCTTTTTCCTCAAACTGCCCGTGCATGCCGTCCAGCGCCTTGCAGCTGATGTGCTCCCACAGAATGACGGTATCGGCGCGGAATTCCTCGCAGAACTCCCACAGCTCATCCAAAAGCACCTTGTAGCCGCCGTGCGTGCGGTTGCGCATGATCATGTTTTCGGTCAGCCATGCCATATCGTAGATGGCCTGCTCTTTATCGTCTTCCGAGAGGATGCGGGTGGACACCATCGAAAGCATATCGGTCAGCGGCAGGATGCCCCAGCAGTTCTGGATCCAGACAAGGAAATCAAAGTAGAAATGCGACTGCACGCCCCAGATGATGGCGCGGTGGCGAACCTCTTTGGCTACCTTGGTCTTATTCCTGTACCCCTGCTCGGCAAGGGCGCTGATCTTGCGGTCGGCCTCTACAAACATCGGCATTTTGCCGCAGACGGCCATGTAGTTGGTCTCGTTGTACAGCGCAAAGCTGGAGCCAAGCACCTGCGGATAATCGGTTTTGTTGATCTCCAGCCATTCCAGCCGGTGGCGGGTGGATTCGTTGACGCGCTTTGCGCATTCGAAATAGTAGTCCCAATCCCACTTTTCGCCGGTCTTTTCCTCGATGAAGGCGATGGCATTGCGGATCTCCTGGGCGGCGTATTCCTGCACGTCTTCCTCGCGGTGGCGCAGCGGCGCGGCCAGCTGGAAGCAGGGAATGCCATCTTCCAATTCCAGACGTTTTGAAATGACGCCGTTGCTGAGCAGCGAGCCGTCGCAGGTGGTGTTGCACTGGATGGCGCAGGCCCCCAGCACCGGGAAGTCGTCGTCAATGGACATGCCCGCCTCGGCGGCCGGCATGGGGCAGACGTCGCCCGGCAGGCCGAATTCCTGCACGGTATCCAGATAGTGGCACACCGCGTACTGGTTCAGCAGCACCGTGATGTACACCGAGGGCGATTCACGGCTGAGGCCCTTCAGCGTGGGGAAGCCCATCATCACCGCTGTCATTTCGTTTTCGTCCATCAGAACGACTTTGTCCGAAAATGCCTTATCGTTGCCGATGCGGCGGTCGCCGCGGAACAGCTTATCCAGCAGCAGCGCCACGTCCTCGGCCACCAGATCCAGCTGCAGATGGGCAATGCGCAGCTGCGGGCCGCGCAGGCCCTGTGTGTGGCGGTCGATCATCATCGGGACGGCCAGATAGTTGCTCATCCAGCGATAACGGAAAAAGGCCTTGATGTTGCGGGGCTTTACGATAAATTTTGCCAGAATGCCCATGATGTGCAGCCAGCGCGTATAGTCGTAAAGCGTATCTTTTACGCCGCGCCACTCGCGGCGCTTGCGCACCTTGCCGTTTGTGTAAAAGTTACCCAGCGGCTCGCTTCCAATTTCTCTGCCCACTATTTGACACCTCCCTGCAGCTTTTTCAGCTCGACGCTTTCCATAAAGGCCTGCACGCGCGTGCGCAGCTGGCCCGAATTGCCGGTGGTGTAGGGCCGGTCGATGGACAAAACGGGGTAGTGATAGTCCTCGCGCAGCACCTGCGTGCCCACCATGCGCTCGTACGCCCACGGATCGCAGAATTTCACCTGCTGATAGATGATGCCGTCCGCGCGGTACTCCAGCGCCAGCCGGTCGACATACCGCCGCCGCTCCTGGATCTTATCCTGGTTCATATACCGCGGGCACTGGCCCCGGTACATGTACTGGCGGCAGATCTGCGTCAGCGCGTCCTCATCGTCGGTCAGCCCGATGGGGTCGCGGCCGGGGAAGGAGCCGTAGCAGAAGCGGTCGGCGCACACATACGCGCCGCAGTCTTCGATCAGGCGCACCACGTCCACATCGTCCACCTCGCTGCCCACGAGCACCACACGCGCCCGGTAGGGCTTTTTCGCGTCCGGCTCGCGGGTCTTCAGCTCCTCCAGCGTTTCCTCTAACTTTTCAATCAGCAGGTCTTTCGGCGCCGCGTAAGTAACCATCGTGATGATGTGGAATTCATAGCCGGTGATCCGGGGATATTCTTCCTTGCGGTATTCGCCGATCTGCCGGATCAGATCGCAGACGCGGTTGTGCTGTGTCACCGCCCTGCGGATGGCTGCGTCGGAGATGTCAATGCCGAATTTTTCATGCAGTGGATTCAGAATATGGTTTTGGCACTGCACCTTGTACAGCGCAAGGCCGTTGTCGTCCGCCTTCATGGGGATCTCCATGTATTCATGGAAGAAATGATCCTTCGGCATCGTGCGCAGCAGCTCCATATTTTCGGCGCAGCGGTTCAGCATGGAGCAGCCGTCGGGCACGATGAGGCAATCGGTAAAGTTGAAGCCGCCCTCCATCGCACGTTCGAGCAGCGCGCGCGTGTATTCGCACAGGAAGCTCGTTGTGTAATAGGTGGCCATTTCGATGGAGCCGGTGCGCGGCGCGCGCAGACGCACCGAGAATGTGCCCGGCAGATTCAAAAGCGGCTCGGGGACGTTTTCGCACGCGGTAGCGACGCATTTTTTGCCCTGCGCCTGCGAGGTGCGCACAAGCTCGTTGTTTGCGTCTTCCAAGAGCTTTTCAAAATAATACAAATGCTTTAGATCCTTCATTCGAACCTCCACCTGTTTTATTTGCGGCGGGTTTGCCGGGGATCACCGCTGCAGGGGCAGCGCCGCAGCCGCCCCGCGATCCCGTTTCAGCGTTGATTCAAATTTCCGGGGGACGCCGGATGGACGGAAGTTTTTGACACTGTTTGGGTATAAAAAATCCGTTCAGGCGGCGCAGGGCGGCATTTTGCATGCGCCCTTATTCCTCGGTCACCCCGATTTCCCGCAGGGCCTGCCGGACGCCCTGCACGATGGCCGCATCCTCGGGCAGATAGAATACGTTCTCGCCCTTCAGATCGAATTCGGCCAGGGATGCGTCGGAGGGGATATACGCCAGAACGGGCAGATCGCCGGTATCGATCAGGCCCTTCACGTCCAGAGAGGGCAGGCGGTTTGCGATCACGCCGATGCGCTCGTACATCACAAGCTCATCCGCCACCTTGCGGATGGTTCCGATCACCTGCGTGCCCTTTTTGCTGGAATCTGTGATCAGCAGCAGGTGCGTCACCTTTTCCATCACGCGCCGGTTGATCTGCTCGATGCCGGCTTCGCCGTCGATCACCACATAATCGAAGTTCTCTGCGAGGATGCTGATCACTTCTTTTAAATAGGAATTGACCTTGCAGTAGCAGCCCGCAGATTCGGGGCGGCCGATGGCGATGAAGCTGAAGCCGTCTGTCTCCACCAGCGCGTCGAAAATGCGGTAGCGTGCCTCGCCCAGCAGCTCGATGGCGGTTTTGTTGTCCCCATCCTCCGCTGCGGCCACCACCTGCTTGCGGATGTCGTCCACCGTACATTCCACCTCGATGCCAAGCGCCGTGGAAAGGCCGACAGCGGGGTCTGCGTCGATGGCCAAAATGCGTTTATCCGGGAAGGATTGCACCAGAAGGCGTACCAGTGTTGCCGCAATGGACGTTTTGCCCACGCCGCCCTTGCCCGCCACGGCTAAAATTTTTGTTTTTTCCTGATTCATTGTGTTTTGCGCTCTTTTCTTTCTGTGTTTGCTGCTTACGCCCGCCATTCATTGGCTTTTTCTACGATCCAATCCGCCAGCGCGTCGATGCCCTCACCGGTGCGGGCGGAAATATAGAGGATATCGATGTCCGGGTTGCGCAGCTTTGCGTACCGCTCCACTTTCTCCTTGTCGAAATCGAAATAGGGCAGTACGTCCGTTTTGTTGATCACCAGCAGATCGCATTTTTCGTACATCAGCGGATATTTTTGCGGCTTGTCGTCGCCCTCGGGCACCGAGAGGATCGTCATGTTCTTCACAGCGCCGGTATCAAACTCCGCGGGGCATACAAGATTGCCCACGTTCTCCAGCACAATCAGCTCTGCGCCGTCCATGCCGAATTCATACAGGCCCTGCCGCGTCATATCCGCGTCTAAATGGCACATGCCGCCCGTGTGGATCTGGATGGATTTTACGCCCGCCTCCATCATTTTCTCGGCATCCACGGCGGAATCGATATCCGCCTCCATCACGCCCATTTTGATGCGGCCGGCAAGGGCGCGGGCCAGCGCCAGCAGCGTGGAGGTCTTGCCGGAGCCGGGGCTGGACATCAGGTTCAAAAGGAACACCTTTTTCTCCTTCAGTTCCGCGCGCAGGCGCGCGGCGTCCTGATCGTTGTTTTCAAAAATGCTTCTTTTTACCTCGATCACGCGAACGTCTTTTTCCATAGCGGTCTCCTTATCCATATTTTATAAATACTATTCTGTCACAGCGGACATTTTGTCAATGGCAGCCATTGCACGATACGACGAAAAACGACAAACTTTTGCTGTGCCGCGGCTGTATGGGGACAATGCAGCGGTTTTCATCCAATGGCTGAACGGACGCCCGCAGTCCGCGCCGCGCGTATGTTCCAGCTGCAATGCGGCTGCATTCCGGCCACATCAAACCTGCATTCCGGCTGCACCCGATCGGTACCCCGGCTACGCCTCCGTCCCCATTTCCCGCAGCTGCTTGCCGATCTCCTCCACGCGGCTGTCGGTGAGCGTGAATTTTTTGCGGAACAGCACCAGCGCCACGGCCAGCACGATCATCGGCAAAATCGTCATCATCAGGCGCAGGCCCAGCAGCGTTTCGGCGCTCTGCGCCACCACGGGGCCGGTGTCCTCTGCATTGCCCTGCAGGCCGATCAGATCCAGCCCGATGCCCGTGAAGAACACCGCCACACCCGAGGCCGCCTTTACCACGAACGTCTGCATCGAGAAGATCACGCTTTCCTCCCGCCGCCCTGTTTTCAGCTGGCCATAATCGACGCTGTTCGACAAAAACAGCGTGGTGAGCACGCTCAGCATGCCGTTGCATGCAAAGACCAGCACGCCGGGGATGAGCAGCAGCGGCAGGCTGGACGAAAAGCCCGTGAGACAAAGCGTCAGCAGCAGCGCGTAGGCGAAAAGCGCTGTCCCGATGCTGAGCACGAACACCTGCGTGCTGGAAAGCTTTTTGCGCAGCAGGGGATAGAGCACCATCATGCCCAGAATCTGCGCGGCCCCGCCGATGGTGGAGAACAGCGTATAATCCGCCCGCCAGGCGGCGCCGCCGAAATCATACTTGAAAAAGTAAATGACAAAGTTGGAGGTGAGGTACAGCGACGAGTTGATGAGCACGATGCTGGCCACCACGATCATCGCCTGATCGTTGCGCAAAAGCGCCGAGAACATTTCCTTTACGCCGGCGGTCTCCATTTCGGTTTGCGAATTTTCCTTAAAGAAAACGCAGCACAGCACCTCGGCCGCGATGAAGAGCACAGAGACAATCAGCGCGAACCGGGCAAAGCCTGTTCGTTCGCTCCCGCCGCCCAGAACGCCCACGAGCAGCACGGTGAACATGGCGATGAGTGCGCTGCCCACGCCCGCGCAGGTGCGTCCCACTACGGAAAGGTGCTCGCGGTCCGCCGGGGTTTTGGTTACAGCGGGGATCATCGACCAATAGGGGATGTCCATCATCGTATACGTCATGCCCCAGAGGATATAGACGACGGAGAAATAGATCATCAGCCCTGCCTGTTCCAGCTGCGGCGCAGCGAACAAGGCATAGAGCACCAGCGCATTCAGCACGGTGCCGCTGAGAAGCCACGGGCGGAACCGGCCCCAGCGGCTGCGCGTTTTGGCCACCAGTACGCCCATAAAGGGGTCGTTCAGCGCGTCAAATACGCGCGCAATCATCAGGATGAGCCCCACGAACGTGGCGCTGAGGCCCAGCACGTCCTGATAATAGTACATCACATAGGAAGCGGACAGGGCATATACCATATCCTTGCCCACCGCGCCGATGCCAAAGGCGACTTTTTGCTTCAGAGTCAGTTCCATAGTGTTTTCTCCTCCCCGATCTCGATTGTAAAGTGCAGCACAACATCCGGTGTCTGAGCCGTGCGGACGGTAAGCGCTGCGCGGCCTGCGCGGCCAAGCGACCGCACATAGGTCCCGCACATGCCGCCCTCGGCGGTGACAACGCACGGCCCTGCCAGCGCGGCGTCGCCGGACAGGGAAAACGTGACCGGAAGCTGTGCATAGGGGGCCGGGTTTCCGTTTTCGTCCACAATGCGCACCCGCACGGCGGCCATATCGTAGCTTGCGCCTTCTTTCAAAGCGGTGCGGCTCCGGCTGCACACGAGATGGAGCTTTGCCGAGGGCCGGCAAGTGACGCTGGCCGTCACCGAACCATTCCGGATGGCGTCATACCGCCATGCGGTGGCCTCCCCGCCCCAGTTCGCCACATATTTTCCGTACAGCTCCACACCGTCACTGAATTTCAGGCCGTAGCGTGTCATGCACCACAGCATTTTCAGCTTGTATCGGAGCGGCAGGCCCGCAAGGCCGTATTTTCCGGCTGCCAAAAGGCATTCCCGCAGCAGCCTTGCCTTTGCGGGGGAAAAGCCCTCCTCGCTTTCCAGCAGCGCGCCGATGGTGTCGTCCGCCACGAACGGGGGATGCGGCAGATTCTGCCATTCCGAGCGGCGCAGCTTCGTAACAAAAGCGCCGTTTTTGTAAAGCGCGATCTCGTCGGCATTGGAGAATACATATACATTGCCCATCTGCCCGCCGGGATAATCGCCGATATCCATGGGCGAGCCGACCGCCAGCACCGGGTGTGCGTCCCCTTGGCTCGCGTAGGCCGACGCCGCAAGCTTTGGATTGCGGAACGCGTCCATCACGCCGTGATAGCAGATGCGGTCTCCGGAACCGAAATCCTTGTGCGTGGGATAATCGAACATGCACCAGCCAAAGCACCCGGCGTGTTCGCGGCGCGCGGCATTTTGCACGCGCAGATGGCGCAGTGCGTGCTCCTGCCGCTTTTCCCACGGGTCGAAGGATTTGGTGGGATACATATGGCCATTGCACTCCGAGATGAGCAGTGCTTTGTCGGGATCCGGCGTCACGGCCTTTTTGGGTTTTGCGCCGGGGGTTTTGCCGTCGTGCGAAAAATCGTTGTAGGCGTATACATCTTCCAGCAAATGGCTTTGCTCCAGATAGCGCACGCCGGAGGTCTGCCGGCTGGGGTCCAGCGCGTGGGCGATGGCATTGGTGCGGGCATAAAATGCATCGTCGTCCTGGCTCTCGTTGATGCGCACGCCCCACAGCACGATAGATGGATGGTTCCGGTACTGCAGAATCATCTCCCGCACATTTTCGCACGCCTGGTCCTTCCACGCCGCGTCCCCGATGTGCTGCCAGCCGGGCAGCTCTGTAAACACCAGCAGGCCCAGCCGGTCGCATGCGTCGATGAAATACCGGCTCTGCGGATAGTGGCTCGTGCGCACGGCGTTGCAGCCAAGCTCCTCTTTTAAAATGCGGGCGTCCTCCTCCTGCAGCGACGCCGGGGCGGCATAGCCGAGATACGGCCAGCTCTGATGGCGGTTCAGCCCATATAGAAAGGTTTTTTCTCCGTTCAGATAAAAGCCGTCCGCTTTAAACTCCGCGGTGCGAAAGCCGAACTGCGTTTCCTGCCGGTCCAGTTCCGTGCCGTCCGGGGCAAGCAGGCGGGCGCGGCAGCGGTAAAGCGTTGGCCGGCGCGTATTCCAGGGCTTTGCGTCCGGCAGGCTGACCGTGCCCGGCACACCCGTCCAGACCGCCGCGGCATTTGCGTCCAGAATACACACCTCAACGCCCGCGCCCTCGGGCGCGCCGTCTGTGGTAACCTTTACCTCTGCGGTAGTGGGCGTGGGTGTAGTAATATAGAGATCGGTGATGCAGGCCCACTCCCGCACATCCAGCCAGGCTTCCCGGTACAGCCCGCCATAGGTGAGGTAATCCACCACAAAGCCAAAGGGCGGGATGGCCGGGTTTTCACTGGTATCCAATTTTACGGCCAGCAAATCGGTTTGCCCCGGCCGCAAAAGCCCGGTGAGCTCAATCCGGAATGCTGTGTAGCCGCAGCGGTGCACACCGGCTTCGGCGCCGTTGACATAGACCGTTGCAATGTGCGCCGCGCCGTCCAGCTGCAAAAACAGCCGCTTGTCTTTGTATTCTGCGGGAAGCTTCAGCGTGCGCCGGTAACCGCACAGCATTTGATAATCATCCGGATCGATGGCATGTAAGGGAAGCTCCCGGCAGGTGTGCGGCAGGCGCACAGGGGCGGCCGGTTCCGATCCTGCCAGAAACGCGTCGCTCCAAACGGGGGTGAACTCCCAGCCGTCGCACAGGCTATACCGCATCGTTCCGCCTCCTGATTCCGTTCATAATAATATCGATCATGGCCGCCAGCGTATCCAGATAGCTGGGCTCGTTTTCTCCCTTGCCGTCGGAGAGGAAGCACTCGATAGAGGCGGTGACCATCCGCTGCAGTACGGAAATGGGCACCGGACGGATGCGCCCTTCCGCCATGCCCTTTTCCAGCAGGGCAATGGTGGGCTCCCAGTTGGATTCCAGGTGCGCGCGCACCCGGCGGCCCACGGCGGGATATTTTTCGTCTAGCGTGCGCAGCATGCGAAAATCGATCGTGCGGTACTGCTCCGGCAGCGCCACGATCACAGCCTGAATCTGCTGCTCGATGGGGCCGCCGGCATCGATCTGCGCTTGCTTGGCCCGGTGGATCTCTGCAAACAGTGCATCCACCATATCCAGAAGCAGCGCTTCTTTGGAGGGATAGACCGCGTAGATGGTTTTTTTGCTGATGTGCAGTGCGTCGGCCACCTGCTGCATCGTAAACCGCAGCCCCTCCTTGCCGAACAGCACCGATGCGGCGTCAATTACGCGCTCGCGCAGCTCCATCCCTTCACCGTCCCTTTTTTGCGGATATTTTACCGTTTTGCGCAGTGGAAATTCCGCCTTTTCCCAATTCCTATTATATCGCAGGAAACCCGCCCGATTCAACCGGTTTCCGGCAAAATCTGCGCTTTCGACAACGAACGACAGGCTTTTTTGTGCGATGTGCCTGTGTGCTTCTATCCTAACTTCCCAGTGGATTCTACTATACACATTCAAAGGCAATTGCGGCAAAGCCAAGAAATTCCATGATTTCTTTTTGCGTTTTGGTAGGCGGGTTGAGCAGGCGGCAGTTGTTT
>JAAVHN010000021.1 GCA_014799685.1 Subdoligranulum sp. | reverse complement strand
GCAGTTTCAGTTGATATCCGCCCCCGTATGCGGTATAATCTAACTGTATTTCTTGTGTCTTCATCAACTCAAGTATACAACAAACGCCGGGCACTTTCGAGTGCCTGGCGCTTGTTTTTTGCCTCTTTTTTTGAGACAGCCCCAAAACGCGTAAAAGAAGTGGGCAAAGCATCTATTCGAGCGATCCGGCGAATCCTTGCGGCGACGAAAGCCCTGTTTGCAGCGCTTATGGCCGGCAGTTGGATCGCCATGCTTGTTGTTGTGCTCGTCTGCCTGATTGGGCTGATTGCCGGTTCCGGCATGGGCATTTTCTTCGCCGCTGAGGACGCAGGCGGCGATCTGGCCCTTCGGGAAACGCTGGCAGATCTGAACACCGAATTTTATGACCGCATCAGTGAGATCGAAGCCACCGTATCACATGATGTTTCGGAGCTACAATCAACCGACGGCATGACAGCGATCCGGTGGGAAGATGTGCTGGCGGTCTATGCCGCAAAGGTCTCGGCAGATGATACAAATGGAATGGATGTTGTGACGATGGATGCCACGAAAAAGGCTATTCTGCGCACGATTTTGTGGGATATGAATGCGCTGTCCTATACGACCCGGACAGAAACCAGCGAGATCGAGGTTACCGTAGAGGACGAAGAGGGCAATGAAACGACCGAAACGCGGGAAGTTACTCAAACCGTTCTGACGATCACACTGTCCCGGACAGCGCCGGAGGACGCCGCCCTGCTCTATGGCTTTTCAGAAAAGCAGAACGAACAGCTTGCCCTTTTACAGCAGCCGGAATACAGCTTGCTTTGGGCGCGGCTGCTGGGCGGATTTGTCAGCGGCGGCGGGCAGATCATGGCACCGAACGGCCCGGCTGGAACAGGCATCTTCAGCTGGCCCCTGCCGGTGGGCGGCACGATCACATCGCAGTTTGGCCATCGTGCAGATCCGTTTACCGGTGAGGTTTCCTACCATAGCGGAACAGACATTTCCGCGCCGGAGGGCACGCCGATTCTTGCAGCGGCGGACGGCACCGTTACCACGGCCAATGCCACCGACCCGTGGGGCGGCAGCTATGGCTACCATGTCATTCTCGACCACGGCGGCGGACTGGAAACCCTGTATGCGCACTGCTCCGCAATCTGCGTTGTCCCCGGCCAGAGCGTCCGGCAGGGCGAAGTGATCGGCTATGTGGGGCAAACCGGACGAGCGACCGGAGATCATCTGCATCTTGAGGTGCGTGTGAACGGCGAACGGACGGACGCGATGGGATATTTTGCGGCATAGAAATCGTGAACAAGATACCGCGCATCAGCAAACAGCGTGGTATCTTGCTACATAGAAATGCTACTGCATTTCCTATAATGATACTTTTCCTCTGATATCATTTACCCCATTTATGCGTATGCTGTGAGGAAGAATCCGTCTCACATTGTGTATGCTATAAATTCATGTTATAATCAAAGCAGGAATTCACAAAATGAGGGATGATTTATGTACGATGTGATTGTTATCGGCGCTGGCCCTGCGGGAAGCACCGCCGCAAAGGTGCTGGCTGACAAAGGGCTTCACGTCCTGCTGGTAGAACGGCATAAACTCCCCCGCTATAAATCCTGCTCCGGCGTTCTGATCCAGAAAACAATGGACTTGGTGCGGCGCTACTATGGACAGGATGTACCGCTGTCCGCAACGTGTACCCCGGTAGAAAATCGGGGCATGATCTTCACGGATGATAAAGGCCGGGAGTTCCGCTTTGAGCAGGGCGGGTTGAACGTCTGGCGCAGTTCTTTTGATAACTGGCTGACGGAGCAGGCAGTAGCGTCCGGCGCAGAAGTACGGGATGGCACCAGCGCAATCTCCTCCGAGGAACAGGACGATTCGATCTCTGTTACGCTGCGGGGTGAATCGTCCTGCACGGAACAGGCCAGATACGTCATTGACTGCGAAGGTGTCACCGGCGTATTAAAGAGGAAATTGCTTGGGAACAGCAAAGATTTCATCACGACTTTTCAGACNTTCAACCGGGGAANAATCCAGTTAGACCCACACTACTTCTACGCCTACTTACAGCCGGAGCTGTCCGAGTATGACGCATGGTTCAATGTGAAAGATGAAATGCTGGTGCTGGGTGTTTCCGTGAAGGACACCAGCAGAATTGAGCATTTCTATCAGCGGTTTATCTCTTACATGGAAACACATCACGGCTTGCAGATCGAGCAGCAGGTCAAGGCGGAAAAGTGGCTGATGCCCCATATCCGGCCCGGTTGCTCCGTCACCTATGGGCAGGGCCGGGTACTGTTCGCCGGTGAGATCGCCGGGTTCCTCAATCCGATGGGCGAGGGTATTTCTGCCGGGATGGAGAGCGGTTACTGTGCCGCCCACGCCATAGCAAATCACTTTGATACTTTGGATATGATCTATGCAGACTACCAGCGGGACACCCAGCAGCTAAAGTCCTACATGGAGCGTCAATGGAATTTTGTAGGCCGGATGGCTGGCACATTTTCGGAAATGATTATCTGAACAGAGATGAAGGGACGAGGTATGGATAAGCCTTGTCCCTTTGCACTTATTATGGGATATAAAATTTTCAAAAATTTTTTTGAAAACGCTAAGAGAAATTAGAAGTCTGTTTGTTTAATAGATGAAAGTTGAAACCGGGATCAACTTTGGAAAGGAGCGTATGGATGGATAACGGTGCAAGTAGCTACCGCCGTTTCCTTGAAGGTGATGATAATGGAATCGTTGAGATAATCAGAGACTACAAAGACGGCTTAATTCTCTTTTTGAATCGGTATGTCAACAACATACATATTGCGGAAGAATTAGCAGAGGACACCTTTTTCAAAATTGTCACCAGAAAGCCACGGTTTANTGCAAGCGGCTCTTTCAAAACATGGCTATATACGATTGGCCGGAATATGGCAATAAACTATATGAGGCGGGCCAAAAAGATTTCGGATGCCCCTATCGAGGATATAAATGCGTCCAGCGATGAATGTAATCTGGAAGAAACCTACATACGCGAGGAACAGAAAATTGTCATTCATAGGGCGTTATCCAAAATCAATGCAGATTACAGCAAGGTTCTATATCTGAAATTCTTTGAGGATTTGAACAACGAACAGATTGCTATGGTACTGAAAAAGAGCAGGCGGCAAATTGAAAACATGATTTACCAAGCAAAGCAATCTCTGAAATCTGAACTCGACAAGGAGGGGGTTCACTATGAAGGACTATGAAGAAATGGCGAAAAGTGTCCTGAACCGCCGAGACATATATGTAGCGGAAAGGAAAAAACATATGAAAAAAATAGTGTCTATCGGATCATGTTTTTGCCTGATACTCTTGATGGGTGTTGGTATCTGGCATACACAAAACAGCACCCCCATGAATGCCCTGCCTCACACGGGAATTGATGACGAAGGGGGCGGCGTACCATCTAATCTCACTACGCCAAATAGTAATTCTGAACAAGCAGTTTTACTCTTTGCACAGCAGGACATTATTGCTGAATTACAAAAAGACATATCGGAAAGAGACTTGCAAATGTGGGACGAAGATTCGGCCCTAAGCATAGATTTTGAATATGTCTTGCCTGTCTATGCGCCAGACCATATAGCGACTGACAGCACCAACCTATCGGATACCTTGGTGTTTATAAATGAATATAAGGCCCCTGCAATTTCTAACGGAGTGTGCATTGGTACATTTACATTGGTACAACACGAAAGTAAATGGACTATTTCTATGCTTGAAGTCGGTTTTGATCTTGAAGCAGCCATCATGCTATACAAAGATAACGCAACCTGCTTTTTGAGCATAGCACAACTCGGCACAGAATATGGTTTCCTCACAGTATCAGATGCAGGTGAAACTTATGCGTCCATTACCCATAATTGTCAGGAGGCAAAGACTGGAGCAGATTTACTAACATTATTAAAATCAAGGGCATCTTCAAATTCTATTGATGATGAAGGTTAGAAAATAGCTGGAAGGACAAGGCCCAGCCGTGAGCCTTGTCCTTCCACTTTATTTTGAGAGGGATAATCACAAAAATGCTCCGCCGCCCCAAACCTGGGCCTGCGTGATCGCCAGAACNGTTTCGGTGGGAATANCGGCAATCTCGTCACNGAAAATCGCTTGCAGATTTCCGCTGTTCATCATGCTGGCAAGCTGGGATTTTGCTGTACTGGCAGTACGCAGATCGGAGGCTACATATCCGCTATTGACTTCCTAATGCTATTAGGATATAATAATCCTAACAAAATTAGGAACGGAGGCGGAATTATGCCACGACAAGGGCTTACCACCGAAACCGTAACAGCAGCAGCGGCGTTATTGGCCGAAGAAATTGGCTGTGAAAATCTGACGCTGCATAAGCTGGCAAACAGGCTGAACATAAAACCCGCTTCACTCTATACACACATCAGCGGAATTGAGCAACTATATGTGCTGCTTAGTGATCTGGCTCTAAAGCAGTTAGGTACTGCGATGATGGATGCAGTAAAAGAGAAAAAACGGGGTGAAGCAATCCGGGCCATGTCCGCTGCTTATCGTAACTATGCAAAGCAGAACCCGGAAATGTACCGTATGATTATGAAAGTGCCGCATAGCCATTCGGAGCAGTTAGTTATTGCAGGCAAAAACGTCAAAGCCATCTTGTTTGAAGTGCTGTCACAATATACGGCAGATCAAACGAAAATCATCTGTTTCTCCCGATATTACCACAGTATTCTGCATGGCTTCATTTCTTTGGAGCAAGCTGGCTTTTTTGATGATGCGATCTCAGTCGATGAAAGCCTGTCGAAGATAGTGGACAATTTTATTGAGCAGCTTGAAAGCATTTCATCCATTTGACGGAGGTTTCTAAATGAGTACGAATACTTTGTTGTTTGAATGTGTCGGAATGAAAAACGGGGACAAGTTTCCCATAAAAAATACGGGCCGGGGCCAGAACGTTTCCCCCGAATTTTTAATCAAGAACTTATCTCCTGCCGCAAAGACGCTGGCTGTTACCCTGGAGGACATACGTCACCCGCTTTTTAAGGACTTCACCCATTGGCTGATCTGGAACATTCCCGCTGCCGAAAAGATTGCTGGAGCAATCCCCGCTGGACGGATTGTTCCCAACTTGGGAAATGCCAGACAGGGACTTGGCTATGGCTGGTACAAATATGCTGGCCCGAAGCCCCCAAAAGGAAGTAAGCACTTATATCGCTTTACGATTTACGCTCTTGACAGTGAAATTGAACTGTCTTTTCTACCCACAAAGAGGCGCTTTATAGAAAGAGCGAAAGGGCATATTATTCAGCAAGGCAATATTGTTGGTGAGTTTGAGTAATGAGTGAACTGTTTTAATACGGACTATTGTTTTGGGAAGTATCTTTCTACAAAGTGCGTTCTTGCTCTCATTTTTACAGGATGGTATCTTTATTGTGAATACAAAGAAAGGATACCTCATATGAAAAATGTAGAAATAGGGCCGATTCGCCCACCCTCCGAGAGCAATAGTCTGTTAATCCGTGTCACACGGGGGTGCCATTGGAATAAGTGTTATTTTTGCGGCCTCTATAAATCCATGCAATTTTCCATGCGGCCTATTGAGGAAACCATAGAAGATATTGCTATGCAGGCCCAAATTTACCATGAGAAAAAATTTATGTCCTGTTTCTTGCAGGACGGCGATGCCTTGGTACTGAAAACTGACTACCTACTCCGCATATTGGAGGCCCTTAACCGCTATTTCCCCAGCTTACAATACATCACGACCTATGCCCGTGCCGACAGCATCACCCGCAAGACGTTATCGGAATTGCAGGCCCTCCGGCAAG
Source organism: Subdoligranulum sp. (assembly GCA_014799685.1). Lineage (GTDB taxonomy): Bacteria > Bacillota > Clostridia > Oscillospirales > Ruminococcaceae > Ruthenibacterium. Next base: position 40,765 of record JAAVHN010000021.1, on the reverse strand, counting down.
CTGGCTTGAATCATCTTTATTGTGGGATGGAAACCGGCTCCAATCAGATATTGAAACTCATTAACAAGGGTTTTCAAGCGGACACTGTGGTACAAAGCGGCTGCATGGCAAAAGAGGCCGGTATGATTTTGTCCGAGTTTATTCTGCTGGGGATTGGCGGCAGAGAACTATCCGAAGAAAATGCCGCCTCCACCGCCCAGGCATTGAACACCATCCGACCCGACTATATCCGCGTTCATGCCACTGGAATCAAGCCGGAATCAAAGTTAGGTGAGTTTGTCCGAAACGGCTCATTCACGCTACAATCGGAGGAAGAAATTGTAGTAGAGCAAAAAGCCTTTTTGCAACAGCTTCAACCGATGGACAGTTTCTATGTGAATGAGCATATCATCAATCTGCTTCTGGAAGTGCGCGGCAATTTGCAAACTGATAAAGCACAAATGCTTTCTGTGATCGAACGCTTTTTGCAACTCCCACCAGATGAAAAGCTCCTGTTTGCCGTTGGCAGGCGGCTGAACATTTTCTTTCTGCTGGACGATCTAAAAAAGCCTGCTTTACATCAGCAGGCGGAGGAAAGTATGCAGAAGATTTTGAAGCAGAATCCGAACACTGATTTTACGGTGCTATGCAACTATGTACGGCAGTCTCAAATTTGATTGAACACAAAATGGGCATAGCCACCCAGTGGCAGCTATGCCCATTTATTACGCTCCAGCGTTACAACATGGCGGCTGAACATCCAGACCGTCCATGTAGTTTGTTCCCCACTGACACATAGCGTCTATCACCGGGATAATGCTTTCCCCAAACGAGGTTAAGGAGTACACCGTCTTGGGCGGTTTTTCCGGGATTACTTCTCTATGCACCATGCCGCAGTCCTCCAGATCGTGGAGCTGCTGAGAGAGCATTTTAGGGGTTGCGCTCGAAATCCTTCGTTGTAACTCCATATAGTGCAGAGAGCAATCTGCCAGATGCCAGAGAATAAGCGGTTTATATTTCCCGCCAATTAGCGACAGAGTTGCCTCGACAGGGCAGTTAAATTGTGGCTGTTTCATAAAATCACCTCACAGAAAGTATATCATAGTGTGTCGATTTGGAAAAGGACTTACTTTTTGGGAAGTACCTTTCAAAAAAGTGCAGTCTTGCGGACATTTTTAATTCTGCTAAAATCATATTAGATGGTTGCTATGACATGGCTATCAATCAAACTACCCGAAAGGATGATCTATTATGGATTTTATCTCGATTGCAAAGAACCGATGCTCCATCCGCAGCTACACCGATCAGAAAGTAGAGCCGGAGAAGCTGGAAAAGATTTTGGAGGCCGCTCATGTGGCCCCCACCGCCGCCAATCTTCAGCCGGTTCACCTGATCGTTGTCCAGAGCGAGGCAGGACTGGTGAAAGTCAGCAAGGCCGCTGGCATCTATGGCGCACCGCTGGCCATCATCGTCTGTGCCGACCATAACAAGGCATGGGTGCGGCCTTTCGACCAAAAGCAGACTGGAGACATCGATGCTTCCATTCTGACCGATCACATGATGCTCCAAGCCACGGAGCTGGGCCTGGGCAGCGTATGGGTGTGCTACTTCAAGCCGGATGTTCTGCGCCGGGAGTTTAACCTTCCTGCCAATTTGGAACCCATTAACATTCTGGTTATCGGCTATGCCGGTGAGAGCGGCGCTGATCCGGAGCGGCACAGCCAGACACGCATCCCAATGAATGCGCTGGTTTCTTACGAAAAACTGTAAAGAAATCCTATGGCGGGTGCATCGGGGAAATGTTCTCCGATGCACCCTCTTTTCCATCAGGGACTATCGTTCTAAAATGTGATCGTAGGTATTTTCCAAAATCCCTTTGACATGTTCATCGGACAAGTTGTAAAACACGTTCTTCCCTATTTTATGTCCGTTTACCAACCGGGCGATCCGCAGAATACGGAGGTGGTGAGATATTGCGGATTCTGTCATTTTTATTTCTTTTGCCAGTCCACTAACGCACCACTCTCGCTCCATCAGAAGCCACAAAATTCGTATGCGGGTATAGTCCCCCAGCGCCTTATAAAGTTCGGAGAGTGCATCCAGTTCTTTTTTACCGGGTTTCAATACCAAGTTGCTTTTATTCATAGCTATCCCCATTTTAGACCTTTGGGCAGTTATAAAAAGACAGGTTATGATAGAAGACAAAAATGGAGGCGATACGATGTCCCACTACCATCTTCCCCACAATCATGGGCAAAACATTGAGCGTGTCCTGGAACGGATGCCCCCTTCCGACGCTTTCCAAACGACTGCTGCCACCTTTCACCATCTTGGCGATCCAACCCGTTTGCGTATTCTTTGGCTGCTGTGCCACAGCGAGGAATGCGTGTGCAACATCGCTGCCGCCGTTGGAATGAGCGATCCCGCCGTATGCCATCATCTGCGGATTTTGAAAAAGAGTGGAATTATCGAAAGCCACCGCGATGGCAAAGAGGTCTATTACACACTGGCGGATACCACTCAGGCGAAACTGCTGCATAGAACCATTGACGCGCTGTTTGAGATTACCTGTCCCACCGATTGATAGAAGAAATGCGCCGCGCTTATGAAAGTGCGGCGCATTTCCTGTTTTAAGCGTTATTTCTGCGCCGGAGTTTCAAATTGCTTGACCCGCATGGCACGGATGGCGTTCAGAATGGCAATCACCGAAACGCCTACATCCGCAAACACAGCCGCCCACATATTGGCACGGCCCAGCGCGCCCAGGATCAATACCAAGAATTTTACTCCCAAAGCAAAGACAATGTTCTCATTGGAAATGCGGATAGTCTTGCGGGCAATCTGCATGACGGCAGCGATCTTGGACGGTTCATCCGTCATCAGCACCACGTCAGCAGCCTCAATTGCCGCATCTGAGCCGAGTGCGCCCATAGCAATGCCCACATCGGCCCGCGCCAGCACAGGTGCGTCGTTGATGCCATCGCCCACAAAGGCCAGCATCCCCTTTCCACTTTTCTGTTCCAACAATTCCTCTACACGGTCTACCTTGTCGGCGGGAAGCAGTTCGGTGTAGGCCCGGTCCAATCCCAGGCGGCGGGCCACATCCTGCCCAACCGCATCCGCATCACCGGTGAGCATAACCGTCCGGCGAATACCGGCGGCTTTCAGCGCCTTGATAGCAGCAGGAGCGTCGGTCTTGATTTCATCCGCAATCACGATACAGCCTGCATATCTCCTGTCAGCGGCCACATAGATCACTGTACCGATGGCATTAGAAGTTGTATAGGGAATACTCTCTCGCTCCATCAGCTTGGCATTTCCGGCCAGCACCGTCATACCGTCAATTACCGCCCGAACACCATATCCTGCGATTTCCTGCACATCGGTAATGCGGCTGTTATCAATTTTCTTGCCGTAAGCTCTTTGGATTGACAGTGAGATCGGGTGATTGGAATAGTCTTCTGCATATGCCGCCAGTTCCAGAAGTTTCTCGTCTGATATGCCATTGGCTTGAATTTTTGTGACGGCAAAGGAACCTTTCGTCAGAGTGCCGGTCTTATCAAATACTACTGTTTCTGTATAGGCCAACGCCTCTAAATAGTTACTGCCTTTTACAAGAACGCCAATTTTAGACGCACCGCCGATGCCGCCGAAGAAACTGAGCGGAATAGAAATCACCAGCGCACAGGGGCAGGAGATCACCAGAAAAGTCAGCGCCCGGTAAATCCAAATACTGAACGCCTGCCCCGTCACCAAAGGCGGCAGGACAGCCAGAGCGAGGGCGGCGAATACCACCGCTGGCGTGTAGTACCGGGCAAAGCGGGTGATGAAGTTTTCCATCCGGCCCTTTTTATCACTGGCGTTCTCAACAAGGTCAAGGATTTTGGCTACGGTGGATTCTCCAAATTCCTTTGTGGTCTGGATCGTCAGGATGCCGGTCTGATTGATACACCCGCTGATAACCTCCATGCCCGCCTCTACTTCACGGGGCATGGATTCTCCCGTCAGAGCGGAAGTGTCCAGCGTGGAGCTGCCCTTGATGATTGTCCCGTCCAGCGGGATACGCTCACCGGGCTTTACAATGATGGTGTCACCGATCTGCACGTCCTCCGGGTCTACCTGGATCAGCTTGCCGTCCTTCTCAATGTTGGCGTAGTCCGGGCGAATGTCCATCAGGCTGGTGATGGAGCGGCGTGACTTGGACACCGCATAGGACTGAAACCACTCGCCCACTTGATAGAACAGCATAACGGCTACGCCCTCAGAGTGTTCGCCCAGGATCAGCGCCCCGACTGTTGCAATGGTCATCAGGAAATTCTCGTCAAACACCTGACCATGCAGGATGTTGGTGATGGCTTTCCAGACAATATCCCAGCCGATCACCGCATAGCAGATGAGGTAGACGCCCATCTCCACCCAGCCCTCCAACGGGAGCAGCGCGCCGGAGATGAACAACACCGCCGCCACAATGATGCGGGCCAACAGATGCTTTTGCTTTTTCGTCATGTTGATACTCCTTTCTGCAAAACACCGGCCACCTGACGGCAGCCGGTGTTTTGCATCATTACGCTTTGACCGTCACATCCGGCTCAATCTTCTTGATAAGGGCCTTTGCTTCGGCCAGCACAGCATCGAACTTTTCATCCGGCGCCTCCAGCACCATCTTCTGGCCCAAGAAGTTAACGGCCACGCTGGTCACGCCGTCGATCTTCTGCACGGCGTTCTGGATTTTGTCGGCACAGTGTCCGCAGTCCAAATCAATCAGTTTAATTGTTCTTTTCATCGTGATAAGTTCCTTTCTTGGTTGAATTATGTGGTTAGTGGTTGGTCAGACATGGCCGAAACGGTTAAACGACCGTTTAATCGTTTCGCTTTGCAGTATAACCGCCTCCATGCGATAAGTCAATGTTTTTTATACCGATTCTTCTCTTTGGAGCGTAAAAGCTCCTGATTGGATTTTTTCAAAAAAAGAAATTTTTTTGGATCATAAATGCTCCAAAATGGAGCGGACAACAGTGAGAAATTCTGCCTATAATAGTTTTCGGTCAAAGCCAATTCCCTACCGGGGGAGGGTATTGATACAATCTATATGAAAGAGGGAATCATTTTGCGTAAGGAGCAATTTGATATTACAGGCATGACTTGCTCCGCTTGTTCGGCCAGGATAGAAAAAGGTGTTGCCAAACTCCCTGGCATTCAGGAGGTATCTGTCAATCTGTTGAAAAACAGCATGGTGGTCTCTTATGATGAAACCGCGCTCGATACACTGCAGATCATCCAAGCGGTGGAAAAGGCGGGATACGGTGCCATTCCCAAGTCCGGTCAGATCAAATCTGCTACCAGCCACACGGCTACTTCCGCTCCTGCCGGTAAACCGGCGGTCAGCACAGCCCAAGCGGAATATGCACAGATGAAACAACGCCTGCTGCTGTCCGCCATCTTCACCATTCCACTTTTCTACATTTCAATGGGCCACATGATGGGGTGGCCGCTCCCCAGCGGTCTGCTGGGTATGGAGAACGCTATCCCGTTTGCGTTTACCCAATTCCTGTTGCTTATTCCCGTAGTATTCGTCAACGCGAAATATTACCGTATGGGCTTTAAAACCTTATTTCACGGTTCGCCTAACATGGATTCTCTCATCGCCATCGGCTCCGGTGCAGCCATCATCTACGGCATTTACGCTATTTTCAAGATCGGCATTGGCTTCGGTCATGGCGATATGGAAACGGTACACAGCTTTATGATGGATCTGTACTTTGAATCCGCTGGAATGATCCTAACCCTTATCACACTGGGCAAGACATTGGAGGCCCGTGCCAAAGGTAAAACTTCAGACGCTATCACCAAGCTAATAAATCTTGCACCAAAGACCGCCACTGTGGAACGGGACGGCGTGGAGCAGCAAATCCCTGTGGAACAGGTACGGCAGGGAGAAACGCTGATCGTCAAGGCTGGTGAATCCATTCCCGTGGACGGCGTCGTGCTGGAGGGCTCTTCTTCTGTAGATGAATCCGCCCTGACCGGCGAAAGCATCCCTGTGGAAAAGCACGTTGGTGACACGGTAATCGGCGCAACCATCAATAAGACCGGCTATTTCAAAATGCAGGCTACTAAAGTGGGAGATGACACCACGCTGGCGCAGATTGTCCGGCTGGTGGACGAGGCAACCAGCTCAAAAGCCCCCATCGCAAAGCTGGCCGATCAGGTTGCCGGGGTATTCGTTCCGGCTGTTATCGGTATCGCTCTTGTGTCAGCGGTTGTCTGGCTGGTGCTGGGCTATGGTATTGAGTTCGCTTTGTCTATTGGAATTTCTGTTCTGGTGATCTCATGCCCCTGCGCTTTGGGGCTGGCAACGCCCACCGCGATCATGGTGGGGACTGGCAAAGGAGCCACCAATGGCATCTTGATAAAATCTGCGGAGGCGCTGGAAATCGCCCACAATATTGACACCGTGGTGCTGGATAAAACCGGCACGATCACCCAGGGCAAGCCGGTAGCAACAGATATTTTGTGTGGAGCCGGGATAGATCGCCCGCAACTGCTTCAAACTGCCGCCTCATTGGAAAAGCTGTCGGAGCATCCTTTGGCAGACGCCATTACCACCAAAGCAGAAAAAGCGAAATTGTCCCTATCCCCGGTAGAGGATTTCCAGCAGATTCCCGGCCAGGGCATCATGGGCCTGGTGGACGGCGAAACTTGTCTTGCCGGCAACCGCCGCATGATGGATGCCCACAATATCACAGGCAGCACGCTGCTGCACTTTGGGGATTCACTGGCCGCAGAGGGTAAAACGCCGCTGTTCTTTGCCCGCGCCGGAAAACTCATAGGTGTGATCGCCGTAGCCGATGTAGTCAAACCCACCAGCTCTCAGGCTATCCGGGAACTGTCTGGCCTCGGTATTGAAGTGGTTATGCTTACCGGGGATAATGCCAAAACCGCCCAAGCCATCCAGCGTCAGGTTGGCGTGGATCGGGTGGTGGCTGAAGTATTCCCGCAGGACAAGGAGAAAGAGATCCGCCGCTTGCAGGAAAATGGCAAAAAGGTTGCGATGGTGGGAGATGGCATCAATGATGCCCCGGCACTGGCCAGAGCCGATGTGGGCATCGCTATCGGTGCGGGAACAGATGTGGCAATCGAATCCGCTGACATTGTACTGATGAAAAGTGATTTGTTGGATGTATCCACGGCGATCCAGTTGAGCAAGGCCGTAATTCGTAACATCAAGCAAAACCTGTTTTGGGCCTTTATCTACAATATCATCGGCATTCCTATCGCTGCCGGTTTGTTCTTCCTTTCCTTTGGCTGGAAACTCAACCCCATGCTGGGGGCGTTCGCCATGAGTTTCAGCTCTGTCTTTGTTGTGTCCAACGCACTCCGGCTGCGGTGGTTCCGGGCCAAGCATGATATTTTCCCGGAAAACCGCCAAGCCGAAGTGAACATGGAAAATATTTATCAAAAGGATGTGTTTCAAAACATGGAAAAAGTACTGCTTATTGAGGGAATGGTCTGCGAAAATTGCGTCAAGCATGTCCACAGAGCCCTGACTGAGTTGGCCGGAGTGCAAGAAGCTGCTGTCGATCTGAAGAGTAAGTCTGCCAAAGTGCGCTTGGGCAGCGGTGTATCCGATGATGCGCTGAAAGCAGCGGTTGCGGATGCTGGGTACATGATTGTCAGCATCCGGAAAACAGCGTGAGGGCCAAGAGGGGCGATGTTGCCCACAAGCTGAAAATTGCAAGGGGCCAGCTGGATGGTATCCTGCAAATGGTAGAAGAAGATCGCTACTGTGTGGATATTTCCAATCAGATCATGGCAACCCAAGCTCTGCTTAAAAGCGCAAATCAGCAGATTTTGCAAGCACATATTCGCAGTTGTGTTCGGGAAGCCCTGCAAACCGACGTCGCAAATCCAAAACTGGAAGAAGCATTAAAACTGCTGGAAAAGATGGTGCAATAACACAGGGAGCGGAGAGGACTTTATCTTTCCGCTCCCATTTTTCTGCTTCTGTTTGGATTGTAAATACTCCGTTTTGGAGCGGACAATATCCTCAAATTTCGCTATACTTACAAGTGGTTAGATGTGGCTAATTTTTAAGGAGGTGCAATTATGCAAAAAGCAATTGACACAAGAACAAAACTGCTGACCAAAAGCCCATTTCCTCTGATGATCGAGCTGGCAATTCCTGCCGTCCTGGGTATGGTAGTCGTTGGACTTTATAACATGATGGATTCCATCTTTGTCGGCCAGATGGTTGGAGATGTGCAGATGGGAGCCGTCTCCATGTCCTATCCTTTTACTCTCATCAACGCTGGGTCCGCCGCTATGATCGGTGTCGGCTCCGCTTCAGTGCTGTCCCGCGCAATCGGAAAGAAAGATCAGGATACTGTGAAGAAGATCATGGGCAATCTGGTGGCGATGGTACTTCTGCTGTCTGCCATTTACACTGTGATCGGCATGGTTTTCACCCGGCAGCTTTTATCGCTGGCCGGGGCCAGCGACAACATCCTGACTTATGCAGAAAAGTATCTGCGGATTGTGTTTGCCGGCTCTTTGTTCGTGAACTTTTTTCAGAGCGCCAACATGGTCATTCGCGGAGAGGGCCAGCTTAAAAAGGCCATGACCATCATCGCCAGCGGTGCAATTCTCAACATTATTCTCGACCCCATTTTTATCACAATTCTCAAACCTTATGGCATGGGCATTGAGGCTGCGGCATACGCCACAATTTTTTCGCAGTTTATTCAGGCCGCTGTGACACTGTGGTACTTCAAGAAGAAAAGCCCCAATGTAAAAATCGGACGCATCCGCATTGATGGAACGCTGCTCCCGCAAGTCCTCGCCGTGGGTGTTTCCGCTTTGCTCATGCAAGTCCTGACTTTGGTGCAGCAGACCGTGATCTACCGCGTGGCATCTGTCTATGGCGGGGAAACCTCCCAGCTTCTTTTAGGTGCGGCACTGCGGTTCTGGAACTTCTCTTTTGTCCCGCTTTGGGGTATCAGCCAGGGATTCCAACCTGCTGCCGGCACGAACTACGGGGCGAAAGACTACGACCGGGTAAAAAAACTGACAGGTGTATTCATTACCGCTGCTACGGTATTATCTTTGGTGTTCTATATCCCTGTCGAACTGTTCCCGGATAAAATTCTGTCCATGTTCCTGACAACTCCGGGTATCGCTGAATCGGGAGCAACCAACTTCCGCATCATGTTCAGCACTTATATTCTGCAAGGCAGTTTCCTGATCGCTGTAACACTGTTCCAGTCGCTGGGCAAGGCCAACAGAGCCACATGGCTGGTGCTATTCCGGCAAATCATTCTGTTCATCCCGCTGTGCATGGTACTGCCGATGATTGGCGATATGGGTATCCGGGGCGTCTGGCTGGCGATTGCCCTGACAGATGCGATCCTGGTGATTATCACGATTGCCATGATGCTTTCGGAGTTTCGCAAAATGCCGCCAACGGCCATAGCGAAACCGTAAGGGGGGCTATATATGTATCTCTGCAACGGCAAAATCGGCAGCAATTATCTGATCTCTGACATTGCTCTTCCAATCAATATGGGAAAGCGATTAGAAGCTTTGGGTATGACCAACGGAACTGCCGTTACTGTGCTGAATAGCAAAAATCACGGTATCCTGATCGTAAAAGTGAGAGGAACGCGGTTTGCCCTCGGCCGAAATATCACAAGCAATATCTTAGTGAGGTAAACTCCGATGAAAGGAAATCTAACAATCGGATTCATCGGAAATCCGAACTGTGGAAAGACCACATTGTTTAACGCCTATACCGGAGCAAATTTGAAAGTTGCGAATTGGCCCGGCGTGACAGTTGAAAAAGTTGAGGGAGCCATAAAAGACCACGATTTGAATATTCGGCTGGTGGATCTCCCCGGCACATACAGTCTGACTTCCTATACAATGGAAGAACAAGTTTCCAGAAAGTTCATATTAAGTGATGAAGTCGATGTGATCATTGACGTTGCGGACGCCTCGGCACTGGAACGGAATCTATACCTGACATTACAGCTCCTTGAATTGGGTAAGCCGGTAGTATTAGCCCTGAACATGATGGACATCGTGGAAAAGCGCGGTATGGAGATCGACACACACCGACTGCCGGAAATGCTGGGCATCCCGGTCATTCCGGTTTCTGCCCGAAAGCGGACGGGCCTTGATGTACTGCTTCACGCAGCAGCACATCATAAGGACTGTAAAGATCCTGAGTGCCTGATCCACCACCACAAATACACCCCAAAGCACCAACATGACCACCATTCGGAATATGCTATGGTTTACAGTGATGCCATTGAGGACAAGATCGATCTTATCATAGCAAAGCTGAAGCAGAAGTATCCGAATCTGACAAATTACAGATGGCACGCGATCAAACTATTGGAACAGGATCAGGAGATCACTCAACGCTACCCAGTTGATCTGCCGGATGTACTTGACCGAAACTATGAATCGGATATTATCAATGAAAAGTATGACTTTATTCAAGAAATTATCAGTGAAGTCCTGATTGGCAAGGAACGTCAGGATGCCTTGACCGAAAAGATTGATCGGGCTTTGACACATCATTTTTGGGGTATCCCAATTTTTCTTGGTATCATGGCAGTCGTATTCTTCCTGACCTTTACCATTGGCGATTGGCTGAAAGGTTATTTTGAGATGGGCATTGAGGGTCTGTCAGCGGTGGTAAGTAACGGTCTGGCTGCAGCTGGTGTCAATGAAATGCTATGCTCTTTGCTGGTAGATGGCATCATAGCCGGTGTCGGTGGAATCCTGACATTCTTGCCAAACATTTTTATTCTTTTTCTGGCGCTGGCGTTCCTGGAGGACAGCGGATATATGGCCCGTGTTGCCTATGTCATGGAGGGAATCATGAGCAAGCTGGGCCTTTCCGGACGCGCTTTCATCCCCATGATTTTGGGTTTTGGATGCACCGTCCCGGCAATTATGGCATCCAGAGCATTGGAGAACCGTCGGGATCGATTCAAGGTCATGCTGATTACCCCTTTTATGAGTTGCAGCGCCCGATTGCCGATCTATATTCTTTTTGCAGAAATGTTCTTTGAAGATCAGGCCATGCTGATAGCATATTCCATGTACCTGATTGGCTTGGTAATAGCTATTCTTGTTGCGGCTGTTATCCATCTGATCGACCACAAGAAAGCAGAGAACCATCTGCTGATTGAACTACCGGAGTATAAAGCCCCCAGCTCCCGTACAGTTGCAATTTATGTGTGGGAAAAGGTGAAAGACTATCTCACAAAGGCCGGAACCACAATCTTTATCGCATCTATCGCTATGTGGTTCCTCTTGAACTTTGGGCCGGGCGGCTATACAACCGAAATGGCAAACAGCTTCGGTTCTGCTTTGGGCCATTGGCTTGTCCCATTCTTCGCACCGATTGGACTTGGATTCTGGCAGATTGCTGTCGCTCTGATTGCTGGTATCTCTGCAAAAGAAGTCGTGGTATCCAGTTGTGCCGTACTTTTTGGTGTTCCTAACATTAACTCCGGGGCTGGGATGAATACACTGGCTGGCATCTTAAGTGCTGCTGGATTTGGACAGCTTAACGCCTTTTGTCTGATGGTATTTTGCCTGCTCTATATCCCCTGTGCGGCAGCACTTGCAACCATCCGAAAAGAATCCGGTAGTACACGCTGGATGGTGTTCTCCGCTCTGTTCCAGTTGGCCGTAGCTTGGATCACCACTTTTACTGTATATCATATCGGACTTTTCATATAGGGGGGGTGAGGATGTGATTGTCACTGGGATCATTCTTTTAGCGGTTGCCGCCTATGCAATATGGGCAATTCGGAAAATTCACCGTGACCGCAAAAACGGTTCCTGCTGCGGCAGCAGCTGCTCTGGCTGTTCTGGCAAAGAGTATTGTACAAGGTAACACCGTATTTTGCCGATGCTTTCCAATAAATGGAGAGCATCGGCTTTTTCTGCGTTTGCAATGACTAACCAAATGGTATATAATCTTTTTGGAGCCAAAAATCTACCAAATGGAGCGGTCTGCAATGGAGAAACGATATATAATGAAAGATGCCAGGAACATTCTGGCTCAACAGCTCGAAGCCACCGAAATCATGGAGAAAAATCCTATGAGTGAAAACCCCATTACAAACACAAAAGGTTTGTCCGCAGCTATCCCAAAGGATAGCGAGGAATATTGCACCGTTTACAAGTTGGACTGCTCAGATGGTCTTGGACTAATGACTGTTTATCAGGTCTATCCGGGTATTCAGCTTATTTACAACGATTTTGAAGCGGCAGGCTGTGAATGGGATAGTGTAATCAGAAGTGACGTTTTGGAAATCAACCATTGCCGCGAGGGCCGGGAGGGAAGCCGCTTGTTGAGCGGTACTTGCCTGTACCTCGGCGAGGGCGATCTTTCGATCCACGCGATGGATAACTGCGCCCCGGAAATGACGTTCCCCCTGCGGCACTATCGTGGAATTACTGTAGCAATCAATTTAACCGTTGTATCGGAACATCCTCCTGAAATTCTTTCCGAGGCCGGAATCGACATTTTTTCTTTCAAAGAAAAGTTCTGTGCGAATCAAAGCTGTTTCATCATGCGAGCAAAAAATGAAATTGAGCATATCTTCTCAGAACTGTATTCTGTACCGGAATGTTTGCAGCGCCCATATTTCAAACTAAAGGTGCAGGAACTTCTCTTGTTTTTAAGCATGGTGAATGTTGCCAAAGAAAAACAACGCGAATATTATACCTCACCCCAAGTCGAAATCGTAAAGCAAATTCATAAACGACTTGTTTCTAATTTGCAGGAGCGCCCCACGATAGACGAACTTTCCAAAGAATATCTGATTAACTCTGCAACGCTAAAAAGCACATTCAAAGGTATCTATGGGCAGTCTATTGGCGCTTATATGAAAGAGTATCGTATCAGACATGCCGCAACGCTGCTTCGCCAAACCCAAGTCACGATTGCAGAAGTAGCTAATAAGGTTGGGTATGAAAATCAAAGTAAATTCGCCGCTGCTTTCCATGATATAATGAAAGTAACACCTGTTGAGTATAGAAAGGAAAGCAGCTATAATGCATAGTTTTATGGGAAAAGGTGATGAGAAATGAAAGAAACAATCAAAGGGCCAAAATCATATATAAAACAGAGCGAATGGATATATTGTCCGATTTGCCGTAATAAAACGCGTACTCAAATCAGGCCGGACACTGTACTAATAAATTTTCCCTTGTATTGTCCAAAATGCAAACAGGAAAGTTTGATTGACGTAAAATCGTTTCAAATCATCAGACGCAATGCAATTTTGAATAGAAGTTAAGAGCCAGACGCACAGACGCAGAGCCGATGAAATGGAGAAACCTCTCTCCATCCATCGGCTCTTTTGTCTTTTCCTCTGCGCCGGAATACGCTCCCCTGTTACTTTGCCGGCGCGGTAGCAATCAGGGCTTTCGCAGTTGCTTTGACGACTTCCAACGACCGTTCATCGCAAGCTGAAAGCAGCCGGAGGATTTCTTCTACCTCGGAATCTTTGGACGGCTTCTCGGGGTAGAAGATTTCCTCCGGCGATATGTTTAGCGCACGGATCAGTCTGCAGAGAACATCAAAGCTGGGTTTTTGTCCTTTGTTCTCGATTCGGTATAAGTAACGCTCTGTGACATCGACCCGTTCTGCCAAAGCTTCAGCCGTTATACCGGCTTTCAAACGCGCTGCCTTGACCACTCCGCCTAATATGTCAGGAATATTCTGCACGCTCAGTTCACCTCCACCTACAATTTTACCGTTTTATGCCACTTTTATAATGGCATGACAGTTCGGTTATAGGCGAATTGATATTTCGTATAAAACTGAATCTTCTCAAAAAGCATCCCCGGCATATAAAAAAACGCGGTTTTGCTGGGGCGCTTTGCCGTGCCTATGGCCCCCTCACTTCCGTGTTTTGGAATGGAGGGGTTGTTTTATGCGCTGGAGTATGTTCAGCGATTCACTGCTCGTCCAGAGCGGTGGATATTAGCTTATCTTGCAGACACTGCTTGTTCAGATGACCGGTCAAAAAAATCCTTTGCCCGACAAAGGGGCTTTATACCCCGGATACTGAACTGGCAAGCCATTATAATTCTGAAATAAATGCACCCGTACAGCGTTTTCTTGCGCTGCACGGGTGCATTTTTGCATTTGCTTTTTCCTTATATGGGATTCGCTGCCGCGGCCCGCCCTCTGATCTGATTTTCAAAAAATCAGATTGGAGGAAAAGAACATGGATGGTATTCATCCGACAAATATCGACCCGCAGCCCAAACGCCGAAAGGATAAGGGCAATCCGTATCAAATCTTTACTGTGGGCATTCACACTGCCCACCCCCGCTATTACCTGTCCTTTGTGGATAGCGAGGGCGTAAAACAGTGCATCGAGGTCAGCAAAGCCCTGTTTGATACGTTCGACCGCTTTGAATTGGACGACCTCTCTTTTCTCAACGAGGTGGACAAGCACTATGAACACTCTGAGTTGACGGACGCTTCTCTGAACGCCAGAGCCGCCATTGAGCCGGAACCGGTGGAGGAAATCGCCATGCAGCACCTCCAGAATGAGCGGTTGCATAAGGCAATTTCTGCACTTCCCGAAAAGCAGCGCCATCGGCTGATCCTCTACTACTTTGGAGGGTTGACCTATGAGCAGATCGCAGAAATGGAGGGCTGTACTATTATGCCGATCAAGCGTTCTATTGATGCGGCGATTAAAAATCTAAAAAAATTTTGGGAATAAGGGGCTAAATTTTCCCTTTTAGTTAGGAAACAGGTGGAGGACGATAAAATGCCCTCCACCTGTTCCCGTTTTCGGTGACAGGCACCGCTCTTTGAAAACCGAATACCCATTTCATCAAATACTTTCCTATTGTCGCGGTACAAGACCGCAAGCCAGCACAGCGGCTGCGCGATGACCCGCCGAAAGAAAGCAACAAGGCCCCAACATCTATCACGACCTTTGGCTTGATTCTTTCGGCAGCGAGCGATCAACAGCGCACTGTCAATGCCGGGCAGCTCCCGGCAGGGCGATAACAGGCAATGGGGACAATGATACTCCTGTCCGGCCATAAAGCCGAGCGTGAAGCGGCAGTAGCCGTGATCCGTCGCAGCAAGTGGGGGCAGCATGGAGAGAACCTCGATGGGGCATATACGCCCGTGGCGCTGGTACGCTGCCAGCCGTTTGATGATTTCCCAACAGCCGGCCGGGGTGTCGCGGACAAATAGGCCAGCTTGGATATAGAGGCCATGCGGCAAAATGGGTCTATGAAAAATGTGTTTTACAACACGCCTACCTTGATTTGTTCCACCGCATGGCCCTACATAGGTAGGGCACATATTGCCCTGCCTGTTTTTTTAAGGAGGTTGAAGCTATTGAACCAAACATATCTGCGGGGCGACCTGTACTATGCCGATCTTGGTAAAGGTGTCGGATCGGAGCAGGAGGGGTATCGTCCAGTCGTCATCATCCAAAACGATACGGGCAACCGTTACAGCCCGACCGTGATCGTCGCCGCCATTTCCAGCAAGGTGACAACAAAGGCAAAGCTCCCCACGCATTATTATCTTGCCGCTGAAAACGGGCTGAAGCTGCCGTCCATCGTTCTTTCGGAACAGCTGCGCACCATCGACAAGCGCCGGCTGACGGAATACATCGGCCACATAAGCGAGCTGCAAATGCGTGAAATCGACAAAACGCTTTCCACCAGTATTGGTTTGAACCGGCCGAAAGCGCAATTTACCCGCCTTTGCTTGTGTGTAAACTGCGCCCATGCGTTTTTTGGCAAGGGTGCAGCTTCTTTGCGTCAAGTCGCGGAGCCGGGAAAAGAGGGGCTCTGTATTTCCTGTGGGGAAGCTGGCAGCATCATCTATGATGTGATCGTAAAAGGGTGTGAACAAGTATGATGACTTCAACAGAAGCGTATCAGTGCATGTTCCGCGAATATCCCGATGTGGTGAATGTGGAACAGATGTGTGAGATGCTGGGCGGCATCAGCACCAAAACCGGTTACCGGCTGCTTCAATCCAATCAGGTAAAAAGCATTATCGTGGGGCGTCGCTACTGCATCCCGAAAATCAATATCTTTGAATATCTGCAGGTACTTGAAAAATCCAATGCGTAAAACCGCATTCGCACATTTTTCTCTTGTTCCAAAATCTGCTATACTGTATCTGTCAATGGCAGATGGAATGACGCTGCACCCGATAAAGGAGGTATTATTTTATGGTTGCAGGACATCTGCGAGAAAAAAGAGGTTATTACCATATCGTACTCAGCTATACCGATGAAAACGGAAAGCGCCAGACGCCCTCGAAAACAACTGGCCTGCCCGTTAAGGGCAACAAAAAGCGGGCCGAGGCAATGCTGCGAGAGGCACAGCGCTCTATGGAAGACGAATTGAAGCGGCGTGCAGAGGAACGCACCAGCACCAAGCCGACAGATCCTTCCGACATTCTGTTTTCACAGTTCATGCTGGATTGGCTTGATATGATGAAAAACAGCGTTGAAGTAACGACTTATGCGTCCTATGCCCTTGGCATTCAGAATCGCATTGTCCCCTACTTTCAAACGCATCATCCCAATTTGCACCTGCGTGATGTCACTCCAAAGCATATTCAGGACTATTACACTTATGAAATGAAAGAAAACGGCGTATCGGCCAATACAGTCATTCATCGCCACGCCAATATCCGAAAGGCTTTGCAATATGCGTTCAAGACCGAGCTGATTGCAAGCAATCCCGCTGATAAAATCGAGCGGCCCAAGAAAATCAAATTTGAGGGTAGCATCTGTAACGCGGCAGAGCTTGCGCAGCTTTTTGAAATCGTGAAAGGTGACCCTGTCGA
Source organism: Subdoligranulum sp. (assembly GCA_014799685.1). GTDB lineage: Bacteria > Bacillota > Clostridia > Oscillospirales > Ruminococcaceae > Ruthenibacterium. Next base: position 23,916 of record JAAVHN010000021.1, on the reverse strand, counting down.
GCTTGGCGTGATTTTGGCCGCGTTCTACGGACTGCGCCGCAGTGAGATCGTGGGCTTGAAATGGAGCGCCATCGACTTTGAGCGGAAAACCATTACCATCCGGCACATTGTCACAGAGCTTTCTCTGGATGGAAAATACCAGATGATCGAGAAAGACCGCACAAAGACGAAATCCAGCTACCGCACTTTGCCGCTTGTACCGCCATTTGAGGAATTACTGATACGGCTAAAAGAGCAGCAGGAAGCGAATCGCAAGCTTTGTGGAAAATCCTACTGTGAAAAGTATCATGAGTATGTATATGTCAACCAGATTGGCGAATTGGTCAAGCCTAGGTATCTCACGCAGCATTTCCCGGCACTTGTACAAAAAAACGGAATGCGGAAAATCAGATTTCACGATCTTCGGCACAGCTGTGCGAGCCTGTTATTTGCGAATGGCGTAAGCATGAAAGAAATTCAAGAATGGCTGGGGCACAGCAATATCTCCACAACAGCCAACATCTACACGCACCTGGACTTCAATTCCAAAATCGCCTGTGCAAATGCAATTCAATCTGTGTTCCCTGCCCAAGCCCAGCATGAACCGTCTGCATTTGTCCCATGAAAATTGGGGCAAGCAATATGCTGCTTACCCCAAAAATGGTGCCGCCGACGGGACTTGAACCCGTACAAGGTTAACCCTTCTCAGATTTTAAGTCTGATGTGTCTGCCGATTCCACCACGGCGGCATATTAACTTTTGAAACTCACTCCAAGACAAGGCCCGGAAAACGGAGGGACATTGCGGGGGGACATCTGAACGGTGCCGAAACTGGGACGGCAAGAAACGCCGAAATTCCAAGGGATTGCGATTGCATCGCCGGGACGAACGCAACGGATTTTAAGTCCCTTGTGTCTGCCTATTCCACCATAGCGGCAAAAATATTGCTCCTTTATGATACACTAAACGGCCGTCAAATGTCAACTGCCGGGACGAAGAAAGCCAAAGAAAACCACGCCCATGTCCATACGGGAAAAGACGCACGGCATGACAAAAACGGAATGTCCTGCTCCCGCCCCTGTCCCGGACAGTCAGGTCCGCACAAGGGCGTCGATCTCGCGGCGCAGCCCGTTTATGAAATTTCTCTCCATCGCATTGAATGCGCCCGGGCGGCGGTACACGAGAACGTCGCGGTAGCGCGTGCCGCTGCGGCATGGCTTCTGCACCAATCCGTGCCGTTCAAGCACGTCGAACGGCGCCGGGCTGGCCCATATGTAGCTGTCCGGCAAATCGCGCAGCAAATCAAACTGCGTACCCCGGTCAAATACTGCAACATAGCTCAAATGTCCGGCCTGCGGCGGCTGGGTGGATTCGGGCGGCATAACGGGGGTAAGGTCTCCGTGTACAAGCTCCGGATACTCGCCCAGCACACGGTACGGGATCTCTGCAAGCGCGGCCAGCGGGTGGCTCTCGTGCATGACAACGACCATGCTGAAATCCCACAGCATTTCGCCCGACAGGGAATTTTCTCGCAGCAGCTCGTCTAAGGCCGCCGCGTGCTCGGCCTGCCAGCGGACGATCCCCAGGCGGGCCGCGCCCGAGGCGACATCGCTGATGACGCCGGAGGCAGGCGCCTCCCGGTAACGCGCGCCGAACGGCGCGCGTCCATGCTCGCGCAAACAGCGCGCATAGGCCCGCGCCACATAGCTTGCGCGCGGCGCGGTGACAAACAACCCGCCATCCGGCTCGCGCCGCGGGCGGAACATCTCCTCCAAACTGTCCATCTGCGCAAGAATGCTGCGCGCATAGCCCAGAAATCCCTCGCCGCTCTGCGTAGGGACAACGCCGCGCGCGGTGCGCTCGAACAGCGTGATGCCAAGTTCAGCCTCCAGTTCCCGGATGCTCCGGCTCAAATTGGGCTGCCCCATATATAATCTTTTCGCTGCCGCCGTGATCGAGCCTGTCTCGGCCACGGTGACCGCGTACCGAAGCTGCTGCAGATCCATCGTTTTCCCCCATCTGTTCTATCCGCAAGCTGTTATGCGAAATTGTGATATCCCTCATCTCTATTATACATTACCCACAGAAAAAATAAAGTGATAAAATTTTAACAAGCAAAGATTTTTTGATCTCTGCGCAAAACAAATCCACCCGCGGGCACGGTTCCGCAATTCAAATCACAGGAGGTTTTTCTCATGGGTCGTTTTACATTACCGCGCGATCTGTATCATGGCAAGGGTTCTCTGGCCGAGCTGGCAAATCTGAAGGGCAAAAAGGCGATCGTCGTTGTCGGCGGCGGCAGCATGAAGCGCTTCGGCTTCCTCGACAAAGCTGTGGATTACCTGAAGCAGGCGGGCATGGAGGTTCAGCTGTTCGAGAACGTCGAGCCGGACCCCTCCGTTGAAACCGTTATGAAAGGCGCCGGGGCCATGCGCGCCTTCGAGCCGGATTGGATCGTCGCGATGGGCGGCGGCTCCCCCATCGACGCCGCGAAAGCCATGTGGGCGTTCTACGAGTATCCCGAAACAAGCTTTGAGGATCTGATCACGCCGTTCAGCTTCCCGACGCTGCGCACGAAAGCAAAATTCTGCGCGATCCCATCCACGTCCGGCACGGCCACCGAGGTCACCGCGTTCGCCGTCATCACCGATTACGCCAAGGGAATCAAGTATCCGCTGGCCGATTTCAACATCACGCCGGATGTCGCGATTGTCGATCCCGATCTGGCCGAGACCATGCCGAAAAAACTGACGGCTCACACCGGTATGGACGCTATGACGCACGCCATTGAGGCGTATGTCTCGACGCTGCACTGTGAGTATACCGATCCGCTGGCGCTGCATGCCATCAAGCTGATCCACAACAATCTGAAAAAATCCTATGAAGGCGATGCCGCGGCCCGTGCAACGATGCACGACGCGCAGTGCCTGGCCGGCATGGCCTTCTCCAACGCCCTGCTGGGCATCGTGCACTCCATGGCACACAAGACGGGCGCCGCGTTCTCCGGCGGCCATATCATCCACGGCGCCGCGAATGCAATGTATCTGCCGAAGGTCATTCAGTTCAATGCAAAGAACGCTGAAGCCGCCGCGCGTTATGCCGAGATCGCGCGCTTCATCNGCCTGCCGGGCAGCACCACCGAAGAACTGGTTGCCGCGCTGGTCGCCGAGCTGCGCAAGATGAACAAAGAGCTCGACATCCCCTATGCCATCCAAAACTATGGCGAGGGCGGCGTAATCGCGGATAAGAGCATCATCGACGAAAAGGAGTTCAACNAGAAGCTGGCCGATGTGGCGAAGAACGCCATCGCCGATGCCTGCACCGGCTCGAACCCGCGCATCCCGACACAGGAGGAGATGGAAAAGCTGCTGCTTGCCGTCTACCACGATAAGGATATCGATTTCTGATTTCTTTTTTGGGCCTTCTGAACCATATCGCAATCACCTTAACCCCCGCGGCAGCTTTCGCCGCGGGGGTTATTTGTATATTTCAACTAAAATTTTCAAAATTTTATAAAAAATACTATCTTTTTCTCCGAAACAGTGCTACAATAATTATAGCNGTTCACAAAATTGGCGATATGCAGATCGGCGAGTAGATTTCCCGACTGTCGAAGTCCCAAAATCGCAGGAATACTTGGTGCATTTCAAGATTTTGGGGCAAAGACAGGCGGGAAAATCTACCGTCGAGATGNGTATTGACAATTTTGTGAATCGCTATAGAAAGAATCCGTTTTTTCCGGTGNACAGCCGGGCGGCGGGCGGTCCGCCCGTGCNAATAAAGCTCCATCACAAGGGAGGGTCAAGCATGAAACTTACATTTTTGGGCGCCGCGCACGAGGTAACAGGCTCGAGTATCCTATTGGAGGCCTGTGGGCGCAGGATGCTGATCGACTGCGGCATGGAGCAGGGGCCGGACATCTACGAAAACCAGCCCCTGCCNATGGCGCCNGGCGAGTTAGACGCCATTTTGCTGACGCACGCCCACATCGACCACTCGGGCCTCATCCCGCTGATGGTCAAGCAGGGCTTTGCGGGGCCCGTCTATGCCACCACCGCCACGGCGCAGCTGTGCAGCATCATGCTGCGCGATTCGGCGCACATTCAGGAATTCGAGGCCGAGTGGCGCAACCGCAAGGCAAAGCGCGCGGGCGGCCAGCCCTATGTGCCCATCTACACGGTGGAGGACGCCATGACGGCGGCCGGGCAGTTCCATCCGTATCCCTACGACCGCATGATCCACTTATTCGANGGCGTCGACATCCGCTTCAACGACGCGGGCCATCTGCTGGGCAGCGCCAACATCGAAATGTGGGTGACGGAAAACGGCAAAACCGAGCTGATCGTCTTTTCGGGCGATATCGGCAACAAGCACCCGAACATCACCCGCGAGCCGCAGCCGCTGCACGAGGCCGACTATGTGGTGATGGAATGCACCTACGGCGACCGCACGCACCAGCCGCAGGAGGACTATGTTCCGCTGCTGGCCGATGTGCTGCAAAAAACGTTCGACCGGGGCGGCAACGTCGTGATCCCCTGCTTTGCGGTGGGGCGCACGCAGCAGCTTTTGTACTTCCTCTCGCANGTGAAGGCGCGCGGCCTGGTGAAAGGGCACGACCACTTCCCGGTATATGTCGACAGCCCGCTCGCGAACGAGGCCACAAACATCTTCCGCAAAAACATCTGGGATTGCTGCAACGAGCGCGCGCGTGCGCTGCTGCAGCAGGGCGTCAATCCTACGATGTTCCCCGATCTTGTCACCAGCGTCAGCAGNGANGATTCCCGCGCCATCAACGCGGACCGCCGGTGCAAGGTGATCCTCTCGGCCAGCGGCATGTGCGAGGCGGGCCGCATCCGCCACCACTTAAAGCACAACCTGTGGCGGCCCGAATGTACGATCCTGTTCGTGGGCTACCAATCGCACGGCACGCTTGGCCGCGCGCTGNTGGAGGGCACGCCCGTGGTGCAGCTGTTCGGCGAAGAGATCACGGTGCGCGCGCATATTCANAAGTTGGAGGGCATGAGCAGCCACGCCGACAACATCGGCCTGATCGAATGGCTGGGCAATTTTGAAGAGAAGCCAAAAAAGGTATTCATCGTGCACGGTGACGACGCGGTGTGCGATGCGTTCTCCGAACGGCTGCGCACGGAATACGGCTATGACGCCGACGCGCCNTATCCCGGCGGCGAATATGATTTCAGCCTGGGCCGCTGGGTGGCCGAGGGCAACCGCCAGCGCAAGCAGCCGGCGCAGACGGCCTTTGGCGGCGACGAGCGCCCGCTGAGCGCCGCCTATCAGAAGTTAGTGGCGGCCGGCAAGCGCCTGATGCTCGTGATCACGCACAACAAGGGCGGCACGAACAAGGATCTGAGCCGCTTTGCCGGCCAGGTAAACGAGCTGTGCGAAAAGTGGGACCGGTAAGAATGCCCGCCGGAGGCCTTCGGGAAACGGACCCGAAAGCCTCCGGCTTTTCTTTTGCTTTTCAAATCACAACAGATCAAAACGAAAATGAAACCGGCGCCAGCCCCTGCGCATAAACGCTTTTGCGCGGCTTCACNGTGACCTTCCGGCTGCTGAGCAGAATCTCTCCGATAGAAGAAAGATCGGAGGTGGGCGCGAGTGTTTCCTCCAAAAGCGTCCTTCCCTGCAGATCATACACACAGACGACCGGCTCATAGCGCGCATCTTCGCGCAGCGTCAGATAAAGTACCGCGGTTGCCTTTGCCGCCTTCTTTTCCTTAAACNGCATGCGCATTTCCGCGCCCTTTGACAAGGCCTCCNCCACAGCCGATTCGATCACCCGAACCGACTGCCCGTCCGGGGCAAAGTACGTTACAAGCGCCTGCCGGATCCGGTCAAAGACCATTTCCGTCACCTCCGTCGCGGATGCATCCGTACGGTTCAGCCGATCGAACGCCTGCCGGCAGACGCCCACATCATAATAGCGATACCACGGATGATACCGGNCGGCTGTCCGTTTCGCGGGCCGGATCGTCCCCTCCGGGAGGCATGTCGTGAAATTCAGGTAAAGATGCGTAAATTCCCCCAGAGAAAAGCCGGCCTCCCGCAGTTTCATCGCAATGCGCTGCGCGGCCAGATTCAGGGCGCGGTTGCCGGTGGGCCCGGGGAGCGGGTTCCCGTCGGTATTCTCCACATCGCTTTGATAGATGCGGATATCGCTGATCAGNTTCACGGCGTTCTCCTTTTCAAAGATATTTTGGCCGGGCAGGAACCGGGGCCATTTCCGCGAAACCATACCGATNGGATCCCGTCGAAAAGAGCGGCCTTCGGCAGGGGCGGATAAAAATGCTCCAAATCAAATTGATTCGTATAAAAAAGCCGCTGCCTGCTTGCACAAACGCGCAAACTATTTTATAATAGCATCAAGATCATTATCATGATGGAGGAATTTTTATGGAACGCATCCCAAGCTTTTCGATCGACCATACCAAATTGGAGCGCGGCATGTATATCTCCCGCATTGACGACGACATCGTCACCTATGACATCCGCATGAAGCGGCCGAACCGCGGGGATTATATTTCCAACGGCGCCCTGCACACCATCGAGCACCTTTTCGCCACCTATGCGCGCAACTCGGAATATAAGGCGCATATCATTTACATCGGGCCGATGGGCTGCCGCACAGGCTGCTATATGCTGACGCGCAGCCTGCCGCACGCGGACGCCATCAAGCTGGTGCAGGACAGCATGCGGTTCATGGCCGATTTTGAGGGCGCGATCCCCGGCGCGGCCGAGAAGGAGTGCGGCAACTACCGCGAGCACGATCTGCCCGGCGCGAAACGCGAGGCGGCGGCAATGATCCCCGTGCTGGAAGATTGGACGGTAGAAAAACTGCAATATCAGGCATATATAGAGGACTGATTCTTCCTCGGGGCGCCCTGCCGATCCCATCAGGGCTTTTCCGGTTCCGGCTTCAAGCGNCCGGCTTTGCTGTTCAGGAAGCTCCTTTCCAGAGGGTCTCTGCGATCAGNNCCTGCATTTTCTGGCNATCGGCATTTTCTCATACCGTGCGCCGGGCGTTCCAAACGCCCGGCGCTTGTTTTTCTCTTCCGCTTCTTAATCCGTTCCCGCCGCATCGGTTTGCCGCCCGGCCGGAATGTGCTTTTCAAACAATTCCCACAGAGCGTCCGGCCCATCCTCCACGCAGCTGTGCGGGATCAAAAATGCGCGCTGCGGCGTGATATAAAGATAGCTGGCCGTCTTGCTCCGATATACATGCATCACCTGCTGCCACGAATACGCCGCGCGTTCCTTTCCGCTGTCCACGGTAACGCCTGCCGCATCATCCTGCAGCTCCAGCGTATAAACGTGTTTTTCTTCGGAAAGCCCGGCGGCCTTCGCCTGCTTGCGCAGGGACGCGCCAAAGTTCAAAAACCATGCCGCGGGCAGGCCCAGCGCCACCACCAGCAGCACACCGCCCAGCAAAACGGCCCCTCTCCGGGCGTAAAGGATAAAGCAGAGTACGGCAGCGCCGCCGAGAATCNCGGCAAACAGCGCCGGGCCCCGCCACGCCCGCTTCACCCGGAGGGCGTCAAACCAGCCNAAGCTGATAAATTCTTTTTCCGTAAGCCGGACCTCGATCTTCATGCGGCAGCTCCCCTTCTATCAGAATCCTTTATTCCTCCACGATGGCCCATACACGGACAGGAAGTCCGGCAGCGCCCACAATGTTGGGCAGGCGATTGCTTGTGTTTCTTCCTGTGACTACGCTGCCCGGTTCCGTTCTGCCGGCTATTGTTTATTTTGAGAATTGCCGTAGGCCAAGCGCGAAAGCGGCGGTCTATAGCAGTTCTCAGAATTGCNATGAGGTTATTATACTCGAAAATGTACAATATGGCAATCTTCAAAAAAAGCTTTCAAACGCGGGCAGATGATTGCAAACGGCAAAAGAAAATGCTATCATAACATTGAAAATAAACCGTGAGGAGGAANGGCCTGTGAAGCGCATCAAATGGCCGCAAATGACGCTGCTGGGCCGCATTGTTCTGTTCCTCNCGGCTTTCGGGGCGGCGATGGCCCTTCAAATCGGCATCGGCTCTTACCAGACAAGATATGTGCTGGAGCCGCTCGAAAANCGCAGCGAGAGCNTCCAGAACATCAGCCGCTTCCTCAACGANGTGGAATCCTGCCTGACGGCGCTGGAGAATTACCGCTGGGATTACGGCGACAGTGCGTCGCTGATCGAGACGGTGCAGGAAAGCCGGCAGCGCTCCGCCGGGCGTCTTGCGCAGATCGAAACNGACCTGCATGTGGTAAGCGAGGAGCAGTATCTTCTGGCGAACGCTGCCCAAACCACCTACGGAACGCTGGACCGCACGCTGGATTCCATTATTTCAAAGCTGCAGCTGAACCAGTCCGCCCAGGCGTCGGAGCTGTATTACAGCAGCGCCGAGCCCTGCGGCAACTACCTGCGCCAGTATACCCAGCAGCTTTTGGAGCAAGCCTGCTTTGACAGCCAGGATGCTTTCACCCGCCTGACGCAGCTGGACGAACGGCTGATGCAGGCGCAGAACATCGTGCTGATCCTCTGCTTTGTCACCGGCACCATGCTGGTGGTGTCGCTGATGCGGCTGCTGCGGTCCACCGCGGCGCTGGCGCAGGCGTCCCGGGCCATCAGCCGGGGNGAATTCGATACGCCCGATTTGGACGAGAGCCAGAACGACGAAACCGCCCACACGGCAAAGGCCTTCAACGAGATGAAGCACTCGATGAAGCGTCAGGTGGAGCTTTTGAACGAAAAGAGGGCTATGGAAAGCCGGCTGCACGCCAAGGAGNTNGAGNCGCTGGAGCTGCAGACNCTGATGGAGCGCGAAAAGCTGCAGCAGCTGCGCAGCCAGATCAANCCCCATTTTCTGTTCAACACGCTGAANGTCATTCTGTACAGCTCCCAGCAGGAGGGCGCCGGCCGCACNCATGCGCTGATCGGCTCCTTGAGCCGCCTGTTCCGCTACGCGCTGGGCAGCAACGAAAGCAANGTGCCGCTGCTGCGCGAGGTNCNGATCGTGGATGAATTTTACGCGCTGTANCAGGCCCGGTTCGGCGGCCGGCTGCGGATGAGCTGGCACATCAGCCCCGAGGTGGATCTTCCCGATACANTGGTGCCCTCGTTCATCCTGCAGCCATTGGTGGAAAACGCCTTCAAGCACGGCATCGCCCCCAAGGAAGAGGGCGGCTGCGTGGACATCTATATTCTGCAAAAAGATGATGCGATCGAGATCACCGTGGCCGACGACGGTATGGGCATGAGCCCGGAAAGCCTTGCGGCCATGCAAAACAACCTGAAGNATCCGCCCATGACGGGAGAACACATCGGNGTATACAATGTGGCCGCCCGNCTGCGGCTTTTGGGCGANGAATACGGGCTGGATATCCGGTCNGAGGCCGGAAAGGGCACGGCGGCGGTGCTGNGCCTGCCGCGGATTTTATCCTGGGAAGAGGGTGACGAGGATGCTTAAAATACTGATTGCGGACGACGAGGGCTACGAGCGNGAGCTTCTGGCGGATATCCTGGAAAAGCGCTTNGGCCGCGAGGCGCAGCTGCGCATGGCGGAAAACGGCCGCATGGCCGTGGATACCGCGGCGCTGTGGGCGGCNGANGTAGCGCTGATGGACATCGAAATGCCGGGAACAAGCGGCATCGACGCCGCAAAGCAGATCATTGCCCAGCGCCCCGCGTGCAAGATCATCTTTATCACGGCGTACAGCCTGTTTACGTATGCNCAGGANGCGATCAAGCTGGGCGTGTGCGATTACATCCTCAAGCCCGTCGACCCGGACGATGTGGANCGGGCTGTCCGGCGNGCGGCNGNGCAGGCNGANGCCGCNCGNCAGCTTGCGNCCNTGGCAGGCAGACGAAANGCTNNTGGANCAGCCGGACAGCGGCGACAAANCCGCCNTNCTGATGGGAAAGGTGAANAAATATCTGCAGCACAACTACATGCTGTATGATATTTCGCTGGATTCCGTCAGCGCCATTCTGAACCTNAACGCCTCTTACTTTTCCGCCCTGTTCAAGCGCACCTTCGGGGTNAATTTTCTCGATTANTTAACAGAGCTGCGCATGGACGCCGCNCGNGNGCTGCTGCGNGACCCNNTGCGCTCCACGGCGGAGGTNGCNGGCATGGTNGGATACGAGAGCGCCAACTATTTTACCCGGGCCTTTAAGAAAAAAGTGGGCATGACGCCCACCGANTTCCGCCGCCATGCNGCCGAGGAACGGGCGGGAGGAACGATATGAAGCGGTGGTNCTGCATTCTGTTGGCCCTCTGCCTGTCGCTCTGCCTGACGTTCTCTGGCTGCGCGGGGCCGNCGGAGGCGGAGAGCGTTCCCCTGCTCATCTTACGCTACGGCGACAACCAGCCGGAGGACTACCCCACCACCCGGGCCGCAGAATATTTTGCCCGCCTGGTAGAGGAACGCACCAAGGGAAGGATTTGTGTCCGGCTTTACTGCAATGGGGAACTGGGAGACGAGATCCAGGTTTTTGAACAGGTGCAGTTTGGCGGCATCGATATGGCGCGCGTTTCTTTGGGAACGCTCGCAGAATATCACCCGGAGGTGGAAGTGCTGCAGCTGCCTTTCCTGTACGATGATGCGGAACATATGTGGCGGGTANTGGACGGCCCCATCGGCGAAAAATTTCTGAACGGTACCCGGCGGGTGAACGTCATCGGGCTCAGCTGGTTCGATGCCGGAGCACGGAGCTTTTACACCCGCCAGCCGATCGAATGCCTTGCNGATCTGCGGGGNCTGACGATCCGNGTGCAGGAATCCACGCTGATGAGCCGTATGGTAGAGCTTTTGGGCGCAAAGCCCGTCCAGATCCCTTACAATGATGTGTATTCCGCCCTGCAGACCGCGAAGATTGAGGGCGCGGAAAACAACCTGCCCAGCTACGCCGCCACCGGACATTTCGAAACCGCTGGCTACTATCTGCAGGACGAGCATTCCCGCCTGCCGGAGATGCAGATCATGAGNACCATCGCGCTGGACAAAATCGCGGAAATCGACGAGGATTATGTTACCATCATCCGGCAGTGTGCCGTGGAATGCGCCCTGTATGAGCGGGAGCTCTGGCTGCAGGAGGAAGAGGCTGCAGCGCAGCTCATACAGGACTACGGCTGTGTGGTNACCACGCTGAGCGCACCGCAGCGCGAGGAATTCCGGCAAGCGGTGCAGCCCCTTTACGAGGAATATTCCGAGGAGCAGCAGGCCCTGATCCGGCAGATCCGGGAAAGCTGAACGATTTTCAATGCAATCATCTTCAGGCCGCTCCGGTTATGTACCGGAGCGGCCTTTCGCGCATCTCTGGGCAAAACAGCAAAAAGCAAGGGGGAGGAATTGTGCGGAATCCACAAAGACGATTTTCAAATCCTTTGGATTTTTAGCATATATTTTGAAGTGTATTGCATTCAGCCGGGCGATTTGTTACAGTGGGCATACAGCGGAGCGGCGGAAAACAAAACTTCCTGCCGCCCCATCAAGCAGTGGAAACACTGCGAANAAAATGGAGGAAGATACCCATGAATCTGAAGCGCATTCTTTGCATGCTGCTGGCTCTTGTGATGGTTTTGAGCCTGGTTGCCTGCGGCAACTCCAGCAGCTCTACCCCGGCCGCCGATCCCGCNCCGGCCGATTCCACCCCGGCTCCGGCCGACGACAACACCGGCGATGACGCCGATGTGGGCGGCGTCGCCAACGACCCGAAGGTAACGCTCGTTTACGCCGAAGTGAACCCCATTGATTCCATCATCGGCAACGTGGCCACCGCCTTCAAGGAGAAGGTTGAAGAGCTGTCCGGCGGTTCCATCACCATTGATATCCAGGCCAACGGCGTGCTCGGCAGCGAGAACGACGTGCTGGATTCCATCATGGCCGGCTCCAACCAGATCGACATTTCCCGCATCTCCGTGTTCGCTCTGAACTCCTACGGCGTAGAGAAATCCGTTCTCTGCACCCTGCCGTTCACGTTCGAGAGCCGTGAGCANTTCTGGAACTTCGCCAACAGCGGAGAGCTGGCGCAGGAATTCCTGAACGAGCCGCAGGAGCTCGGCCTGCCCGTGCGCGGTATCTTCTTCGGCGAGGAGGGCTTCCGTCACTTCTTCACCACNGAGCCCATCTCCGGCATTGAGGATCTGAAGGGCCTGAAGCTGCGCGTTTCCAACGACCCGATCATGAACGGTCTGGTCGAGGGCCTGGGCGCTTCCCCGACGGTTGTTGCGTTCGGCGAGCTGTACTCCGCTCTGAACACCGGCGTGTGCGACGGCGCCGAACAGCCCATCGGCAACTACAAATCCAATGCCTTCAACGAGGTTGCCCCCAACCTGATCCTCGACGGCCACACGCTGGGCGCGGTGCAGGTCATCATCACCGACAGCGCTTGGGATAAACTGACGCCGGCACAGCAGGACGTGATCATGGAAGCTGCCGCCTATGCGCAGAAGTTCAACCAGGAGTATGTGGAAGACGCCGAACAGGCCGTGCTGGACGAGCTGAAGGCCGGCGGCGCCACCGTCATCGAGGTTGAGGACAAGGCTCCNTGGGCCGCGGCCTGCCAGGCTGTGATNGATCAGTATACCTCCGGCGATCTGGCCGATCTGTACCAGAAGATCCAGGATCTGAAATAATCATCTATTCTGGTTCATCGCAACCCGGTAACACAGGTGGGGCGCGGGGTTTCCCCCGTGCCCCANTTTTGGNTNNCATCCNNTGAGTTTTGCTGAATTTCAAAAGAGGTGAANGCATATGCCGAAAATCTTTCAGGCGCTGGATAAGATCCGGCCGGCATACGATGTGATTTACAAGGTATTCCTGTTTATCTGCAAGCTGTTGCTGATCGCAGATATCCTCATCACATCCTACGCCGTGCTGGGGCGGTACTGCCAGCAGCTGGCACACAGCAATCCGATGTTCGCCTGGCTTTCCTTCATCACCGATCCGTCCTGGACGGAGGAAATGGTGCTCACCGCCATGAGCTATATGGCGGTNCTCTCNGCCGCGCTGGCCATCCGCCGGNNCGCNCACATCCGCATGACGGCCTTCGACCGCTACCTGCCCAAAAAGGTGATCCTGATTCTGGATATCCTCAGTGACGTGGGCGTGCTGGCGCTGGGCGTGATCATGCTCGTGGTGGGCTGGCAGTATGCCACCACGCTGGGCGGCCGCGGCTTCTATGTCTCGCTGCCCAAGCTCAGCCGGTTCTGGATGTATTTCCCGGTGCCGGTGGCAGGCTTTGCCATGATCATCTTTGAGCTGGAATCGCTCTATACGCATGTGAAATCGATCTTTGTACCGCAAGGAAAGGAGGCCGAGGCTTGATGGATACCCAGACACTCGCGATCGTCGTTCTGCTTGGCAGCTTTGCCCTCATGATCGTGCTCCGCTTTCCCATCGCCTACGGCGTCGCCCTCAGCTCGATCTTTTGTCTGACGGTGATGGGCAACAGCCTCTCCGACGTGTGCCGCCTGATGGTAAAGGGNATCAGCAGCTATTCGCTGATGGCCGTGCCGTTCTTCATTACAATGGGCGTGCTCATGGGCTCGGGCGGTATCTCGGATAAGCTGATCGCACTGGCAAACGCCTGCGTCGGCTGGATGCGCGGCGGCCTTGCGATGGTGAACATCGTGGCGTCGTACTTCTTCGGCGGCATCTCCGGCTCCGCCGCGGCCGACACCGCCTCCATCGGCTCGATCATGATCCCCATGATGTCGGATCAGGGCTATGACACCGATTTTTCCACGGCCGTCACCATTACCTCGTCCTGCGAAGGACTTCTGGTGCCCCCCAGCCACAACATGGTCATCTATGCCATGACGGCCGGCGGCATCTCGGTGGGATCGCTGTTCCTGGCCGGCTATGTTCCCGGCGCAATTCTGGCCATCGCCTTGATGGTGGGCTCCTACATCATTTCGCTCAAGCGCAATTACCCCAAGGGCGATAAATTCAACCTGATCACCTTCTTCAAGCAGCTGCTCACCTCGTTCTGGGCGCTGGCCGCCATTGTCATCGTGATCGTAGGCGTCGTGGGCGGTGCGTTCACCGCCACCGAGTCCGCCGCCATCGCCGTCCTCTATTCGCTGTTTGTCTCCGTATTCATCTACAAGGGGCTCGACTGGAANGGCGTTTGGAAATCTTTGGAGGACTGCGTGAACACGCTCGCCATCGTCCTCATCCTGATCTCCACCTCCGCCGTGTTCGGCAACTGCCTCACGCTGCTGCACGTGCCGGATCTGGCCGCGCAGGCCATTGTGGGGCTNACGGAAAACCGCATCATCCTCATCCTTTTGCTGAACCTGATCCTGCTCGTTCTGGGCATGATCATGGATATGGCGCCCATNATCCTGATCGCCACACCCATTNTGCTGCCCGTCGCCACGCAGTACTGCGGGCTTGATCCCATCCAGTTCGGCATTTTGCTGGTGCTCAACTGCGGCATCGGCCTGCTGACGCCGCCGGTNGGCTCGGTGCTGTTCATCGGNTCCGCCGTTGCCAAGCGCCCCATGGAAAAGGTGGTCAAGGCGACGNTGCCGTTCTATCTGTGCATGATCATCGCGCTGCTGCTCATCTCCTTCATTCCNGATATCAGCCTCGCGATCCCGAAACTGCTCGGCGGCTACGAGCCGACTGTTCCCCTGCTGTTCCTGAAGTAATTTTCCGAAGCAAACAGCTGTACCATTGCCGAGAGCACACCGTATGGCAGACAAACATTTCTTTGGCCCAAAGAGCCGCCGCTTTGCGGCGGCTCTTTGTAAATTGGGCCGCGCCCGCACTGCATTTGCAGACGCGTTTCACAGCACAGCCGGGCNGATCCGGGCACTCTTCGCGAATCGAATCGCGCCCACAGGCGCCTCGTCCGCCGCCGGGCGAAGCGAGGTTCTTTGCGGATCAGAGAAATTTGCCGTCAAACTGTGCGCGGCGATTGGGGGCGGCCTTTAAGGAGGGCATTCCAATGAAAATGACATTCCGTTGGTACGGTTCAAACAGCGACAGCGTAACGCTGCAGCAGATTAAGCAGATCCCCGGCATGACGGGCCTGATGGGCTTTTTGGATTACAAGGCCGCGGGCGAGGTGTGGACGCAGGAAGAGATCAAGGCCTATATCGACGAGGTGCACACCGCCGGCTTGGCGTGCGAGGTGATCGAATCCGTCAATGTCCATGAGGATATTAAAATGGGCCTGCCCACGCGCGACAGATACATCGAAAACTACTGCATTACCATCCGCAACCTCGCCAAATACGGCGTAAAGGTGATCGTGTATAACTTTATGCCCGTGTTCGACTGGCTGCGCACAGACCTTGCGCGCGAGATCCCCGAGGACGGCTCCAACAGCCTGTATTACGACGAGGCCGATCTGGGAGATATGGGGCCGCTCGANATCGTGAAAAACACCATCGGCAATTGCAACGGCTTCTCGCTTCCGGGCTGGGAGCCGGAGCGTCTGGCGGAGCTGGAACGCACGCTGGAGCGCTACAAAACCATCTCCCCGGACGATCTGCGGGCCAACTACAAATATTTTTTAGACGGCATCCTGCCCACCTGCGAGGAATGCGGCGTGGTGATGGCCTGCCACCCGGACGACCCGGCGTGGCCCATCTTCGGCCTGCCGCGCATCGCCCACAGCCAGGAGGATTTCGACAAAATCATCCGGCTGCNCGATTCGCCGTGCAATACCGTCTGCCTGTGCACCGGCTCTCTGGGCTCCTGCCCGGACAACGATATNCCCGCCATCATCCGCCATTTCGGCGAGATGGGGCGCATCGGCTGCCTGCATGTGCGCAACGTAAAATATCTGGGCGAGCGCAAATTCCGCGAGGCAGCGCACCTCAGCGCCACGGGTGATCTGGATCTGTTCNAGATCATGAAGGCCGTNTACGATACCTGCCCCGATACCTACATCCGGCCCGACCACGGCCGCATGATCTGGNGCGAGGTGGGGCGCCCCGGCTACGGGCTCTACGACAGGGCTTTGGGCGCCACCTATCTGAACGGTCTTTGGGAAGCCATCGAAAAAATGAGCCGGTAAAGGAGGATGTCAGGATGAAGCTGTGTNAACAGGGCTTGCAAAACCGCGCCGTCTGGGAGCAGGCGGGCGTAAAACTGCCCACGTTTGACTGGAAGGCCATGTGCGCCGAAACCCAAAAAGCACCCACTTGGGTGCATTTCGGCGCGGGCAATATTTTCCGTGGGTTCGTGGCAAAGCTGCAGCAGGAACTGCTGGAAAAAGGACTGGTTAAGGGCGGCATTGTGGCCGCAGATACGTTCGATTATGACATCATCGACAAGATCTATACGCCGTTCGACTGCATGACGCTGATGGTCTCGCTGCTGCCCGACGGCTCGATGGAAAAAGAGGTGATCGCCTCCATCGCGAAAGGCCTGCGGGCGGGCGCGGCGTTCCCCGCGGACATGGAAGCGCTCCGGGCCATTTTCCGCAATCCATCCCTGCAAATGGTCAGCTACACGATCACCGAAAAGGGCTATGCGCTCACCAACATCGCGGGCGAATACGTTCCCTTTGTTTTGGCGGATTTCGAGCGCGGCCCAAAGGATTGCGCCCACGCCATGAGCATCACCGCCGCNCTGCTGNNGGAGCGNTTCNANGCCGGCGGCGCGCCCATCGCCNTGGTGAGCATGGACAACTGCTCCCACAACGGNGAAAAGCTGCGCNNCAGNGTNNTGACNGTGGTGGANNNNTGGCTGNAAANGCGGNCANGTCNCCCNGGNNTTNGCCGNNTGGGNNGGCGACGAGNNCAAGGTCTCNTTCCCNTGGTCNATGATCGACAAGATCACCCCGCGCCCCGCAAAGGCGGTGGAGGAAGCCCTCGCCGCTGCAGGCATCGAGGCGATGGCGCCCATTGTGACAAGCAAAAACACGTTCATTGCGCCGTTTGTCAACGCCGAGCGTCCACAGTACCTGGTGATTGAGGACCGCTTTCCAAACGGCCGCCCGCCGCTGGAACAGGCCGGTGTGTATATGACCGACCGCGACACGGTGAACCGGACCGAAAAAATGAAGGTAACCACCTGCCTGAACCCGCTGCACACCGCGCTTGCGGTATACGGCTGCCTGCTCGGCTACGATTCCATCGCCGCCGAGATACAGAACCCCCTGCTGAAAGCGCTGGTGGAAAAGATCGGCTACGACGAAGGCATTCCCGTAGTGGTGGACCCCGGCATCCTCAGCCCCATGGATTTCATCCACGAGGTGATCGACCAGCGCCTGCCGAACCCCTTTATCCCCGACATGCCCCAGCGCATCGCCACCGATACGAGCCAGAAGGTGGCCATCCGCTTCGGCGAGACGATCAAAAGCTACATCGCGCGGCCGGAGTTAGACGTGACAGGCCTTATATACATCCCGCTGGCCATCGCCGGGTGGCTGCGCTACCTGCTGGCGGTGGACGATGCGGGCCGGCCCATGGCATGCAGCAGCGATCCGATGCTGACGGCGCTGCAAGAGCAGCTTGCGGGCGTAACGCTGGGTGAACCGGACAGCGCGTCCGACGCGGTGCTTGCGCCGGTGCTCTCCAACCCCGCCCTGTTTGCAGTGGACCTGTGTGAAGCGGGCCTTGCCGGAAAAATCGGCGCCATGCTGCGCGAGATGCTGGCAGGCCCCGGTGCGGTGCGCAGGACTTTGGAAAAGTACCTCTCCTGCTGAGTTTCATTCCAGCGCTATCACATTGAAAAAGACCGGGAGCACAGCGCATCTGCCGTGCTTCCCGGTCTTTTTGATGATTCAATATTTCCCGGCAACGCCGGAGCGTGTGATTTCATAGCACAACGTGCCCTTTGTGATATTGAATAAATTCTTCTTTTGAAAAATGCGGCAGGGTTCCGCATTCTTCCAGAAGCAATTTGATGATCGCGGCCGTTCGCGCCTGTGTGTTGATGCTTTTTGCCGGATTGAATTCAATATCCGTGAAATGGTCATAGCCTGCGATTGCACTGATCTCCTCCGGTGCAAGCGATTCTTTTACGGCGGCGATATAGATATAGTCGTAAAACACCGTCCGGGGAATCAGCGGGAAAGTTTCTCCCTGATAATAAAATGCCTTCAGGGGGCCTGAGGTTTTCAGCCGCTCGTCATGCTTTGCCTCCCGCGGCGGCACGCAAAGCAGATCCAGATAAGGCCCGCCCTGCTCGAACACCTTGGCGCTTTGAAATATGTTTTCAAGCGTATGGCCGCCCAGCCGCAAATGAAACGCGCTCAGCTTTTGGCCCAGGGCTTCCCTGCTTTTGGTGCTGATTTCCAAAGGCCTTGCAGCCGGGCACACCCTTCGGATCGCATCGTGCAGGCTTTCGACGGACTTTTGCTTTTGCGATACCGCAAAGCCGGGGAACCATTCAAACGCATATTCTTTACTTGCTGCTTTTCCCTGATCAATATAAAAAACGGGTCGTTTTGCCATAACGTTTCCTCTGTTTTGTATTTATATTGGTTTTTTTCATCGGGCAAACATTTTGATAACATAATGACCATCCCGGCTTCCGCCCCACAAATGATGCATTGCGAATTATGAATTGAAATCTTACCCCAAAACCTCTTTCGCAATATCCACCGACTGCTTGGCGTCCTTGGCGTAGTAATCGGCGCCGATCTTCTTTGCATACTCGGGCGTCAGTACCGCGCCGCCCACCATCACGCGGCAGGGCAGCTTCGCCGCATGCAGGGCGGCGATCGTTTCCTCCATGCTGCAAAGCGTCGTCGTCATCAGGGCGCTCAGGCCCACAAGACGCACATCGTGTTCGCGCACGGCCTGCACCACCGCTTCTGGGGGCACATCGCGGCCGAGGTCGATCATATCGTAGCCATAGTTTTCCAGCAGCGTTTTCACGATGTTTTTGCCGATATCATGAATATCGCCCTTCACTGTTGCGATCACGATTTTTCCCTTGCCGCCCGCATTGCCGGATGCGGCGATGGCGTCCTTCACCACCTCGAACGCAGCCTGCGCCGCCCCTGCGGATTGCAGCAGCTGCGGCAAAAACAGTGTCCCTTTTTCAAAGCCGTCGCCCACCGCATCCAGCGCGGGGATCAGCACGGTGTTCACAAGTTCTTCCGGCGCTGTTGCCTGCAGCGCAGCGCGGGCGGCATCCGCTGCCTGTGCCTTCAGACCCTGCAGGACGGCGTCGCGCAGGGAGAGCGCTGCACGCACGGATGCATCCGCAGCAAACGCGCCCGGTACAGCTGAAACCGGCGTTGATGTACCAGCCGCTCCCGGCCCGGCCGCAGACACAGCCGCTGTACCAGACGCAGCTGCTCCCAGCCCTGCCGCTCCCGCCGCAGCCGCTCCCGCCGCAGCCGCTCCTGCCACAGCCGAAACCTGTCCGGCATACCGCGCGATATATTCACGCGAATCGCGGTCTACGTTATACAGCACCTTAAAGCTGGCGACCGCTGCCATCATCGCGGCGCTGTTCGGGTTCAAAATCGGCAGATCCAGCCCGTGTGCCATCGCGAGCGTTAAGAACGTGGTGTTCACCTGCTCGCGGCACGGCAGGCCGAACGAAATGTTCGAGACCCCGAGCACCGTGTGCACACCGAGGCGCTCCTTTACCATGCGCACGGCCTGCAGCGTTTCCAGCACGGCCTCCTGCTGGGCGCTGGCCGTCAGCGTAAGGCAATCGATATACACGTCCGTGCGCGGAATGCCCGCCGCCCCGGCGGCCGCAACAATCTTTTCCGCCAGCGCGAAGCGTGCCTCTGCCTTCGGCGGGATACCGTTCTCGTCCAGCGTCAGGCCCACCACCGCCGCGCCGTATTTTTTGCACAGCGGCAGCAGACGGTCCAAAACAGCCTGCTCCGCGTTCACCGAATTGACGATGGGTTTGCCGTTATAAACGCGCAGGCCCGCCTCCAGCGCGTCGGCCTTGGTGGAATCGAGCTGCAGCGGCAGCTCGCACACACTCTGGACGGCCTTCACCGCGCGCGCCATCATCGCGGCCTCGTCCACGCCCGGCAAGCCGACGTTCACATCGAGGATCTCCGCCCCGGCGTTCGCCTGCTCCACGGCCTGCGCAAGCAGATAGTCCATATCGCCGTCGCGCAGTGCCTGCTGAAAGCGCTTTTTGCCCGTGGGGTTGATGCGTTCGCCGATCACCCGCACGGTATCGACTTCCACCGTGCGCGTGGGTGTGCACACGGCGCTGCGCCGCACGGGCGCGCGGGGCACCGGTGCTTTGCCCGCAAATGTCTGCGCCAGCCGGGCGATATACTCCGGCGTCGTGCCGCAGCAGCCGCCCACGGCCGCAATGCCCAGTGCGTGATAGCGCGAAAGCTCCGCGCAGAATTGCTCCGGCCCGACGCTGTACGCCCCGGTGGCCGGATCCGGCAGGCCCGCGTTCGGCTTGATGAACACGGGCAGATTCGTCGCCGCGCAGAGCCGCTGCGCCAGCGGGTAGATCTCCGCCGGGCCCAGCGAGCAGTTGATGCCCACGCCGTCCGCGCCAAGCCCCTCGGCCAGCAGCGCCAGTGCCTCCACCGTGCAGCCCGTGAACGTGCGGCCGTTTGCCTCAAACGTCATGGCCGCCAGCACCGGCAGCGGCGTATTCTCCTTTGCCGCAAGAATCGCGGCCTTCACCTCATAAAGGTCGGTCATTGTGGCGAATTTTACCAGATCCGCCCCTGCGTGCCAGCCGGCCAGAACGACCTCTTTGTAGATCTCGTAGGCTTCCTCAAAACGCAGCGAGCCCGCCGGTTCCAGCAGTTCGCCGATGGGGCCCACGTCCAAAATCACACGCGCGGACGTTCCCGCCGCGGCGCGCTTTGCGGCGGCCACGCCGGCACGGATCACTTCCTCCACCGTGTAGCCGCAACCCGCCAGCTTTTTTGCGTTGGAGCCGAAAGTGTTGGCGCAGATGAAATCGCTGCCCGCCTGCACATAGGCGCGGTTGACGCCTTCGACGATTTCCGGATTTGTAATGGACAACAGATCGGGCCGCTCCCCCAGCTTCAGGCCGCTTTTTTGCAGCATCGTGCCCATCGCTCCGTCCAAAAGCAGCGTGCGGTCTTTGCAAAAAATTTTATTCACACGTCTTCCCCTCTTTCCGATAAGCACATCTCTCACGCAGAGCGCAATGCGCGCAGCCCGCGCGTTTGCCCGTTACGGGATGCCCCGCAAGGCCCAGCACCGCCGTGATGCTCTTGCGCGGCGTGAGCAGATGCGTGGGCGTGGCGCAAAGGCCGATTTTGCGCGGCGCATCCACAAGGCGCAGCAATTCATTTTGCAGTTCGATCGGGTAATCGCCATACCCCGGCGAAAAGCGCCCGGTGAGAAAAAGGCCCTCCGCCTGCGCCTGTTCGCGCAATGTATTTTCCGCCGCATCGGCGATCTGCTCGGCCAGCACCGAGGCCAGCGCATCCAGCACCACGGCATAGGCCATATCGGCGGCGTTCGCCGCGCGCTGTGCGGCATCTACACCCGCGCCAAGCGTGCACGCCAGCAGCACACATGTATCGCAGCCCTCTAAATGGCGCGCGATGTCCCCGCCCTGCAGGCAGCCGGCGAGCCCTTCCCGCCCGGCCCGCAGGCTGACGGCGCGCGGCCGCGCGGCGCCGCGCAGCGTTTGTTCGGCCCTTTGCAGCAGCGCGTGCAGCGCAGCGTCTCCCGCGTCCGGTACGCCCAGATAGCGCAGCGCCTGCGGGATGTCCGGCTGCCCAGGCAGCGCTACCTCCCATATTTCCGGCATCTCTGCTGCAATCAGTCTCTCTGCCGCTGCCGGTCTCTCCGCCGCTGCCGGTCTCTCCGCCGCTGCCGGTCTCTCCGCCGCTGCCGGTCTCTCCGCTGCTGCCGGTCTCTCCGCTGCTGTCGTCATCTTTTTTCTGCGCGCTCCGGCAGCAGATCGCGGACGCCCTCGTACACGCGCTGCACCACGTCAGCGTTATTCATCGCATACAGATGGATGCCGTCCGCGCCGCCGGTGATCAGATCGCGGATCTGCCCGATCGCATAGTCGATGCCGGCGTCGTACAGGCCCTGCGCATCGTCCGCGTAGCGGCTGATCATCTTCGTAAACTGCGGCGGCAGGCTGGCCGAGCTGAGCTTGACGGTGCGCTCGATCTGGCGGCTGTTCACGATGGGCATGACGCCCGCGTGCACGGGAACCGTGATGCCCGCCTTGCGCGCCATATTCAAAAAGCGGTAGTAGCAGACATTATCAAAAAACAGCTGTGTGATCAGGTGCGTCGCGCCCGCCTCCACCTTATAGCGCAGGTTTTCCACATCCTGCCGCAGGGACGGGCATTCCGCGTGTCCCTCGGGATAACACGCGCCCGTCACGTCGAAGCCGCCGAATGCGGTGACGGCAGCGGCAAGATCGCTCGCATGGGGAAAATCCATACAGCGCGGCAGATCGGGGTTCACGTCGCCGCGCAGCGCCAGCACGTTCTCCACGTTCGCGGCGCGCAGTGCGGCAAGCGTTTCCTGCACCTGCTCGCGCGTGGAATGCACGCATGTGAGGTGCGCGATGGATTCGATGCCCAGCTCGTTTTTGATATGGGACGCGATCTGCGCGGTGGACTGCCCGGCCATGCCGCCGCCCGCACCGTAGGTAACGCTGATGAAATCCGGTTTGAGCGCGCTCATCGTCTCCAGCGCCGGGTACAGTACCGACTGCACCGCACCCTCTTTTTTGGGCGGGAACACCTCGAGGGAAAACAAACAGGATTTTTTCTGGAACATCTCGGAAATATACATGTTTTACCACTCCTCTGCCGCGCGTTTTGCACGGCATGCTTACAAGGCCGCTTTCGAAAAAGCCTCTGTATCAATTATATCGCCGTGCTTTGCCGGTGTAAAGCAGTTTTTTCCGAAGGGCGAAAAAGAGCAGCGGATCCAGCGCAAAGGGCCGGAAACAACAAGCCCTTTCTTTGCGGCTTTCATTTTCCGGTCCTTATGTTCATTCCATTTCGGTTTCATCTTGCCGGGACGATCTCCTTTTGCCGGGGCAATCCCCTCTTGCCGGGGCAATCCCCTCTTGCCGGGGCGATCCCCTCTTGCCGGAGCAATCCCCTTTTGCCGGGGCAATCCCCTTTTGCCGGGACGATCCCCTCTTGCCGGGGCAATCCCCTCTTGCCGGGGCAATCCCCTCTTGCCGAGGCAATCCCCTCTTGCCGGGGCGATGCGTTCCCAAAAATTCGCCTGTGCGTTTCCCCGGCTTTTCCTCCCGGCAGTCCTGTAACGGATGGAGATTTATTTTATTGGTTTATTTTATTCCGTCCCCGGTCCTGTTTCGTCTGTTTTATTGGGTTCCGTTTTGTTTGATTGCTGCGCGCGACGCTCCCAATCGGCGGAAAGCTTATCGAGCAGCTGCTCCAGCGTCTGCTGTTCTTCCGGGGTGAGCGCGGAAAACAACTGCGCGCGGCGCTGCAGGATGCGCGCTTCGTTGCGCTGGTCCACGCGCGCCCGTCCCTTCTCCGTGATGGAAAGTGAGACCTTGCGCCGATCTTCCGCGCTGCGCACGCGGACAAGGAAGCCCCCGCTCTCTAACTTTGCGGCGATCTCGCTCATCGAGCCGGGCTGAATGCCTAGCTGCTCCTGCAGTTCTTTTTGCGGCATCTCGCCCCGCTGGTACAACGCGCGCAAAAGCCGGCTCTGTCCGCGCCGCTTTTCCAGGCACTGGGTGATCTGCCGCCCGCACCGCTCCATTTTGGCCGCAAGATCGTTCCATTCTCCGCATTTCCCGCGTTTTTCGCCCGTTTTTGCCGCATCATTTGTCTGATCCGACCCGCCTGTTTGGGCCTCCCCACTTGTTTGGGCCATCTCGCTTGCTTGGGCCATCTCGCTCGCTTGGGACATCTCGCTCGCTTGGGACATCTCGCTCGCTTGCGCCATCTCGCTCGCTTGCGCCATCTCGCTTGCTTGGGCCATTTCGCTCGCTTGGGACATCTCGCTCGCTTGCGCCATCTCGCTT
>JAAVHN010000020.1 GCA_014799685.1 Subdoligranulum sp. | reverse complement strand
CATGCGGGGCAAATACAATGTTACCGTTGAGTGGCTCCTCCTGTGTTTTGCCTTTAATGTCCTGAAACTGGATCGTAAAGCCAGAGCTGGCCGTTTGGGATCCCACCTGTTCCTTCCTAAGCCAAAAATGGCCTGACTTTCCCTATATTTTGAAATCCTGTACGTTCTTTTTGAGCAGCCTTGCGGCCGCTCTGTTTCACATACTCTTTTTTACGTCGATTCCATCTTTTCTTCTGCACTTTCCCGCAAATTGAATTGGGGCTGCCTCTCCGCGATGTTTTCATCGTTTTGAGACAGCCCCTTCTTTGATGTTTTATCATTGCAATTGCACAGAGATGTGCAAAAAAAGTGGCCCCGCACCGAAAGATGCAAGGCCACTTTTTCTATTGCGCAGATTCATCAGGATACATGCGCCGTCCGTTTAAAGGCGGCATTCAAGACCGGACGCTGTGCCCTACAACAAATTTGCAAACCCGTTCAGCCCTCTTTGATGGCAGCCTGCGCGGCAGCAAGGCGGGCGATGGGCACGCGGAAGGGCGAGCAGGACACATAGTCCAGACCGATCTGGTGGCAGAACTCGACGCTCGTCGGGTCGCCGCCGTGCTCGCCGCAGATACCGCAGTGGATGTCCGGGCGGGTGGATTTGCCCAGCTTGATGGACATTTCCATCAGCTTGCCGACGCCCGTCTGATCCAGCTTCGCGAACGGATCGTTCTCGAAGATCTTCGCATCATAGTAGGCATTCAGGAACTTGCCCGCGTCATCGCGCGAGAAGCCATAGGTCATCTGCGTCAGGTCGTTCGTGCCGAAGCAGAAGAACTCGGCTTCCTTCGCGATCTCGTCGGCCGTCAGCGCAGCGCGCGGAATCTCGATCATGGTGCCGACCTCGTATTTCAGGTCGCTGCCCGCGTTCGCGATTTCCTCATCGGCCACGGCCACGACGACATCCTTCACGAACTTCAGCTCTTTGACCTCGCCCACCAGCGGGATCATGATCTCGGGCACGATGTTCCAATCCGGATGCGCTTTCTTCACATTGACGGCGGCGCGGATGACGGCGCGCGTCTGCATCTTCGCGATCTCGGGATACGTGACAGCCAGACGGCAGCCGCGGTGGCCCATCATCGGGTTGAACTCGTGCAGCGAGGTGATGATGTTCTTGATCGCCTCCACGCTCTTGCCCTGCGCGTCGGCCAGCTTCTGGATGTCGGCCTCTTCGGTGGGCACGAACTCGTGCAGCGGGGGATCGAGGAAGCGGATGGTGACGGGGTCGCCCTCCATCGCCTCATACAGGGCCTCAAAGTCGCCCTGCTGATACGGCAGGATCTTATCCAGCGCCTTCTCGCGCTCTTCCACTGTGTCGGCGCAGATCATCTCGCGGAACGCGGCGATGCGGTCCTCGGCGAAGAACATGTGCTCGGTGCGGCACAGGCCGATGCCCTCGGCGCCCAGCTCGCGCGCGGCCTTGGCGTCGGCGGGGGTGTCGGCATTGGTGCGCACGGCCAGCTTGCGGTACTTATCGGCCCAGCCCATGATCACGTCGAAATCGCCCGCGATGGTGGCGTCGACGGTGGGGATCACGCCGTCATAGATGTTGCCGGTGGAGCCGTCGATTGAGATGAAATCGCCCTCGTTGAAGGTCTTGCCGGCGAGGGTGAACTTCTTGCCCTCCTCGTCCATCGCGATCTCGGTGCAGCCGGATACGCAGCACTTGCCCATGCCGCGCGCCACGACAGCGGCGTGGCTGGTCATACCGCCGCGCACCGTCAGGATGCCCTGGGCGGCCTTCATGCCGGTGATGTCCTCGGGGCTTGTCTCCAAACGCACCAGGATCACCTTCTCGCCGCGGTCGTTCCAGGCCTCGGCGTCCTCGGCCGTAAACACGACCTTGCCGCAGGCAGCGCCCGGAGAAGCGCCCAGGCCCTTGCCGATCGGCGCGGCGGTCTTCAGGGCCTTCGCGTCGAACTGCGGGTGCAGCAGCGTGTCGAGGTTGCGCGGGTCGATCATCGCGACGGCTTCCTTCTCGGTCTTCATGCCTTCCTTCACGAGGTCGACGGCGATCTTCAGCGCGGCGGGCGCGGTGCGCTTGCCGTTGCGGCACTGCAGCATATAGAGCTTCTTGTTTTCGACGGTGAACTCCATGTCCTGCATGTCGTGATAGTGATCTTCAAGCAGATCGCAGACCTTGATGAACTGCTCGTAAGCCTCGGGGAACTCCTGCTCCATCTGGGAGATGGGCATCGGGGTGCGTACGCCGGCCACAACGTCCTCGCCCTGCGCGTTCTTCAAAAACTCGCCCATCAGCTTCTTCTCGCCGGTGGCCGGGTCGCGCGTGAAGGCAACGCCCGTGCCGGATTCGTCGTTCAGGTTGCCGAATACCATCGGCATCACGTTGACAGCCGTGCCCCAGGAATAGGGAATATCATTGTCGCGGCGGTACACGTTCGCGCGGGGGTTATCCCAGGAGCGGAATACGGCCTCGATGGCCAGCTTCAGCTGCTCGATGGGGTCGGAGGGGAAGTCCTGGCCAAGCTGGGCCTTGTACTCACCCTTGAACTGCTCGGCCAGATCCTTCAGGTCGGCGGCGGTCAGATCCACATCGTAGGTGACGCCCTTCTCTTCCTTCATCTTGTCGATCAGCTGCTCAAAATACTTTTTGCCAACGCCCATAACAACATCCGAGAACATCTGGATGAAGCGGCGGTAAGAATCGTACACAAAGCGCTCGAACTTGGGGTCGGAGTTGCCTGCGATCATCGCGGCGGCAACTTCGTCGTTCAGGCCAAGGTTCAGGATGGTATCCATCATGCCGGGCATGGAGGCGCGGGCGCCCGAACGCACAGAAACCAGCAGCGGGTTCTCCTTGTCGCCAAACTTCTTGCCGTTGATTTTTTCCATTTCGGCAACATACTGCATGACTTCAGCCATGATGTCGTCATTGATCTTGCGGCCATCTTCATAATACTGGGTGCAGGCTTCCGTGGAAATGGTGAAGCCCTGGGGAACGGGCAGGCCGATGTGCGTCATCTCGGCAAGGTTAGCGCCCTTGCCGCCCAGCAGATTGCGCATGGTCATGTCGCCTTCGCTGAACAGGTACACATACTTTTTGTTTTCGCTCAAATTTCTCTACCTCCAATTTCTTTTCCCACCGGAAAGCGCCGTGCAAAAACCGCAAAGCGCCCGCCGGTGAACGAACGGACAAAAGGTTTGTCCGTTCATGCAAATTTTATTATAGCAAATGCTGCGGCGGAATGCTACTGTTATTTTCCCTGATTTTGGAAATTTTTCGCGCGGATTTTTGATTTTTTGGTGCAATTTTGACGATGTGCTTGCAAATTGCGGATAAATTCGTAAAATAGAAAGGGGCGCCGGCCCGGATGGACGCTGCGGCGCGGGGCATCGGAGGAGGAACGGACATGCTTTTTCAAAGGAAGCAAACGGGGATCGACTGGCTCATCGTGGGGTTGGGCAATCCCGGCAGGCAGTATGAGGATACACGCCACAATGCGGGCTTTGCGGCGCTGGACGCGGCGGCCGATGCGTGGGGCATCCGTGTGGTGCGCGCGAAGTTCAGCGCGCTGACGGGCACGGGCGAGGTTGGCGGCAGCAAGGTGCTGCTGCTAAAGCCGCAGACCTTTATGAATAATTCGGGCGAAGCCGTGGGCGCGGCGACGGCGTTTTACAAGCTGCCGCCAGAGCGCGTGATCGTGCTGTTCGACGATGTCTCGCTGGCGCCGGGGCGTCTGCGCGTGCGCCGCTCCGGTTCGGCGGGCGGGCACAACGGCATCAAAAGCATCATCGCGGCCATCGGACAGGATTTTCCGCGTGTGAAGATCGGCGTGGGCGAAAAGCCGCATCCGGAATACGATCTGGCCGATTGGGTGCTGGGCAAGCCCTCCGGAGACGACCGCAAGGCTATCGCCTCGCGCACGGACGATGTGCGCGGCGCGGTGGAAATGATCCTCAAGGGACAGCTCGATGCGGCGATGTCGAAGTATAACGGGTGAAGCGATGGCGAAGACGAAAAAACAAGTACATAGCAAAGGCAAACAAAGCGAGGGCAGGCATGGCGTGGGCAAACAGAGTGCGGGCGCAGCGAAGCCGACCGGCCAAGGCAAAGAACAGCCAGTGAGCCGAAGCAAAGAACGGCCGGCCGGCCAAGGTAAAGCACAGCCGGTAAACCAAAGCAAAGCACAGCCTGCCGGCCGCGCAGCATCGGGGCGGCACGATACCGCCGGCTGCGATGTGCCGAACACGCTGCCAAAGCGGCGCTACACCATTGCCTGCGCCGTGCTGGGATTGGTGACGGCGGCGGGTCTTGTCGCGTGTATCCTGTTCCGGAACGCGTGGGGGACGGCGCTGTTCTTTCCGCTGCTGGGCGCGGCGCTCACTGCGCTGCTGTGGTGCGGCTTTGCACGGCTGTACCTTTGCCGGGAGCCGGCGCGGCTGCTTTCGCGCCATTTTACGCGCGCTGTGCGGCGGGCGCTGGAGATCCCCCTTTGGGCGGGCGCAACAGCGCTGCTGTGTCTGCTGCCGGCGGAGGTGCCTGAGGCCGTTGCGATTTTGCTGCTGACGGTATTCCTTGCGGCGATCCCCGCGGCGGCCCTGATGGGGGTACTGTCTGTTTGCAGCGCCGTGCGCCATCTGCGCGCTGCGCCCGATTCCGAACCGGCTATCTACCGGGAAGGCCCGTTGGTGCTGGCTGTGCTGCTGCTCGTGGCAGAGCTTGCAGTGCTGGGGTGGCTGGCGTTCTATATTTTGCTGTAAAGATAACGCGCTCTCAAACATGAAGATCCCGTTTCGGTTTCGGATTGCCGGGCCCATGTATTCTGCAAAAATCACATCTGCATGATTCAGGATTTTAATTTCGGCAATACAGAATCGGATGAGGAGATATAAAAAACATTGATCGGAAAGGCTTCCTATGCTGACAAATCCACTGAAACAAACCAATGAATACAAACGCCTGCTGGCCGGTGTGACGGGCAGGAAGCCTGCCGTGACGGCGCTGTTCGGCATGCCTCCCACCGCGCGTGCGCAGATGCTGGCCGCACTGTGTGAAGAAACCGGCCGCCCCGCGCTGGTGATTTGCGCGGGCGAGGCCGAAGCCACGCGCTTTGCCGAGGACATCGCCGCATTCGGGCAGGAGGCGGGCGTATATCCCGCGCGCGATTATGTGCTGCGCGCTGTGGAGGGGCAGAACCACGAGTACGAATACCGCCGCCTTGCCGTGCTGGGCGACCTTGTGGGCGGCCGCGTGCGCGTGGCCTGCGCGCCCGTGGAGGCCGTGCTGCAATATACGGCGCCGAAGGCCGAATTCTGCGGCAACACGCTCACGCTGCGGCAGGGCGTCTCCATCCCGATGCACGAGCTGATCGAGCGGCTGTACGGTGCGGGCTATCTGCGCCGCTTTCAGGTGGAGGGGCCGGGCCAGTTTTCGGTGCGCGGCGGCATCGTCGATCTGTACGCGCCCGATATGGAAAAACCGCACCGCCTGGAATTCTGGGGCGACGAGGTGGACAGCATCCACGCGTTCGACCTTGTTTCGCAGCGGCGCGAGGGCGCGGTGAAAAAGATTCACATTTCGCCCGCGCGCGAGGTGCTGTTCGGCGATACCGAGAGCGCCGCACGGCTGCTGCGCTCGGCAATCGCCGGAGCAAAGCCTGCTTACGCGAAGGCGATGGAATACGCGATGGACGGCGATTTGAAGGATCTGGACGCCGGCACCATGCCCGCCGCGATGGATAAGTATCTGGCGCTGCGCTACAAAACGCCCGGCACGCTGTTTGAATATCTGGACGACCCCATCCTTTTTTGGAACGAACCGAGCGCCGTGCGCGAGGCCGCGCACGGTGTGGAATTCCGCGCGGGCGAAACGCTGAAGGGCCTTTTGGAGGAAGGCGTGATCGCGCCCGGCCTCGACCGTTTTTATGAGGATACCGCGTGGCTGCTGCAGCAGACGGAAAAGCACACCGCGCTCGTGTGCGAAAATTTCGCGCGTACCATCCCGGATCTGCGCCTTGCCGATACCGTCAGCGCGCAGACGCACAGCCTGCCGCCGTGGGGCGGCGAGGTGAGCGCGCTTGCCGACGACGTGCGCCCGCTCATTGTGCAGAAATACGCCGTTGCCGTACTGGCCGGCACGCGCCGCGCCGCCGAGGCGCTGGCGCGCGACCTTACCGCCGCCGGTTTTTCGGCCATGTCCTTTACGCAGGAGCCGCAGCGTCTTGCGCCGGGCACGGTGGGCGTGTTCGAGGGGCATCTGAACGCGGGCGCGGATTATCCGTTCGCCAAATTTGCCGTCTTTACAGGCCGCCGCCACAACGCCGGCGCGCCGCAGCGCGCGAAGGCGAAGAACAAGGGCCTTTCGAGCCTTTCGGATATCACGCCCGGCGATTACGTCGTGCACCAAAACCACGGCATCGGCGTGTACGCGGGCATCCAGCGGCTGGACCTGCAGGGCGTTGTGAAGGACTATATCAAGATCAATTACGACAAAGCCGATACGCTGTATGTGCCGGTGACGCAGCTGGACCTGATCAGCCGCTACACCGCGCCCGGCGACGGCGAGCGCGTGAGGCTTTCGAAGCTGGGCGGCGACGCGTGGGTGAAGACGAAAAAGCGCGTGCGCGCCGCCACGCAGGAGATGGCGAAGGAGCTCATCGCCCTGTACGCCAGGCGCCAGCAGGCCGAGGGCTTTGCCTTTCCCGCCGACGGCGATTGGCAGCGCGATTTCGAGACCCGCTTTGAATACGACGAAACGGCCGACCAGCTGACAAGCGCGGCCGAGATCAAGCGGGATATGGAAAAGCCCCACCCGATGGACCGGCTTCTCTGCGGCGACGTGGGCGTGGGCAAAACCGAGGTGGCGCTGCGCGCCGTGTTCAAATGCGTGATGGGCGGCAAGCAGGCGGCGATTTTGGTGCCCACCACGATCCTCGCATGGCAGCACTACACCACGCTGCTCTCGCGCATGGAGGCGTTCCCCGTCAAGATCGGGCTGCTCTCGCGCTTCGCAACGCCAAAGCAGCAGAAGGAGACGATCAAGGGCCTTGCCGCGGGCACGGTGGATATCGTCGTAGGCACGCACCGCATGCTGCAAAAGGATGTGAAATTCCGAGACCTCGGCCTCGTCATCGTGGACGAGGAGCAGCGCTTCGGCGTGAAGCACAAGGAGAAGCTGAAGGAAAACTTCATCGGCGTGGATATGCTCACGCTCTCCGCCACGCCCATCCCGCGCACGCTGAACATGGCCATGAGCGGCCTGCGCGACATGAGCACCATCGAGGAGCCGCCCGTCGAGCGCCGCCCCATCGAGACATACGTGATGGAATACGACGCGGGCGTGGTGGCCGAAGCGCTGCGCCGCGAGATGGACCGCGGCGGCCAGGCGTATTATATCCATAACCGCATCGATTCCATCGAGCGCTGCGCCGCGCAGCTGGCCGAGCTTTTGCCAAACGCGCGCATCGCCACCGCGCACGGGCGCATGGACGAGGCGTCGCTCTCCGCCGTGTGGCAGAAGCTTTTGGACGGCGAGATCGATATCCTTGTCTGCACCACGCTCATCGAAACGGGCGTGGACGTGCGCAACTGCAACACGCTCATCATCGAGGACGCCGACCGCATGGGCCTTGCACAGCTGTACCAGATCCGCGGGCGCGTGGGGCGTTCGGGCCGCAAGGCCTACGCATATTTTACGTTCCGGCGCGACAAGGTATTGACGGACGTCGCCGCAAAGCGCCTTTCAGCCATCCGGGAATTTACAAGCTTCGGCTCGGGCTTTCGCATCGCGATGCGCGATTTGCAGATCCGCGGCGCGGGCAACCTGCTGGGGCAGAGCCAGCACGGCCACATGGAGGCCGTCGGCTACGAGATGTACGTGAAGCTGCTGAACCAGGCCATCGCCGCCGAAAAGGGCGAGGCCGTGCAGGCCGATAAGAGCGACTGCCTCATCGACATCACCGTGGACGCGTATATCCCGGAAAAATATATCCAGGATCCCGCCGGGCGCATCGAGGCGTACAAGCGTATCGCCGCCATCGAGACCCGCGCCGACGCCGACGACGTGCTGGATGAGCTTTCCGACCGCTATGGCACACCGCCGCAGAGCGTGCAGGGCCTGATCGACATCAGCCTCATCCGCGTGGTGGCCGCGCGGCTGGGCGTTTATGAGATCACGCAAAGCCGTGATACGCTCATTTTGTATTCCGACAAGCTGGAACTGGCGAGCCTGAAGCCGCTGTTAAAGGATATGGGCCGCCGGCTGCTGGTGAACGCCTCGGGCAAGCCGTATCTCTCGGTGCGCATCCTGCCGGGCGAAAAGCCGCTGGAGGTGATGAACGCCGTGTTCCAAAAAATGACGGCGCTTGAACCGGAGCCGCAGCCGCAGAGCGCAAAGCCCGCGGACTGAGGAACCTCTGAATCGATCGCCGGATGCCGGCCTGCTCCATC
This sequence comes from Subdoligranulum sp., assembly GCA_014799685.1. Classification (GTDB taxonomy): domain Bacteria; phylum Bacillota; class Clostridia; order Oscillospirales; family Ruminococcaceae; genus Ruthenibacterium. Next base: position 84,506 of record JAAVHN010000020.1, on the reverse strand, counting down.
GATTGGATCGGAGCTTTCCCTGAAATGCGCGCATTCGCGGAATTCTCGTAAATTCTGTGAAATTCCGCGCCGCTGCACTTGCCAACGGGCAAAATGCGTGGTATCATATGTTTTATGAAAATGGGCCGGTACGCCCATGCCGCCGGGATATGCGCAGCAATGCAGGGCGCAAAGCGGCAAAAGACTTGCGGGCAAGGGCCAAAAAGGCCGCCCGCGCGGAGGGAAAAGACTGTGAAAATGAAACGTTGGATCGCATTTGCGCTGTGTGCCGTGTTGGCGTTTTCCTTGACGGCCTGTAAGTTTTCGACGCCTGCCACCGTGATGACGGTAGATGGTGTGGAGATTCCGGCGGGCGTGTACCTGACCTACCAGTATCAGGCGTATTCCAGCGCCCAAAGCCGGCGGGAGGATTCCAAGGTCGCGGTATTGAAAACCAGCATCGACGGGGTAAAGGCCTCCGATTGGATTCATACCGAGACGGTGGAGGACATCAAGCAGTACCTCTGGGTGGAGCGGGCGTTTGATGCGGCAGGCCTTTCCTTTACGCAGGAGGAGCTGGATACCGCCGAGCAGTGGATCGACATCATTTGGTCCTACAGCGGCGCGCGGATGGAAGAGAACGGCATCGGACGGCAGAGCTACCGTCAGGTCTATCTGAATGACGAAAAATATACAAAGCTGCTGGAGGCATACCGCGAGGGGCCGGACGGCCAGGTGACCGAGGGCGATGCGAAGCAGTATATGCAGGATACCTATTCCCGCATCCGCCGGCTGATCCTGCCTGCGACGGATGCGGATTCCGCCGCTCTCACGCCGGAAAAGCAGGCCGAGCTGGATGCGCTGGCCGGGCAGCTGGTGGAGCGCCTGAACGCGGGCGAAAAGCTTGATGAGATCGCCGAAGAGGCGCTGAAACAGGCCTACGGGATCTGCGGCCGCGAATATACCGAGGATGCGCTTTCCTCCGACATGGGCGCCTTCTTTATCTCGGAAGAGACCACGGGCTTTGAAGAGGATTTTGTGCCCACAGTGATGGCGGCCGCCGTGGGCGACGCCGGCGTCTATCAGAATAACGCTGCGGGCGAGGGCGTCAGCCAGCCCGTTGTCTACCAGAAGATCGACAACTACGAGGACAACCTCGATTTTACCGAAAATTATTACGAGGCCCTGCAGAGCGAGATTACGAGCGACGCGTTTTCGCAGCAGATGAAAGCCGAGCTTGAAGCATATTCCGTGCAGGAAAGTGGGTTTGCCGTTTGGAGCTACCGCCCTTCAAATATCAAATAAAGTGTATCACGAACGCGGCTTGCTTTATTTGCCCATAAGCGGTATGGGCAAATTTTGTAAACCGTCAGGGTGAAGCACAGAACATTACAGCAATGAGCACGATACGCCCCGCCCCCGCAATGCAGGCCGCAAGGCGCGCANTGCGGGGCGGGGCGTTTGCGCCGGTTTGCCTGCCATTTGTGCAAAATGCTGAAAATGCGTGTGGAGAATTGCGTTTTTCGTCAAACGTAGTATGATATAGAATTGAAAAATCCGGGTNCGCTTTCTGCGGCAAATGNGTTTTCTGCGGCCAATATGATGCGGCAGGACGTCCGGAGCAAAATTCTGGTTACAGTGANGAAGGGACATTGGATGAAACAGCACAGAAAGGCACTGATCGTCTGGCTGGCCGCTGTTGCGGTGCTGCTTGCCGGCGCGCTGGCCGCCGGCGGGCATCCCCGCGAGGAGAGCGTCCGGCAGGCCATGCGGGACGCGGTGCTGCACGATGTGAATCAAATCGGCTTTTTTGGCATCAAAGCGGTGAACCCCGGNCTTATTTCGGCGTTTGTTGTCACGGGGGTGTTGCTGGCCGCGGCCGCGCTTTTGCGCATTTTTGTTATCCCAAAGTTCAAGNTGCAGCCCGGAAAGCTTCAGCTGCTTTTGGAGCAGNCCGTGGGATTGTTCGACAACATGGCAAAGAGCGGAAGCCCGCACCGCAACGGCTTTCTGGGCGCCTATATCTTTGCGGCGGGNGCGTATATCTTTGCCGGCACGCTGTTCGAGCTGCTGGGCCTGCAGGCGGTGACNACCNGGGGCCACGCCATCACGCTGCCCGCGCCGCTCTCGGACGTGAATGCGGCCATCGCCCTCGGCACGCTCTCGTATCTTGTCATTGTCTCCGGGGCCATCGCCGGCAACGGCGTCAAGGGCATCGGCAAGGCGCTGAAGGAGTTTTCGCTGCCTGTCTCGATGAGCTTCCGCTTGTTCGGCGCGCTGCTCAGCGGCCTGCTTGTGACGGAGCTTGTCTATTATTTCGTCTCGCTCAGCTTTGTGCTGCCCGTGGTCGTGGGCGTGATGTTCACGCTTTTGCACGCGCTCATCCAGACCTANGTGCTGACGATGCTCACCTCGATGTACTACGGCGAGGTATCGGAGCGCGCGGNGCACGCGAAAAAATAAATCCCATCCGACGGTATCCGGCTGTGGGTTGCCGGTGCTGAATTTTCGGCAGCAAACCGGTGCTTTTGTACGGGTGCACCCCGCAGACGCTAAAAAACGGAGCGGGGGATCAGCGGGAACAAAAGATNAAAAGNAAATGGCCGCCTTTGTACGGGCGGTGAACATACTGGGAGGTTTTATCATGGAAAAATTGTTTTGCAAAGATCGGCGCAGNGCGCTTGGCCTGATGTTTTTAACGGTGCTGGCGCTTGCGCTGCTCGTCAGCGTTTTCGCGGCCGTTCCCGCCTACGCGGAGGGCGCGGACCCTGCACAGAGTGAAGCGGCTCCCGCAGCAGAGGAAGCGGCTTCGGATGCTACCGGCGACAAGGCGCTTGCGGCNGGCCTNGCCATCGGCATNGCCGCGGCGGGCGGCGCGGTGGCCATGGGCTGGGCCACGGCAAAGGCGGCGGAGGGCATTTCCCGCCAGCCGGAGGCCGAGGGCAANATCCGCACCGCGATGATGCTCGGCCTTGTCTTCATCGAGACGGCCATCATCTATGCGCTGCTGGCGGTCATCCTGATCATCTTNGTGCTGTAAGGCGGTGCCGTTATGCCGTTGAACATTGATTGGCAGCAGATCCTGCTGCATTGGATGAACCTTGCAATTTTGACGGGCGGGCTGTATTTTCTGCTCTATAAGCCCGTGAAAAAGTTTATGGACGAGCGCGCGGCGCATTACAGCGCCATGGAGCAGCAGGCGCAGGGCAAAATGGACGAGGCGCAGGCGCTTTTGGCGCAGTACCGGCAAAAGCTGGACGGCGCCGAGGAGGAGGCCCGCGGGATCCGCGCAAAGGCGCAGCAGGCGGCCGAGGAGGCAGCCGGGGCGCAGCGTGCCGAAGCCGAGGCCGAGGCAAAGCAGATCGTCGCACACGCTCTGGTGGAAGCGGAGCACAGCCGCGAGCGGGCGCGCATGGAAGCACAGCAGGAGCTGCGTGAGCTTGCCGCCGCCGCCGCGCAAAAGATCGTGCTCGGGCAGGAGGCCGACCCGTTCGACCTGTTTTTGGACGCTGCGGAGGGAGGCGTGAAGCGTGAGAGCTGAACGAAGCCGCCTTTCCGCGATCTTGCGCAGCCCGCAGCAGCCCAGCCCGGAGCAAAAAGAGCGCTTTGNGCGCTTCCTGGAGCGCACCTACCGCCGCCCTGTGCCGATGCGCTGGGANAAAGACGAGACNCTGCGCAAGGGNTTTCGCCTGCAGGTGGGCTCCGATATTTACGATTGGACAGTCGACGGCCGTGTGCGCCAGTTTCAGGACTACGTGCGCCGCATTGAGCCGGGGCAGGAGGATATGCTGCCCCTGATGCGCCGCGCCGTGGAGGATTGGTCGCTCGGCGCNGTGCCCGAGGAGATCGGCGAGGTGCTCACCGTGGACGGCGAGATCGCCGTGGTCGGAGGCCTTGTCCACACCCAATACGGCGAGATTCTGCTGTTCGAGGGCGGCATCAAGGGCATGGTGCAGGATCTGCGCCGCAATGAGCTGAGCTGCATCCTCTTCGGGGACAGTGAGGAGATCACGGCAGGCAGCATGGTGCGCCGCACGCTGAAAACAGCCGCAATGCCCGTCGGCGAAGAGTATCTNGGCCGCGTCTCGGATGCGCTCGGCATGCCCATCGACGGCAAGGGCGCGATTCTGCCGGAGACCTACCGTCCCATGGAGACGCCCGCGCCGGGCATTCTCGACCGTCAGCCCGTCAACGCGCCGATGGAGACGGGCCTGCTTGCCATCGACGCGATGTTCCCCATCGGCCGGGGCCAGCGCGAGNTGATCATCGGCGACCGCCAGACGGGGAAAACGGCCATCGCCATCGACACCATCCTCAACCAGAAGGGCAAGAATGTCGTCTGCATCTATGTCGCCATCGGCCAGAAGAACAGCTCCGTGGCCCAGATCGTGGAAAATCTGCGGCAGCGCGGCGCGCTGGAATATACGGCTGTTATCAACGCCCCGGCNGGCGCGCCCGCCACGATGCAGTATATCGCCCCTTACGCCGGGTGCGCGCTGGGCGAATACTTCATGTACCGCGGGCGGGACGTCCTGATCGTCTACGACGACCTGAGCAAGCACGCCATCGCCTACCGCGAGCTGAGTTTGCTTTTNGAGCGCTCCCCGGGCCGCGAGGCATATCCNGGCGACGTGTTCTATCTGCATTCCCGTCTNTTGGAGCGCTCTGCGCATCTCTCGGATGANCTGGGCGGCGGCAGCATGACGGCGCTGCCCATCGTTGAGACACAGGCGGGGGACGTCTCCGCCTACATCCCCACGAATATCATCTCCATCACGGACGGCCAGATCTTTTTGGAGAGCGAGCTGTTCTTCTCGGGCCAGCGGCCGGCTGTGAATGTCGGCCTGAGCGTTTCCCGCGTGGGCGGCGATGCGCAGACNAANGCCATGAAGGCCGCCGCGGGCACGATCCGCCTCGACCTNGCCCAATACCGCGAGATGGCTGTTTTCACGCAGTTTTCCAGCGATCTGGANGAGATGACGCGCCGCCAGCTTGCCTACGGCGAGGGGCTTTTGCGCCTGCTGCGCCAGCCGCAGTANGCGCCGCTGTGCCAGCACCGGCAGGTGGTGCTGCTTGTGGCTGCAATGGCGCANGTGTTNGNNCCGCTNCCGATCGATGCGATTGGGCGCTTTGGCCCGTTCCTGCTGCAGGAAGCCGAGACGCGCATCCCGGATCTNTGCGCNGAAATCGACCGCACCGGAGGCCTGAGCGCCGAGGCCCGCGAGACAATTGCGGAGCTTGCCCGCAAGCTCCGGGAGGAATTTCTGGCGCTGGATGCGCACGGTGAATGACGATGGCGGGGACAAAAGAGATTAAGGCGCGCATCGAGAGCGTGCAGGAGACCAGAAAAATCACAAACGCAATGTATCTGATCGCCTCGACGAAGCTTCGGCGGGCGCGGCAGGAGTGGAACAACACGCGCCCGTATTTTGAGGCGCTGCAGGGCGAGATCAAGCGCATTTTNCGCACGGCGGCCGATGTGGAAAGCCATTATTTTTATCCGGGCAGCGGAGAGCCGCCGCTGACGGGCACCTACGGCTGTCTTGTCATCACAGCCGACAAGGGCCTTGCGGGCGCGTATAACCAGAATGCCCTCCGGCAGGCNCTGCAGCTTTTGGAGCAGCATCCGGATACAAAGCTTTTCGTCGTGGGCGAGTATGGCCGCCGCTTTTTTACCCGCCAGGGCATTCCCATNGAGCACANCTTNTTGTNTACGGCGCAAAATCCCACCATGGCGCGCGCGCGGGAGATTAGCGCCCTGCTGCTGGACGGCTACGACAAGGGCGAGCTGCAAAAGATCTTTGTCGTCTATACCGATATGGAAAAGGGTTCGGTGTTCGAGGCGCACGCCACGCGCATCCTGCCGTTCCACCGCACGTTTTTCACCTCCTCGGGCGAAGAGATCGCGCAGCCAAGCGGTGCGCCGCGTTTTGAGTTTGTGCCGAATGCCCGCGAAGTGCTGGACAGCATGGTGCCGGGCTATGTATCCGGCTTTATCTACAGCGCTTTGATCGACAGCTTCTGCTGCGAGCAAAACGCCCGCATGTCGGCGATGGACAGCGCCGACCGCAACGCCGAAAAGCTGCTCGACGAATTTTCGCTCCGCTACAACCGCGTGCGGCAGGCCGCCATCACGCAGGAGATCACGGAAGTGAGCGCCGGGGCGAAGGCGCAGAGGCAAAGGAAGTCCTGATTCAATCAACGGGTCAGATCGGCGAGCAAATTTATTCCTCCGGCCCAAGAGCCGCCGCACGCGGCGGTTGGCCTGTGGACGCGCCTGCGGGCGCAGTGCCTGTCAAAGCATCGAAATCGCAGATAACGCCTGCGGCGTTGTCAGCTTGCCGGCCAAAACGATGGCCGGCATCCCGCCTTCGGCGGGCACGCTGTACTTGGTGTATTTCAAGATTTTGAGGCAAAGACAGGCGGGAAATTTGCCGCCGAGATGTGCCCGGAGATTGATTCAGGGCTTCCGATAGCATAAAAAGGAAAGGTGAGCGATTTGGAGCGAGGTATCATCGTACAGATCTCCGGCCCGGTCGTGGATGTTCAAATTGAAAAAGGCCCGCTGCCGAAGCTGCGGGAAGAATTGCGCGTCGAAAAAGACGGTGTCTTCCGCGTGATGGAGGTCGCGCAGCATCTGGGGCGCAATCTGGTGCGCTGCATCATGCTCTCGCCCAGCGAGGGGCTGGCGCGCGGCTACGCGGTGGAGATCCCCGGCCACCCGATTCAGGTGCCGGTGGGCCAGGCGACGCTGGGCCGCATGTTCAATGTGCTGGGCCAGCCCATCGACGGCGAGGGCCCCTTGCCCGAGGATACGCCCGTGCAGAGCATCTACCGCCAGCCGCCCGCGTTTGACGAGCAAAACCCCGCCGTGGAGCTGCTCGAGACGGGCATCAAGGTGATCGACCTGCTCGAGCCGTATGCGCGCGGCGGCAAGATCGGCCTGTTCGGCGGCGCCGGCGTGGGCAAGACGGTGCTCATTCAGGAATTGATCCACAACGTCGCGATGGAGCACGGCGGGTATTCGATTTTCACGGGCGTCGGCGAGCGCAGCCGCGAGGGCAACGACCTCTGGCGCGAGATGGGTGAGAGCGGCGTGCGCGGCAAGACGGCGCTGGTGTTCGGCCAGATGAACGAATCGCCGGGCGTGCGCATGCGCGTGGCGCTCTCGGGCCTCACGATGGCCGAGCATTTTCGCGACAAAGAGCACAAGGATGTGCTGCTTTTTATTGATAATATTTTCCGTTTTGTGCAGGCGGGCAGCGAGGTCTCCACGCTGCTGGGGCGCATGCCCTCGGCGGTGGGCTACCAGCCGACGCTCGCAGGCGAGATGGGGCAGCTGCAGGAGCGCATTACCTCCACAAAGAGCGGCTCCGTCACATCCGTGCAGGCCGTGTATGTTCCGGCGGACGATCTGACAGACCCTGCCACGGCCACAACGTTCGCCCACCTCGACGCCACCACCGTTTTAAGCCGCCGCGTGTCCGAGCAGGGCATCTATCCGGCAGTAGACCCGCTCGCGTCCTCCTCGCGCATCTTAGAGGCGAGCATCGTGGGCGAGGAGCATTACCGCGTGGCGCGCAAGGTGCAGGAGATTTTGGAAAAATACAACGAGCTGCAGGATATCATCGCCATCCTCGGCATGGAGGAATTAAGCGAGGAAGACCGCCGCACCGTGGCGCGGGCGCGCCGCATCCAGCGCTTCTTTGCGCAGCCCATGCACGTGGCGGAAAAGTTTACGGGCGTTCCGGGCGTCTATGTGCCGCTGCGCGATACGCTCGAGAGCTTTGCAAAGCTTGTGGACGGCGAGCTGGACGCGTACCCCGAGGCGGCGTTTTACAATGTGGGCAGCTGGCGCGACGTGGTCGCCAAGGCCGAAAAGCTTGCGGCGGAGGAAGTGTAATGGATACGTTTCCGGTACGCATTTTAGCGGCGGACAGAACCTTTTACGACGGGCTGTGCGAAAGCCTTACCATCTCGACAAGCGACGGCGAACAGGGCATTCTGGCGCACCACAGCGATATGATCGCGGCGGTGTCGCCGGGCGTGCTGCGCTACCGCGCGCCGGGTGAGGCGATGCGTATTGCCGCCGTATCGCCCGGCATGCTGAAGGTGGAGCGCGGCGAGGTGCTCGTGCTAGTCGATTCCGCCGAATACCCCGAGGAGATCGACGCCGCGCGCGCAAAGCGCGAGGCCGACGAGGCGCGCGAGGCGCTGCTGCAGCAAAAAAGCCGTCAGGAATACCAGCTTGCGCAGGCCACGCTTGCGCGGGCGCTGAACCGCCTGCGCGTAAAATCCGGCGGGGCCGGCGGGATATAAAAGGGGAATATATTTTTTACAGCATAAATGGGGCTGCTGCATAAGGTTTTTTTCCTTGTGCAGCAGCCCCATTTGGGTATTTTACGATGATAAAAATTTATTATATTTGGCATTGCCAAATTTGAAAATCTCCCTTTTCCTTATAATGTAAGAAAAAGGCGGGATACTGGCGAAAACGCGGCGACAGTCCCAGACGGAACGGTGACCGCCTTTTTCTGTACGTTTCTGAATAAACGCGATAGACGCGGCGGGAGTGTGCGGGGCCGATCGAATATTAAACCTTATCCTGCAGCTCAGCCAGCTTTTTAATTTGCTCCAGGGCGTAATCCTGAAAATCCGGCCGCAGCGTTTTGAAAATGCACAGCGCCTCCTCGCATTTGCTCTTTGTCCGGGGATATTCGTCAAACATCTCGCCTTCCCCGGTGTGCAGCCAATGCTCGTTCACCTTGTAGATCTGGCACAGGTGCTGCAAAAGAAGCGGCTTCGGCGGGACCCGGCCGTATTCGATATTGCTGATCACATCACGGCTGACGCCTAACTTTTCGCCGAATTCGCGCTGCGATAGATGAAGGGCGTCGCGTACAAGCTTGACCCGGTTTACCACTGCTTCGAAGCCTCCTTTGGTGGGGGATAAAACTATACTACAATACATTTTTTTGATTGTCAACACAAAAGATTGCAAAATGGTGTTGACAACGCATTAAAAATATGATATATTGTGTTAAACACGCATTATGGAAAGGAGAATCGAGGCTATGACACATGCCGGGGATGCAATGCAAAAAGAGGCGGCCTTAAACTCCATTCTTGCGAAGCTGAACGATCAGGGAAAAGACAGCGCCCTCGCGATTTTAAAAACGCTCCGCTTTGCACAGACGGCCATTGAATCCGAAGCGGGCGCAGCGGCCGGGAAGGAAAAACGCCGGCAGCCCACCCGCGCGGGATGAAAAGAGCATTCCCGCCATAAATTCAAACAAGAAAGGTTCGGTATCAAAAATGAAGAAAGCACTGATCGTGAAGATCGTATCCGGCGTTGTTTTGTCCGTTGTGACCATTACAGGCATTGTCACTGTTGCATCCACCCCCGCTGCCGGTATCCCGGTTGCCGCCGGGAACAGTGCGTCCGCCGCCGGATTGGATGCCGAAGGTTTGGCGGCAAACTCTGATGTACTTACCGCTGATGAAACGGATGAGGCCGGTGAGACAGACGAGACAAAGACGGCCGAAGCGGGTGACGGCGCAGAGGCCGAACAGCCCGGCGCGGCTGACGGGGCTGATGATGCTGGCGAAGCCGGTAAAGCTGACGAAACAGGTGAAGCTGACGAGGCCGGACAGACTGCCGGGACCGCCCGGAATGCGCAGCGCGGCCAGAATACGCAGAATGCGCAAAATACGCAGAATACACAAAATACCCAGAATGCGCAGACTGCTCCGGCCGCCCAGCAGGCTCAGGACACACAGGCTGCTCAGCAGACGCAGACGCAAGAGCCCGTTCAGACCACACAGCCTGTAACGCAGCCCACACAGCCGGCTCCCGCTCCGCAGCCCGAACCTGTGAATCCCGAACCACAGCCTGAACCGACGCCGGTCTATCCGACAACATACGTTTGTTCGGTTTGCGGCACGAAGTATTATGACCTGGGCCAAGCACAGGCATGCTTCGCGTCGCACTCGACCCCGGCTCCGGCTCCGGAACCCACACCGGCCCCTGCTCCGGCCACCAAGTGGGTGACGTATTGGAATTGTTCTTGTGGCTATCAGGACACCAATGAAGATTCGTTCTTCGAGCACATGTTTGCGAATGGTTGCGGATCATACAACGTCCACAGCGTTGAAGTTCCCGCGGAATAACCCTACAGCAACCCAACGGGCACCAGAGACTACTATCTGGTGCCCGCCCTTTTTTTCGCTACCCCACCCCTTACGGCTTGCCCGCGCAAGCCGTAACCACGGGGGCAAGCTCCGCCCCTCTATCACCAATGCACTACGCAGAAACGTCTGATTCGATCTGCCTGCAAACCTCACCCGCGGAAAGAAACAGAAGAAATGGAAAACAAAGCATGCCGCTGCCTGCGAACCGGCCGTTCCCGCCCATCTCCATGAATTTGCGGAGATGGGCTTTTTTTGATGCGCAAAATTTGGTATACTATCAAAGGAATGCAAGGAGATGGCTTTTTTGTCGGAAAAGCCATCTGCAAGCCTGCAAAAGCGCGGCGGGGAAAACACGCCGCGCAAAACGATAGATAAAAAGCACACAGAAAGGGGGCGGCGCGCATGCTGCGGCTCATTTTGGGTATTTCCGGCACGGGCAAAACGGGGCGCGTGATGGCCGAAATGAAGGCACGCGCGGCGGCGCACCGGCACAGCATTTTGCTTGCGCCGGAGCAGTTTTCTTCCTCAGCCGAAACGATGGCTTACCGCACACTGGGCGACGAATTGGGTGCATATGCCGCCGTGTACAGCTTTACCAGCTTTGCCGAGCGCGTGCTGAAAGAATACGGCGGCGTGGCGGCAAAAACGCTCACGGACGCTGCGCGCGTGGTGGCGGTGCGCCGCGCGATGGATACGCTGGGCGACGAGCTGACGGCCTACCGCCGCCACCGGCGCAGCACGGGCTTTTGCAGCCTGTGCGCCGACGCGATCGAAGAGTTGAAAACGGCGGGCGCGGACGCGCGCACGCTGCTGGATACGGCGGCTGCGGCAGGGGAGGAGGGCAAAAAGCTGCACGAGCTGGGCCTCATCTTCGCCGCCTACGAGGCGCTGATCGAGGGCTCCGCGATGGACCCGGCCGACCGTATCACCGCCGCGGCCGGGCGCCTTTTGCCGGAATATCTTGCGGATAAGGCTGTTTTCATCGACGGCTTCGACGGCTTTACCGCGCCGGAATACCGCATGCTGAAAACGCTGCTTTTGGCAGAGGAATGCACCGTTACGCTGTGCTGCGATACGCTGGCCGACCCGGAGGAAGGGCTGGGGCTGTTCAGCCCGGTGAAAAAGACGGCGCGCCGTCTTGTGCGCATTGCGCGCGAGCAGGGCGTCGCGGTTGCCGCGCCGCACCATATGCAGGAGGATTTCCGCCACCGGGCGTCGCCGGTGCTCGCCGCCGTGAACGTGTGCCTTGCGTTCGGTACGGCAGAGGCGGACGCAGGGCCTTTGCGCGGGGACGGCGGCGGGCCGGACAGTGCACCGGCGCGCACCCAGGAGCCTTTCCGGACGGACGATGCACCGGCGCGCACCCAGGAGCCTTCCCGGACGGACGATGCACCGGCGCGCACCCAGGAGCCTTCCCGGACGGACGATGCATCGGCGCACACCCAGGAGCCTTCCCAGACGGACGATGCACCGGCGCACATCCGGGAGCCCTACCGGACAGACGATGCACCGGCGCACGCGGGGGCGCCCGGCGATCCTCGAAAAACACCGGCCGCCGGCTTTTTCGTCACGCCCGCGGCGGGCATCTACGCCGAGTGCAAGGCCGTGGCCTGCCGCATCGCCGCGCTCGTGCGCGAGCAGGGGCTGCGCTACGGCGAGATCGCCGTCATCTGCCGCACGCTGGACGATTATGCCGCGCCGCTGCGGTACGAATTTGCGCTGGCCGGCGTGCCGTATTTCAGCGATGAGAACGTAAGCCCCGAGCACACCGCGCCCGCCGCGTTTTTTACAGCGGCCCTCACGCTGTTAAGCCGCGGCGTCTCCACCGAGGCGCTGCTTGCGCTGCTGAAAACCGATCTGTGCGGTTTTACAGCCGGGGAGATTGCGGCGCTGGAAAATTACGCCTATACCTGGCAGCTTGGCGCGGCGGATTGGCGCGCGCCGTTCACCAGGAATCCGGACGGCTTCGGTGCGGCGGCAACGGAGGAGACGGACGCCGAGCTTGCGCGCGTGGAGGAGCTGCGCGCCCGTGTGATGGCGCCTGTGGAGCACTTTCTCGAGGCTGCGCGCGGCAAAACGGCGGCGGGCATTTCCGCGCAGCTGTATTATCTGCTGGAGGCGTTCGGCGGCGATGAACACACGCAGGCCGCCGCCGCGGCGTTCGAAGCGGCGGGGGATGTATTGCGCGCCCGCGCGGTGTACGCGGCGTGGGAGCACGTGATGGAGCTGCTCGACCAGATGGCGCAGCTTTTGGGTGAGGACGCCGTTTCGGCGCAGGAATACGCCGAGCTGTTCGCGCTGCTGCTGCGCGCCGCGCGCCTGGGCCGCGTGCCCGAAACGCAGGACGCGGTGCTTGTCACCACCGCCGACCGCATGCGGCTCGACCGCCCGGCGGTGTGCTTTGTGCTGGGCGTGGGCGAGGGGCGCTTCCCGCGCCTGTTGGGCGCGAGCGGCCTGCTCTCGCACGCCGACCGCGAGCTATTGGTAAAAAACGGGCTGGAGATGCCGGGCAGCTATGAAAACCGCACGCTGCTGGAGCAGATGTTTTTCTACCGCGCGCTCACCGCGCCGTCCCATGCGCTCTATGTCAGCTATGTCTCGCCCGAGGCGGGCGGCGCGCCGCTGAGCGCGGCGATGGAGCCGCTGATGCAGATTTTGGCGCCGCGGCCCGATGCACTGCAGCCGGCGCAGTACGCGCCGACGCCTGCCGCCGCGCTGGACCTGTTGGGCGCATCCTACCGCGAGGATACGCCCGCCGTGGCCGCGCTGGAGGCGGCGCTGCGGCAGGAGGGATCGGCCGCCGAAAGCCTTGCCGCGATGGCGCGCGCGTCCGGCACATCGGCGTTCCGTGCGCAGGAGACGCAGACGCTGGCAAAGCTGCTCGGCGAACGGCTTACGCTTTCGCCCACACGCGTGGAGCAGTATTACCGCTGCCGTTTTTCGTATTTCCTGCAATATGTGCTGCGCATCCGCCCGCGCCGCCGCGCCGAGCTCTCCCCGGTGGAGAGCGGCAGCTTCATCCACTATATTTTGGAACATGTGCTGCGCGAGGCGGGCGCGTCGTTTACGCAGCTTTCCGCCGAAGAGCTGGAGCGTCTGGCCCATGCGGCGGCGGATGATTACGTGGCGCAGTTCATGCCCGCAGTGGGGCGGCGCTTCGGCTATCTTGTCGAGCGCATCAAGCAGGGCGTCACACGGCTGCTGGCCTTTTTGCAGGCCGAGCAGGCGCAAAGCCAGTTTCATCCCGCCGCGTTCGAGCAGGAGATCGGTTACGGCGAAAACGCGGTGCCGCCGCTCACACTGCGCACGCCGGACGGCCGCACGGTGCGCGTGCAGGGCAAGATCGACCGCGTGGATGTGATGGAGCGGGACGGCCGCACCTACCTGCGCGTGATCGATTACAAAACGGGCACGAAGGCATTCAGCCTGGACGAGGTATATTGCGGGCTGAACACGCAGATGCTGCTGTACCTGTTTACGCTGTGCGGCAACGCGCCGGAAGCGTATAAAGACCCCGTGGCGGCGGGTGTGCTGTACCTTGCGGGCGACCCCGCGCCGCAGACAATGAACCGCGAAGAGGCCGCGCAGCCGCCCGTCTACCATATGGACGGCATCGTGCTGGACGATACCGCCGTCGTGCGCGGGATGGACCGCGACGCCACCGGCCTCTTTGTGCCGTTTGCCTTTACAAAAAATGGCCAGCCGCGCGCGAGCGCAAAACTCGCCAGTCTGGAAAAGCTGGGCGAGATCAAGCGGCATATCGACGGGCTGGTGCTGGAGATGGCGCGCGGGCTGTACGCGGGTGAAATCGAAGCCGCGCCGCTGCGCACCAAGGCGCACTGCCCGTGCGATGTGTGCGATTACCGCCCCGTCTGCCTGCACGAGGACGGGCGCGGCGAAACGCTGGTGGCCGCGCCCAAAAACGTATTCGAGCCGGGCGCCGGTGTGCAGGAAGCGGCACAGGTGGTGCAGCAGGCGGTACAGAAATCGGCACAGGCGGCACGGGAGGCGGTACAGACGGCGCAGAAATCGGCACAGGCAGCGCATGATGCGACACTGCCGGCGCAGAAAGGGGGCAAGGCAGAATGAGTACCGTACAATGGACGCCCGCCCAGCAGGCCGCCATCGAGGACCGGGGCGGCACGCTGCTGGTATCGGCCGCGGCGGGCAGCGGCAAAACGGCGGTGCTGGTGGAGCGCGCCGTGCGCCTGATCATAGATGAGAAAACGCCCGTGGCGGCGGACCGGCTGCTCATCGTCACATTCACGCGCGCCGCCGCCGAGGAGCTGCGCGCGCGCATCGCCGTGCGCCTCACGGCAGAGGCCGCCGCGCACCCCGAAAGCGCCTACCTGCGCCGCCAGCGGCTTTTGCTGGGGCGCGCCAATATCTGCACGGTGGATGCGTTCTGCATGCAGCTGCTCAAGCGCTATTTTGCCGAGTTGGAGCTGCCGCCCGATTTTACGCTTGCGGATGACGCCAAGGCCTACACCATGCGCCAGAACGCGCTTGCCGCGGTGTTGGAGGAGCTGTACGAGGACGCGGATTTCTGTGCCTTTGCGTCGCTCTATGGCCGCGCGCGCAGCGACGCCGGGGCGGCGGGGGCCGTGCTGGCGCTGTACGATTTTTCCCGCACGCTGCCGCATCCGGACGCTGTGCTGGAAGAGATCTGCAAGGCATACGAGAACGATTTGCCCCTGTGCGATACGGCGTGGGGCAGACGCCTTTTAGAGAGCGCCGCGCAGGCGGTGCAAAGCGCGAAGCGGCTTGCAAACGCGGCGCGCAGCATCGCGCTGGAAACACCGGGGCTCGAGGGGTATCTGCCCGCGCTGGAGGGCGACGGGGCGTTTTTGGACGCGCTGCTGGAATATATTTGCGCAAAACGCTGGGACGATGCGGTGGTGTATGCGGCCGAGTACCGTCCAGCCTCGCTGAAGCCCGTGCGCGGCGATCTGCCCGGCAAGGAGGCCGTAAAGGCGCTGCGCGACGCCGTGAAAGACACGATCGAGCGGCTGAAAAAGGATGTCTTTCTCTGCACGCAAGAAGAATTTAATGCCGACCGCGCCCGCATCGCGCCGCTGGCCAGGGCGCTCGCGCGCGGCGCGCGGCTGTTTGGCGAAAGGCTTTTCGCCGGCAAGCTTGCGGAAAAGGCGCTCGAATACAGCGATTTCGAGCATCTGGCGCTGCGCCTTTTGTGCGACGAACACGGTGAAAAAACCGAAACGGCGCGCACCGTTTCGCGCATGTTCGACGCGGTGCTCGTGGACGAATACCAGGACACAAACGAGCTGCAGGCGCTGCTCTACCGCTGCCTTGCGAACGACGAGGGCTCAAACCTCTTTTTTGTCGGCGACGTGAAGCAGAGCATTTACCGCTTCCGGCTCGCCAGCCCGGANATCTTTATCGGCAAGCGGGNNAGCTNNGCGCCCTANGCGCCCGGCGGGCCGCATCCNGCGNCGCTNACNNTGGGGCANAANTTNCGCAGCGCGGGCANNGTGATCGATCAGATCAACGATGTGTTTTCGTGCCTGATGAGCCGCGCCGTGGGCGANGTGGATTACACGCGGGACGAACGGCTCGTGCGCGGCACGAACGATGNATACGACGGCGGGCCGATGGAGCTTTTGATCGTGGACGAAAGTGCGGAGNACGCCGCGCGCGGCGATGCCGGCGCAGTGGCGGACGCGATCGGCCGGCTGGTGAACGGCGCGTTCCCCGTGCGCGAAAAAGGCGGCGGCACGCGCCCGTGCACCTACGGAGATTGCTGCATNCTGCTGCGCAGCCGGGCGAATTTCGCGCGGTACGAGGCCGAATTTGCGCGGCGCGGNATCCCGGCGTTTGCGGATACGGGCGAAAGCCCCCTCACGGCCAGCGAGGTATCGCCGCTGCTCTCGCTGCTGCGCGTGATCGATAACCCTGCGCAGGACGTGCACCTTGCGGCGGCGCTGTTATCGGTAATGTTCTCGTTCACGCCGGACGATTTAACGCGCCTGCGCGTGCTTNCGCCGCGCGGCAGCTTATATGCGGCGCTTTTGCAAAGCGAGGAGCCGAAGGCGCGGGACTTTTTGNATACACTGGCCGCGCTGCGGCGTATGGCCGCTGCATCCTCTGTTGCGGAGCTGTGCGACGAGATTTTTGCCCGCACGCACTATTTCGCGGCGGTGGGCGCGATGGAAAACGGCGCGGCCCGGCGCGAGACGCTGCGCGCGTTCACCGCGTGGGCGGCGCAGTCAGAGGGCGGCGCGGGCGGCCTTGCGGCGTTTTTGCGCGTGGTGGACAGCGCCATCGAGAGCGGCGCGGTGCACGCCGCGTCGGCGCCCGCACTGCCGAAGGGCGCTGTTTCGATCATGACGATCCACCGCTCCAAGGGGCTGGAATTTCCCGTCGTGATTTTAGCGGATACCGACAGGCGCTTCAATTTGCGCGATACGAGCGACCCGGTGCTGTTCCACCCCGTGCTGGGCATGGGCATGAACCTGCGCGCCGGGGAAGGCGGNCTCTTTTCCACCGCGCCNCACCGGGCCATTCGCACGGCGCAGCGCGCGGAGGCCGTCAGCGAGGAGATGCGCGTGCTGTACGTGGCGCTCACCCGCGCGCGGGACAAGCTGATCGTCACCGTGCCGATGGCAAAGCCGGAAAAAAAGCTTTCCGCCATGGCCGTGACGCTGCGCGGAACGAACGGCGCGGANCCGTATACGCTGGGGCGCGCGTCGTCGCTTGCGGACTGGCTGTGCACGGCGGCGCTGCTGCACCCGGACTGCGAGGAGCTGCGCCGCTTTGCCGGCGCGCCGGCGCTGCCTGTGACGCAGGCGCGCGGGCAGCTGCATGCCGCCGTCATCGCCGCGCCGGACGCGGTGCAAACCGCCGCGCCGCCGCCCTTTAAACGCACGACGCCGCCGGATGCCGCGCTGGCCGAACGGCTGGCGCAGGGCTTTGCCGCCGCCTATGAAAACGCGCNGCTGTGCGCGCTGCCCGCGAAGCTGAGTGTCTCTGATTTAACGCATGCGGACGCGCAGCCGGTTTTGACGCGCCCGGCGTTTTTGTACGAGGAGGGCCTGACGGCCGCAGAGCGCGGCACGGCGATGCACACGGCGCTGCAGTTCATCGATNTGGCCGCGGCAGAGGAAGATCTTTCCGCCGAGCTGCAGCGGCTGACGCAGGGCGGCTGGCTGGACGCCGCGCTTGCCGAAAAGTTGGAGCGGCCGCGCATGACGGCGTTTTTAAAAAGCCCCCTGGCAGCCCGGATGCGCGCGGCCAAAACGCTCTTGCGCGAATACGATTTTATCACGGCGGTCTCCGCAAAATATGTGGACGAGACGCTGCCGGATCGCTTTGCCCATCAGCCGGTGCTCGTGCAGGGCATCGCGGACGCGGTGATCCTGAACGGCCGCGAGGCGGAGATCGTCGATTACAAAACCGACCGCGGCAAATCGCCCCGCCAGCTGCTGGACGCCTACGCAAAGCAGCTGCTGCTGTACAAGGCCGCCGTGGAAAAGCGCCTTTGTGTATCGGTGACGCGCTGCACGATCTATTCGTTNGCGCTGGGAAGGGAGATCGATGTGCCGCTGGACACAGCGGCATTGTCTGCCCTGTAGAGACAGGTTTCTCCGATTGGCTGCCGGGATTTCTATCCGACCTTATGTNGAAAGNAGGAGAAAAATATGCAGATACGGAAAGCGGCGCCCGNGGATCTTTCCCGCATCGCCGAGATCCTTGTGNTTGTCAAGCGCATNAACTACCGGCCCATTTTTCANAANGANGCGTATTCCTTCGGCGANNTGCAGGTGCTGAACATCGCAAAGGAATACGCGGCCCCGGAGCTCCTGAATTCGATATGGGTCTANGANGANGGCATCATAAAAGGGATGATCCATATCGAGGGCGAGGAGATCCGGGAGCTGTACGTCGATCACTTCTTTCAAAATCAGGGTGTGGGCGCGCAGCTGATCGAGTTTGCAAAGGAACAGTTTTCCGTGCGGTTTTTGTGGGCGCTCGAAAAGAATACAAGCGCCATCCGGTTTTATGAACGGNACGGGTTTCATCCAACCGGCGAAAGGAAGCCGGAGGAGGGAACGCCGGAATATCTCGTTTTGCTGGNGCGGCGGGAATCTGCGGAATAAAAACCGGAAACGGGGCGGCTTGCATTTTCAAAGCGAAGGATCATTGCGAAGGGCCACTGCGAAGGATCATTGCAGGGGTCGGTGAAGGGGATTGCCGCGGAGATGTGGTGCACATTAATNTGTCGGATNGCAAAGCGGAGGGGAGGAGATAGGGATGACACTTACCCAAGAGCTGAAAAGCCTGCTTCAAAGCCGTGGCGCCGATCTGGTGGGCGCCGGCAATATGGAAGGGGTGCAAGGNTGCGCTTATAAAACCGGTGTCGCCGTCGCGGTGGCGCTGCCGCGGCAGATCGTCCTCGATCTGCAGAGCGCGCCCACGAAGGAGTATTATGAAGCGTATCACTCCCTCAACCAANAGCTGAACAGGATCGTTCTGGCCGGAGAGGATNTTTTGAAAAGCAGGGGCTTCGCGGCCTGTGCGCAGACGACGGACCGCGTGCGNATCGATGGGCAGAAAAGGACCGCGNTCCCCCATAAAACAGTCGCCACACGGGCCGGGCTCGGGTGGATCGGGAAAAACTGTCTGCTNGTGACGCCGCAGTACGGCCCGGCCGTCCGGCTGTCTTCTTTGCTCACCGACGCGCCCCTGGAGTGCGGGGAGGCGGTTACAGGCNCCCGGTGCGGCGCCTGCAGGCGGTGTGTGGAGCAATGCCCCGCCGGAGCGCTGGCGGGNGTGNNGTGGGAGCCGGGGCTGCCCAGAGAGGCAATNGTAGATATAGAAAAATGCCGCAAAAAGCAGATTGAGATNATGAAAGAGCAAACCGGGATCGAAACGGATCTGTGCGGAAAATGCTTTGCAGTGTGCACCTATACCCAAAATTATCTGAACGGTTTGTCCGGGCAGTGCGCATCACATTGAATCACAGGGGAGACCGGGCGCTTTACCTGCCGGATGCCTGCATGTTTCAAAAAACAAAAAAGCTTTGAGGCTCCGGAAAAAAAGCTTGACTTTGGCCCCGCAAAGCGTTATACTGTCTCTTGGAAACAAAGCAGCAGTGGCAGTGCCGCGCTCACCTTGNGTGCCTTTGGCGCCGGGTTCATACAACGAAACGCGCTTTTTGTGCGTCTTGTTTGTCTGTGCGAGCGGTCTGCCATCGGGTGGGCCGCTCTTTTGCATCGAACGGCGCATCGCTGCGGCCGGTATCCGGTATATTGGGAGGTGCTTTATCATTAGCGGAAAAAAAGAAATGGAGATCAACGAAGCCATTCGGGACAGAGAGGTGCGCGTGATCGACGCGGACGGCAGCCAGCTCGGCATCATGCCGACACGGGAGGCGCTGGCAAAAGCGGTGGAAAAGAATCTGGATCTTGTCAAGATCGCCCCGCAGGCGCAGCCGCCNGTGTGCAAGTTCCTTGATTACGGCAAATATCGCTTCGAGATGCAGAAACGCGACAAGGAAGCGAAGAANAACCAAAAGATCGTCGAAATCAAAGAGATCCGCCTTTCCCTCAACATCGATACGAACGACTTCAACACCAAGGTCGGTCAGGCCAGAAAGTTTTTGGCAAAGGGCGATAAGGTGAAGGTGTCCATTCGCTTCCGTGGGCGTGAAATGGCGCATACCGATCTGGGCCTCGATGTCCAGAAGCGNTTTGCCGCCGCCCTGCCGGAGGCCGTTGTGGAAAAGCAGCCCAAGCTTGAGGGCCGGAGCATGCAGATGTTCCTTGCCCCCGCTCCCGCAAAGCAGAATTAAGGAGGAATATAAAATGCCCAAGATGAAAACACATTCCGGTGCGAAGAAACGCTTCAAGCTGACGAAAAACGGCAAGGTAAAGCGCGGCCATGCGTACCGCAGCCACCTGCTGAACGGCCACGGCAAAACGCGCAAGCTGAAGCGCGCATACCGCAAGGCCACATATGCCGATCACACCAACGCGGCGGCTGTCAAGCGCATGCTGCCCTATGCGTAAGCGCCCGGATCACGGGCCCGACACCATCTGATAGGTAAAGGAGATTGTAAAATATGGCACGGATCAAAGGCGCGATGATGACGCGGAAAAGACGGAAAAAGACCCTGAAGCTGGCCAAGGGCTATTGGGGCAGCAANTCCAAGCATTTCAAGATGGCCAAAGAGCAGGTCATGAAGAGCGGCAACTATGCGTTTGCGGGCCGCAAGCAGAAAAAGCGCGATTTCCGCCAGCTGTGGATCGCACGCATCAACGCGGCGTGCCGCGCGCAGGGCATCAACTATTCCACCTTTATGAACGGCCTGAAAAAGAGCGGCATCGAGCTGAACCGCAAGATGCTGTCCGAGATGGCCATCCATGACCCGAAGAGNTTCTCTGCCCTTGTCGAAACCGCGAAGAAAGCCGCGAAATAAGCACAGCGAACCGCCCGGGCACAGCGTGCACGGGCGTTGCTTTGTGTAATGGGGAAAGAAAAATGTGCGCCATTTTCNGGCGNGCAGACAAAGATTTGGGNAACCGGAATTTCCCGGAACATACGCCCGATATACACCAAACGCACGCCGGGCACATGCCAGACGCATACCCGATACGCACCCAGCGCATACCCAGCGCACACGCAGTGCATGCCGGACACATATCCAATATATGCCCAGCGCATATCCAACGCACGCGCAGTGCATGTCGGGTACACGCCCAATACAGACCAAACGCACGCCCAATGCATGCCAAGGTAAGCCGCAAAAAGATGCTGCACCCCGAATGACCGGGTACATGGCCGAAGCCGGGGATCAAAAGAGGAATACGCCGATGCCGGATACGATACAAAGCCGCGAAAACGAACGCATAAAGCATGCCTGCGCCCTGCGCGACAGCGCCGCGCGCCGCCGCGCCGAGGGGCTGTTTTTTGCCGAGGGCCTGCGCCTTTGTACGGATCTTGCGCAAAGTCTTTGCCCTGTGGAGGTATACTATACCCAGCGCTTTTTGCAGGCGCACCCGGAGGCGGCGCAGCTGCCCGGGCGGCATGCCTTTGTCAGCGAGGCCGTGGCGGAAAAGCTCTCGGATACCCGCTCGCCCCAGGGACTGTTCTGCATTTTCCCGCGCAGGGCGCAGACGTTTTCCGATCTCGGCCGCGGCGGGCGCTATCTGTGTATGGAGCATGTGCAGGACCCGGCCAACGTAGGTGCGCTTTTGCGCAGCGCGGCGGCATTCGGCTTTGACGGCGCTGTGCTGTGCGGCGCCTGTGCCGACCCGTTCGCGCCCAAGGCCGCGCGCGCCTCGATGGGGGCGCTCGCGCGCATGGCGCTGATCTTCGCGGATGAAACAAAACAGGCAATCGATGCGTTTCATTTGTATGGGATCACCGTCATCGCGGCGGCGCTGGAGCATTCCGCGCCGCTTGAGGCGGCGGATACCGCCTTTCCCGGCGGCGTGGCGGTGCTGGTTGGCAACGAGGGCAACGGCCTTGCGCCGCAGACGGTCGCGTCGGCGGATATGGCCGTGCGCATCCCGATGGCGAACGGCGTGGAATCGCTGAATGCCGCCGTGGCGGGCAGCGTGCTGCTGTGGCATTTTCGGGGGGTGCAGCAATGATGGACGAGGCAAAAATGAAGAAGGCCGCATGGCTGTGGCTTGCGGCGGCGCTTGGCCCCGCCGCGGAAAACAGCGGCATGGTGCTGAGCATGTTCCCGGGCGTGGAGGATCTGCCGCGCGCCTGCCGCGAGGAGGATCTTTCGATGATCTTCGCCCCGGCGCAGTTAGAGATTCTGCGTGCCACCCGGCCGGAGGATTATATCGCCCGGTTGGACGACTGCAGGCGCCACGGGGTCGATGTGCTCACATGGGAGGATGAAAACTATCCCGCGCTGCTGCGGGCGGTGCCCACGCCGCCGCCGGTGCTGTATTACCGGGGCGACGCCACCATTCCGAACCGCAGCTTCCTGTTTGCCATCGTGGGCACGCGCCGCCCCTCCGCCTACGGGGTGGAGGCGACGGCCGCCATTGCGGGCAGCCTGGCGCGCTCCGGCGTAGTACTGGTCTCCGGCCTTGCGACGGGGCTTGACAGCGAGAGCCACAAGGCCGCGGTGCAGGCAGGCACACCCACCGTGGCGTGCATCGCGTTCGGGCACGACCTGTGCTATCCCGCTTCGAACCGCAAGCTGAAGGACGTGATCGAGCGGCAGGGCCTTGTGTTGAGCGAATATCCGCCTGGAACGCCGCCGCTCAAGCACCACTTTTTGCAGCGCAACCGGCTGATCGCCGGGCTTTCGCGCGGGCTGTGCGTGGCCGAGGCCCGCAAGCGCTCCGGCACCATGAACACGGTATCGGCGGCACTGGCGGCCGGGCGCGACGTATTCAGCGTGCCGGGCAGCATTTTTTCGCCGCTGTGCGAGGGCACGAACCAGCTGCTGCGCGACGGGGCCATCCCCGCCATCAGCGGCGCGGATATTTTGCTGTGGTACGGGCTCACGTCGGACGTGCACCCGGAGCAGCCCGGAGACAGCGCGCAGAGTGAGATCATGCTGAGCCCGAACGCAAAGCGCATGCGCGACGCACTCACTGCCGCCGCGCCGCAAACGCTGGAGGCGCTGTGTACAAAGACGGGCCTTGCGCCGTCGCTTGCCATGGCGGCGCTGACAGAGCTGGAGATCGCCGGCCTTTCCATGCAGCTGGCCGGGCGGCAGTTCCAGTTGAAATAGGTCAAAACAGAATGCGCATGCGGCGGGCGGGCCGCGCGTATTCCCAAAAAACGGCCGGAACATGCGCTTGCGCGACCCGGCCCCGCGGGTGCTTTGACAAACCCGCGCTGTCTTGCAGCATTCCAAAACAGGCCGGTTCAAAGAAAAAATGAAAAACGGCGGCCAGCCCCTTTGGCAGGCGGCTTTGATACGGCCTGAAAAATAAGGACGGTAGATTCATGTCAAAACTTGTGATCGTAGAATCCCCGGCGAAAGCCAAGACCATCCGTAAATATCTCGGCAGCGGCTACGAGGTGACAGCCTCGATGGGCCACATCCGCGATCTGCCCCAAAGCAAGCTGGGCATCGACGTGGACAACGGCTATGCGCCGCAGTATATCAATATCAAGGGCAAGGAAAAGCTCATCCGGGAGTTAAAGCACCTTGCGGGCGAGAGCGACGAAGTGTTCCTCGCCACCGACCCGGACCGCGAGGGCGAGGCCATCAGCTGGCACCTCGCCAACCTGCTGGGGCTGGACGTCAATGCACCCAACCGCGTNACATTCGGCGAGATCACCAAAAAGGGCGTCACGCAGGGCATGGCCGCGCCGCGTGCNATCGATATCGATCTGTTCAACGCGCAGCAGGCGCGCCGTGTGCTGGACCGCCTGGTGGGCTATAAGCTCTCGCCGTTTTTGTGGAAGAAGGTGCGGCGCGGCCTTTCCGCCGGGCGCGTGCAGAGCGTGGCCGTGCGCCTGATNGTCGACCGCGAGAAGGAGATCGAGGCGTTTAAGCCCGAGGAGTACTGGAACATCGACGCCGTGCTGACGCCGCCGGGTTCGGCCAAAAAGTTCACCGCGCGCCTGACGGCGCTGGCGGGCGGCGAAAAGCTTGCCGTGAAGAACGCCGCGCAGAGCGAACAGATCGTGACGGCGCTGAACGGTGCGGAATATAAAGTGGCATCCCTCAGCAAGGGCAAGCGCAAGCGTTCGCCCGCGCCGCCGTTCATCACCTCTACGCTGCAGCAGGAGGCGAGCCGCCGCTTCGGCTTTTCGGCCACACGCACGATGCGCGCCGCGCAGACGCTGTACGAGGGTGTCGATATCGCCGGGCAGGGCACGATGGGCCTCATCACTTATATGCGTACCGACAGCCTGCGCATCGCCGACGAGGCGCAGACGGCCGCGCGCGATTTTATCACGAACACCTACGGCGCGCAGTATGCACACAAGGGCAAGCGCGTGTATAAAAGCAAAAACGCCACGGCCGCGCAGGACGCGCACGAGGCCGTGCGTCCGACGAATCCCGCGCTGACGCCCACCGAGGTGGAAAAGAGCATTTCCGGCGATACGGCAAAGCTGTACCGCCTCATCTGGAGCCGCTTCATCGCCAGCCAGATGAGCGACTGCCAGATGGACACCGTCTCCGCCGATATTACGGCGGCGGGGTATCTGTTCCGCGCCAGCGGCTTTGTGGTGACGTTCGACGGCTTCACCGCCCTGTACGAGGAGGCCACNGACGAAAAGGAAAAGAAGGAAACAGCGCTTCCTCCGCTGGAGGAGGGCATGGCGCTGCGCCTGCGGGAACTGAAGCCCGAGCAGAAATTCACGCAGCCGCCCGCGCGCTACAGCGAGGCGACGCTGATCAAGGCATTGGAGGAAAACGGCATCGGCCGCCCCTCCACCTACGCGCCCACCATCACCACGATCCTCGACCGCAATTATGTGGAGCGCGACCAGAAAAAGCTCGTGCCCACGGCGCTGGGCCGCGCCATCAATGAATTGATGAACGAGCAGTTCCCCAACATTGTGGACGTGAAATTCTCCGCCCACATGGAGGAAGAGCTGGATACCATCGAGAACGGCAAGACCGATTGGCAAACCGTGATCGACGATTTTTACAAGGATTTCGATAAGACCCTNAAGGCCGCCGAGGAGCGGATGGAGGGCAAGCGCGTTAAAGTGCCCGACGAGGAAACGGANGAGATCTGCGAGCTGTGCGGCCGCAAAATGGTCATCAAGACGGGGCGCTACGGCAAATTNTTAGCGTGCCCGGGCTTCCCCGAATGCCGCAACACAAANCGNCTTGTNAAGGATACGGGCGGTTTTTGCCCCAAATGCGGGGGCCGCATGCTGGTGCGGCAATCGAAAAAGGGNCGGATCTATTATGGCTGCGAGAAAAACCCCACCTGCGATTTTATGACATGGAACGAGCCCACCACCGAAAAATGCCCGCAGTGCGGCTCGACGCTGTTCAAAAAGGGCGGCCGCAGCGGAATGCTGCTGTGCGAAAAAGAGGGCTGCGGCTATTCCCGCCCGATGGATGCCAAAAAGAAGGATGACGGGGATTGATTNCAGCACTTTCCTGAGAAGATTCCCGAGAAAAACGAAAGGAGCCGCCATGCAAATACGCATCATCGGCGCGGGGCTCGCGGGCTGCGAGGCGGCGCTGTACCTTGCGCGGCGCGGGTACGCCGTCACGCTGTGCGAGCAAAAGCCGCANCGGTTTTCCCCNGCGCACAAAAACGCGGATTTTGCAGAGTTGGTCTGCTCCAATTCANTGAAGGCAGACCGGCTGGATTCGGCCTCCGGGCTGCTCAAAGCCGAGATGCGCCTGCTGGGCTCGTCGCTGCTGGACGTGGCGGAAAGCTGCCGCGTTGCGGCGGGCGGCGCGCTCGCTGTGGACCGCACGGCCTTTGCGGCGGGCGTGACGGCGCTTGTGAAGGCCGAGCCGCGCATCACGATCGTCTCGGGCGAGGTGACGGCGCTGGACGAGACTGCGCCCGATACGCTGGTGCTGGCGGCGAGCGGCCCGCTCACCGACGGCGCGCTCGCGGCCGACATTGCCCGCCTCACCGGGGAGCGCGCGCTGGCCTTTTACGATGCCGCCGCGCCCATCGTCACGGCGGACAGCATCGACCGGGGAAAAGTATTCGCGGCGTCCCGCTACGGGCGCGGCACGGCAGATTATCTGAACTGCCCGTTCGACAAAGCCGGATACGAGGCCTTTCATGCCGCGCTGGCCTCGGCCGAACGTGCGCCGCTGCACAGCTTCGACGAGCCGCAGACGGTATACGAGGGCTGTATGCCCATCGAGGTGATGGCGCAGCGCGGCGCGGACACCATGCGCTACGGCCCCCTGCGCCCCGTCGGCCTCACCGACCCGCGCACCGGNCACCGCCCGTGGGCAAACGTGCAGCTGCGGGCCGAAAACGCGGANTGCACGATGTACAATCTGGTGGGCTTTCAAACGAACCTGAAATTCGGTGAGCAGGAGCGCGTGTTCCGTATGATCCCGGGCCTGGAGCATGCGGAATTCGTGCGCTGGGGNGTNATGCACCGCAANACGTTTTTGAACAGCCCNGCNCTGCTGAATACCGANCTCTCGCTGCAAAAGGCNCCAAACGTGTTTTTTGCGGGGCAGATCACGGGCTTTGANGGCTATATGGAAAGCGCGGCCTGCGGCCTGCTTGCGGCGCGCGGGATTGAGGCGCGNCTTGCCGGACACATGTCCACACCGGGCGAGTTTGCGCCGGACCTGTTCACACCGCCGCCTTTGGATACAATGTGCGGCGCGCTGCTGCGCTACATCACCACGCCCACAAAGGACTTCCAGCCGATGGGCGCAAATATGGGACTTTTGCCAAGNNCCGNNNAGCGCATCCGCGANAAGCGCCTGCGCTACGCGGCCGTGGCCGGGCGTGCGGTGGAAAGCATGGAGCGCTATGTGAAAGATTGGGACGGGGCGCCGGCATGAGTANCCGCCTGTTCCGGAGCATTCACGAAACGCGGTGTGGATCGGATCGCGGCGTCAAATTTTGAGCACGGAGATCCGTCACGGAATCAAAGAAAAGGAAGACCGGAAGCGAAAAAACGACAGCCGCCCTGNGGGCGGCGGGAGGGGTTAAGCGTATGAATATCATCATCGACGCGATGGGCGGGGACAATGCCCCGAAGGAAATGCTGCTGGGCGCGGCGGCCGCCGTGCGGGAATACGGCGTGCAGGTTACCGCGGTGGGACGCCGCGAAGAGATTGAGGCGTGCGCAAAAGAGAACAACATCGATCTTGCGGGCATCACGGTGGTGAACGCGGAGGAGACGATCGAAATGTGCGACGAGCCCACAGCGGCCATCCGCCGCAAGAAGGATTCGTCGATGGTGGTGGGCCTGCGGATGCTGGCGGCGGGCGANGGCGACGCGTTNGTNTCGGCCGGNTCNACGGGNGCGCTGCTNGCGGGCGCGACGCTCATNGTCAAGCGNCTNAANGGCGNNAAGCGCCCGGCCATNGGCACGGTNATCCCCGGCGCAAAGCAGCCGTATCTGCTGCTGGATGCGGGCGCGAATGTGGAATGCCGCCCCGAGATGCTGGACGCNTTTGCCACGATGGGCAGCGTGTACATGGAAAAGGTAATGGGCCGCANGGAGCCGGCCGTGGCGCTGGTAAACAACGGCGCGGAGGAAACCAAGGGAACGCCCGCCTATGTGCAGGCGCACGGGTTGCTGCGGCAAAATCCCAATATCCGGTTCACCGGCAACATCGAACCGCGCGATGTGCCCGCGGGAAATGTGGATGTTGTGGTGTGCGACGGCTTCACGGGCAACGTGATCTTAAAATTGACCGAGGGCGTCGCAAAAATGCTCGTGGGCGAGATCAAGAATGTCTTTATGAGCAGCCTGAAAACAAAGCTTGCCTATTTACTGGTGAAGGACGGCATGCGCGGCTTTAAGAGTAAGCTGGATGCCGACGAATACGGCGGCGCGCTGATGATGGGCGTTTCAAAGCCCGTGATCAAGGCGCACGGATCGTCGAACGCGAAGGCGTTCTGCAACGCAATCCGGCAGGCTAAGCTGTGCGTGGAGAACGGTGCGGTGGAAAGCATGCGCGAAAAGCTGGCCGCCGTGGGCGAGGCGGAGGAAGCGCGGGCGCAATAGAACCCCTTTCGCACCTGTGCGGCCGCCCGGCCATAGGGAACGAAAGAAAAAAGGAGTAGAGATCATGCGGGATATGCGGGAGCTGGAAGCGGCGCTGCATCATACATTCAAAAATCCCTCGCTGCTTGCGACGGCGCTGACGCACACCTCCTATGCCAACGAGGCGCGCCGGGGCGTGCATCACAACGAGCGGCTGGAGTTTTTGGGCGATTCGGTGCTGTCCATCGTGGTGGCGGAATATCTGTTTACGCACAAAAATCTGCCCGAGGGGGATCTGACGCGCATGCGCGCGAGCCTTGTGTGTGAGGCCGCGCTGTTCGGGTTTGCCAAACAGATCTCGCTGGGCGATTATCTGCGGCTGGGCAAGGGCGAAGAGCGCGGCGGCGGGCGCAGCCGGCCGAGCATCGTGTCCGATGCGTTCGAGGCGCTCATCGCGGCGCTGTATCTGGACGGCGGCATGGATGCGGCGCGTGCGTTTATCCTGCCGTTCGTCACGGGCGCGCTGACGGATGCCGCCGCCGAGGAGGATTATAAAACGCGATTGCAGGAGATTGTGCAGCAAAACCCCGAGGAACGGCTGCGCTATGTGGTGACGGACGAATCCGGGCCGGACCACAACAAGCACTTCGTGGTGGAAGTGCACCTGAATTCCAATTGCGTGGGCCGGGGCGAGGGGCACAGCAAAAAGCTGGCCGAGCAGCAGGCCGCCCGCGAGGCATTGGTGCTGATGGGATATTGAGCATTGACGATACACGATCGATAAAAAGGAAAAGGCCGCCGCAAAAGCAGCCGGCAGGATCGATAAAGGAGAACATCCATGTTTTTGAAAGCGCTGGAAATACAGGGCTTTAAGTCATTTCCGGACCGCACGCGCATTACCATCGAGCGGGGCATCACCGCTGTGGTGGGGCCGAACGGCAGCGGAAAAAGCAATATTTCCGATGCCATCCGCTGGGTGCTGGGCGAGACGAGCGCCAAGCAGCTGCGCGGCGGCGGAAAAATGGAAAACGTCATTTTCGGCGGCACACAGCAGCGCGGCGCGATGGGGTATGCCGTCGTCAATCTGGTGGTGGACAACACCGACCGGCGCATTGACGTTGATAACAATGAAGTGATCATCGGGCGCAAATATTACCGCTCGGGCGAGAGTGAGTATTCCATCAACGGGCAGAATGTGCGCCTGCGCGATATCTACGAGCTGTTTTTGGATACCGGCCTTGGTCGGGACGGCTATTCCGTCATCGGGCAGGGGCGCATCGCCGAGATCGTAAGCGCGAAATCAGCCGAACGGCGGGAGATCTTTGAGGAGGCGTCCGGTATTGCGAAATACCGCTACAAAAAAAACGCGGCTGAACGGGATCTCGAAATCACCGAAAATAATCTTGTGCGCCTGCGCGATATTCTGGGTGAGTTGGCCGAGCGTGTGGGCCCGCTGGAGCGCGAGAGCAAGAAGGCAAAGCAATATCTGGAGCTGGCCGAGCGCCGCAAGGGGCTGGAGGTAACGCTCTGGGTGGATACCGTGCAAAAGGCGCGCGAGACCGTGCGCGAGCAGCAGCGCAAGATCGAAATTGCGAATGCGGATTATGAACGCACCGGGCACGAGATCGACGCCATCTATGCCGAGACCGAGAAGACGCAGGAGGAGATCGGCCGGCTGATCGGCGATGCCGACCGCTGCAACAGCGAGATCCGCGCCGTCACCGAGCGCGTTTCGGATGCGGATGCGCGCATTGCGGTATTGAACAACGATATCGAGCGCAACAACGCCTCCATTGCAGCGCACCGCGAGGAGCTGAGCCAAAGCGGCCTTGGCCGCGAGAAGATCGCCGCCGAGGTACAAACGCACCGGCAGGCCATCGCGGACTGTGAGAAACAGGCACAGAAGCTTGCCGCAGACGCGCGCGCGTGCGAAGCACAGTTGGATGAATTGCAGCAAAAGAGCGCCGAAGCCGGCGAACAGCGCGGCGCGCTGACGCAGCGGCTGAACGCGGCGGCGGCGTCCATCACTGAGCAGCGCGTGGCGGCCGCGGGGGCGGCTTCTGCGGCAGAGGCCGCGCGTACCCGCCTCGCGGACGCACGGCGCGAGTGTGAGGCGAATGCCGTGGGCGCGCAGGAGCTGGCCCAGCAAAAGGCCGAGACAGACGCCTTTTTACAGGATGCCATCGAGCGGCTGACGCGTTTGGAAAACATCAAAAACGGCCTTTCGATGAAGCTGGAGGGCCGCCGCCGTGCTTTGGCCGAGGCGGACGAGGCCGAGCAGAAGATCCTGCGCGCGATGGAGGCGGCCCAGCAGCGGCTTGCCGTACTGCGCGATCTGGAACGCAGTATGGATGGCTTTCAAAGCAGCGTAAAAGCGGTGATGCGCGCCGCCGGGGCGCATCGCCTGCGCGGAATCATCGGGCCGGTATCCTCGATCCTCACTGTAAAGCCCGGCTACGAGGTGGCCATCGAGACGGCACTGGGCTTTGCACTGCAGAATGTCGTTGTGGAGAACGAGACGGCGGCCAAGGCGGCGATGGCCTTTTTGCGCGACGAGCGCGCCGGCCGCGCGACGTTTTTGCCGCTGGATACGATGAAGCCGGGCGTATTCTCCGGCCGTCTGCCGGAGGGCGCGGTGCTGGCGAGCAGCCTTGTCTCCTATGAGGAGCGCTACGCGCATATCGTTTCCAATCTTTTGGGGCGCATCGTTGTGGTGGATGACATCAACGAGGCGTCGCGCGCGGCGCGTGCGCTCGATTACCGCAACCGCGTTGTGACGGCGGACGGGCAGGTGATCAACGCGGGCGGATCGTTCACGGGCGGCAGTGTCGCGCGCTCCGCCGGTCTCTTCAGCCGCCGGCAGGAGATTGAAGAGCTGCAGGCAAAGCAGCGCACGCTGGAAAAACAGCGCGACGAGGCGCAGCAAAAGACCGACCGCCTGAGGGCCGAGACGGACGCGCTTTCCGCCGAGCTGACGGCCACCGAGAGCGAGGCTGTCACGGCCGGAGGCGATAGAATTCGCGGAGAGATGGAGCAGGGGCGCATCAATGCCGCCCTGTCTCAGGCAAATGCTGCCAAAACACTGCTCGAGGGCGAATGCGGGCAGCTTTCGCAGCGGATCGATGCTTCGCAGCAGCAGGCGGCAGATGCCGCCGCCGCACTGGATGCCTTGGAAAAGGAGAGTGCGGCGCTGGAGGAAGCGCTGCGCGCGCTGTCGGGCAGCGACGATGATTTTCTCGCCACCCGTTCGCGCATTGCCGAAACCCTTTCGGAACTGAAGCTGCAGATCCTGGCCGCGGAAAAGGACGCCGAGGCGCATCGCACCGCCATCGCACAGCTGGAGAGCCGCACGGACGAGAGCGACGCGCGCGCCAGGCAGGTGGCGGAAAGCATTGACGCGCTCACCGCGCACAGCGCTGCGTGCGCGGCCGAGATCGAGGAGATCCGCGCCGCCGTGGCAGGCAGCCGCACCGAGATCGAGCGGCTGGAGGCGGCCAGAGCCGAGGCGGTACGCCTGCGGATGGAGCGCGACGGCCTGATCAACCGGCAGAATGCGCAGGTGCGCACGCTGACGGAGGAGCGCGAAAAGCTGGGCCGCGAGATCGCCCGCCTGTCCGAACAGAAGGAGCAGAAGGACGCCGAGTATGCCCAGACCGCGGCAAGGCTGTGGGAGGAATACGAGCTGACACTGACGGATGCCGAGGCGCTCTGCATCCCGTTTGAAAGCGTTACCGAGCTGCGCCGCAGCGTATCCGAGGTGCGCGGCAGGATCAAGGCGCTCGGCAACGTCAATGTCGGCGCGATCGAGGAATACGCCGAGGTGAGCCAGCGCTACGAGTTTTTGAAAAAGCAGGTCGGCGATGTGGAGACCGGCAAGGCGGAGTTATTAAAGCTGATCGCGGGGCTTTCGGACGAGATGCGTACGATGTTCAGCGAGAGCTTTGCCGTCATCAACGATCATTTCGGCCGCATTTTTGCCGAGCTGTTCGGCGGCGGTACGGCGCGCCTTTTCTTAGAAGAAGAGACGGACGTGCTGGAGAGCGGCATCAACATCGAGGTTGCGCCGCCGGGCAAGATCATCAAGAACCTGTCGGCGCTGTCGGGCGGCGAACAGGCGCTCGTCGCNATCTCGATCTACTTTGCCATTCTGGCCGTGAATCCCGCGCCGTTCTGCGTGCTGGACGAGATCGAGGCCGCGCTGGACGATGTGAACGTGACGCGCTTTGCCCAGTATCTGCGGCGCATCTGCGATGAAACGCAGTTNATTGTGATTACGCACCGGCGCGGCACGATGGAGGAGGCCGACGTTTTGTACGGCGTCACCATGCAGGAGGATGGCGTCTCGAAGCTGCTGCGGCTGGATCTTGCCAATGTGGATGCGAGCCTCGTAAGCTGAGCGCTTTGACAGAGTGCCGGGTTTCGTGAGTAGGGTGAAGCGTTAAGCGTAAAAGAGTTTAGGGCTTGGAGAAAGCTCCTGGCAAATGNGGAATGATCTTCCGAAACGGGATGGCTGCATAAGGCATTTCCGCGGCGCTTCTCCGCGGTATTTCAAAGAAATATTATAGAAAGGCGTCCTGCCTGCTTCGGGCGGGCGCAAGGCAGGAAACGGAGGGTATTGGATTGGGCTTTTTTGACAAATTGGGCGAGGGCCTGCGCAAAACACGCGATTCGGTTTTCGGCTCCATTGCAGACCTGATGACGGCGAGCGAGATCACCGATGAAACCTACGATGAGCTGGAGGAACAGCTGATCCTTGCCGATACGGGCGCGGATGTCGCCGTNCGGCTGGTGGACGAGCTGCGCGAAACCGTGCGCAAAAACCATTTNAAAACAGGCGATCAGGCGCTGGACGCTCTGAAGGGGATCGTGTGCGANATGCTGCGCGCGGACGAGCCGATGCGCATGGACGGCCGCCCGGCCGTGATCCTCGTCATCGGCGTGAACGGCGTGGGCAAAACGACGTCTATCGCGAAGCTGGCGCATCTGTANACGGAGCAGGGCAAGCGGGTGCTGCTGGCGGCGGGCGATACGTTCCGCGCCGCCGCCTCCGAGCAGCTCTGCGTNTGGGCCGAGCGCGCNGGCGTGCCCGTTGTAAAGCACAGCGAAGGGGCAGACCCCGCCGCNGTGATCTTCGACGCCGTGCAGAGCGCCGCCGCGCGCGGCTGCGATATCGTCATTTGTGATACCGCCGGGCGGCTGCACAACAAAAAGAACCTGATGAACGAGCTTTCCAAGATCAGCCGCGTGGTGAACAAGGCGTGCGGGACGGCCAGTGTGGAGACGCTGCTCGTGCTCGACGCCATCACAGGGCAAAANGCCATCAGCCAGGCCAGCCAGTTTATCGACGCCGCNGGCGCGACGGGAATCATNNTGACAAANNTNGACGGCACGGCCAAGGGCGGCGCCGTGATCAGCGTCAAGGCAAAGCTGGGCCTGCCCGTGCGCTTTGTGGGCGTGGGCGAGANGATCGACGATCTGATGGAATTCGATGCGGATGCCTTTGCAGACGCGCTGTTCCTGCGTGAAGGAGAAGACGCATGAAGTTTATTGCCGCAACAAACAATCCCGGCAAGATGGNCGAGCTGCGCCGNATTTTGGAGCGCATGGGCCACACCGTGCAAAGCCAGCGCGAGGCNGGCCTGACNCTGGAGCCCGAGGAAAACGGCGCCACCTTTGCCGAAAACGCGCGCATCAAGGCGCAGGCCATCTGCGAAGTGGCCCACTTGCCCACCATCGCGGACGATTCCGGCCTGTGCGTGGATGCGCTGGACGGCGCGCCGGGGGTCTATTCGGCGCGCTACTGCGGGCATCACGGGGACGATGAGGCGAACAACGATAAGCTTTTGGCCGAGCTTGCGAACNTACCCGAGGGGGCGCGNGCCGCGCGGTTTGTCAGCAGCGTGTGCGTCTGCANGCCCGACGGGCGCTGCGCCACATTCGAGGGCGTCTGCCCCGGACGCATCGGCTTTGTGCGCAGGGGGACGAACGGGTTCGGTTACGATCCGCTGTTTATTCCCGATAAAGTCGGCATTCCCGGTACAGAGGATGCGCGNGAAAACACACAGGGCCGCTCTTACGCCGAGCTCTCGGCCGAGGAAAAGGATGCCATCAGCCATCGCGGCCGCGCGATGGCCCTGATGGCACGGAGGCTGGAGATGTTTTTGGCCGATGAAAGCCTTGTGGGCATGACTTCGGGAGAGGCATGGCTTCAGGTGAGGCGCAGCCTGAAGCAAAAGGATCCGGAATGACCGGANCGTTACAAATCTGATACAAAAGAGGACTATACTATGTTGACAAGCAAACAGCGCGCCATCCTGCGCGCGCAGGCGAACAGCCTTGCCGTTGTATTTCAGGTGGGCAAGGGCGAGATCGACGACGCGCTCGTCCAAAGCACGGCGGATTGCCTTGCCGCGCGCGAGCTCATCAAAATGAAGGTGCTGGAAAACAGCCCCTACACCGCGCGCGAGGCGGGAGAGCTCCTTGCCGAAAAAACGGGCAGCGAGTGCGTGCAGGCCATCGGCTCGAAATTTGTGCTGTACAAGCAGAAGAAAAAAGAGAGCAAGTACGCCGCACTGCTGAAATGAGTATTGTCCATGTCCGCAGAGCCTATAAAGGCATTTGCAGAAACGGACAAAGACGGGGCAAATCGCGGGCCGCCTGTCTGGGCTTCTAACCATTTTTACTGTAACAGGAGAATGCATGGAGATCATCGAACTGGATGACATTCGTTTCCGGCTGCAAAAGCGGCAGGACTTCCGTTGGCTGAATCGGTACGGCCGGGCGTTCTGGTGTGTCGACCAGACGGGTTCCGGCTGCATTTGCATCGGGATGGAGCGTGCGGGCGAAAAAGTTTTTTGCAAGATCGCCGGTGTGGGAACGGTAGAGGCAGAGGTCTCGCCCGAAGAATCCGTTCGGATCTTGAAAAATGCGGTCTCTCTTTACCGCACGCTCAGGCATCCCGCCCTTGTAAGGATCATCGAGGAATACGAACAGGGCCCTTTCTACGCGGCGATCTTTGCGTGGGCAGAGGGTGAATGCCTGTTCGATCACTGGAATTTTGAGCGGTATGCAAACGGTGTGCCCAGCCCGCGGGAGCGGTTCCTCGCACTGCCGGCTGCCAAAAGGCTTGCGGCGGTGGATGTGCTGTTTTCGTTTTTACAAAATGTGGCCGAAAAGGGCTATGCCGCAGTCGATTTTTACGACGGCAGTATTTTATATGATTTTGAAACGGACAAACTGACGATCTGCGATATCGATCTTTTCCGAAAATCTCCCACCATGAACAATATGGGCGCGGACTGGTACGGGACAAAGCGTTTGAAGGCACCGGAGGAATATGAGTTGGGCGGGGTCATTGACGAGCGCACCACACTGTTTACACTGGGCGCGCTGATTTTCGATTTTTTCGGCGGTTTTTCCGAGGAAGAGATCGCGCAGCGGTATGCGCAAAACAGATTTCTCCCATGCGCGCTGTCCCGCTGGCAGCTGAATGCACAAAGCTACCGGGCCGCGGAGCGGGCGGTGTGTGCGGATAAGGCCGGACGCTACCAAAGCATTGCGCAGTTTTGGAATGCATGGCATGGTGATCTCTGCCGGTGAGGCCCGCTCTGCTCCGCCCGGCGCCGAAGAAAGGCGCTGCAAAAGGGAGCGGCTTGCCTGGAGCAAAAAGCACCGGCCGCAGACAGTCATTCCTGCAAACAGGAGGAAAGCCGTGGAACAAAAAAAGATCATTTTATTCGGCGGCACGTTCGATCCGCCGCACAACGGGCATATGACGCTGCTTGCCGGCGCGATCGCGGCGGTGCAGCCGGACCTTGTGATCGTCGAGCCCGCCGGAACGCCGCCGCATAAGCGTGCGGGCGAGACAGCGGCGCAGCACAGGGTCGCAATGTGCGAATGCTTCCGTGCGCTGTTCAATGAGCTGATCGTGGACGACACCGAGATCCGCCGCGAAGGCAAAAGCTATACCATCGATACCGTGCGCACGATGAATGAGCGGTATCCCGATGCACAGCTGTATTTCCCCATGGGCAGCGATATGCTGCTGTGGTTTCACAACTGGGTGGCCTACGAGGAGCTGCTGCGCCGTCTTGTGATCGTGGCGCATGTGCGCGCGGGTGAGGACGCCGCCCCCATGCATGCGTTTGCAGATACGCTTCGCGCCGAGGGCGGCAGGGTGATCTTTACAGATGCGCCGGTGCTTCCGCTCTCCTCCACCGAGGTGCGCGGGAAGATTGCGCGCGGCGAGCCGGTGGACGCGCTGGTGCCGGAAAGCGTTGCGGCTTATATTGCGGAGCACGGCCTGTACGGGTGATCAGGCAGCAAAGGGGATGGGCAAGCATCCGGAAAGGGACAATTTACCGCTGAGATGTGTCCGGGGGGTTATTCAGAGGTTTCCAGAATCTTGTATTTCTGAAACGGCGGGCCAAGGCACACAGAAGGGAAGTCGGGGACAATGATTACCGTGGAAGAGGCAAAACGCCTTGCAAAGAAAAATCTTTCCCACAAGCGCTACGAGCACACCTGCAATGTGCGCAAGCTGGCGGTAAAGCTGGCGCGGGCGCACGGCGCGGATGAAGAAAAGGCCGCGCTGGCCGCGCTGCTGCACGATATCGCGAAAGAACTTGCGCGCGATAAACTGTTGCAGATATTCACAGAAAATGCTATAATAGCGGAAAACGTGACGCAGCGCCCCTTTCCGGTGTGGCACGGCGTAGCAGCTGCCATCCTTGCCCAGACGGAATACGGTGTGGATGATCCGGAGATTTTATCCGCCATCCGCTGCCACACCACGGGCAAGGCGGGCATGACGCAGCTGGACAAGATCATTTATCTTGCCGATATGGCCAGCGAGGAGCGCACATACCCCGAGGCACCGCAGCTGCGCAGGCACGCGATGGAGGATCTGGACCGCACCTGCATCGAGGGGCTGGGCCTTTCGATCGGGTGGCTGAAGGCTGCGGGCAAGCCTGTGGATGAGGCAACGCTGCAGGCGTATGCCGAGCAGCGTGCGCAGTATTACGCAGGCGGCTGAAAGAGGTGCAGGCAAAACGGCAAGTCGATAAGATTTTGCCGCTTTGGCGCATTTCATAAAGGCTGCGCCGGACACAGCAGGAGGCTGGAACAATGGACACACCTCGGGGAAACCGGGAAATCGATATCAGCCGCGCAAGGCCGAGAAACCGCGAGACGACACACCGTGCGCCTGCTTCCGGGCCGCAGCGCGCATCCGCGGCCGGCACACACCCGCGTGCCTCTGCCGCACATACAGCTGCAGGGGCGGCGCACGCATCCGGAACAGGGCGGCGCAGCGCCGGGGCAGCGGCTGCAGCGGGCAAGCGCCGCAAAAACACCTGGCGCATCGCCGCGACGGCGGCGGCCTGCGTGCTGCTTGTGATCACACTGGTTGGGGGCGTGGTGTATCTCTATGTGGACAGCCTCATCCAGGAGAGCACACTTGGCAGCTTCGACGATGTTCAGCCGCCGGTCGCCGACAGCGGTGAGGTGCAGCAGAGCATTGTGCCGCCGGATTTCAAAGGCGTGCGCAATATCCTTGTGCTGGGGCTCGATTACGACGACGACGACGCTGTTGTGCGCGATAAAGAGCATCCGAACACGGATATGATCCTCTATGTGCGGCTGGACGGCAACGCGCATACGCTGATGATGCTGCAGTTCCCGCGCGATATTTTTGTGGGACAGGCGGGCGGTGCCGCCGGAAAGATCAACGGGATCCTCGCCGCCAATGTGGACGCGGGCAACGGCCTCGGCGCGGTGAAGACCTATATCGAACAGAATTTCGGGCTGCCGGTCGACGATTACATTACAATCGACCTCGAGGCGCTGCGCGAGATGGTGGATGCATTTGACGGCGTGGCGGTGTATGTGCCGCAGGATATGCGGTACTATAACCCGGAGACGGGTGTGCTGGAGGGCGAGCTGCTGCAGGGCTGGCGCAAGCTGATGGGCAAGGAATGCGAATTCTTCCTGCGTTACCGGCAGGGACTCATGCGCGGGGATCTCGACCGGCTTGTGATGCAGCGGCAATTTTACGCGGGCCTGTTCCGCCGGCTGAAAACGGCGTCGGTCAGCGATATCGTAAAGCTGCTGCCCGTGGCGCAAACATATATCCGCACGGATATCTCTACGCTGGACCTCATGAGCATCGCCATTGAGGTGAGCCGGATGAACAATGCCGGCATCAGCATCGGGCGCATTCCCGTATACGGAACGGAAGAACGCTATTATGACGGCGGCCTGCAGGCAGGCGCGCTGCCGGTGGTATTGGCGAAGGAAGAAACGGCGGCGCTGCTGAACGAATATTTCCGCCCGGCCGATCAGTCCATCACGGCGGCGGATCTTGGCACCCCGTATTGGAAGACATCCGGCGGTGTGGCAGATGCCGAGATGAGCACGATGGGCGATGTGGAAAACAGCACAGGCGACGGTACGCCGCCGGATTTCTGGTAAACGATCAGCAGCCGCATTCTGGATGCGGGGAATTTGTACCGGAACACACGCAGAAAATTGATGCAAAACACTCCCAAAGCGGCAGGGTGCGAAGCCGGACGATCCGGCAGTATTCCAAAAGTGAAATGCAGTGCACACTGTCGGCAGAAACCGGAGGTACACGATTTGAGCAGACAGACGAGTCCTCGTCATATCGATACATCCCACGCGCGCCCCGCAGGACGGCGTGTTTCCCACAGCAGGGCGGCCGGTGCAGCGCATGCCGGCGCGCAGAGGCCTCCCGTACATGGCCATTCCTCCGGAACGAGCGTGACGCGCAGCGCTTCTGCGGCAAGAAATGGCAGTGCGGGCCGCTCGGCTTCCGGTTCTGCACATAGCGGGCCGGCGCATGCCGGCGCGGCGCGCAGAACATCTTCTGCGCCGTATGCATCCGCTGCGCCGCGGCGCACGGGAAAGCGCCGGCGCAGAAAGCGCAGGAGCGCGGGCAAAACATTTTTAAGGGTGCTGCTGTGCGTAGTACTTGTGCTCGGCGTTGCATTCGGCGGCCTCTATTGGTATGTCAGCAGTTTGTTCAACGTGGGCGAGATGGGACAGCTGGCGCCCGCGCAGAGCGGCGCGGAGGATCTTGTGCCGGATGAATTGACGGGCACGATGAACATCCTGGTGCTTGGCATCGACTACAGCAGCGAGGACGCGGTGGAGCGCGACCCCATCGGACAGACGGATATGATCCTGTATGTGCGGGTCGACGGCTCCGCGCATTCCATGATGATGCTGCAGATCCCGCGCGATACGCTGGTGGGCCAGATCGGCGGCAGCGCGGGCAAGATCAACGGTATTTTCGCTAATTCTGCCGATACCGAAAACCGCGTGAACACGTTGGCGCAGTATATCACAGGCGCATTCGGCCTGCCCATCGACGATTATGTGACGATCGATATGGATTCGCTACGCGAGATTGTGGACCGGTTCAACGGCCTTGAGGTATATATCCCCGTTTCCATGGAATACGCCGGCAGCCGTCTCGAACAGGGGTGGCGCACGCTGGACGGAAACGCATGTGAATTCTTCCTGCGCCAGCGCAAGGACGCAAGCGCCACGCCGCGCGGCGATATCGACCGCCTGGCCAATCAGCAGTATTTTTATTCGGCGCTGTTCCGCCGCGTGCGCACGGCGACCGTGGGCGATATCATCAAGCTGACGCCCGTGGTGCAGTACTATGTCAATACGAGCCTGAACTTTGTGGAGCTGGTGCAGCTGGGCATGAGTGTACTGACGATTCCCAGCGCGAATATTACCATCGGGCGATTGCCTGTGGCGCGCGGCGAGCTGTACAACGGGATGGACGTGATGGTGTGCGCCAAAGCCGAGACGGCGGAATTTTTAAATGAATATCTGCGCCCGGCTTCTGAACCTATTTCCGCTTCCCAGATCGGCACGCCGGATTGGCCCGTGCGCAGTGAGGTGATCGGCGCGGAGGTGCGCCGCATGGGCGAAGTGGACGCCGCGGGCGGCGACGAGGCCGGTGCGCCGGAGGACGCCGCGCAGGCAGCGGCAGCAGCGGCCGCCGCTGCGCAGGCCGGGGCCGATGTGGAATGATAAATTCAAAATGAGGGAGTGATTCAATGGAATCGAAGGAATTGGCGATGCAGATTGCGCTGCTGCTCGACAGCAAAAAGGCGACGCGCGTGAAGATGCTGAAGGTGCGGGACCTGACCATTCTGGCGGATTATTTTGTCATTGCCAGCGGCACCTCCTCCACCCATGTGAAAAGCCTTGCCGAGGAAGTGGAGTTCCAGTTCAAGGAAAAAGGCGTCGCGCCGCTGCGCACCGAGGGGTTCCAGACGCAGAACTGGTTCATTTTGGATTACGGCAATGTGATCGTGCATGTGTTCAGCCCCGATGCGCGCGATTATTACGATCTTGACCACCTTTGGGCGGACGGCGACGATGTCCCGCTGGAGCTGCCGGCTCCGGATGAGGCCTGAAAATCGCCGGGACGATGTTTGGGCCGATCCTGACGGGATATCCTTCGCGGCACGCGCAAACAATGTACAGCTATTTCCGTAAACCGACGGAGGTATCCGCCTTCTTGGGCAAATATCTCCGGAACCGATAAAAATTTTTTGGATGTGAGTGAAGATGAAGTACGATTATCAGGCGATCGAAGCAAAATGGCAGAAAATCTGGGACGACGAGCACACGTTCGCCGCGCCGCAGGATTTCACAAAGCCGAAGTTCTACGGACTGGTGGAATTTCCGTACCCCTCCGGCGCGGGGCTGCACGTCGGCCATCCGCGCAGCTATACGGCGCTGGACGTTGTGGCGCGCAAAAAGCGGCTGCAGGGCTACAACGTGCTGTATCCAATGGGTTGGGACGCGTTCGGCCTGCCCACCGAGAATTTCGCGATGCAGAACCACATTCATCCGGAGGTCGTGACGGAGAAGAACATTGAGCGCTTTAAAGGCCAGCTGAAAAGCCTCGGTCTGTCGTTCGATTGGTCGCGCGAGGTGAACACCACCGATCCGTCGTATTACAAATGGACGCAGTGGATCTTTTTGCAGCTCTATAAAAAGGGCCTTGCCTACAAAAAGGAAATGAGCGTCAACTACTGCACGGGCTGCAAGGTGGTGCTGGCGAACGAGGAGGTCGTGAACGGCGTGTGCGAGCGCTGCGGCAGCCCCGTTGTGCACAAGACAAAGAGCCAGTGGATGCTGAAGATTACAGCTTATGCCGACCGCCTGATCGACGACCTCGACGGTCTGGATTATATCGAGCGCGTTTCCACCCAGCAGAAAAACTGGATCGGCCGTTCCTACGGCGCCGAAGTGGATTTCACCGCCACAACGGGCGAGATAATCAAGATCTACACCACGCGCTGCGATACGCTGTTCGGCGCGACGTATATGGTATTGAGCCCCGAGCATGCGCTCGTTAAAGGCTGGCTTGAAAAGGGCACATTGACGAATGCGGGCGAGGTGCGTGCGTATCAGGATGCCGCCGCGCGCAAGTCCGATTTCGAGCGCACTGAGCTGAACAAGGAGAAAACCGGCGTGCGCCTTGCGGGCGTGGAGGCGGTGAACCCCGTCAACGGCGAAAAGCTGCCGATCTTCATCTCGGATTATGTGCTGGCCACCTACGGCACGGGCGCGATCATGGCCGTGCCCGCGCACGACGAGCGCGACTACGATTTCGCCAAGGTGTTCGGCCTGCCCATCATCGAGGTCGTCAGCGGCGGCGATATTGAAAAAGAGGCCTATACCGATTGCGCCGAGGGCATCCTCGTCAATTCCGGCTTTCTGAACGGCCTGCATGTGGACGAGGCCAAGGAAAAGATGTTCGCGTGGCTGGAGGAGCAGGGCAAGGGCCACCGCCAGACGAACTTCAAGCTGCGCGACTGGGTGTTCAGCCGCCAGCGCTATTGGGGTGAGCCGATCCCGATGGTCAGCTGCGAAAAATGCGGCTGGGTGCCGCTGCCCGAGAGCGAGCTGCCGCTGCGCCTGCCC
This sequence comes from Subdoligranulum sp., assembly GCA_014799685.1. Lineage (GTDB taxonomy): Bacteria > Bacillota > Clostridia > Oscillospirales > Ruminococcaceae > Ruthenibacterium. The sequence continues at coordinate 42,749 of JAAVHN010000020.1, read as the reverse complement.
GAGATCACCGATTTCGAGCCGGGCGAGGGCGGCGAGAGCCCGCTGGCGCGCCACACCGAGTGGGTGAACACCACCTGCCCGTGCTGCGGCGGCCCCGCCAAGCGCGAGACGGATACCATGCCCCAATGGGCCGGCTCGTCGTGGTACTTCCTGCGCTATATGGACCCGCACAACGACAAAGAGCTTGTCAGCCCCGAGGCCGTGAAGTACTGGGGCCCGGTGGATTGGTACAACGGCGGCATGGAGCACACGACGCTGCATTTGCTGTACAGCCGCTTCTGGCACAAATTCCTGTATGATATCGGCGTGGTGCCGTATGCAGAACCCTATGCCAAGCGCACGAGCCACGGTATGATTTTGGGCCTCAACCCGCACAGCTACGCAAACCTTCCCGCCGAGCAGCAGCAGAAACTCTGCGCCGAGCACGGCGGTGAGGCCGGGGCGAAGCAGTGGCTTGTGGAAAAATATGGCGAGATGGCCGATCATCCCATCGTGAAGATGTCCAAATCGCTGGGAAATGTCATCAATCCGGACGATATCGTGCGCGATTATGGCGCGGATACGATGCGCCTGTATGAGATGTTCATCGGCGATTTTGAAAAGAGCGCGCCGTGGAACACCGCCTCCATCAAGGGCTGCCGCCGTTTCCTGGAGCGCGTGTGGGGCCTCACCGAGATCCTGACGGACGATGAGGGCTATTCCGCCGCGCTGGAGGGCGCGATGCACCGCACCATCAAGAAGGTGACCGAGGACATCGAGACGCTCAAGATGAACACGGCCATTGCTGCGATGATGACGCTGCTGAATGAGATCTACGATAAAAAGACCGTCACGCGCGGCGAGCTGCGCACGCTGCTGATCCTGCTGAACCCGTTTGCGCCGCACCTCACCGAGGAGCTGTGGCAGCAGTGCGCGTTTGGCGGGCAGATCGCCCAGACAACATGGCCCGCATACGACGAGGCCAAGTGCGTGGAAAAGACGATCGAGATCGCCGTGCAGGTGAACGGCAAGCTGCGCGCGCGCCTGACGGTGGCGGCGGATATTGCCAAGGAAGACGCCATCGCGGCCGCGAAGGCCGAGCCCAATGTCGCAAAGGAGCTGGCGGGCAAGACGATCTGTAAGGAGATCTATGTGCCCGGCAAGCTTGTCAACCTGGCGGTGCGCGGATAAGCATCCGCCCGGTGCGGCGCGGCGGAAAGGCACGGCAAAAATGTTTCAGAAATTTCACAAATGAAATGCGTGTTTTTCTTTTGTGCCGGTTGACAGAGGGACATTTTCTGTAGTATAATCTATATTGGACGGTTTCCAGTTTCGGGAAGCCTGTGCCTACCTCGTGTAAGGGAGGGACAAAGATGTCGGAAATCCGAGTGAAAGACAATGAATCGCTGGACAGCGCACTGCGTCGTTTCAAGCGCTCCTGCGCCCGCTCCGGTGTGCTCGCGGAAGTGCGCAAGCGTGAGGCGTACGAAAAGCCTTCAGTCAAACGCAAGAAAAAATCCGAAGCCGCCCGTAAGCGCAAGTATAAGTAAGCGGCGTTCGGCAGTTCAGCCAGCAAGGCGGGTCTTGAAAAAGACCCGCCTTTTGTGTGAACGGGGCTTTCCGGGTTTTCCGGGCGGCCGGCGTCACGGCTGTCGGGATATGGCACAGGCAGCCGGCGTCACAGCTGTCGGGATATGGCACAGGCAGCCGGCGTCCCGGCCATCGGGATATGGCACAGGCAGCCGGCGCCCCGGCCGTCGGGCTACAGCATAGGTCGCCTGTGTCCCGGCAGTCGGGCTGCGGCGTGGCGCCGGCCGCGCGGCCGGACGAAGCAAAAAGCATCAACAGAGAAACAATCAAAAGAAGGGGGTACCTCATGCGACTGTTTGCACCCACGGCGCTTTTTCGCCGCGTCACCGATATTACGCCGGAATATCTGCACGGGCATGGCATCCGCGCGCTGATTTTGGATGTGGACAATACCCTCACGGCACATGGCAGCCAGGAGCTGCCGGGCGATGTGGAGGCATGGCTGCAGCAAATGCGCAAAGAGGGGATTCGGCTTGTCATCGCCTCCAACAATATGCCAAAGCGCGTGGCGCCGTTTGCAAAGCGCGTGGGGCTCGCTTATCAGGCGTTTTGCTGCAAGCCTTCCCCGCTGGGGCTTGCCCGCGCGCGCCGCGCAATGGGTGTGCCGCGCAGCGCGGTGGCGCTGGTGGGGGACCAGATCTTTACCGATTCGTTGGGCGCGAATTTATACGGCATTCCGATGCTGCTGGTGCGGCCGATGCAGAAGGATACAAAGCCGACGATCCGCCTGAAACGAATGCTTGAAAAACCGATTCTGGCGCGGTATGATCAGAACGGCGGCCCGCGGTACGGCTGGGAGAAAGAAGGATGACGGGGCGTTTTGCCCCATGGGTAAAATCGGAATTTCCCGATTGCGATTATCTTGAAAGGATGAGGAATATGAAACAACGTACAGACAGGCTGGTGGCCGCAATGCCGCAGGGCTTCGAGGCGGCGCTGATCTCGACAGATGTAAACCGCTTTTATTTTCTGAACTTTGATTCCGGCGACGCGGGCACGGTTTTGATCCTGCCGGAAAAAACCTATTTTATCATTGATTCGCGCTATATCGAGATCGCCGGGGCTACCGTCCGCGACGCGGAAGTGATTCTTGAAAAAAAGGCGCTGGAACAGGTGCGGGATATTCTGTCTGCGCACGGCGTAAAGCACCTTTACATGGAAAACAAGGCCACCGTGGCCTATGCAAGCCGCGTGCGCGGGATGCTGCCGGACGTGGAGGTGGATACGTCCGCGCTGCTTTCCGATACCATTGATGCACTCCGCGCTGTCAAGTCGGAGGAGGAATTAGAAGCCATCCGCCGCGCGCAGGTGATCACGGATGCGTGCTTTGACCATATGCTGAAAACCATCAAGCCCGGCCTGCGCGAGATCGACGCGGCGCTGGAGATGGAGGTATTCATGCGCAGCCATGGCGCCGGCAAGCTGGCGTTCGATACGATTTTCGTCTCCGGCGCAAAGACGAGCCTGCCGCACGGCGTGCCCGGTGATAAGCGCATTGAGGCGGGCGATTTTGTCACGATGGATTTCGGCGCGAACGTGGACGGCTACTGCACCGATATGACGCGCACTGTGGCGGTGGGCAGCGTAACGGATGAACAGAAGACGGTATACGAAACCGTGCTGAAGGCACAACTGGCCTGCTGCGCCTTTGCGAAAGCGGGGCAGCAGGGGTGCGAGGTGGATAAAGTGGCCCGCGACATCATCCACGGGGCGGGCTACGAGGGCTGTTTCGGCCACGGGCTGGGCCACGCTGTGGGCATCGAGATCCACGAAAGCCCCCGTTACAGCGCCGTATGCAAGGATGTCGTCGGGGCAGGAATGGTCATGACGATCGAGCCGGGCATTTATCTGCCGGGCAAGTTCGGCGTGCGCATCGAGGATACGGTCTTCGTGCATGAGGGCGGCGTCGAGATCATCGGCAAGAGCCCCAAGGAATTGATCGTGCTGTAAGACTTTGCACGGCAGGTTTGTCCGCCGGTTTGTGACCCGGTGGATTTGCCTGCAGTCTGCCGGATCGGCCGGTTTGCACGCAGATCATCACACCGGCCGGCACGGGCTTGCCAAAGATTTGCATTTTTGAGGAAATCTATGAAAATCCTGCAAAGCTCTTGCAAAATGCAGAGGGATTGTGTACAATAGAACAAGAATAGAAAAATGAATCGGGTTGCCCGGAATGCGCGGGGTTTGTGCAGGATGGCCGGCAGGCGGGGCAGACGGGTTCACATGGGAGGATTCATTGTATGGTTTCTGCTGGCGATTTTCGCAACGGCATCACATTTGAAGAGGACGGCAACGTTTTTCAGATTGTTGAGTTCCAGCACGTAAAGCCGGGCAAGGGCGCGGCCTTTGTGCGCACGAAGATCCGCAACGTCATCACCGGTTCCGTGGTGGAGCGCACGTATAATCCCACCGCGAAGTTCCCCACCGCGTATATTGAGCGGCGCGAGATGACATACTCTTATCAGGACGGCGATCTGTACTATTTCATGGACAACGAGACGTACGAGCAGACGCCGCTGAACGCGAGCGAGCTGGGCGATGCGTTCAAGTTTGTAAAGGAGAACGAGATCTGCAAGGTGCTCAGCTACAAGGGCAAGGTGTTCGGCGTGGAAGCGCCCAACTTTGTTGTGCTGGAGGTCACCAAGACCGATCCGGGCTTCAAGGGCAACACCGCCACCAACACGCTCAAGCCCGCCACGTTGGAGACCGGCGCCGAGATCCGCGTGCCGCTCTTCATCAACGAGGGCGACATGGTGCGCATCGACACCCGCACCGGCGAGTATATGGAGCGCGCATAACACAGCAAAAAGCAGGCAAGGCTGCGCAAACGGCCTTGCCTGTTTGACACAGGGCACACAGGACAAAGACGATCAAACGATCCGTTCAGGGAGGGAAAAACATGGAATTGAAAGAAAAGGTTGCCTACATCAAGGGCTTGATGGAGGGCATGGAGTTTGACGCTACCACCAAGGAGGGCAAGCTGCTTGCCGCCGTCGTGGATGCGCTGGAGGAAATGGCCGAGACCGTCACCAATATCGACGACGATCTGGATACGCTGTACGACGAGGTCGACGCGATGAGCGAGGATCTGGAGGATGTTGAGAATTTCGTTTTCGACGAGGATTTTGACGACGAGGACGACGAGGATTACGGCGACGAGTTTGAGGACGGCCTGTACGAGATCACCTGCCCGCAGTGCGGCGAGGTGGTATGCGTTGATGAGGAAATGCTGGAGAGCGATGACCTCGCCTGCCCGAACTGCGGCACGAAGTTCGAGATTGATTTCAGCGATGATGACGATCCCTGCGAGGGCTGCAGCGGCTGCGATCCGGATGACGGCGACAACGAAGAGGAATAAGCCTGTTTTCGTTTTATTTTCTTGAACAGAACAAAAAGCGCCCCGGAACGTTTTGCAAAAAACGTTCCGGGGTGCTCTTTATACAATATTACTCCGCCCCGGTCTGCGCATCCGGCAGCGCCGTCATGCGCGCGATGAGCGCTTTGGTGGGGATGCCCATTTCGGTGAACATGCGTTCGTGCTCGGTGCGGATGTTCCAGGAAGGCTCGCCCGCATGCAAATCGCGTGTCTGCCATTCTACCGTGAAGCCCGCCTCAGGCAAATAGTGCAGCGTATCGCGGAACAAGTCCTCATCGTCGCATTTGAACCACAGCTCGGCGTTTTCGCAGAGAAACGGCCGGTACAGCATCAGCTGCCGCGTGTGCGTCAGACGGTGCTTTTTGTGGTTGGCCTTTTTGTTCCACGGGTTGCAAAAATTGATGTAGATGCGCTCCACGCGGTCTTCCGCGCTCAGCAGGGTGGGGATGCGCTCGATGTCGTGCGCCAGCGTTTTCACGTTGTCGATGGGCAGCCCCTTTTCCGCGTAGATGCGCTCGATGTTGCGCTTTGCGAGGATCAGCACCTTGTCGGTGATGTCCACGCCGATATAGTTGATCTCGGGATGGCGGGATGCAAGTTCGGCCAGAAAGCCGCCTTTCCCGCAGCCAAGCTCAAGATGCAGCGGCTGTTCGGGCCGCGCGAAGGTCTCGCGCCACCGGCCGCGGTACTGCATGGCGTCGTTCATATGAAACGGGCAGGCGGCCAGCTCCGGCCCGGCATAGGGTTTGAATCGCATGCGCATGAAAAAAACACCGTTCCTTTCCTTCGGATGCCCCGGCCCCGGAATAAATTGGAATGGGCGCAGAGCCTGTGCATCTATTGTAACAGGAGATCGCCGCCGGTGCAATGCACCGCACGGAAAAAATACGCTCTGTTCCGGAAAACGAACGCCGCCTGTGCGAAAAAAGCATCGCGCACGGAACGGCTTCTGCATCCCGAACGCGGCATTTGTGCAAAGAAAATGCGCGTTTCTGTCCGGGCAAAGGCGGCAAATCAGCGTGTATCCCGTGGACAGCTGCGGCGGTATTGTGGTATACTGATGATAAAGAAAAACAGCAGAAAGGGGAGAACGGCGGTGCGTTTGTTATTCAAGCAGCGGATGTTTTCGTGGTTCGACAGCTATGATATTTACAATGAGGACGGCGAGACGGTCTATGTGGTGAAGGGCCAGCTCTCCTGGGGACACTGCCTGAAGATCTACGACGCATTGGGGTATGAGATCGGTACGGTGCAGGAGCGCGTGCTCACCTTTCTGCCGAAGTTCGAGCTGTACCTTGGCGGGCAGTATATTGGCTGCATCAGCAAGGAATTTTCATTTTTCAAGCCCCGGTACAACATCGACTGCAACGGCTGGCATGTCGAGGGCGATTTTTGGGAGTGGGATTACGAGATCGTAAGCGCCGTGGGCGAGCCGCGTGCCGTCGTATCCAAGCAGCTTTTCAACTGGACAGATACTTATGTGATCGACGTGTACGACCCGCAGGATGCGCTTTGCGCGCTGATGCTCGTACTGGCCATCGACGCCGAAAAGTGTTCGCGCAGCAACAATTGAACGTGCAGCCTTGCGGATGACGTGCAGGTCAGGCCACAGCAAGGGATTTTTGGCGGGACTGGCCGCGCGGGGAAAGAAACGCTATTGAAGAGATTCCAATTTGATTTTATGCTGCCGGCAAGGGTGCATCCGGGCGAAACCGCGGATGCTTTTCCGCAATTTTTATAGGGTCAGTCCGTAATCGGATGGAGAATCAGAAAGACAGGGAGGAGATCCATATGCAAAAACCGTTTACCGATCAGGAGCTGAAACAGGCGATCGAATGCTGCGTGCGGCAGCTGCGGCACAATCTGCCGGTGTTTACCGATCATTTTCAGGATTCCAACAGTGTGAAAAATTTCTATCCCGCCACAGAGAATGTGGAGTGGACGACGGGTTTTTGCACCGGCGAATACTGGCTTGCCTACGAGCTGACGGGCGACGAGGCGTTCCGTGCGGCGGCGCTGCGCCAGGTGGATAGCTTTTTACAGCGCATCGAACAAAAAATTGACGTGAACCATCACGATATGGGCTTTTTGTATTCGCCCTCCTGCGTGGCCGCCTATCAGTTGACGGGCAGCGAGACCGGCAAAAAGGCCGCGTTGCTGGCGGCGGATAATTTACTTGCCCGCTTTCAGGAAAAGGGGCAGTTTTTGCAGGCGTGGGGCGAGCTGGGCGCGCCGGACAATTACCGGCTGATCATCGACTGCCTGCTGAATGTGCCGCTGCTGCACTGGGCCACGCGCGTGACGGGCGATGAAAAATACCGCGTCAAAGCGTTGGCGCACACGAAAACCAGTCTTGCAAACCTCATCCGCCCGGACAACTCCACCTATCACACCTATTTCTTTGATCCCGCTACCGGCGAGCCGGTGCGCGGCGTGACACACCAGGGCTACCGCGACGGCAGCGCGTGGGCGCGCGGACAGGCGTGGGGTGTATACGGAACGGCGCTGGCCTACCGTGATTCGAAGGATGAGCAATGCGTGGCACTGTTCGAGCGCGTTACGGATTTCTTCCTCGACCATCTGCCTGCAGACAGCGTACCGTACTGGGATCTGGATTTTAAAGACGGCGACGGCGAGCCAAAGGATTCCTCCGCAGGCGCTATCGCGGTATGCGGCATGCTGGAGATGTGCCGCCGGCTGCCGGCCGAAAAGGCGGAAAAATACCACGCGGCCGCGCTGCGCATCCTTGCCGCGCTGATGCGCGGTTACGCGGTGCGATCGCCCGAGGAAAGCAACGGCCTGCTGCTGCACGGCGTGTATGCCAAAAATTCGCCCTATAACCCCATCCCCAAGGACCGCGGCGTAGACGAGTGCAACACGTGGGGGGATTATTTCTACATGGAGGCACTTATGCGCGCAGCGCGGGATTGGAAGGCGTATTGGTAAAAATTTCATGGAAAAGAAAAAAAGATGGCTTGTGCGGATGCGGGGAATGGTGCGGCTGTTGGCGGCACTGCTGCCGGCGGCGCTTTTATTGGCGGCCCTGATGACCGGCTGCACGGGCGGCGGCAACGCGGGCGATAGCGGCGCGGATGTGCTCACATCTTCTGTCGCGCTGCCTGATGATGCACCGCTGGACGACATGCCTCATTCCGTGTGCGGCAGCGTCGCAGATGCGTCGTCTGCACCCGGTTCTGCGCCGGCCGGTGCTGCAGGATCGGAGGCCGAATCGGACATCGAACCGATGGAGAACGCATCCGCCCTGCCGCCGCTGCATGTGGAGGGCACGGGTCTGGCCGACCCGGAGGGGAACGCGGTCGTGCTCCGGGGCGTCAGCACGCATGGGCTGGCGTGGTTTCCCGGGTATGTGAACGCGGAGCTTTTCCGCGAGCTGCGCGCAGAATGGAACGCGAATGTGGTGCGCCTTGCCATGTACACCGCCGAATCGGGCGGCTACTGTACAGATGGGAATCAGGAGCAGCTAAAGCAGCTTTTGCGCGACGGCGTGCGGTATGCCAAGGATGAGGGCCTTTATGTGATCGTCGATTGGCACATTCTCTCTGACGGCGACCCGAACCGGTGCGCGGAGGAGGCGATGGCCTTTTTCGGAGAAATGTCGGCCGAATTCGCCCCCTGCGACCATGTACTGTACGAGATCTGCAACGAGCCGAACGGCGTGAGCTGGAGCGCGGTAAAGACGTATGCCGAAAAAGTGATCCCCGTCATCCGCGCGAACGACCCGGACGCGGTAATCCTTGTTGGCACACCCACCTGGTCGCAGGATGTCGATCAGGCGGCGGCCGATCCCATTGCGGAATATGACAACATTATGTATACGCTGCATTTTTATGCGGCAACGCACAAGGAACCGCTGCGCAGCCGGTTGGCGGCTGCGTTGAACGCGGGGCTGCCGGTGTTCGTTTCGGAATATGGCATTTGCGATGCAAGCGGGAACGGTGCGATCGATTATGCCGGGGCGGATGCGTGGATGGATCTGCTGAACGCGCGCGGCGTGGGCTGCGTTGCATGGAATCTTTCCAACAAGGCGGAAACATCGGCGATGTTTGGCGCTTCCTGCACAAAGACCTCCGGCTTTGCATGGGACGATTTGAGTTCTTCAGGCCGGTGGGTGTATGAGATGCTCACAGGGCAGGGGGCCTCCGGTATGCCGGGAACAGCTGCGCCGCAAGGAAGCGCGGGACAAAACGCTTCGGCAGCCGCGCGTTCATCCGGGACGGATGGGGTATCTGGGATGGATCGATCTGCGGGGAATCAGGGTTCGGCCGGTACACCGGATGCGGAAACGGTGATTGTGTCCGGCGACGGCCTTTCCGTATCGGCCGTGCTGATCAATCAGTGGGAGGCAAACGGCAGCCCGGTGTACCAATACAGCGTTACCGTTACGAACACGTCGCAGAAGAATTGTGAACGGTGGAAAATCGAGCTTTCCTTCGCGCAGGCGTTTACACTGCTCGATAGCTGGAACGGTGACTATACCGTGCAGGAGAATACGCTTACCATTTCCGGCAAGGATTACAATGGCGCGCTTGCCCCGGGCGGCAGCGCCGCCGGTATCGGCTTTATCATCGCCGGGTAATTTATGGTGAATATCCGAACCCCCTATCATTTCTCTTTGCGATTTTTCAGCCGGGGTGTATAATAAATCACATGTGTATGAAGCGAAAGAAGCACGCCGCAGATAAAAACGGCGTGCTCTTCTCTGTTTTGCTGTATCATGCTCGCCCCGTTTGGAGCGCCGGCTTATCATGCTGCCAAAAGTGCGGCTTATGCCCGGTGCAGCAAAGCCTCCACCTCGGCGCGTTCGGGCATCGAGCGGATGGCGCCCTTGCGCGTGGTGACAAGATACGCGGCGGCATTGGCAAAGCGCAGCATTTCGTGCAGATCGCCCTCTGCCAACCCGTCCAGCCCATGCTCCAGCGCAAAGTGCAGCACGCTGGCGCAGAAGGTATCGCCCGCGCCGGTGGTCTCGATGGTGCCGCCCAGCTTTTGCGCCGGTTCGAACACGCGCAGATTTTGATAATAGGAATAGCTGCCTTCCGCCCCGGCTGTGACGTTGAACAGGCGGATGTTCGGATACTGCCCGCGCAGGATGGCGGCGCCCTTGTCAAAATCCGTCTCGCCCGTCATGAATTCCAGCTCGTTGTCGGCAATCTTTAAGATATCGCACTGCGCAAGGCCCCATTCGATCTGTGTGCGGGCCAGTTCCAGACTGCTCCAAAGCGGCGGGCGCAGGTTTGGATCGAACGAGATCAGCGCGCCGCCGGCCTTTGCGGCGCGGGCGGCCTTTTGCGTGGCGGCGCGCACGCCGTCATGCGTCAGCGAGAGGGTGCCGAAGTGGAAAATGCGCGCGTTTGCCACGATATCCTCCGGAACCTCGCCGGCGCGCAGCAGCATATCCGCGCCGGGGTCGCGGTAGAAGGAAAAATCGCGGTCGCCGTTCGGCGCCGTTTTTACAAAGGCGAGCGTGGTGTGGCAGCTGCTGTCCATCACCAGATGGGACATATCGATGCCCGCAGCGCACGCTACGTCGCGCAGCTGCCTGCCAAACAAATCGTCGCCGACCTTCCCAACAAAGGCGCACGTGTGATCCAGTTTTTTCAGCATCGCCAGTACATTGCACGGCGCACCGCCCGGATTTGCCTCAAACAGGGGATTGCCCTGCCCGCTGAGGCCGTTTTCGGTGAAATCGATCAAAAGCTCGCCCAGTGCGACTACATCAAAGCGCGTTGTCTCCATAAGTATCCTCTCCCGCTGTTTTTTCTCTCCGATGTGGTTTTCATCGCTGCTGTAAAACCTTCCAACAGCGTGCCGTAGAGGCCAACCGGCTTGATTCCGGCGGCCAACCGGAAACCGAACAGGGATATTTTTATTTGACCCTATCTTTTATGATACGGAAAGAGCGGCAGGTTGTCAAGCTTTGAATCAAATGTCATATCAGTGTCATGAACCGAACGGCCTGTCTGTGTCATAAAAGCAATGTCCTGCCGTGAAGAATCAAGCCGGTGAACGAAAGACATGAACGGGGAAACGGATCATCCGGCGTTCGAACGGGTTTACAACGGGCGCGATTTTTGTTATAGTGAATATGATTGAAAAATGCGCCCGGATTCTGAGCCGCGGACAGCTGCATGAATAACGATGAATCAAACGGAAAAGAGTGATACATATGAAACATATGAAATATTTTGGGATGCTGCTTTTGGGTTTGGCGGCCTGCCTTGGCCTTGCCGGCTGCTCGATGCCTACGCCGCCCCCGAAGACGGCGGCGGACGGCACACCGTGGAGCGAGGAATGGGTGACGATCGGCGGCGCGCTGGGTGTGGAGACGCCGGATGATTTTACACTGCTGGAAAACGCCGATACGATGTCCTCGAACATGATGGCGTATGCCGTATGGTCGCTGGGGGAGGGCGAGCCCTTTACCACGCAGGACGGCGAGAATACGACGCTGTACGATGCGCAGCTCTTCATCCTGCTGGGGGCGGCCGAAAGCGAAGAGAAGGCAGCGGAAACGCTGGCGGGCTGGATGGAGATCGGCGAGGGAATGTACGTTCTCGCATCGGGCGCGCAGGAGAACTATAGAGGGCAGGATTATACGGTGATCACCTATACCTATGCTTCTGAGGAAACTCCCTACAGCGCGGGTGCATCGGCGTTCGGCACGTTCCGGGATTACGCCGTCAGTATAGAGATTACCTGCCGGGGCGAAGCCGCAAACGATCCCAAAGCGCTTCTTGCGGAGTTTTTGGACCGGCTCCATTATGCGGGGGAATAAGAGCGCCCCTGATGCGCGTATCGTTTTTTGAAAGTTAAAGGTATCTGCCCCACAAACCCATTGTGGCACAAGGATTTCAGGGGCTCAGATGGTGATTGGTACACAAAAAGTACACAAGTTTTTGTTTCTTTACAGTGGCAATAAATCGGAATTTGCGGAGGTGTATGTAATGGAACGCTTGGAAAAGGTGGAACTTACAGCGTTATGTTTATTGCATCAAAATGGACAATATTTATTACAAGATAGAGTAAAGAAAGACTGGAAAGGATTTACACTGCCTGGTGGACATGTGGAACCAGGTGAGTCCATAGTTGATGCCGTTGTCCGAGAAATGAAAGAAGAAACAGGGTTGACGATTACAAATCCAAAATTGTGTGGTGTAAAACAGTTTCCGATTGACGAAGGACGATATATTGTTTTTCTTTTTGAGGCAACTCAGTATGAAGGAGAACTTTGTTCCTCTGACGAAGGGAAAATGCAGTGGATTAAGACAGAAGAACTTGATAAAGTTAACTTGGTTAATGATTTTTATGATTTGATTGATGTGATGCTTGATGAGAATTTAAGCGAATTTCAATATGTCATTGAAAATATGAAATGGAATATTATCAAGAAGTAGATCAACAGCAAATTACAATTTATCGGGGAGTTTGTTTCCATTAGACTGGTACACAACTTAGTACACAATTGAAGCTGATTCTAACCGCCTGAAACGGTATGAACAGGAATAGAAAAAAGCTGGAAATGCTTGAAACTACACGACATTGATTAAGGTTGAACCAGCGTCCCCATAATTGAAAGAAATAGAAAAAGCAATGAGGAAAACCTTAGTAAACAAAATCCCGGACGGAATGCCGCTTGAGATCCGGCGCTTTGCCGCGTCGGCAGATATTTATGACAGTTCCTCCTCCCCGGAGGCGACCGTATATTTTATCGACAAGGGGAATGGTTATTATGTAAAGCGTTCCGGCAAGGGAGCACTTGCAACAGAATGTAAAATGACAGAATATTTTCACGCCAAGGGGCTGGGCACCGCGGTGCTGAGCTATGTTTGCGCTGCAGACGACTGGCTTTTGACGGCCGCCGTTCCCGGCGATGACTGCACCTGCGAAAAATATCTGGCACAGCCAAAGCGCCTGTGCGATACCATTGCAGCCGAATTGAGAAAGCTGCACGAAACGGATCCTGCCGGCTGCCCTGTTCCGGATCGGATGGCGGAATATTGTGCCACGGCAGATCGCAATTACCGTGCGGGAAAATACGACCCCTCTCTGCTTTCCGGTGATTTTGCTTTCCGTTCCGCGCACGAGGCGCATAATGTTTTCACTGCCGGAAAGGATGCGCTGCAAAGCCGGGTTCTGCTGCACGGCGATTACTGCCTGCCCAATATCATCCTGAGTGATTGGAAGCTTTCCGGCTTTATCGATGTGGATGGCGGCGGTGTCGGCGACAGGCATATCGACCTCTTTTGGGGCGCGTGGACGCTCTGCCGCAATCTGAAAACCGACCGGTACTGCGGGCGCTTTCTCGACGCATACGGAAGAGACCGGGCGGATGAATCCATTCTGAAAATTATTGCGGCGGCCGAGGTGTTTGGCTGAACGCGCAAAAAAGCAAAAAACAGACTGGCGCTGCGCGGCGTTTATTCGGCTGCGCTCAAACGGCGCCGATCCGGCCGCGTTTGTACGGCATTTATTTGGCGGCACTCAAACGGCGCCGGTTCGGCTGCATTCGGGCAGCCTTTACCGGCTGCGTTCGGGCGGCGTTTATCCGGCTGCAGGGAGCCGGACAACTTACAGGAAAGGAATTACAATGTTAGAAGTTCAGGGAAAATACAATCAGGCAAAAATCTTCACCGATGTGGTGGATCAGGCCTCTGTCGCACAGGTGATCGAGTTGTGCAACCAGGAGTTCTGTGCGGGCAGCCGCATCCGGCTGATGCCGGATATCCACGCCGGCGCGGGCTGCACCGTCGGCACCACGATGACGATCACGGATAAAGTAGTGCCCAATCTGGTGGGCGTGGATATTGGCTGCGGCATGGAGACAGCACGTGTGCGGGAAACGCATATGGAGCTGCAAAAATTAGATAAGCTGATCCACGAGAAAATCCCCTCCGGGTTTGGGATCCGTTCAAAAACCCACCGGTATGCGAATACGATCGATCTGACAAAGCTTTGCTGCGCGCCGTTTGTAAATCTGCCGCGCGCAAAAGCCAGCATCGGTACGCTGGGCGGCGGGAACCATTTCATCGAGGTGGACAAAGACGATGCGGGGCAGCTGTATGTCATCATTCACTCCGGCAGCCGTCATCTGGGGGTCGAGGTGGCGAAATATTATCAGGAAGAGGGATATAAGATCCTCAACCAAACCGATGCGGCTTCTTTGCAGCAGACGGTGGCGGAGCTGAAGGCGGCGGGCCGGGAAAAGGAGATCCAAAAGGAATTGAAGCGGCTGAAAAATCTGAAACGCACCAATATTCCCCGGCCGCTTGCCTATGTATCCGGAAGCCTGTTCGACGAATATCTTCACGATATGAAGATCGTCCAGCAATTCGCAGCGCTGAACCGTCAGGCGATGATGGATGAAATTGTAAAGGGCATGAATCTGCACGTGGAGGAGCAATTCACTACCATCCACAACTATATTGATACCGGGACGATGGTGCTGCGCAAGGGCGCGGTATCCGCCAAAGAGGGGGAGCGCCTGCTGATTCCCATCAACATGCGGGACGGAAGCCTTTTGTGCGTGGGCAAGGGGAACGAGGATTGGAACTGCTCCGCGCCGCACGGGGCAGGACGCCTCATGAGCCGCGCCGAGGCGAAGCAATCGTTTACAGTGTCCGAATTCAAAAAGCAAATGGCGGAGGTATACACCACCTCCGTCGGACGCGCCACGCTGGACGAATGCCCAATGGCCTACAAGGGCATGGAGGCGATTCTGGAGAACATCGGCCCCACCGCCGAGGTGCTGCAGATCCTGCGCCCCATTTACAACTTCAAAGCGGGGGATGAGGATTAAGCGGCAGAAAAGCTGCAGGCGAAGCCGGGTTGCACTGCTTTTGGGCACCGGGGCGTTTTCCTGTCGGAAAAATGGCCGGCGCTGCAGTTTTTGGCTGTCAGGCATGCTTGTCCTGCGGTGAAAAACGAGAAAACCGCGGGCACGGCGGTTTATCCTGCGGGCTGCCCGGCGTGAACGAATCAGAGCGAAAAAAACGCAGGCGCACCGCCCTTGCCCGAGGAGGTGTGCCTTTTTGCAAAGGATAGAAAGGAGCCGTTTGATGTACAGGATCCTGATTGTAGAGGACGATACCGATATCAACAATTCCACTGCCGCCTATCTGCAGCGGCAGGGCTGTGCGTGCACACAGGCCTTTTCCGGCACGGAGGGGCGACTGCTTTGGAAGGAGCACGGCTGCGATCTGATGCTGGTGGATCTGATGCTTCCGGGGCTCTCCGGCAGCGAGCTGATCCGCGAGGTGCGCCGTTCCAGCCGGGTGCCGGTCATTGTGCTTTCGGCCAAAACAGATCTTTCCGATAAGGTGGAGCTACTGGAATCGGGGGCCGACGACTATCTGACAAAGCCCTATCAGTTAGAGGAGCTGTGGGCGAGGATCGGCGTGCAGCTGCGCCACGCGGGCGCTTTGCCCGTCGGGCGGCGCTTATGCTTTCGCGATTGGGTGCTGGATCAAGAGGAAATGACGCTCACCGCGGCGGGCATGCCGGTGGAGTTGACGGCGCATGAATTCCGCATCGTGGAGCTGCTGGCCGGGCGCCCCAAGCGGGTATTTACAAAGCAGCAGATCTACGAGGCGGTGTGGCAGGAAACGTATGCGGTGGAGGATAAGACGATCACGGTGCATATCAGCAATATCCGTGCAAAGCTGCGCCCCAGCGGAACGGACAGCTATATCCAGACGGTTTGGGGCATCGGCTTTAAGCTGTCGGAGTAAAGGCCACAGGACGGATAAAAGCTGCCAAGTGGGCCGCATGGCAGCTTTTACAGAAGGCAAAGCTTTCCTTCTTTTAATAATATTGCGCCTGTGCCTGCCAGAGCCGGGCATAAAGCCCTTCTTCCCGGGCAAGAAGCTCCTCATGGGTGCCTGTCTGGGTGATGGCTCCGCCGTCAAAAACAAATACCAGATCGCAAAAGCGGCAGGAGGACATCCGGTGTGAGATATAGATGCTGGTTTTGCCCTCTACCATTTGACCGAAGCGGTTGTAAATCTCATACTCGCTCACCGGGTCCAGAGCGGCGGTTGGCTCATCCAGAATGACGATGGGCGCGTCCTTGTAGAGCGCCCGAGCGATGGCCAGCTTCTGTCCCTCGCCGCCGGAGAGCTCCACACCGTCCTCTTTCTGCTGGTAAAGGCCCGTTTCCAGACCCTCCGCCATGCCCTCCACACGCTGGCGCAGCCCTGCTTTTTCCAGGCACTCCCAAACCCGTTGGGGGTCATAGTCCACGCTGGCCGCTACGTTTTCCCCCAGCTTCATGGAAAACAGCTTGAAGTCCTGGAACACCACCGACATCAAGGACAGGTACTCCCCATAGTCGTACTTGCGGATGTCGATGCCGTTGAGCAGGATTTCCCCCTCCGTGGGGTCGTAGAGACGGCAAAGGAGTTTGATGAATGTGGTTTTCCCCGCGCCGTTTGGCCCCACAACGGCCAGCTTCCGCCCTTTGGGCAGACGGCATGAGATGTGCCGGAGGCTCCACTGCTCCTGGTTGGGATAGCGGAAGCTCACATCCCGGAACTCCAGGTCGTAGTCCCCATCATCCCGTTTTTCCACGGGGAGAGTGCCGTTGTATTTCTCCGACGGGGTATCCAGGAAGTCCGCAAATTCTTTCATATACCTTCGGTGGAGGTCCAGGCGGCCCAGCATCTCGACGCCCTGGCTCACTGCTCCAGCGAACGCCGTGATGGCTCCCACCTGCATGGACACTGTACCCACGGTAATAAGTCCTGCCATGGCCTTCAGCCCCACAAAGGCGTAGGCCAGCAGAACCGTCGCCAAATTCACCACCGACACCAGGGAGCGGATACCCATAGCGTGCATATAGTTTTTCTTATAACGAGCATTAGCTTCTTTCTGGTTGCGCATCGTCTTGTCCATAACCATGCTGCTCATAGCATAGGTTCTCATGTCCTTCCCAATGGCGTAGTCCATCAGACGAAAAAGGGCCCCAAAACGACGGTCACTGTCGATGCCATCCTCGTACAATTTCAAATCTGCGTTATTGGCCCATTGAGTCAGGGGAATGCACACCGCTGTTACACCCAATGCTGCTGCAATCAGTGCCAGTGCTGCCCAAGGTGAATTCAACATCTGCACCCAGGCGGGCGCGTCCATGGCTACGTTCCCGCGGATAAACAAGCGGCTGACGGTCAATAGTGCGTAAATGATGGTAGCCCCGTGGCCCAGGGCATCGGTCAGGTCATAGAGGAACCCAATGGTGCCGCCATCCCCACCGCAGTTGTTGCTACCATCTACGGCACGGGTTTTCTTATTCATAATTTCCTGTGTCTCCAATTGTTGGTAGTCCATGGTCAGGCATTTTCTTACGATGGATATTTCCGTCAGATCATTGGACTTATACAGTTGGTTTTCCTGTAAAATCTGTAGCACCTTGGCAGTTAAGCCCAAGAAAAAGTTCAGCCCTACCATCCACCAAACAAGCCCCATGACGCCATCCCCGCCAGCCAACAGTCGGTCCAGAATTTTAGCTCCCAGGATAATATTTACAAAGGGGAATGCTGAATTTATCAGTGTAGACACTACCGTAACCGGCAGTACCCCTGGCACTTCTGCCGACGTGACCCGGAGAGACGCATAGAAGTCCCGGCAGAATTCCCGCAAATCCGTCCTTTTCATGCTACATCTTCTCCTTTTCGTCTATATACCAGGAACTCTGTACTTCAAACAGCCTTGCGTAAGCTCCTCCTCGTGCAAGTAATTCCTGGTGGGTGCCCATCTCTGCAATACGGCCCTTGTCCATGTAAATCACTCGGTCACAGAATTGAGTGGAACCAAGGCGATGGGATATGAATACACTGGTCTTTCCGTTCGTTTCGCTGGCATACTTTTGGTATAGGTCTGCCTCTGCCAGCGGGTCCAGGGCGGCAGTTGGTTCATCCATAATTAGTATGGGCGCATTTTTGTAAAGGGCACGGGCAAAAGACAGCCGCTGACGTTGCCCGCCAGACAAATCTAAGCCATCTTTCTCCATCTGCTGGGTCAGGCTGGTATGCAAGCCTTTAGGTAAAGCCTCTACCACCTGCCGCAAGCCCGCTTTCTCCAAGCTATCCCATACCAGATCGCTATCATACTGCTCCTGCCCAGCCACATTTTCGGCGATTGTGAAGGGCAGTAGGTTCACGTCCTGGAATACTGTGCCAATCAGCTTGAAATACTCCTTCTGCTCGAACTGCTCCATGGGTACGCCGTCGATCAGAATTTCTCCGCTGTCCGGATGGTACAGGCCATTCAGCAGTTTCACCAGCGTTGTCTTCCCCGCGCCGTTCAGCCCCACCAGTGCAATCTTCTCCCCAGGCTCCAGGGTGAGGAACAGATGGTCAATCGTGGGCGTTTCCGCGCCGGGGTAGGTGAAAGTCACATCTCGCAGTTCCACTTTAGGCGGACGGCGGACAGAGGCCACGTTTGCATTTCCGTCCGTTGGGGATACATGGTTTTTATCCATAAAATTACGAAAATGGTTGAATCCAATGCTATAATAGGTCAGGTTATTATGGGTTAAAATGAATTCATTTAGCCATGCGGTAAGGGTAGAGAGAACTCCCAAGGAGAATGTAAAACCCGCTGCGTCGATCTGTCCAGAAAGGAACGCCGATACCAGTACCGAATAGGCCAGAACATCCCGTAGCGCCAAAAATATTGTGTCACTTAACTTGCCAACCATTTTCCTCTGTATTCGTCCCCGCCGGTAATCCCACTGCTTTTGAATCAGTCCACGCAGTGCGGCCAAAAACCATTTTTCCATGTGGTAAAGCCGTATGTCTTTGCCGTTTGCAGGATTGTCAGATTGCTGAAAGAGATACCCCCGTTCCCTGTGGCGCTGAACCCGCTCCTCTTGGGTTTTTACTGCATAGTGTTGCACAAGGTGTTCGACAGCCAAATTAGCGATGGTCATGCCGGTCAACACTAACAAGATGTGCCAATCCAGTATAGCAGCAGCCGCGCCGTATAAGATAAGCCCCAGCAAATTCCGCAACCAAGGCTCCACATTATAGAGAACTTCCTCGATATCTTCAACCCAAGAACTGCTTACTGTATTTTTAGCGGCAGACAGCTCCCGCTGACCTTCTGGAGATTCTAAATAGGCGTAGTCCACGGTCAGTGCCTTTTCCATCAACATCCCCACGCAGATCTCTTTGTGGAAGCTTCTGCGTAACATGGTATTCTGGTTTTCCAGCCAGTCTCGCAAACGAATTATTGTAGCGTAGAGAACCACGCCCACCACAATGACCGTCAGATACTGTCCCATCTCGCCACCTTTAGTCAGCGCTGCCACTGCCGCTGCTGGCAGCAGAGTGGATACCAGCGGTAGCAGCAGATTCGCAGCAATTAGCGAAACCAGTAGCAAAGGGTAATACTTCTCATACCTGATCAGCCGCTTTAACAGCCAAAGTTCGTTGCTGAGCGCTGAATGTTTTTTCAAGTAGATCACTTCCTTTGGATTGCTGGAAGCAGTATAGCATATCCTCTACACAAAAAACAAATCTGCGCACGAATTGCAAAAATTCGTGCGCAGATTGCAAGAGAGACAGCGTACTTACAGCGGCAACAATATCTCCGTAGCAAAGACACCGGGTTCGTTTTGCCGGTTGACGTAGCCGCCGTATTTTTCCACCACGCGGTCAATGCGCTTTAGCCCATGGCCATGGTTGCCGCGCTTGGTGGAGATATAAGCGGCGTCGATTTTACGGACAGTTTCGGTGGTAGCGTTGGAAATCGAGAGGTAGAGTTGCTGCTTGAGCACACTGATATACAGCCGCAGGAAACGCTGGCCCTCTTCCACCTTCTCACAGGATTCCATGGCGTTGTCTATGAGGTTACCAAGGATAACACACAGGTCGATATCAGAAACGGTGAGGCTCTTGGGCACCGTAGCCTTGAAGTTGAGGTCGATGCCCTGCTTCAGCACCAGGGAGAGTTTGGCGTTCAAAATGGCGTCTACGCTGATATTGCCTGTCTCCGCCAGGGCGCGGACGCCGTCCAGGTCTTGCTCCAAATCATCCAGATATGCACGGGCACCGTCGATCTGCCCCATGTCCATGCGGGCCTTGAGGGTCTGGAGGTGGTTGTGATAATCGTGCCGCCAGCCCCGCATGGTCCGGTACAGGTTTTCCACCTCTGCGATCTGCCGGGCCAGCAGCTTGTTCTGATAGGCGGCAATGCGCCGGTCGCTGCGGCGCCGCAGTGCCCATACCGTCACGGCAACCGCGCCCGCCGCCGCTGCCGCCAGCCCGGCGGCCAGCAGGATCATCCAAAGCTTCATATCATGCCTCCCGGTAATAGTCGATAAATGCCCGGTTCAGCTTCTCCCAGGCGCCCCGGCTGACGGGGACGCTGCGCCCGCCTTCCAGCAGGCACTGGCCCCGTGCGACCCGCTCGACATGGCGCAGGTTCACCAGAAAGCTGCGGTGTGTGGGGACAAAATCCTCCCCCAACCGGCGGGACAACGTGGAGAAGGCAGCTTTTACCGTGATCGATCCTGCCAATGTCTCGATCAGAACTGCGTGGCCGCGCGCTTCCAGATAGAGGATGCTGTCCTCCTCCACCCGCCGCTGTTCTCCGTCCACCTCCAGCACCAGGTAGCGGCTGATATGCCCGGTGTGCTCCAGGGCCAGGTTCAGCAGGGGAAAGAGGTTTTCTGCTGTTACCGGCTTCATGAGGTAGCGCAGGGCGGCGACCTCGTAGCCTTCAAACACATGGTTCGGGTAATTGGTGAGGAAAGCCAGGGCCACCCGGGCGTCCGTCTCCCGGATCTTTCGGGCCAGCGCCAAACCGCTGAGATTTCCGTCACCCAGATCGATATCCAGCAGGATCAGGTCAAAGGGATAGCTGCCCGCCGTTTCAAAGAGCAGTTCCTCACCGCTGGCAAAGATGCGGACAGCACAGGGATGCCCCTGTTCCATGCCCCAGCGTGCGGCAAGCTGCTCCACCTGCGCCGCCAAGGCTCCCTCATCATCACAAATGGCAATGCGCACTGCGGCACCTTCTCTCGGCAAAATGATCTGTATCAGTATACATGATTTTTGCCTTCGCGGCAAGAGGGGCCGGCGGCTTTCAATCTTTACACTTTCTTTACCCTTCCTTTGCGATGTTTGGGCATTTGCCTGGTAAACTGATCCTGCAGCCAAAAAAGGAGGTAATGATAATGGCAGTGATACAGACAAGGGATCTGTCCAAGCGGTACCGCGACAAATGGGCGGTGGAGCATGTCGATTTGTGCGTGGAGCAGGGGGATATCTACGGATTTATCGGCCAGAACGGCGCGGGAAAATCCACCACATTAAAGCTTTTGTGCGGGCTGGCCCGCCCTACACGCGGAGAGGCGCTTATTTTCGAACGGCCTGTTCATGATCCGGTAACGCGCCGGCGCGTCGGCGCACTGATCGAGCAGCCGGGGCTGTATCCGGATCTGAGCGGCCGGGAGAATCTGCGCCTGTACGCCGCGCTGTTGGGGCTGGACAGCCCCGAGCGGCAGGTGGACGAGATCTTTTCGATTGTGGGCCTTTCCGCAACCGAGAAAAAACCGGTGAAGCAGTATTCCATGGGGATGAAGCAGCGGCTGGGCGTGGGTCTTGCGCTGCTGGGCGGGCCGGATCTGCTGCTTTTGGACGAGCCCATCAACGGCCTTGACCCCGAGGGCATCCGTGAGATGCGCGAGCTGCTGCTGCGGCTGAACCGGGAACGCGGCCTGACGATCCTCATCAGCTCCCATATTTTAGGCGAACTGAGCAAGATCGCCACGCGGTACGGCATCATTCAGGAGGGAAAAATGGCCGAGCAGATCACCGCGGAGGAGCTGGCGCAAAAATGCGCCGATTATCTGCACCTGCGCACCAATCAGCCGCAAAAGGCCGCCGCGCTGCTGGAACAGAAATTCGGCCTGCGCCGGTGGGAGATGCACCCCGATGGAGAGATGCGCATCTATGAAGCCGCAGACGCCAAAGCCGTGGGGCAAACGCTTGCCGGGGCGGGCATCGCGGTGGAGGAAATGGGCCTGCACCGGCAGGATCTTGAAAGCTATTTTCTACAGAGAATGGGAGGGGCACAGCATGTTTAATTTGGTACGGATGGATCTGCGCAGACTGCTGCGCACCCGGAGCTTTTATATCATTTTGGCCGTATGGGCCGCGCTGCTTTTGATGCTGGTTTTGCTGGTGGCGAAGATATCCGACCCGGACGCACTGGACGCAATGCAGGAGAGCGGCATGGTGGTCGTGGGCGGTGATGACGAGCAAATGAGCGAGGAGATCCGTGGGCTGTCCCAGCTGGAATTCATCTATGAATGCCTCGGCAGCGGCTTTTTGCTGGTGCTGACAGGCATTGGGGTGACGCTGTTTGTCCATGGCGATTTTTCCAGCGGCTGTATCAAGAATATCTGCTTTGCGCAGCCCCAGCGCTGGAAATATGTTTTGGCCAAGGCGGTGACGGCGGGGGTATACAGTGCGGTGATGATCGTTTCGAGCATCGTGCTTTTGGTTGTCAGCCCCGGCCTGTTCGGGCTGCACCCTGCCCGCGACGCCGCGGCGGATATTTTGCAATATGCCTTTTGGCTGTGGCTGCCCTGCTGGGGGTTTGGTCTGCTGGCGCTTTCGTTGGTGCTGCTCACACGCGGTTCCACAATGGGCATCATTCTGTCGGTGATGGGCGGAAGCGGCCTGATCGCCGCGATGCTGGAAACACTGTGCCAAAGGTTCGGCTGGCCGATGGTGACGCAATATTTCTTAAGCAGTGTCGCGGGCAAGCAGTGCGTGCCGTGGCTTGGCGCAAGCGAGATCGCGATGATCCTTGCCTGCGTGGCCGGGTGGAGCGGGGTTTATATGGCCGCCGGCATCGCGGTGATGGAAAAACAGGACGTTTAGGCATTTCATGTGATTGGATCCGGATGAAAGGGAATTCATCATGTATCATTCGTGGGTGGATGCTGGGCAATGTGCTGCGAATAATTTCTTTGTCAAATCGTCTGCGCAGATTTTTCGAAGCGTTAATCCCTATATTCTAATATACTCTAAACACTGAAATTTCTTTGCCCAAGGAGGAATACGGATGCTGCCTGCCCTGATTTTGGCGCTTGGCGCGCTTGCGGCTGCGTTGCTGCGGCTGCATGCCTACCGGGCGCAAATGCTGGAGATGGCCCGCGCGCTGGAAGAAACCCCGGCCGAGAGCAATTTGCGCCTGACGGTGCGGATGCCCGGCGCACCGGCGCGGCGGCTGTGCCGGGCCATCAATGCGCGGCTGGAAGCGGGCCGGCAGCTTCGCACCGAGATGCAGCGGGCAGAGCGCGAGCTGAAATATACGATGGCCTGTATCTCGCACGATATCCGCACCCCGCTGGCCGGTGCGATGGGCTATTTGCAGCTGCTGGACGGGGAACCGGAAAACCGGCAGGAATATCTTGCGATCGTAAAAAAGCGGCTGCGGGAGTTAGAGACGCTGTTGGAAGAGCTATTCCTGTACACCCGCCTGCTGAACGGGTCCGCCGTGCCGGAATGCGAAGAAACAGCGGCGTTTCCGCCGCTGTGCGAGGTGCTTGCGGAGTTTTATCCGCAGTTGGAGGCAGCGGGCATCCGGCCGGAGGTTCGGTTTGAAACTGAAGGTCTGCAGGTTTGGGCCAACCGGACGGCGCTGGAACGCATTTACCGGAACCTCGTCACAAACGCCCTGCGGCACGGCGCGGGCGGGCTTGTGATTTCGGCGCGGGCCGGGGAGATCTGTTTTGCAAATCCCCTCGGCGCGGGCCCGGCGCCGGACGCCGGCCGGCTGTTCGAACGCTTTTATCAAAGCAGCGCCGCGCGGGAAAAGGGCGGCGCAGGTCTCGGTCTTTCCATCGTGCGGGAACTGATGGAGCAGATGCAGGGCAGCGTATCCGCGCGGGTTGAAGGCAGCATGCTGCATATCAGCCTTTCGTTTTCCGGCTATGATAACTGCCAGGGCAGTTGAGAGTTTTTCAAAGAGACAAACAAAAAACACCACACTGGGTGAGAAAAAGCCCGGCGCGGTGTTTTTTGAAATATATTCCCTTGGATCCGGTGAAATCAAAACAAAACCTTTAAAATGCCTGTTTTCAAGTACCGCCTTGCAGACCTTTTGCGGCGCGGGGTTCGATGCCCCTTTCGCTTTCATCGGTTCGACCCCAAAAACCGGCCAGCAGCCGGGCAAGCTGTTCGGGGCTTTCCACGCTTTGCAAATGCGCCCAGTGCGGCGGGAACAGCTGGCGGTAGCGCCCGGTGCGGTAGCGGCTGTCGATGAGCAGCACAAGGCCCTTATCCGTCTCGGTGCGGATCACGCGGCCCGCCGCCTGCAGCACCTTGTTCATGCCGGGGTACTGATAGGCATAGGCGAAGCCCTCGCCGATGGTCTCCTCGTAGTAGTCACGAAGCGCGTCCTGCTCCGGGCCGATCTGCGGCAGGCCCACACCCACGATGATACTGCCGATGAGCCGGTCGCCCACAAGGTCGATGCCCTCGGCGAAGATGCCGCCCAGCACGCAGAAGCCGACGAGCGTTTCCTCCCGCTGCGCCGAAAACTGCGCGAGAAACGCCTCGCGCGCGGCCTCGTCCATGCCGCTCTCCTGTACGGCCAGGGGAATATCGGGATAGATCATTGCGAATTCGTCGCTCACGTCCCGCAAATATTGGTATGAGGGAAGAAAAACAAGATAATTCCCGGTCCGCGCGTTTACCGCCGCACCGATGAGACGGCAGACTTCTTCGCGTGTGCGCTCCCGGTCGGCATATTTGGTGCTGACGGTATCCGCGGCGGCAAGGAACAGACGCTCGGGCGCAAACGGGCTGCGCAGGCCGATGGCCTTGGCCTCCTCGCCGCCGCCGAGCGTGCGGATGAAGTATTCGGCGGGCGTGAGTGTGGCGCTGAACAGGATGCCGGCGCGCCCCAGCGCAAGGGAATCGTCTAAAAACGGCGCGGCATCCAGGCACAGCAGCCGCACCGAGACCTCCGCGCCTGAAGCGAAAACGAGCGCGGTATATTTTTCGTCGTACAACTCCGCAATGCGCAGAAAAAAGCGCACATCAAAATAGAGTGCCAGCACCTCGGCGTGCAGCTCGCCCTCGCGGTATTCCTCCAGCCATGCCTCACAGGCGGCGGAAAGGGGCAAAAGCCGTTTTTCCAGCTCCGGCACGCCATCCGGCAGCACCAGCGTGCGCGTGCCGGCTTCCTCGCACCGGTGGCGCAGCTCGATAAATTCCTGATTTGCTTTTGTCAGCGCCGCAGCCAGCTTGCGGTGCGATTTCCCCAGCGCCTTTTTCACGCCGTATACGGCGGATTTGTTCAGCACGGCCGAGTACATCTCCCGGGACCGATCAACAAGATTGTGCGCCTCGTCTACCAGAAAAATGAAATCCCCGCCCTCGGTAAAAAAGCGCTTGAGACTGACGACGGGATCGAACAGATAGTTGTAATCACAGATGATGCAGTCGCACCAGTTGGTGAGGTCGAGCGAAAACTCGAATGGGCACAGGCGGTGCGCTTCGGCGAAAGCCTCCACATCCGCGCGCGTGAATGCATCGCGCGTGGAGAGAAATTCGAAGAGCGCATCGTTCACCCGGTCGTAATAGCCGTCCGCGCGCGGGCAGGCCTGCGGGGTGCAGATGCGTTCTTCCAGCGGGCATACTTTATCTTTGGCCGTCAGCGTCACAGCCTTCAGGCGCAGCGGCGTTTCACTGTCCGCGCTGCTTTGCCGCAGGCGTGCGAGCGCTTCTTCGGCGGCCTGCCGGGTGATGGTTTTGGCGGTGAGGTAAAAAATGCGTTCGCCCTTTTCCTCGCCCAACGCCTTCAGCGCGGGGAACAGGGTGGACATCGTTTTGCCGATGCCCGTCGGCGCGGCGCAGAACAGCCGGCCGCTGTTTGCGATGGTGCGGTACACTGCGCGCGCCATCTCGTATTGGCCGGGCCGGTAGGCGGGGAAGGGGAAGCGCAGCGCCTGCAGCGAGGCGTTGCGCGTACCGCGCCACCCGGCCGCCATGCGCGCCCACGGCGCATAGCGGCGCAGGGTATCCGTCAAAAAATCCTCCAGCTCCGCGGCGGTGAATGTGCGGCGGTGGCGGATGATCTCATCGGTATCCACCTGATAATAGGTGATCTGAACAGCCGCGCCGGGCAGGCCGTCGCGCGCGCACAAAAATGCGCCGTAGCACTTGGCCTGCGCCCAGTGCAGCGGGTTAAAGTCCGCCGTCAGCAGCTCGGCGGGCGCGGCGGTGGTTTTGATCTCGTCGATCGTGAAGCTGCCGTCCTCCTCGCTGATCACGCCGTCGGCGCGGCCCTCAAGGGCATAATGCACTCCGTCCACCGTGCGTTCGGCCTTGAACAGAACCTCTGCCTTGTAGGCGTCGCCCGCTGCCTTTTGCAGCCTGCGATGGATGCGGCTGCCCTCGTTCATGCGGTCAAAGCCGGAAAAGCGGCTGTCGATGTTGCCGCAGCGCAGCACAAATTCCACCAGCTCGCGCACGGCGAGATGGATTTGCAGCGGCTCTTCCATGGCGGGGCTCCTTTCCGGGGCGATCTAAAGATATGCAGGCAGAGAGGACGGTACAGTCAAAGCAGGGGGCGGTTTTTAAAACCGCAGCAGGCCGTTTTCGTCATACTCGAAATCCGGCCCATGCACGACCTCCCAATAATATCCGTCAGGGTCGGCAAAATAGGCGTGGTAGCCGCCCCAGAATGCATTCTGGGGTTCTTTCACAACGGTCCCGCCTGCGGCGCGGACGAGGCGGATGGTTTCATCCACATCCTCTTTTTTCGGCACGTTGTAGGCCAGTGTGACGCCGCCGAACCCGCTGCCGGTTTGCGGCGGCGCATCCTCGCTGATGTCCTTTGCCAGCAGATCGAGAGGGTAGAGCTCTAATTTTGTGCCCGGTGTATTGAAAAAGCATACGGCAGGATTGTCCTCTTTGCAGTCCGTCTGATAGCCGAGGCCATCCCGGTAAAAGCGGATGGCGCGCTCCATACTGCGCACGCCAAGGCAGATGCAGCTTACTTTGTTCATTGTTATGACCTCCTGATTGTGTTACGGATGATAATGCTCCTTGTCCACAATGTCGTAAATATCCCGTCCGGCAAGCGCTTCAAAATGCTCTTTCAGCGCAAAATTGGCCGCGCGCTTTTCCGGCGGATACGACCCGTACCTGCGCCGGATGTCCTCCATGCGCGCATCCATATCCACGACGCCCTCGGCGCCGGCGAGCGCGTCGCACAGCTGGATCAGCTTGTCGTACTCGTCCATTTCGATGCCGGACAGGGCATTTTGGATTAGTTCCAACTCATCCGGCGTCGTGTCGAATTTGCCGATGTAATCGTCGAGACTGAGACTGGAAAAGGAATGTGTCAGGCAAATGCGGGCGGCTTCATCGTAGCCCAGCGACATCATATAGGAATAGCCGTCCGATACATGCCCCAAATGCCGCTTGCCGAATTTGCGGCCGATATCGTGCAGCAAACCGACGATGTAGGCTTTCTCTGCGTCCAGCCCGCACGCGGCGGCGATGGCCCCGGCGCAGTGCGCGGCGGTGCGGCTGTGATCGTCCCATTGGCCGGGGTTGCATTGTGCGGCCTCAAGCAAAAGGGCTTCGGCCTGTTCTCGGGTGGGAAGCATGGTGGTTCCTCCTTTTTTATCAGCTGTTTTTCCGAACAACGATTTTCTTACCGGAAGAGAATTCCAAACAGTTCCATGCGCAAAAAATATATCTCTTTGCGGAAGATGTTTCCGTTGCTTATCATTTGGAGCTGGGCAAATACTCTTACATATAATCGCTGAATTTCCACGCATCTGACAATTCTTCAAGCATAAATTTGTTTTGCATTACGCAACTATAATGGACATTCAAAAACCTCATTTTCGGAACAAAATCCATTTTTTTTATACCATTCAGCCGAATTGGCACTGGGCCATACGATTACCAATTCGCAAGCACATTCTTTTAGATAATTTTTGATATATTGTAATAATTTCGTACCAATTCCGCTATTCCTATACTCCTTCAAAGTATACACATTTGTTAAATATGCTATTGATTTCGACTTCCCATTTGGTTTGGGAACCTTGGGAATGATAGAAACAAACATAGAGGATATGACGACTTCGTTTTCCTCCACTACAAATACTGTATAGCTTTTTTGTATTTTCATAAAATCAACAAAGCTGTTAATAAACTCTTGTTTAACCACCCCTTCAAGATTTCCTTCGCCATAATCTTCATCATCTTCTTGGCTATGCTGCCACTTCATAGTTGCCAACTGCAAATAGTCTTTTTCTTCTGCCAGTCTGATCATATTTTCCGCTCCAATAAATTCATGTTTATATGCTTGCTCACAAAAATATTTGTCGGTTGCGTGCAATGTATCTTTTATAGTCTCGTTTTTCGCGGGTGGAAAATACCGAAAGGGGAGAAATGTACAGATGAGTTTTTTCGTCAAGGGCGCGGCCTCATCCCTGCTCCACATGCAGCAGAATGTGCGACGGCGTGCCGCCGCCGTACCAGACGGAATTCAGCGCTACACGCGTTTCGGTGCTGTTGTAGCCCGCCTCGGTGTTGCTGTTCGGGAACACCAGGTTTTTCGCGCCGGAGGTGACGCTCACGCGCAGGCGGTGGCCCGGCAGAAAGCAGTGCGACACCTTGGAGGTGCGGATCACAAGTCTTTCCACCGCGCCCGGCGTCAGGAATTCCGGCGTCTCAAATCCATTCCGGAAGCGCGCGGCCAGAACACCGTCGGCCAGCTTGACGCTGCGCCCGTTCTCATCCACATCGCACAGGCGCACGATGAAATCCGTATCGGGCGCGTCGCTGGAGATATACAGCGTTACGGCCGCATCCCCCGTCACGGTGAGCGGTGCGGCGAGCGGCGGCGTGGTGTAGCAGAGGTAATCTGCGCGCTGCTCCTCTTCGGTGTAATCCTCGGGCACGGCGATTTCGTTTTCGCACATATCAATGATGTGCGTGCCGGGGTGCTTTGGGTCGTACCAATAGCTGTCATGCCCGCTTCTGCCGCTGATGGGAAAGAGCATACCGTTTTCGCCAAAGTAGAACGGCGTGTCGTCGGCCTGCTCTACGGGCCAGCAGCGGGCTGTTTTCCATTTGTTTTCTCCCATGGTGTAATATTCCACAGGCGCGGTTTGCTCGATGCCGTTTTCCTCGCCCCGCAGGAAATGGTCGAACCATTTTTGATAGATAAGATCCAGATCGAACCGCAGCGCGTTTGCCGGGAAAGAGAGCGCGTGCAGGTCGTACATACTGTTGCCGCCGTGCTGCCACGGGCCGAGGATCACCTTGCGCGTCCCCGCGGGGTATCCGGCGGTCAGGTCAAGGGCCTCGGTAGTGCCCATGCCGTTGTCGTCGAACCATCCGCTTTGAATGAGAACCGGGATCACCCGGCCCACATTGCGCTTGGCCCAGTTACCGCGCAGCCAGAAATCATCCTCGCACGGGTGCTCCAGCGTTTTGCGGATGAAAGGGACTTCCTCGCCCAAAGCCTTTAAGGGGATATCCTGCAGCGGGCGGATATCCAGCACCTCGTCCCAATCGTCGCGCGCCATGCGCTCGGGCGCGCAGCGCTGCTTGGTCATCGAGAACATCCACGCAAAGCCGCCGCTGCCAAGGCAGCCGCCGTGCATGGGGCTGTCGGTCATCGCGGTGCCCGCCGTGACGACGCTGACCATCGCTTTTAAGTACGGATTGCCCAGCGCCGCCGCGCACCACTGCGTATAGCCGAGGTACGAGCCGCCCAGCGTGCCCACATTGCCGTCGCACCAGCGCTGCGTGCCCACCCAGGTGAGTGTATCGTCGCCATCCTCCACCTCGTAATAGTGCGGCATCCACTCGCCGCCGCTCTCATTGCGGCCGCGCACATCCTGCACCACCACGGCATAGCCGCGCCGCACATAGCGAAAATAGTTTTGCGCGCCGTTGTCCCGGTCGTAGGGGGTGCGCACCAGCAGCGCGGGAACGGGCAGTGCCGCGCCCTCCGGCAGATAGACATCCGTCGCCAGCTCTACACCGTCGCGCATGGGGACGCGGCAGGTTTCCGGCCCTTGCACGCCGTACAAGGGGCGGCCGGCGTAATCGCTCCAAAGCGCAAACGGCGTGTATTCCTCAAAGCCGTCGCGCACCAGAAGATTTGCCTGCTCGCGGCTGGGACAGAGCCACGCGATCAGCCGCCCGGCCAAAAACAGCGCGTTACAGGGGAATTTGGTGTTTCTTTGAATGTAATAAAGCGGTGCGTTTCCCGTGCCGGGCTTCCCGTTGGGATTTATGACAGTCTCCGCGTTGGGCTTTGTGCCGGGCGCTGCGCAGGAGCCCGTATCAGGTTTTGTGCCAAGCGCTGTGCAAGGTTCCGCATCCGGATCCGCACCGGGCTTTGCGCCAAGCGTTGCGTTGGGTTCTGCATTGGCCTTTGTGCCGGGCCCCATGCCAGGGCTTGAGCCAAATGCTGCGCAGGGCCACATGTCAGGCTCCGCCCGGGTATAGCGCATTTCCCCCAGCGAAAAGGCCTCCGGTGCTTCCTTTGCCGCCGCCTCAAATCCGGCGCACTGCGAAAGCAGAAAAAACGGCTTCACTTTAAAGGCGGCATAAGCGGCGTCATCATCCGCCGTCATCGGTGCGGGAACGGAAAACACAAGACCGCGTTCCTCCCGCTTTTCGTGCAGGAGCGTACCGTCCCCCACAGCAAAGCGCGCCATCGCGATGCCGGAGGAATAGAGTGTAAAATGTTCCATATTACAGTACCAGCTTTTCGTTGATCTCTTTTACGGTGGCCTCATCTAACTTGCAGACGGCGCGATCGTAGGTGAACAGGCCGTTCACCTCCAACTCCACGTCCGTCAGCTGTGTGTAGATGGTCACGCAGAGGCCCTTTTTCAAAAGCGGGAGGATCTGCTCTTCGTGCAGCTTGCGGTAGGCGTCCGTCAGCGTCTGCCGATCGGGATACATGCGGTAGCCAAAGCTCTTTTCCTTGTCCCAGACATGGCCGTCCAGGATCTGGCTGTACCCGCCGAATTCCGTCAGCGCGAACGCGCGGCCGTCCGGGCGCGGCGCGCGCACCTTGAAAATATATTTGTGGATGCTCTTGTAATCGCCCGCGCCCTGATCATGCCAGCCGCTGGCGTGGTCGACCGGGCGGGTGGGGTCCAGCTCCCACAGCAGCTTTGTGGCCGTGGCCGCGTCGAACTGGCCCCAGCCCTCGTTGAAGGGCACCCAGGTGCACACGCATACCGTATCGCGCAGCGCTTTTACCATTTCGCGCAGCTCGGCGGTGAATTGCGCGCGCCCGGCTTCATTTTCACGCTTGAAGCGCTTGTAGTTTTTATCCTCTGCATTGATGCCGATGTTCGGCAGCCCCACCGCGAGCAGATCGCCGGGGTAGGCCGCGCCACTGGGCATATCCTGCCATACCAGCATGCCGATTTTGTCGCAGTGATAGTACCAGCGCGCGGGCTCTACCTTGATGTGCTTGCGCAGCATGTTGAAGCCGAGCGCCTTGGCCCGCTCGATGTCCGAGCGCAGCGCCTCGTCGGAGGGGGCGGTGTACAGCCCGTCCGGCCAATAGCCCTGATCGAGCAGCCCGCGCTGGAAATAGGGCTTGCCGTTCAGCAGAAAACGGGGCGTGCCGCTCGCGTCTTCCTCTACGGCAAAGGTGCGCAGGCCAAAATAGGTGGTAACGTGGTCCTTTTCTGTTCCGCCATGTGTCGGCCAGATCTCCACATCGTACAGGAACGGATCCTCCGGCGTCCAATGATGCGGCGTTTTGAATTCCACCCGCAGGGTCTCCGAGGCAGGGAAGGTGTACTCATCGAGAAATTCGCCGTTCTCGTAGATCTTCATATGCACGTCCGTGTACTTCGCGCCATCCGGCGAGACATCCACGGAAACCTCTACACTGTCGAGCGCTGGCGTAAAGTGCACAGCCTCGATGTAAATGGGGTTTACCTGTTCCAGCCACACCGTCTGCCAGATGCCCGAAACGGCCGTGTACCAGATACCTTTCGGCTCCAGCACCTGCTTGCCGCGCGGTGCGTCGCCCTTGTCGGTATCATCGGTGACGATAACGACGATCTCGTTCTCGCCCTCGTGCACATAATCCGTGATATCGAATGTAAACGGAGTGTAACCGCCCGAATGCTTCCAACAGCCGTCGCCGATACGAACCGTGCAGTCGTGGTCGACCGCGCCGAAATGCAGCAGTGTGCACTTTTCGGGGTCGTAGTTTTCAATGGTAAAGGTGCGGGAATACCAGATGGCCTGATCGGGCAAAACGGGCTTTTGCACCCCGGAAAGCGCGCTCTCGGGCGCGAAGGGAACCAAAATGTCCTGCCGGCCCGGCGAGACATTCTCGCGCCGGCAGATATCGCAGTGCCAGGTGCCGTTCAAATTCTGCCAGGCCTCGCGGACCAGCTGCGGGCGGGGATATTCATTCAGGGGGATCTCTCCAACGGGGAAGGATGTGGATAGTGTTCGCATCAGTACAGCACCGCCATTTTCATTTATTTTTCTCCGTTTTTCTCAGAGAAGATGAGACTGTTCTATAAAAGTATCATACCATATTTGCAGGGGAGATACAAGGCGGCCGGTATTTGGGGCTGCGGGCACGGCCGGCGTTCAGGAGTGCGGGCACATCCGGTATATGAATTTGCGGGCCATAGATCATGCAGATTGGTCCCGGTTTATTTCAAACCCAATATGCAAACGGACAGCGCCCCGCCGGGAGCGCTGTCCGAAAAATGCTTATGATCCTGTTTGCTGCCAGTGTGATAGCTTCGGCAGCTGCGCTTCCAAATAAGCGCGCACCTGCTGTGGGGGCCATGTCTCGTTCGACATGTGTTCCACAAGAAAATCTGTCAGCTCCGAGAGGCTTGTGTAAACAAATTTCCCGTCTGCATAGCACCATTTGCAGTATTCTTCATTGAACGAGCCGTCCGGCTCCCGGCTGATGGAAGCATCTTCGAGCGGCATCCCGCAGCACTGGCAGACCAGCTGCCGGGGCGCGCCCAAAAGCGTGTTGATCGAAACATCAAACAGCTTTGAGAGCAGCTTCAGCGTCTCGGTATTGGGTACGGTTTCGCCCGTTTCCCAGCGCGATACGGCCTGCCGTGTTACGTGGACTTTTTCTGCAAGAGCCTCCTGGGACAAGCCCTTTTTTATGCGAAGAGAAAGGATCATATCTTTTGGTTCCATGCAATGCACCTCCATGTGCCTATTGTGGCATCGCTCTGCCGGAAAGTCAAGCAACCCGTTGTTGCAGCCATCCGCAGAACATATTTTTTGAAGGTTCATTGCGGGACAGGCAAATGCTAGCCAAAAGAGAACGCCCGGCTTTCGCCAGGCGCCCTTAAAGGGCCGTTTCCGGCTGCTGCGAAGCGGCATTCCGCTTCTGTTTCTGCTGCCGCCTGCGCCCGGCATTCTCTTTCGGCCCTTGCCCGATCAACAACCTCTCTGCACTTGTCCGAACAATATATCCGGCGCCCGTCCAATTACGGCCGGAACATCCTGCTGCATATCGGGCAAGCTTTTTCATGAAACGGGATTTATAGCGCATTCCGTGGACAATTCTTTACGCATTCAAAGCAAAGAATACATTCCGTACCGTTC
The DNA here is from genome assembly GCA_014799685.1 of Subdoligranulum sp. Lineage (GTDB taxonomy): Bacteria > Bacillota > Clostridia > Oscillospirales > Ruminococcaceae > Ruthenibacterium. Next base: position 9,164 of record JAAVHN010000020.1, on the reverse strand, counting down.
TTTCGTCTTCGAGAATTATCGGTAACATCTACTTCCATCGGACACACGTTTTTGCATTTACCACAAGAAATACATTTACTTTTATCACACTTAATTCGGAGCAGCGAGAAATAACTCATGGGTTTCAAAAAAATTGTAATAGGGCATATGTATTTGCAAAATGCCCGATTATCCTTAAAAGCATATGCCAATATTATTCCAACAGCATAGTATATAATATTCCCTATAATAAACGCCCAAAACATGATTTTTTCAAGATTGCCAATATGAGAAAGAAACAGTGCTGAAACAAATATAAGAGAAATTGCAAATGTAAGATACCGTATCCACCCGATCTTTTTTCTCGGTGCTTTTGGATTTTTGTAGGGGAGAAAATCAAGCACCATTGCGGTCCAACAGGCATATCCGCACCAGCCTCTGCCGAAAAGCAGCGGCCCAAAAATTTTTGCCACTGCATAATGAATGGTTGCGGCTTCAAATACACCTGTGAAAAGATAATACCAAAATCCCTCGATCTGCATGTTCTCGCCGCAGATAAGTCCCAAATATATCAACATATAAAGGCCGACCAAAAGCTGTGCAACTCTGCGGGCATATTTGTACTTTTTGATGAAAAGGAATACTCCAAGTGAAATTGATATCCCGATATAACTGAAGTTGAACAAATAAAATATATTGCTTTGTGTCAGCCACAATGCGATTGCAACGGTTTCAAATATTGCCAGCATCATAAATGGAAGGAAATATTTTTTCATGATAATTTGAATCCCTTCTTCAACATAAGACATTTTTTCGTTATTCCTGAGAATAAACTGCATCCGCAAGAATTTTTATTTATGATTCTAATCATATCAATAAGAAATTCTGTTGTCAATATGCAGTAAACCATTGGAATACATGCTCATACGACTGTCCCGCGATGCCCAACTTAAAAAAGTGCCAGCAGCATTCCGGTACTGCGGCGGGGCTTCAGCAGCCCTGCCGGAGTTTTCAGCCGGGTTATATATAAATTCAGTTTTTTGCAGGAGCTTTCGATGGGTCCGGGCGGGACCTCAGTTAACCCGGCAGTTCTTGTCAGTTCGGCTGTTTCGCCGGATTTTTGGCGGAACTTCAGCGTATTCGGCACATTTGCGGTGCATTTTCGCGGTGCATTTTTCAAAAAAGATTTGACAAACCGCAGCCGGATGGATATAATAAATAACAATATCATAAAAATGATAAATGCAGCGATGGGATCGAATAGCGCGTTTGCTCTGCGCACAGAGAGCCGCCGGGTGGTGCGAGGCGGTGGAGGGCGCGCGTGAAAGTCTTCCCGGAGCATCCTTGCCCAAGGGCGGCAAAGCCTGTGTAAGCAAGTGACGGTTCGGCCCCGTTACAAGGCCGGTGCATCGCGTTCGGGCCTGTGGATACAGGTTTTGGGGAAATGCCCCGCGGCAGACTGCCGCGCACGGCAAAACGTGGTGCACACCGAGCGGCCGCAATTTGCGGCAAACGGAGTGGTACCGCAGAGTGCTGTTTTAGCCTTTGTCTCTGATGAACCAGAGGCAAAGGCTTTTTTTATGCACACGGGCGGATGCACCGGGGTAGCGGCCCGAGGTGCACGCATGCAAATGCGCTGACATGGCGGCGCAAAGCGGGATGGCCTGTATCATGCCGTGCGCTTCGGCATGCTTTGGCATTCGGTACGGCTGCCGGAACAATGGGCTAAAACAGTGGGAAAGAAAAGGAGGGCGCACAATGAGATTGACAGGTGCGGATATTTTCGCGGAGGTGCTGGTGGAGCAGGGCGTGGACACGCTGTTCGGGTACCCGGGCGGCGCGGTGCTGAACCTGTACGATGCGCTGTATAAATACAGCGACAAGCTGCGGCACATCATGACGGCGCACGAGCAGGGCGCGGCGCACGCCGCCGACGGCTATGCGCGCGCCACGGGAAAAACGGGCGTGGTGCTCGCCACCAGCGGCCCGGGCGCGACAAACCTTGTCACGGGCATCGCCACAGCCTATATGGACAGCATCCCGATGGTGGCAATCACGGGCAACGTGGGCACCACGCTCATCGGCCGCGACAGCTTCCAGGAGGTGTATATCGCCGGCATCACGATGCCCATCACAAAGCACAACTTTGTGATGCGCCGCGTGGAGGAGCTGGCGGATGTGATGCGCGACGCGTTCCGCATCGCGCAGACAGGCCGCAAGGGCCCGGTGCTGGTGGATATCCCGAAGGACGTGACGAGCGCGAAAACGGAGTTTACGCCAAAGCCGCCCGTACACCCGGTGTATGAGACGCGGCTGGAGGAAGACGCGCTCACGCGCGCGGCACAGATGATCAACGAGGCCAAACGCCCGTTTTTGTATATTGGCGGCGGCGTGGCCGCGTCCGGCGCGGGGGAGGAGCTGCAGGCGCTTGCCCGCAAGGCGCAGATCCCTATCGCCTATACGATGATGGCCGCCGGCGTGCTGGATTACGGCGACCCGCTGAATCTGGGCCTGATCGGCATGCACGGCTGCCGCACCACGAATAAGGCCGTCAATGAGGCCGATCTGGTGCTGGCCGTCGGCACGCGCTTTTCCGACCGCGTGGCGCTGAACGGCGACCAGTTCGCGCATCAGGCGTCGATTTTGCAAATCGACATCGACCCGAGCGAGGTGAACAAAAACGTCTCGGTGGATCACAGCCTGGTGGGCGATGTGCGCCAGACGCTGCAGATGCTGCTGCCGCTGGTGAAAGAGACAGAGCACCCCGCGTGGATGGAACAGATTAAGGCATGGCAGGCGCAGGATTACCGCCCGAAGGACGACGCGAGCCGTCTGTGCCCGCACCAGGTGATCGGCACGATCTGTGAGCTGGCCGGGCCGGAGGCACTGTATGTCACGGACGTGGGCCAGCACCAGATGTGGGCGACGCAGTATATCCGCCATGTGCGGCCGCGCAGCTTTTTGACAAGCGGCGGCCTTGGCACGATGGGCTTCGGCTACGGCGCGGCCATCGGCGCAACGGTGGCGGTGGACGCGCAGCGCCCCGTGATCCACATCACGGGCGACGGCTCGTTCCACATGAACCTGAACGAGGCGTGTACGGCGGTAAGCTACAAGCTGCCGGTGATCACGGTGATATTCAATAACACCGTGCTCGGCATGGTGCGCCAGTGGCAGACGGTGTTTTACGGCAAGCGCTATTCCAGCACCGACCCGCACCGCCAGACGGATTACGTGAAGCTGGCCGAGGGCTTCGGCGCAAAGGGCTACCGCTGCAAAACGCTGGATGAGTTTTCGGCCGCGTTTGCCGAGGCGCTGAAAGCGGATGGCCCGGTGTGGATCGAGTGCCTGATCCACAAGGATGAAAAGGTGCTGCCGATGATCCCGGCGGGCGGCAGCATTGAGGATATCATTTTGGAATAAGGAGGCGGCGGTATGCCAAGAGAGGTATTGAGCATTTTGGTGGACAACCATTCCGGCGTGCTGGCGCGCGTGTCGTCTTTGTTCGGGCGGCGCGGCTTTAACATTGACAGCCTGACGGTATCCGCCACGGACGATCCGGAAATTTCGCGCATCACCATTGTTGTGCACGACGACGTGAAGGTGCTGGAGCAGATCATCAAGCAGACGGCGCGGCTGGAGGAGACGCGGGCCATCTTCCCGCTGAACACGGCGCACAGCCTGCTGCGCGAGCTGCTGCTCGTGAAGGTGGCTGCGGACGAAGCAAACCGTACCGCCATCCGGGAAATCGCGAATATCTACAAGGCAAAGATCATTGACCTTTCCATCGGCAGCATGGTGATGGAGCTGACGGGCGAGCCGGAAAAGATCGACGGTTTTCTGGATGTGCTTTCACCCTATGAGATCATGGAAATGTGCCGCACAGGCATCACGGCGCTGGAACGCGGCGGCGTGCAGAAGCACGATTGAGCGGGTACGTTGGATGCGCGCCGTGTGTTCCAAATCGCGCACACCGTACGTCCCGTTCCAAACGCACCGCACCATAAAGAGCAACCGCACGGCGCCAGCCGTGCCTGCAAATATAAAATAGAGGGAGTAATGCAGTATGATCAAAAAGTATTATGACGCCGATTGCAATTTGGGGATGCTCGACGGCAAAACTGTGGCCATCATGGGTTACGGCAGCCAGGGCCATGCCCACGCGCAGAACCTGAAGGAGAGCGGCGTGAAGGTTGTCGTCGGCCTGCGCAAGGACAGCGCAAGCTGGGCCAAGGCCGAGGAGGCCGGCCTGACGGTGATGGAAGTGCCCGAGGCCGCGAAGGCCGCCGACATCGTGATGATGCTGGTGCCGGACGAGATCGCCGCCGATATCTACAACGAGCAGGTCGCGCCCTATATGCAGGAGGGCAATGTGCTGATGTTCGCCCACGGCTTCAACATCCACTTCCAGTTCGTAAAACCCGCCGCGAACCTCGACGTGATCATGGTCGCGCCCAAGGGCCCCGGCCACACGGTGCGCAGCCAGTATGTGGAGGGCAAGGGCGTGCCCAGCCTGATCGCCGTCGAGCAGGACTACAGCGGCCATGCCAAGGACATCGCGCTTGCGTATGCCAGCGGCATCGGCGCGGGCCGCGCCGGCATTCTGGAAACCAGCTTCCGCGAGGAGACAGAGACCGACCTGTTCGGTGAGCAGGCTGTTCTGTGCGGCGGCGTTACCGAGCTGATGAAGGCCGGCTTCGATACGCTGGTGGAGGCCGGATACGAGCCGGAGATGGCCTACTTTGAATGCATCCACGAGATGAAGCTGATCGTCGACCTGATCAACAGCGGCGGCTTTGCGATGATGCGCTATTCCATCTCGAACACGGCCGAGTACGGCGATTACCGCACCGGCAAGCGCCTGATCACCGAGGAGACCCGCAAGGAGATGAAGAACGTTCTGGCCGAGATCCAGAACGGCACGTTCGCCAGCGAGTTTATGCAGGAATTTTCATCCAAGGGCGGCCGCAAGGCGCGCTTCCTTGCCACCCGCCGCGTAGAGGCCCAGCACCCGCTGGAGAAGGTGGGCGCCGAACTGCGCAAGATGATGAGCTGGCTGAAGAAATAAACAAAAGCAGAAAAATTCGGCATGGCCGAAAGCAAAAACATATGGGCGCCGCCGGGGGAGTTTTTCCTCCGGCGGCGCCTTTTTGGGCTTTTCCGGTGCTTTTTTGAAAGCCCTGCACGCGTCCTCCGGCATTTCCCGGCGGTGAACCTGCCTGCTGGATTGCCTGCGGGGCCGGTTCAGGTTTTTCCTTTTTTGCACACCATGTTCGACAGGCTTTTTGCGCCGCGCGTACTACACTGAAAGGCAGGGAAAGCTCCGGGCCGGGTACAAGACGTGCAGGCCGGCTCGGAGCATTCCAAGCGGAGGGGGCATGCGGATGCGGGGCGTTGTGTATGTGGATATCCTGTTTTTTGTCAACGCGCTCATNGGCTATTNNCTGCTGCGNGCNGCNATGCANCTTTCCGGNGTGGCNGCNCCGGNTNGGCGCATNTATTTCGGNGCCGCCGCCGCNGGGCTTTCGTCGCTGCTGCTGCTTTTGCCGCCGCTGCCCGTGTGGCTGATGTGGGGAGCGAAGCTGGGCAGCGCGGTGCTCATCGTGTTCATCGGCTTTCCGGTACATAGTGTGCGCGGCTTTTTAAAATGCTGCTTTTGGTACGTGCTGCTGAATCTGACATTTTCCGGCGTGGTGCTNGCGGCCGTCTGGTANGGTGCGGCNCAGAATATCCGCACCAACAATCTGGCGGTGTATTTCAACGTTTCGCCGCTGCTGTTGATTGGATGCATCACGGGGATGTATCTGGCCGTGCAGCTGTGCGCATGGGCATTTGGCCGCCCGCAAAAAACGAGGACGGCGCCGTTTGCCGCGCAGTTCGAAGAAGGGCGCGTGGAGGGCCTTGCACTGGTGGACACGGGCTTTTCNGTTGTGGACCCCATNACAGGCGCACCTGCGTTTCTGCTCAGCTTTCCCGCCGTGCGGGATGTGCTGCCGCCGGGGCTTGTGCGCACGCTTTCGCTGTATTTTGACGACGGCGCGATCGAAGCAGGTGGCATTCCGCTGCGCCTGATCCCCACAAAGACGGCGGCGGGAACCCGCGCGCTGCCCGCGGTGCGCGTNCGGGAGCTGTGCGTGGGCGGCAGCGGCGCCGGGGGGGCACGGTACGGGCAGGTNTGCGCGGTGTTTACGCCGGAGCGTCTGGCGGACGGCTCGTTCTGNGCCATCGTGCCTGCCGACGGCATGGGATAACGCCGGATGCCGGGTTTGTGTCACTTCTGCCGTGTTTGGAAAATCCCAACGCGGTTTCGAATTGCCGAAAATNANATTTNGAGAAACGTACAGGCGATTTTTCGGGNACGCAATCACCCAAGCAATCCATAACCGAATTGGGAATTTGAAAAAGGGGGAATTGAATCATGCCGCTGCTCAGGGGCATACGCACAAAATGGGGCGCATTTCTGCGCAAATGGATGCTGTATTTCCGCCTGCCGGACTACATCTACTATATCAACGGGCCGGAGACGCTGCCGCCGCCGCTGAGCCGCGAGGAGGAAAAGCTCGTATTTGAGGGCCTTGAGGCGGGCGACCCGCAGAGCCGCGATCTTTTGATCGTACATAATCTGCGGCTGGTGGTATACATCGCCAAAAAGTTCGAGAGCCGCACGGCTTCGGTGGAGGACATGATCTCCATCGGCACGATCGGCCTCATCAAGGCGGTGAATACGTTCGTCCCTTCCAAAAATATCAAGCTGGCCACCTATGCGAGCCGCTGCATCGAAAACGAGATCCTGATGTACCTGCGCAAAAGCAGCAACCGGCGGCAGGAGAGCAGCATCGACGAGCCGCTGAACACCGACGGCGACGGCAACGAGCTGCTGCTNTCGGANGTGCTGGGCACGGACGGCAACCAGGTGGGAGACGATCTGGAGCAGGCGGCGGAAAAAAGCCTGCTGTTGGAGGCCGTGAGCCGCCTTTCGGATCGGGAGCGCCAGATCATGGANCTGCGCTTCGGCCTTTCCGGCAAAACCGAGCACACCCAGAAAGAGGTGGCCGATATGATCGGCATCTCGCAAAGCTACATTTCGCGCCTGGAAAAGCGCATNATCCGCCGNCTGCGCGGCGATTTGGAGAGTATTTCGTAACANCGTAAAAATTTCCCAGCCCGCCGCATGGTTTGTATGCCGCATTCNGCGCCCATACTCTGAGCATCACGCGTTGCTTGGAGGCGATGGGTTTGCAGTATCACAAGGTGGAGATCTGCGGCGTGAACACCGCAAAGCTGCCCGTGCTGCGGGAAAAGGAAAAAGCGGAGCTGATCGCCAAAGCGCAGGCCGGCGACGAAGAAGCGCGCCAGAAGATGATCTGCGGCAATCTGCGTTTGGTGCTCAGCGTGGTGCAGCGCTTTATGGGGCGCGGCGAGAATCCGGACGATNTGTTCCAGGTGGGATGCATCGGGCTGATCAAGGCGATCGATAATTTCAATCCGGAGCTGGGCCTGCGNTTTTCCACCTATGGCCAGCCGATGATCATCGGCGAGATCCGCCGTTTTCTGCGCGACAACAACGCCATGCGCGTAAGCCGNTCGGTGCGGGATGTGGCATACAAGGCGATGCAGGCGCGCGAGCAGCTGCAAAAAAAGCTGGGCCGCGAGCCGAACGTACGTGAGATCGCCGAGGAGATCCAGCTGCCGCAGGCCACCGTCACGCTGGCACTGGAGAGCGTGGTGGAGCCGGTTTCGCTGTACGAGCCGGTGTACAGCGACGGCGGCGATACGCTGTATGTGATGGATCAGGTGGGCGATACAGGCGGGGAGGAAAGCTGGATCTCGTCCATCCAGTTCCGCGATACCGTCGGCAAACTGACGGACCGCGAGCGCAAGATCATGTCTCTGCGGTACCTTGCGGGCAAAACACAGGTGGAGGTGGCGGCCGAGATTGGCATCAGCCAGGCGCAGGTGAGNCGCCTNGAAAAAAGCGCGCTGGAGCGCATNAAAAAGCAATTATAGCAATCAAAAGACAAGCGGCTGCCCGGGGAAAAGATCTTCGGGCGGCCGCTTTTGCACTTTTCCTGATTTTAAAGCTGTGTTGATAGTTCCAAAAATAAAAAAGATAGCTGATTTACTGTTAAAATAAATCGCTGATAAAAGGTAAACAATATTCAGTTTTCATATCATTTTCTGCCTTGTCTTTTCCAACAAACAGGAAGTTATAGTAAATAGCCCATAGCGATGAAAAGATAGCTATACAAGCATTTCCTGTTTAATCTTAAATACATTACACCGCTAAGAACAGAAAATATCATAGTAGAAATTCCGTTCCATATTTCAANTCCTACTCCTCTTGATACGAAATGAAACNCTCCCCATGTCATAGCCAATATAATACCGCCAAAAGGAATNGNNCTTTCTTTTTTCAACANNGTTTCAATCGCTTTTTGNCCNTATATTATGATTAGAANAACAAGCANNACTTCAAATATATAGTATAAATANTGCNCNCAAAATTGGAATACAGTTTTACCCTGTGCTTCTCCNANNANCTTTAATGTATGCCAATCAATGAAAGTCATAATTTTNCAGCCAATGAAGCAAGCAAGNNTTNCNATCCAANTTTTCNANGAAATCTTNTCCCTTTTGNTTCCNCTTATCTGGAAAATGATAATNNTTCCTTGAAAAAANCAGNAGAACACNAATGNAAAACGCCCACATAAAAACCATTATGATACAATGAATNNTTCTTTGNTGCNTTGTATAATTCTGTATATCTACATGCAGAAATATAACTTCNATTNCAAATATTGANAGATATTCAAGCATAAATNCTNCAAATNAAAGNAAACTCAGCCATAAATATTTTGTCCATTTTACTTCTTNAACCATTATNNTCTCCTTATGNAATTCCGATTTTTCACTTTTTGCAACTTNCCGACAAATGGGAATTAACTACCTCTTAATGAATCGTTTAATTTTGGGAAGTATGAAGCTCCCTAACAAATATAAATTGCACAGATATACAAATAGATTTCCAATATACGAATAAAGAGTAAAGCGTCCTTTCATAGCAACCTGTGCTGATAATGTCTTTGTATCAGACTGAAAGTAATCGGTCTGTGCCAACACACAGCCCTTAACATTTGAAACAATCGACATTCCGTTATTTGTATGTCTGATTATATTACTTCCAT
>JAAVHN010000019.1 GCA_014799685.1 Subdoligranulum sp. | reverse complement strand
TGGCCCGAAAACAGCATCCTCGAACTGATCCCACCATGTCATATCCGCCTCTGTTGCCTCGCACTGAACTCGGATCATTCGACAGCCATAGCTCTCCAGTTCTTTTTGAACCTCTCGAATGCAGTATTCAGAAAAGCTTTCGGCTTCCGCTTCATTCTCATCACAACAGGAAAACGTATATTCCAGAAACACCATGGAACCACTGAACCGGAAGTTCAAATCGCCCGAAACATAGTCCCGCAGGGTTTCGTCCCGCTCAAATACCTCTTTGACATGGTTTGCAAATACTTGCCGAATCTCTGGCATCAAAAGCAGATTCATTTCTCCATTACCATCAAAATCCAGTCGAAAGCTCACCTTTGTGTCCGGGTGCAAACAGGCGGCTCTGGAGGAGCGACCATGATGTGCGGCGTTTTTGCAGAAACCGTCTGCCACGCCGCGTCGTCCGAGCGTATGCGGGCCGGGCCGCGGATCTCGGTGTAGATGTGGATATTCATTCCATTTTCTTCTCCCTTCATTAGAAAACAAAAAAGGCCGGGGCGGTTGGTTCATTTCCTTTGAACCTTACCGTCCCGGCCTACGTACCGATTTGACTTTCTATTTTGTATGCTGTTCCTCACTGTATGCCTGGTTGTATATCTCTTCCGCGTCGTCCGCGCGCCCTGCCGCCGTGCAGCAGGCAAAAGCAATCATTNAANAAGTAGCNCCCTTTTTGAAATGGGTACCTTTTGAAAAAGAGCGCTGGATCAAAAGCTTTGAATCTTCTCCCGCAACATCAAGAATGGCATCAAAACGTTTTTTCTCTTGGCAGATACGCAGAATCTCCTTGATAGCTTTTTCGGTATTGCTATGAAGTCTGCGCTNTTCGCCGCAGATTTCGCATAAGCGGATATATTGATCAAAGAAAAAGACAAAAGCCAGCCGCTCACTTTGGGGCGACTGGCTCCTGTTATATACAATGATAGATTCCAATATTCCAGAATGCCTTTGAAAAGTCAGGCTCTTGCATTCATCTCCGTCAATAAAGCATTCAATTCTTCTTTCTTCTCCTGCGGCAGAAAAGATGCCAGAATGGATACAGGCTGTCCCAAAAGCGCGTCCAGGCCGGAAACACCGCCCGCGCTGCCGCCGCTGCGCCCGGCACGCCGCGCGATCATGTCCATGGCATCCAGCGTCAGGCCGCCGGGGATGCTGTCGATCATTTCCAACAGCTGTCCGGGAATATAGCCCATCGCCGCCATGCCTTTTACCATGTGAACGATATTTTCATCCAGAAACCTGCGTCCCTCCGGCACACATGCCAGCAGGCTCATGGGCGTACCGGAGCCGTATCCGCCCACTGGGGCCAACGGCCTTCCCTCCATCTGAACCGCTTCGCTGAGAAGAACCGTCTGGGCATCCTCACAGATCTGGATATGATAGATCCCCGTTTCACAGCGCCATGCATGGGCATCCTCGTTCCAGTGCGCAAAGGCCCTTTGATTCAGCGAAAAGCTGACGGTCCTGCTCTCTCCGGGCTGCAGTTCTATCTTGGCAAATTCCTTCAGTTCCCGTACCGGACGGATGATCTCGACATGCTGCGGGGCGACATAGAGCTGCACGACCGCCTTTCCCGCCCGGCTGCCGGTATTTTTCACCGTGACGCTGACGGTCAGCTGCTCGTCCTCCCGGATGCTGCTTTTATCCAGTGTCAGATCGCTGTATTGAAACGTAGTATAGCTGAGTCCATGTCCAAAGGGAAACAAAACCCGCTGTTTTTTGCTGGTATAGTAGCGGTAACCGATAAACAGGCCCTCCTGATAACGCACTCTTGCGCCTTCACCGGGATAAGATAAATAGCTGGGATTGTCCTCTAACTTCAAGGGGAAGCTTTCTGCCAAATGGCCCGAAGGAACCGCATCGCCATATAAAAGCTTTACCACAGCTTCGCCTGCCGCCTGTCCGCCCAGATACGCTTCCAGGATCGCGGCGGGCTTTTCTGCCCAGGGCATCTCCACAGGACTGCCGTTATGAAGAACCACGACGGTATTTGGATTGGCCGCGCATACGGCATCCACCAGCGCATTATGGCCCTCCGGCAAACGCATATGAACGCGGTCCACACCTTCGGATTCCATGCTGTCCGGCAAGCCAATGAACAGCACTGCCGCATCCACAGCTTTGGCAGCCTCGGCGGCCTCTGCAATTTGCGCATCGGAAGCCGTGCCATCCGGCTCATAAGCGGAAAGATACGTTACATCCAGCCCGGCTGCTTGGGCTGCTTCGACAGCGCCCACGATCCTGACGCAGTTGATGTTGCTGGAACCGCCTCCCTGGATGCGCGGCTCTTTTGCAAACAGGCCGATGTAAACGGCCCTGGCGCTCTTGGACAGCGGCAAAATGCCGTTGTTTTTCAGCAGTACCATGCTGTTCTCCGCCGCTTCACGGGCCAGCGCGTGGCCGCCCTCCGCATCGAACANAGCATCGCTCCGCCTGTTTTCCACGGCTTTGAATATCAGCTGCAGCAGACGAATGCAGCAGGCATCCAGCGCTTCCCCGGAAAGGCTGCCATCCTGAACAGCTTTCACGATCTCTTTGTCCGTGTCCTCAGCGGGCATCGTCAGGTCGCATCCGGCCCGGATTGCCGCTGCACGGTCATGGGTCGCGCCCCAGTCGCTCGTTACTGCTCCCTCGAAGCCCCACTCGCCGCGCAGAAGCTCGGTCAGCGCCCATGCATTTGCGGTGGAATGAATGCCGCCCACTTTGTTGTAGCTGGCCATGACCGTCCATGGCTGCGCCTTTTTTACCACCGTCTCAAATGCGGGCAGATAGATCTCCCGCAAGGTCCGCTCGTCGATCTCGGCGCTGACATCCATCCGGCGCGTCTCCTGATTATTCGCAAAGAAATGCTTCAGACTGGCGCCGACCCCCTGGCTTTGCACACCCTGGACATAAGCAGCGCCCAATTCCCCGGCAAGGAACGGATCCTCGGAGAAATATTCAAAATTCCGTCCGCACAGCGGGCTCCGTTTCATATTGACTCCGGGGCCAAGCAGGATGTCCACATCCTGCGCGTGGCACTCCCTGCCCAGCGCTTCTCCGATCCGGTATAATAAATCACGGTCGAAGCTGGCGGCTGTGGTGCATTCCGCCGGAAAGCATACCGCAGGTGTGCTGTGTCCGCTCAGTCCGTTCAAATCACCGTCGATCCTGCGCAGGCCGTGGGGCCCGTCGCTCGTGCGGATTGCGGGAATGTTCAGCCGTTCAATTGCCTTCAAAAACCAGCCGTCCCGGCCGGAGGTGATACCCGCTTTTTCTTCAAGTGTCATCCGGCTGACAAGTTCGGCGATTTGATCATATTCCATTCGATCTTCCCCTTTCCGATCTCCGGGGCGGCACGGCCGCCGCCCCGGCTTTGTACCGTTATTGCTTTGGTCCGGATGCCTTCTTCGCGGCTTTCGCTTCGCGTTTGGCCTTTTTCTTCTCCTTGGCCGCGAGATATTTCTGATTTTCCGCCTCAAAATCCAGGCCTTTTTTCGCACATTTTTCCTTCAGCTCTGTAATACGGGCTTTCTCAAGCTCTGCAGCGGCTTCTTCCCGTTCCATCCGGTCCAATTCTTCCGGCGTGTAGTAGGTCTCGCCCCGGTCCTCGGCCGCCTTTTTCGCTCTTGCGCGAAGTTCTGTGTGAATTTCGGGCATCTTTTTTTCCAAATCAAAGAAAATACAGACCACAAAAATGATGATGGCAAAAATTGCGTATGCTCCATAGTAGGCAAACAGGATCCAGTTGTTGACTGCCTGATTTTGCTCAAAGATCTGCGTGACACCGTCCACGACCTCGGGTGCCTTGTATCCGAAATAGGTAAGGCCGGTTTCATAAACTGCATTCAGTGGGCTGAGCAGCGCCGTGTACAGCGTTGTGATCACGCCGAGCGCCAGTGTCCCTTCGGCGCGGTAACCGAATTTATATTCGATATTGTCATTGGTCTGCTGCTGAAACACGCGGAACATATTGGTCACAGCAAAGATACCGGCGGCGAAGACGAACCCGCCGAGGACTGCCACCAGAAAATTGCCGGGATCGATCAGGGCAATGCCGACGCCCACAAGGGTTACGATGGAGGAAACCATCAAAATCTTTCGGGAGGAAAACTTATTTGCGAGGATCGGCACCACCACAGCGCCGATCGCCATCGGCTGCATGGAGGCCATCAGGTAGATCATCTGCAGACCATTCTGCTCGTTGCCGCCCAGAATGTAGGTGATCATATTGACGCGTGCATTGCCGCCCTGGAGGAAATCATAGAACACCGCCCCAATTGCCACGACTGTAGCCAACAGGAAGTATTTGTCCGAAAGAAGATTTTTCACCTGCTGCACAAAGGGTACCGTGATCGCGGCAGACCCGGAGGTATCGGCCAGGATCTTCTGATTGTCCTCGGTAACGCGCTCACGGATCCAGAAATACTCCACAACGGAGAAGACGAGCGCTATCACCGCCGTACTGCCGACCGTGATGTACCAGCTTACACCTGACATATCCTTTTGCAGCACCGCAGGATAGATGGCGCCAATGATCACGAGCGAAACCACAACGCCCGCGATCATATTGCAAACGGCGCTTCGGATGGTGGTGATATTGTTGCGCTCCAGAATATTGCGGCTGATCACGGAAACCATGTTGTCGCGCTGGTTGTACAGATGGATCGCTACGGCACTGTAAAGGATATTAAAGACATAAAGCCACACAAGGTGCGCGGCGGACCCCCATCGGAACGGGCTCCAGAACATAAAGAAGCCGGAAAAGGCCATCAGCCATGTTCCGATCAGAACGTAAGGACGAAAGCGGCCCGCACGACAGACGGTCTTCTCCGTCAGATGGTTGATATAAAAGCCGACCGCCATGCCCAGAATGGTCGTCACCGTCGTCATCGTGAGATAAGTAAAGGTATTGCCAAAGATCTCGTTGATGCGGAGAACGTCCATATAGAACAGTTCCCGGAGCCCCAGGATCACGCAATAATAGACGTACACAAAACCCGGGCCAAGGATATGGCCGAGAACACGCTCTTTTACGGTGATGCGGTTTGTTTTTACATGGGTCTGCATAAAGTCCTTGTCAAAGATACTGCCTTTTAAGTACTCTTTTGCCATAATTCCTCTCCTTCTTTTACTCTGCCTTCAGAATTTCACAATAACCGGTCTCGCCTGTACAGGGAATCCAGCCGGGATCTCCTGTTTTCATAAAACGCGCCCAGATATCGGTCATACGCCCGGACAGCGCATGATCCGCCTGTCCCATCGGCCGCCAGCTTCGCCCCAAAGTTCCGAATACATACCACAGCTCTGCGGAATGAAACGCCCCCGCGCCGTCGTTTCCCGGCAGCTCGTGCTGAAAATGGTAGGCGTAGCCTGGTACCCCCTGGGCGGTATGGCAGCCGGCCCAACGCATGAGGCTCATCTGCATGCGGGATTTCGACAGATCGGCCGCACCCGCTTTGGAAACGCCCATATCATTTTTCAGCGAGCCAACCAGATACGGCACCCGTGCAGTCTCGCCGCGCGCACAGACAAGTTCCGGGTCTGCGGGAATCGTTTTTCCATCGATCACAGGCGTCAGCGATATGCCGCTGCGCGTCCACAGGCCGGCGAAAAAATTGTATTCCCATTGCAGCTTCAGGATCGCATCCACATCCATTTTTTGAAGATCCTCTATGCTCAGCCGCTTTCGTTTCAAAAAGCGGGCACTGATCTTCTCCATTTTTTTCATGGTGAAATCGGCCCTGAGCGGCCCCTTGCAGCCGTTGCAGCTTTGGAGGATCGCCCGCGCGATCTTCCCTTTCACCGCAGGGCAGCAGACAAGGTCCCGCACCGCCATGCCGCCGGCAGACTGGCCGAAGATGGTAATACAACCGGGATCGCCGCCAAACTGGCCGATGTTTTCCCGTACCCAGTCCAGCGCGGCGATCTGATCACGAAGTCCCCAGTTTCCGGAAACGCCGTCTGCATCCCGAAGCTTTTCATGGCAGAAATAGCCGAGGAGCCCCAGCCGGTAATTGACTGTCACCAGGATCACGCCCCGCCGGTTGAATGCCTCTCCGTCAAATTCCATCTCACCGCCGTTTCCATTCTGGAATCCGCCGCCGTGATACCACACTGCCACGGGAAGCTGATGGGCGTCTTTGGGCGTCCACACATTCAGGTAGAGGCAGTCCTCGCTGCTTTCAACTTTGAAGCCTGGATCGCAGAAAAATTCTTTTCCGTAAAAGCTGTCCGGTTTTTCCTCTTTTTGCACCGCCATAGGGGCGAACCTGTCGCAAACGCGCACGCCGTCCCACGGCTGGGGCGGCTGCGGCGGCCGGAACCGGTCCGCACCCACAGGGGGCCGCGCATAAGGGATCCCCTTGTAAACATACCCGGCGGCAGTTTCTGTCCCCTGAACCTTACCGTATCTGGTTTCCGCTGTCATGGATGCACCTCCCAAAAGCGTCTGTTTTTTCGGCCGAATTTTTCTTACCAAACCGCTGCATGTCCGGCAGATATATTTTTATTCTGCTTTATATCCTGCATCTGTTACGGTTCTTCGAAACCGGCGCATTCCGTCACGCGCGCCCATGTGGGCATTCCGCCCTGTGCGCCAGGCTGCTCTGTAGAGAGGCTGGCCGCCGTGTTGGCGATCTGCAAAGCCTTTGCCAGCGGATACCCTTTGGCAAGCGCACAGGCAAACACGCCGTTGAACGTATCGCCTGCGCCGGTCGTATCCACCACCCTGGCAGGGCGCGCCGGAATGCACAGCATTTCCCCATTTTCCCACGCGGCGGCGCCCTTTTCGCCCTGCGTAACGATCATCCTTCCGCCGCACCGCTCCAGCAGCGCAGGCAGATCGCCGGCATCCGGGAACAGCAGAGCCGCCTCATGTTCATTGGGCGTGATGTAGTCCGCTTTTTCCAAAACCTCTTCCGAAACCGGCGCCGCCGGAGCCGGGTTGTAGATCACGAGTTTCCCCGCCTGACGGCCCAATTCCATCGCATAAGCTACCGTGTCCAGCGGGATCTCATTCTGCAAGATCAAAATATCCGCAGACAGAACGGCGGACTTTACTTCATCCAGATAAGCCGGCGTGACACAGTGATTCGCGCCGGGCACCACCACGATGCAGTTATCCTGTTCCGCAACAGTGATCATCGCGATGCCGCTGGATACCCCGGCCACGCGGCGGATGGAGGCCGTATCCACACTGTTCTGCTCCAAATTTTCGATCAGCCTGTCCGCAAAGGCGTCGTCGCCCACACAGCCGAACAGGGCGACATCGCCGCCCAGCCGCGCGGCGGCAACCGCCTGATTCGCGCCCTTGCCGCCGGGAACATATTGGAGGCTTTTTGCCGAAATCGTCTCGCCCTTTCCGGGCAAACGCTCCGCCTGCGCCGTCAGATCCATATTGATGGAACCGATCACCGCGATCTTTTTCATGCTGCACACCGCCTTATATACAGAATTGATTTTCACCGACAGCCAACTCCCGCTGGGAACCGTCCGGTGCAATGAAAACCGCCGTCGTGTTGGACGGGATACTCACCGTATACGTCACCCTGCCGTCCGCTTCGTAACGCCAGCCGCTCCCGATGCGGCCCACAGGCGATTCCCATACGGCTTTGGCGTGCCCCAGCAGCTCATCGGTCTGCGGCCGGATCGTGATGCTTTGTCCCTCGGCCCGGATGCCGCAGATGCCCTGAATGAACCAGGCCGCGACCGCACCCTTGGAATAGTGGTTGAGAGAGGAAACGCCGGTGCTGCCCGCGCAGCCCTCCCACGATTCCCATACCGTCGTCGCGCCCTGCTTTACCTGATACAGCCATCCGGGGACATCTTCCTGCAGCAGCACACGATACGCCGTATGCACATAGCCGTACTGCGCCAGAACCTCGCACAAACGGCCCGTTGTCAAAAAGCCGGTATTCAGATGGTAATTGTTCTGCACCACCAGCGCGTTGAGATCGGCGGCGGCAGCTTTGGCCGCTTCCTCGTCCAACAGGCCCATATACAGCGGGCGCACAAAGCGGCATTGCCGGTCGGAGCGGATATGCCCGTCTTTCAGTTCCAGATACTGATACGCTTTGCGGGCGCCGGCAGCAAGGCGTTTGAAATGTCCCGCATCTTCGGTTTTGCCGAGCACCGACGCGATCTCTGCCAGCATCCTGCTGCTGAAGGCATAGTAAGCCGTGGCGATATCCGGTACACCCTTGAGCAGAACTTCCTTTGTGGATTCTTCCATCGTGACGCCGGCCTCCAGCCATTCGCCCCAATGAATGCCGGTATCCACGGTGTATTTTCGGAATGGGTTCTTTCGGAAGAGATTCTTCAGCTTGCTTTTGCCTGCCCGCTTTTCACAAAACAGCAGCCATCTGCGCATCATTTCATAGTTATCGCGCAGGATCTTCTCGTCGCCCGTCAGCTTGTAAAGGGTATACGGAATGATGATCACCGCGTCGCCCCAGCCGCAGGAGCCGTCGTAGAGCCCGTCCATAAAGGTGGGCTTGGCCGCACGGCGCGGCGCAATGTTGGCGACACGGCCATCCTCGTACTGCGCCGCGCGGCATTCCGCCAAAAAGCGCTCATACACCGGGTAGCTGTCCATCAGCAGCGTGCCGCAATGCACAAATACGCCCGCATCCCCTGTCCATCCGCTGCGCTCCCGCTGGGGGCAGTCGGTGGGAATGTCCACAAAGTTGGATTTTTCGCTCCAGATGGCATTTTGGAAAAACCGATCGGTCAGCGCGTGGCCGCTGGCAAACGACGCGGTCTCTTCCATATCCGAATAGACGGCATATGCGGTGAATGTGGCAGCCTGCAGCGCTTCCTCGTCTAAATCAGTTTCCAGCTTTGCATAGGCAAAACCAAAAATGCACAGCGTGCAGACGTATTCGTTCAGGCCATCTTTGCAGATATACTCCACCACCTGATGCAGCGGCGGCCCCTTGCGGCCATAGGTCTGTAAGTTATCGTCGCAGAAATTGCCGTTTTGATCAAGATATTCCCCGCAGTGAAAAACAAGCTTCTGTCCGGCCTTTGCCTGTACCCTGAAAGAGAGCACCCCGGCCATATTCTGGCCAAAATCCAGTACAGTTGCGCCGTCCGGCGTTTTCATCAGCTTGCCGGGGAAAGCTTCTTTTGCTTTCAGCGGCAGCGTATTGGCGCAAACCAGATTCCCGTAACCGAAGTCCTTCTCCTGAACGCCATGGAATGCGGTGGGCACTTTGCGGGCATCCACGCGCTCTCCCAGCTGGATATCGTTTGAAAGGATCGGGCCGTCCTGGGCTGCCTGCCAGCTCTCGTCGGTAACAAGCACTGCCCGCCCGTCTATTTCCAGCTGCAGCAGCAGCGCAAGATCGGTACCGAACACATTGCGGTTGCCGGTATTTCCGTTGCAGCCACGGTACCAACCGTCGCCCAGCGTCACCTCGATCCTGTTTTTGCCGGGGCGCAAATACCCGGACACATCGAAGGTCTGGTACGGCAAACGATGCCAGTACTCACTGGTTCCGGGCGTGAGGATATTCTCCGTTACCCGCGTGCCGTTGATATTCAGCACATAGATCCCGTGGGCCGTGGCATAAATGCGGGCGCGGCCGGTGCGCTCCAAATTGAATGTCTTTACCAGCACTGAGGCAGGCTGAAGCTCCTTCGCATCAAACGGCGCTGTTTCCGGGTCGATCCATTTTGCGCGCCAATCCGCTTTCTCCAGCAGGGCAAACTCAAACCATGCGGCGCTTACCGCTCCGGGAACGTCATTTTCGTCCCACAGCGTCACCCGCCATTCCACGCGCATCCGGCTTGCGGCGGGGCCGCCATACACTGCATGCATGGCGCTGCCCGGCACTTTGCCGGTGTTCCAGACCTCTTCTCCTTCACAGACGGCCGTAATTTGATATGCCGTTTGCCGGATGCCGCCCTCCGCCGTCCAGCTGAGCCACGGATTTTTGATGTCGATCCCCAACGGATCTTTCAAATGTGCGGCTTTCAGTTGAATTGCTTGCACAAAATGACCTCCTTATGCAGCTTTCTTTCTGTACCTTTTGTACATATTATACTTGCAAATCCCGGAATTGTTTAGTACAATAGATGACAGAAAATTCCCGATAAATGACATATCAGGTAATCTCTGAATCAATTAACGCATTGGATCGGCGATCCATTCAGAGGTTCCCCCGAGCGGTTCTCGTGATTGTAATGACCTGCGGAGGCGATGAGAGGCATGCAAAATCTGTTACAGGCGCTGGCCGAACTGCACCAGCTTCCGATGACGCGGCTGGAAAAGCTGCTCCGTCGCTGTAAAGAACAAAGGCCCGAAGCGCACGGCCACGCATTAACGGCACAGGAAATGGCGGAATATATGCAATGGATGGTGACGGAATTCGGCAGCCGGGCGGATTTTTCTTTTCCGCAGGAGGAACTGCTGCTGCTGACAGGCGGCGGCATGGCGGATGTCGGGCAGGAATTTGCCAAAGGCAGCAGCCGCACAGCATTATCCCAGCTGACGGATGTGTTTACGCAGCCAAACGAACCGCACTATTTTTCCGCAGAACAGAGCATCTCTGTCAGCCGCTTTTTGCGCCACATGCCCGCCTACTGGCACAGCAGCACCTATTTTGAAGTGTACTATGTTTTTTCCGGCTCTTGCCCGGTTTGGTTTGAGCGGGAGCGGATCGATCTTGCGCCCGGTTCCCTGCTGCTGATCCCGCCGGGTGTGCGCAAGGCGTGCCAATGCCCGCAGGATGACAGCGTGATGTTTTTCTATCTGCTGCGCGCCAGCACATTTGAAAAAGTATTCTGGCAGCAGCTGTCCGATCAAAACCTGATGAGCCTGTTTTTCAAGCAGGCATTGGCCGGTAATTCTCATACCGCCTATCTGCGGTTTGATACCGGACAGGATCCCGCTCTTGAGGGCCTTTTATACGGTGTTTTCAGAGAATACCGGTCCCCGGCGCCGTACAGTGTACAAATCACAAACGCCATGATGAATACCTTTTTCCCTTTGCTTTTGCAGCGGTGTGAACACACCCTGCGGCTTTCCAGACAGGGCGGGCTGTATTGGAAGCCGGAATACGCGGCTCTGCTTGCGCATATTCAGGCGCATTATCAAAATCTGACATTGACAGATCTTTCCCGTCTTTTCAGTTACAGCGAACGCCAGCTGATCCGCATTATCCGCCGCTGCACCGGCAAGACCTTTGCGCAGCTTCTGCTGCAGCTTCGGATGGAACAAGCGGCCCTGCTTCTTGTGTCGGAAAATATTGCCACCGAGGAAATTGCTGCGCGGGTCGGCTATCCCAATGTAAGCAGCTTCTACCGCGCATTCGGCGCATATTTCGGCTGTCCGCCGCGGGTGTGGATGCGGAAAAGAGTTTTGGAAAAAGCATAGCCCTGCAGATGCTTCCTCTGCCCGGTGAAGTTCTTTCCTTGCAAAAGCAGTTCCCTCTGCAGGGTTCTCCGGGCAGTGCGACTATCAGGAGCACAACGATTCTTCACAGCCTCCAGCCGTGTCAACGCCAGTGCGATTTTGTAATTTCGCTGAATCGGTAATGTCAAAAATGGCGGTTAAATGTGTACAGTCCTTAAATGATTGTACTTACTATTTTCGCCCGTCATACCGCATTGCAGCAGGCAAAAGCAATCAGCTTTCCAAAGGCACACGGCAGGAAAATGAAAAAGGGTGCCATTTTGTTTTTCGCCTCCTCCCCATATCGGCTGCCATCTATAGCCATCCATATGCCGCTGTTACATCGTTTGCCCCTGCTGTTCGATCGATTCGGTGTGAACCTCCGCAGTTTCCGGGCTGTTGAGACTCGGTTCGATCTCCCGCAGCTGCTCGCGAAGCTCGCTGATCAGCAGCCCCTGTTCAAAGGTGAGCGTATCGTCATGTGCAAGGGCTGATACACAGCACATGTCCAGCCCCCTGAGCTGGTCTGGTGTGAAGAACATCTCCTGCGGCACAAGCCCGCTGCGCACAGCAAAATCCTGCTTGGCTTCCTCGTATTTGCCGAGGATATAGCAGCCATTGGAAACCGCCGTATGATCCTGGTTCCAGTCCCATGTGATGAACTGGACACCAAACCGCGTGAAGTGCCCGGCCAAAACCACATCATTAAACTGCCCAAGGATGCGGTAATCCCCCTCCAGACCAGTCGCTTTCAACAGGGGCGCCGCCTCCATCAGCCGCATATATTCGCTGACATTGCGAATGACCGACAATGCTTTTTCCTGTGCCTCACGCGGTGCGCTGGGCGTCCCCTCGCGCGGATAGCTAATCGCATGGAACCGGGCAATGCCAACGGGTTCGCCATTCAGGCTGATGGAGAGGCCGTCATTCTCCTGCTCTCTGACGGAAAAGCCCTCCTTGCCCAAGGCAATGGACAATTCCCCGAAATACCGTTCGAGGACTTTGGGATCTGTCTGCTGCATTGAAATTCCTTCTTTCTGCTATTTATTTGCTCTGTAACATGCGCATTCGTAAATATGTCGCAGCGCCCTTTTTGAAATGAAGCCCTTCTGAAAAAGGGCGCTACCCCCAAACCTTGTGCGGAAACAAAAAAAGCGCCGGTCTGCTGACCCCGAAGGGATCAGCGAACCGGCGCGCTGTCTGCAATTTATTCACTAAATAAGGTAGCGCCCTTTTTGAATCTGCGCGGATTGAAAAAGGGCGCTGGATTTTGGGTGAAAAAGGGCACTACTTTTAATATGTGCAAAACCAATAGAATCGTGCGCGAAAGTTTGGCGAAAAAACCATACAAAAATAGCGCCCTTTTCGGAAAATCCTCCCGTCAAAAAGGGCGCCACGCGAAAAATTTCTGCCGAGATTTCCACAAACTGGGAAAACCAGGGGTTCAAGTCCCTTCAACATGGTATTTTGCCTGTTTTGCATCTATGGAAAAATCAGTGATTTTTGAGACAAAAAAAGAGCCAAAACACTTGATTTTTAGCGGGTTTACACGCTTTGCATCTATAGTGTCTTGGCTTTATGGTGCGGATGAAGGGACTTGAACCCACATGAGATTGCTCTCACTAGAACCTGAATCCTTGCAGGTATGTATTATGCAGGTTTTCCTGCTGTTAAGCAGGATGCAACAAGTGTTGCGAAATCCCGTAAAATAGGGAATTTTTGCTTTTTACGCATCAATTTCATCGCGCCATAAAACGAGTGAAAGCTGAAATCGGGCAGACATTTGGCAGACACATCAAATAAAAAGAAAATGATTCGATAACGGGTTATCGCGTATTTGTGTTCGACACAAATACGGGGTAACCTGTTATTTTTTCGAAAAATAAAATATCCACCCCAATAGCATTGCACGGCCCCGAAAATCAATGATAATGAAAGCACAGCATTGGACGGCAATGCAAAGCACTATCAATCATGATTTACCGGCTAACAAAATGTGCAGCCTTGGGTGCCTGATAGATAGTAACAAATTAGAGCCATACAAGGAATTCTTTTGATAGGAAGGAGAAGAAGAAAATGAGAATAACAGCATATGCAATCGGGCATGGAATGTGCCGGGTAGTGGCCCATGCAGGATGGTGGGTTGGGCAAGCATTAACCCCCGAAAGCGAAAAAATACGCATATCCTTATCGCGCACACGGAGTACAATCCGGCAACTTATGTATTGCAATAATTTTGAGCTTTTTGTCACATTCACTGCATCGAATGATGTAAAAGGCAACAAACCCTCACGAGAAAGTGTTACAAAACAGGTGATGAACAGCTTGCGTAGGCTCCGACGCACCTGTGGTATATCCGTTCGTTACTTATTGGTATCCGAACTGTCTGAGGATGGACGTTGGCATATTCATGGGTTATTCGGCGGGTTGCCGGAAAACTATTTGTGTGCACTTCCATCCTCGTATGCACATAACATATACAATAGACCCAAAAAGCCTTTCCAGTGCTATTATATTCCCATACTTTCAGCGGATTCTTTATATTGCTATGCCGAGGGTATTGTATCGGATGATGGACCAGAGGGGTTGGCATACTTGCAAGCATATTTGTGCAAGACCCTGTATCCTGATATTTATCCCTATGAGCCGCATGTACGCCGCTACCACACTTCGCGCAATTTGCTGTGGCCTGATACGATTTACGATGGAGATATTTCTGTTAAAGACTTCAAAACGATATGCAGATTATCGAGCAACACTCAAACAGACGGAAACAGCAGAATTTTGTATCTCCCCCGTCAAGACGCGGAGGCTTTTCTCTGTAATAAATAATTCAGTCAATCTTGCATCCATTTTCGTACAAACACAACCCCAAGCGCCTTTTCCACGCAAAAAAAGCGCCCCGACCAAGAGGCCAAGACGCTTTCCCCCACTGTTCACCATTCACGCAATGCCGGGGGCTGCATCACGCTATTGCACATTTTACTTACAGGAGTCGTTCACGCAGTGCGGCACGGTCTGCCTGCGGAACTTTCAAAAGCTCAAAACCTTTTCAAGAGGGAGCCCGCCTTCGATAAATTCGCGAATGGTGGAAATACGGCCGTCCTCGCGGCCCTCTTCGTACCGTTCATCGCCATAGTTTTCCATCGCCTCGCACATTTTTGCTACCTCCACTTCATTATTTTTGATGCTCTCCATACGCCGCGCAAGAACCTTGTTGCGGATATCCTTTGCCTCTCGGCAATGAAAATCGTGCATCAAGCTTCCAAGCGGTGTGTCATCATGACAGAAACCGTTCTCTTGACACAAAAAGAGCGGGGGAAGAAAACTCTCCCCCCACCCCACGCTTAAAATTGGTTTTCTCTTACGCAAGCTGCTTGCGCAGCGGTTAAGCCTTGATGATTAGCGCAGTTCTTTTACCTCTTCCAAAGAAAGGCCGGACATTTCGGCAATTTCCTCCAAGGAGTATTTTCCCGCAGCCAGCATACGAGCGGCCACAGCTTTTGCCCGTTCCAGCGAACCCTTATCAACAAAACTTTGCACCACTTCGCACATAGAATATGTCCTCCCTTTTTGTGTTTTTACTTTGGCAAATTTTTATTGTACACCATTTGGCCATTTTGTCAACTGACTTTTTGTTGCGCCGGGGCCCCATAGAGAGGCCCCGGCTGAATGATTCGAGATTGATTTGACACAGCAGACTCAGCAGTAGAGCTCCGGGTTGGTCTCGGGGTTCAGCAAAATCTCTTCGTGCCATGTGGAATACCCAACTCCACAAACCGGGCAAGTGCCTGTATCCGACCCGTTGCCGTGATAACAACCGCTATGCCCATACTCCTTGCAAAGAGGGCAATATGGCTGTTCAGGAGCAGGTGCCGGGGTTGGTTCAGGCTGAGGAGCCGGTGCAGGGGCAGGCCCAACAGTTTCAACAGCATCATCGCCGCCGGAAGAACCAGTGGAACCGCCGGAGTTGCCATTGGAAGCATTGCCGTTTCCACGATTGGTCGTTGCCGTCGGAGCGGGCTTCGGCGTAACGCGCACGATTGCAGCGCTTGCCGCGCCGGTTTCGCTCTGCACTGTGATTTGGACATTGCCCTCGCCAACAGCGGTTACGACACCATCCTCGTCCACGGTCGCCACATTCTCGTCATCAGACGAATAGGTGAAGTCCGTGCCGAAGTTGACATCCTCGCCCTCGATTTCCACCTCCAGCTTGCCGGATGTACCGACAGTCAGCTCCATGTCCTGCGCATAGAAAGCGCTGGGTACAGTGTAGACAGTGACCTCAACCTCAGTCGAGATGTCGCCGGACTTGACCGTGATGGTCGTCTTGCCGTTCGCTACAGCGGTCAGGACACCGTTCTCATCCACGGTTGCAACACTTTCATCAGTCGATTCGTAAATCAGCTCAACATTGTCCGCGTCAGCCGGAACAAGCGTTATATCCAGCATCTTGCTGTCCGTGTAGCCATCCTCAGCGTTTGCGCCGTTAATGTAGAGCTGCATTTCTGCCTCAGCCTTCAGCGCTTCAAGCGGCACCGTCACACTCACCTTGCAGCTGCTCTGGATATCTGTGCCATCCACTGAGACTGTGATAGTTGCTTCTCCCCCATCAATGGCAGTGACATTTCCGTTTTCATCAACCACTGCAACGGCTTCATCACTGGAGGCCCAAACCAGCGCCAGCTTTTCAGCCGCTTCGTTAATCGCCTCTTCTGTGGCATCGTCTTTGTCAACGCCATAATTGATGCCGAGCTGCGATGTTTCACCCTTATTGAGTTCCAGCGCGGCCAAAAGTCCGACGGATGTGATGCTGATTTGGCCGCAGCCGGTAAGGCCACAGGCTATTACCAGCGCCGCAAAAAAGGCAGGTGCTTTTGCATACAGTTTGCTCATTAAAATCTCTCCTCATTTTGATTTTTGGTTTTTGAGTAAAACGGCTCTCCCACATCACCAGCCTTTTAGGAAAAGCCATATCGGCTTATCCTGTTCCATGTTTTACCCTGTGTATCCATACTCTCCAACGGCAAGTGTAGCATTTATGCTACATTCGACTATAATTATACGTTGTCCGTACTATAATGTCAATAACAGATTTGCTACAAACTTGCCGATATACAATATATTGGGAGAACGAGAATGGATTACATTGATAGAATCGTAGCCACGCGCGTGGATTCGGATGAAACGCAATCCTGTCTCGCGAAGGCTTTGAACTGTCACAGGGTACAGTGGGCCAAGTATGAAAACCGTACAAACGAGCCACCTATTCGCCTGTTGCGGGAGTTTTGCCTCCATTATCACGTGAGTGCAGACTATATTTTGGGGTTGCCCAAGGGGTTGGATTGGCCTCGCGAGTAATAATTGTTACATAAAACAAAATATCCGGTTGGGGAAGCCCAGCCGGTTTTTGCGTAAATTCAAAAATTCTCTTTCCGGAGCAACCATTCATAAATTCGTAGACATAACCCGAAAAACGACTATTATTAAAAGTATAGAAAAATAAAAATATATTGAGTATAACGCAAGTATCTGAGTAGCAGTCCATTAACTGCGGCATTATGATATCTATTAGATATCATAATTGCATTACCAGAAAATCGAATACGGTTCGCATAGGGTGGCAGTTTGCATAAAACTGTCGCCCTTTTTGTTTTTTATCAAGTTTGAGGAGGTATATAAAACAATGAAGTACGAAAAGAAAAGAGCACCGAAGGTTATTTGGGAGATGGAAACAGGCGACGTAACGATATCCGCCATCGAACATGGCTACCGCTTTGGAAAATGCGGTTTGAGACTCACGCGGTACCAGCACGGCAAAATCACGCAAAACTATGCTTCCTATATCCCAGTGGAGCGGCTCCGTGAATTGCTTGACCGGCTGAATCAGGATATCACACCCAAGCAGCTTCTGCTTTCGTTCCGTGATTTTGTCCCGGCTCAAGTGTGTCGGGAATCGAACATCGGGAAACGTGGAGAAGAACTTCACAAGACATTCCTGATTGCAGCAAGCGACGGCGGGAACGCCATTCTCCAGAGCACAGTCCAATGGGGCAACGGCAAACCGCATATGCTGCAAGCGGAAATCTCGCAGGATGACCTTTACACTATGGCCGCCACGATGGAGCACAGCTACCGCGCATATCAGTTGCGCAAAGGAGCTCCTATTCCTCGGCGCGCGAATCGCAGCGCTGCGAAGGGAGTTGATGTGCATGCGGCTTGAGATGGAAACGCGCTGCACATATCGCCCGTGGGATGGGCGGCACTCAGTGTCCTACATGCTACTCAATGCTGAGGGGCAGCAAATTCAGGCAAACTCAAAGCGCCTGTCTCTCCCTCGCAACGACCCATTGCTGCTATCACTGCGAGCGGTTGAGTTTGGAATACAGGCATTGCATTACATCGACGCGGACAGCGTCACGGTATACTCCGATGAGCCCGCTGTTGTGACATGGCTTGACGGTGCATGCGTCCCCCGCAGGGGATACCGGCAAGCCGTTACCCGTATTCGGCAGAGGTTGCAGATGCTGCCCGCACAAGTGACGTTTCGTTGGATGATGAGCAGCAGGCCGGAGCATGTCCGGCAGCTGGCCCAAACAAAAGCCTTATCCCTTAGTGCCTGATTTAGGAGGAATCACAACTCAATACCGCGACAGGAACCCTTCCGATTCATCGGGAGGGTTCCGCTTTGTCCGATTATCCATCGGCCTCGCCTCGTGGACGCATGTAAGATACCAACGTTCACGGGCGGCGGCCTCTATCGCCCCCGGATGGGCGTAATCGTCCGTTTCGCCTTGACCTATAGGGCTTTCAGCCGAGAGCGAAATCGGCAAAAAACGAAGGAAGGATGTGAGAAAAATGCTGTCACGCACTGTAATTAAGCGCTTGCGTCACGAGATAGAAGCTTCATTAGCTCAGAATGATAAGCGCGGGCAGAGCAAACATAACGCCAAACAGATGGCGCGTGCTCAGGCCCAGTGCGAAAGCCGTTCCTACCAGCAAATTGCAGGGCTTTACTCCAGCGCGTCCTTTCGAACTTATCATCGAAATGCACTTACGGCACTGCGCTGGATTGCCGACACCTATGGCTGCAAACGCCTTGAGGATTGCCGCCCTTATCTCCCGGCCTATTTTGCTGAAATGGAAAGGCGCGGACTATCCGCGTGGACAGTGCGCACAAGAGTGTATGCGCTTTGCAGCGTGTATGGCGCAGATTACAAAACGCTATTTGGCATCCAACACTTGCCCGCACGGCATCGAGTGGACATCATGCGCGGCCGAACCTTAAGCGTAACGAATGGGCGATTCCACACACAAGAGCAAGAAGATGTTCGTTTGATTGCCCGCGCTTGCGGCGCACGCCGTGGCGGTCTGCTCAGATTGACACCGGACGACATTATCGAGCATCACGGACAGCTCTACATTCACCTCTGCGAAAAGGGTGGCAAAGAGCGGGATGCACTTGTGCTGCCAGCTTACAAGGATAACGTACGGCAGATTTTTGCCCGGTACACACAAGCCGATGGGCGAACCGTAACTGGTGGAAAACAGCGTCTGTTTGCAAAAGCCGCACTGCCAAAGGATATGCCGCTTCACTATCTCCGGGCTCAATATGCCCGCGAACTGTACGCATACTTTTCGCAACAGGGACATGGCAATGGGCAACTATATCACTGCCGGGCGGACCGCAAAGGGCAATCCTATGACAAAGGGCTGTTGATGCTCGTATCCTACAACATGGGCCACAGCAGGTGTGATGTAATCGTCAGCCACTACTTATAAATAATGAAGGAGTTTTATCATGTTTGAAAGTCTGCCCGACATCCTGACTGCTAAAGAAGTCTTCCAAGCTTTACGGATTCGCCATAGCTGCGGTTATGTGCTGCTTGAAAATGGGACCATCCCATCGTTCCGTATCGGCAACCGCATTTGTATCCCCAAGGAGGAATTGGTGAAATTTGTGGAGAAACAAATGGAAGCTGCCCGGCAGGACAGTAAAAAAGAAGATGTATGATACATGCGGCGCAATTCAAAATGAAGACCCCGTAAACACCAAATTTACGGGGTCTTTCTCATGGATAGTAAACGGCAGCTGCCGATTTTTTTCATAGAATCTAAAATAATTTTCTCACAGGCAAGGCCTTTTAGGCTTGCTCTACTCCGAAAGTCATGGAAAATAAAGTCAGAGCCAAAGCAAAAGCCAATGGCTCGAATCATTTTCAATCAGAGGAGGAAAAAGAATGTTCGAAAAATACAAAGATATTATGACGCCGATGGACATGTGCCAAGCTCTGGGCATCCACCGCAGCAAAGGATATGCGCTGATTGCGGATGGAACGATTCCGTCCTTCCGGCTGGGGCACAAAATCTGCATTCCCAAAAACGCATTGACTGATTTTGTGGAAGCCCAAACCCATATGGATTCAATCCGGCGAGCCGGCGTACAGGAGGTAGTATAAAACATGAAAGATATCAAAGTAATCGGAAGATTGATGAATAAAAGAGGAATCTACCAAATCATACTGGAATGGCGCGATGCTGATAATAACCGCATGAGGAAATCCATCACGACCGGCTTGCCTGTCAAAGGAAACAAACGCAAGGCAGAACAAATGATGCTGGAGAAAATCCCGGAATTCAAAGCCGAATTGATGCGACAAAGCGCGGTTGCTGACAGCGAGACGTTATTCGCGGATTGGATGCTGATTTGGCTTGATTGCCGGAGAGAGGCCCTATCGGAAAGCACCTATGAAAATTATGCTTCTGTTGTCAACGGAAAAATTGCTCCTTATTTTCGAGACAAACATATCTTACTCTCCGAACTGACACGGGATGACATCCAAGCCTATTATTCTTATTTAACACAAAAATACAACGCGAAAAGTGCAACAATACGGCACCACCACAGCTACATCAGCAGTGCACTCAAATATGCAGTGCAAAGAGGCTATCTCACATATAATCCTATTGCATACATTGAACTGCCCAAAAAAGTAAAGTACCATGCAGCGATTTATACTCCCCTACAAGTAAAGCAACTGATAGCGACTGTGGCTGGTACGCCATTGGAGATTCCGGTAATATTAACTTGCTATTATGGACTTCGCCGCTCGGAGGTCATTGGATTGGCATGGGATGCTGTGGATTTCAATGCAAACACCATTATCGTAAAGCGAAAAGCATATACGAGACATGACGGCAGCGGCCAAAGCCAAATTGTCATCACCGATGAGTTAAAAACGGAATCCTCACGCCGCACACTGCCCCTGCTTCCAGCCGTGAAAGAGTATTTGACGAACCTCAAACTTCGTCAGGCAGAAAACCAGCAGCGTTTCGGGAACACCTATGTCCACGAGTATGATAACTATATCTGTGTAAGAGAAAACGGTGAGCTCATCAAGCCTGATTATGTTTCACATACCTTCAAAAAACTGTTAGAAGACAATAATCTACCGGAAATCCGTTTCCACGACCTTCGGCATTCCTGTGCATCCATGCTCGTAAATAATGGTGAATCCCTCAAGCGAGTGCAGGAATGGCTCGGTCATTCTGATTTCAGCACAACGGCCAATATTTACAGTCACATTACTGTACAGTCCAAGCAGGAAATGGGAGAAACGCTGTCCAATCTATTGGCCTGAAAATTGTTCTGGCAGACACTTGGCAGACATTGCGGGAGAATTTACTATGACAACTTCATTAGACAAAAATATAACCCCCGTAAAACGTCCATTTTACGGGGGTTTTTCATTGGTGCGGATGAAGGGACTTGAACCCACATGAGATTGCTCTCACTAGAACCTGAATCTAGCGCGTCTGCCAGTTCCGCCACATCCGCATATATGTGAACGTGAGTCGCCCCACGATCACGCTTTGTCCGCTGCCGCTTACTGAAGCAGCGTAATAAATTTTAGCACACGTCTTTTTGTTTGTCAAGGCGTTTTGCAAATTTTTTGACGATTTTTCAGAATATTTTTCACCGACTGCCGGCCTGCCGGATGCGCCGGCTGCCGGCCCGGCCCGGTACTTGCTACAGCAGCCCGCTTTGCAGGCGCGCAGCCTTGACGGTATTCTGCATCAGCATCGCGCGCGTCATCAGGCCGACGCCGCCCGGCACAGGGCTGATGAACGCGGCCTTCTCGCTTGCAGCGGCAAAGTCCACATCGCCGCACAGCCTGCCGTCCGCACCGCGGTTGATGCCCACGTCGATGACGATCGCGCCCGGCTTCACCATATCCGCCGTGACAAAGCCCGCCTTGCCGACGGCAGCGATCAGAATATTCGCTGCGGCGCACTTTTCGCGCAGGTTTTCCGTGCGGGAATGGCACAGTGTCACGGTGGCGTTCTGCGCCGTAAGCAGCAGTGCCATGGGCTTGCCCACGATATTGCTGCGCCCGATGACGACCGCATCCTTGCCCGCAATGGGCACACCCGTGCTTTGCAGCATGGCGAGACAGCCGGCCGGGGTACAGGGCAAAAAGCATTCCTCGCCCAGCACCATGCGCCCCACATTGATGGGCGTAAAGCCGTCGACATCCTTTTCGGGCGCGATGGCATGGATGACATGCGATTCCTGGATGTGCGCGGGCAGCGGCAGCTGTACCAGCACGCCGTGCACCGCATCGTCCGCGTTCAGCGCGGCCACACGCTCGAGCAGCGCCTGTTCGCCCGTCTGTTCGGGCAGCTCGATCACGTCCGAAAGGATGCCGCACTCGGCACAGTCGCGCGCCTTGCCCGCGACATACGTCTTGCTGGCCGGATTTTCCCCCACGATGATCACAGCCAAACGGGGCGCAATGCCCTGCTTTTGCAGCGCGGCGGCCCCGGATGCCGCTTCGGCCTTGTACCGGGCCGCAAGCACTTTTCCGTCAATCCGCTGTGCCATCGTCCGCCTCCTGTTTTGTTTTGATCCCAGTCTCCCCCTTAACCGCCGGTTTGGTTTCTGGTCCAGCCTCAACCCCGGTTGCCGGCTCTCTTTCGGGCCCGGCCTCACCCTCAGCCGCCGGTTTGGTTTCTGGCCCAGCTTCAACCCCGGTTGCCGGTTCTGTTTCGGGCTCAGGCGTTTTTTCCGCCGTCTGCGTTTTCTCCGACGCCTGTTCCGTTTCCGCCAGCTGCGCTTTCTCCGGCGTCCGTTCCGCTTCCGCCGTTGTCACCTCAGCCACAGCATCCGCGGCTTCCGGCCCGGCTTCGCTTTCCGCCGTCTTCTCCTCCGGCGCCTTTTCTGCTTCTGATTCCGCCGCTGCTTCCTGTGTGCCCTCCAGTTCCCCTTCCGCCTCTTTTTCTGCCGCCTTCTGTCCCCCGCCGCCGAACGCGATCCAATACGCGGCGGGGCCGTCGGCGGATTCCTCTGCAGCCATTGCGCGCAGCCGCTCGATATTTTCCCTGATCTCGCCGTCGGTGGGCGGCGTCCGCGTCAGCGGCCAGGTGCAAACATAAGCCTGCGTTTTGCCATCCCTCTTTTCCAGCACGGTATACTCGATCATCAGGGGCTTGTCCTGATACTTTTTCCGCAGCACGAGCCACAGCGCCAGCGCCGCCAGCACCGAAACCGCCGCAATCAGCTGGCTGACGCGGAAGCTGCCGAGCATCAGGCTGTCGGTACGCAGGCCCTCCACGAAAAAGCGCTCCGCACCGTACCAGATGATATACAAAAGAATGATCTCGCCGTGGAATTTGCGGTGCTTCATATACGCCCAAAGCACAAAGAAGCCCAGAATGCACCAGATGGATTCGTACAAAAACGTCGGGTGCACCGGCAGCGTGGGATCCACCGTGACCCCCTGTTCGGCAAGGCGCGCCCGCACGCTTGCCAGGTACGCATAGGTGCCGTCGCTGTACATGCCCCAAGGCAGCGTGGTGTTCGTGCCAAAGGCCTCCTGATTGACAAAATTGCCCCAGCGGCCGATGCCCTGCCCGATCAAAAAGCCCATGCTGGCCAGATCGAACATGGGCAGGACGGGCACCTTGCGCCATTTGCAGACGAAGAAGGCCGCCGCAAACGCGCCGATCACCGCGCCGTAAATGGCGAGGCCGCCCTGCCGGATGTCAAGCATCTGGGCAAAGCTCTCATATTTGAACGGAGCCATGGCCACATAGAACGCGCGCCCGCCCATCACGGAAAACACCGTGCTGATAAGGATGACGTCCACCATGCGGTCGGCGTCGATGCCGAAGCTGCGCGCATAGCGGAACGCAAACAGCAGCGCCAGCATCATGCCGGTGGCGATGAGAATGCCGTACCAGTAGATCGGCAGGCCGAACAGCGTGAACGCCACGCGGTCCAGTGTAAGATCCAGCCCGAGGCCGGGGAACGAAACATGATAGATCATAAGCATTTCCTCGTATGGACACGGTCACGCAGGACAACGCCCTGTGGCCGCGCGTGATAACACGTGATAAATCGTTCAAAAGCCCGCAGCCGCACACAGCCGCTCTCCTGCAGCGCTTTGAGATGCGCGGTAAAACAGAACGGTAAAATGGCGTTAAAACATGGCGCCGCAAAAAGGGCTTTGCCGCAGCGGCAACAGCGGCAAAAGAAAAAGATCATTCCGCCGGGCGGATGATGACGGTGGCGCTCCGGTCCGTGCAAAGCATCGTTTGCAGCGCGGCGTTCACCTCGTCCAGCGTCACGGACGCCAGTGTCTCAATCTCGTCCGCCGGGGTGCGGCCGCGGAAAAACGACGAGGCCAGCGTACTTGCCACATCCTCGACATTTTCCAGATCCTGCACCAGCTCGCCGTAAAGCTGGTTTTTGCACAGCGTGAACAGTTCTGCGTCGGCGCCCTCGCGCTGCAGGCGCGCGATCTCGTCCAGCAGCAGGCCGCGCACACGCTCGGGCTCGGCCGTCTCGCCCCCGAACAGGAACGACAGCGCACCGGGCAGGCTGAGCACCTCGCCCGAAAAGCCCGGGCTCACGAGCCCCTCATCGTACAAAAGCCGGTACAGCGGCGTCATGCTGCCGCAGATGAGCTCGGTGATGATATCGCAGACGATCTCGGCGCGCAGCGCATCGCCCTGCGGCGGCTGCTCTTTGAAGCCGACGCCCAGCACGGGCTTTGCCACGGCCATTGTAAATTCCCGGTGCGCCTCGGCGACCGTCAGCGGCTCTTGGCAGGGAGCGCGTTCCACCGTGCCCGTCCTCACCGGCAGATCGGCGCGGGCGCAGGCAGCGAGCACATCGTCCATCGTCACATTGCCCGCCACGGCCAGCACCATATTTTGCGGACGGTAGAACGCGTCGGTGCAGGCGTACAGGATCTCCGGCGTGATCTTTGCAATGCTCTCCACACTGCCCGCGATATCGTCCCGCACGGGATGCGTGTGGTACAGGCACTGGTTCACGGCAAACATCAGCCGCCAGTCCGGCGAATCGTCGTACTGCTTGATCTCCTGCCCGATAATGCCTTGCTCCTTTTCCACAGTGGCCGCTGTAAAATATGGCCGGGAGACAAAACCGAGCAGGATATCGAGATTCTCGTCCACGCGGTTCGTGGCCGAGAAGATATAGCAGGTTTTGTCGAAGCTGGTGTAGGCATTCGCGACCGCGCCGGTTTTGGCATACAGCGTGAACGCGTCACCCTCCTCGTTCTCGAACATCTTGTGCTCCAAAAAATGCGCGATGCCGGCGGGCAGATCAACACGCTTGCCGTCTGCCGTAAACGCGCGGTCGATGCTGCCGAATTTTGTGCCGTACACCGCGTGTACGCCCGTGAAGCCCGGCATCGGGTGCACCCGCACCGTCAGGCCGTTTTCCAGTACCGCGCTTTCAAACGCGGCTGCCCCGCGCACCGCGCGCATCGAATCGTTATGCATCCGCGCCCGCCTCCTTTGTCAATGTGTAGCATACCGAAAGGGTAAAACGCGAAAGTACCCGGCGCACATCCTCCTGCGTGACGGCGTCGATCTCGGCCGCTACCTCTTCCGGTGTTTTTTTGCTGCCGCGCATGCTTTCGGCAAAATACCAGCCCTCCAGCCCCTGCAGCGTATCGCCCACGGCCGCAAGCTGGTTTTTCAGCATACGTTTTGTGTCGTCCAGTTCCTTGGGCGTGATCTCGCCGGTGCACATCTCATTCAGCTCGTGCAGGATGGCGTCGCGTGTTTTTGCGGCCTTGTCGTGCTCGACGCCGCTGTCCACGCACAGCATCCCCGTCAGCGACAGATAGGAGGAACCGCAGTAATAGCAGAGGCTTTGCTTTTCGCGCACGTTCTGAAAAAGGCGTGAGGTGGGCGTGCCGCCCAGCGCCGCCACGGCCACGCGCAGCGCGGATAATTCCTCGGGCACACACGGCGTGCCGGACGTGAACAGCAGGCACAGCTTGCCCTGCACGGTGGGCAGCGGTTCTTCAAATAAGCGCGCCTCCACTGCGGGCATGGCGATGGGGGCGGGCAGCGCACACGGCGTGCGGGAAATGCCCTCCAGCGCGGCGGAAAGGCAGCTGCGGATGGCTTCGACATCCGCGCCCAGCACCGTCACTTCGATGCGGGCCAGACGCAGCATGCGGTGGTAGGCGTCCGTCACGGCGCGCGCCGTCAGGCCGTCCACCTCGTCCAGATAGCCATTGCGCTCAATGCCTGCGGGCGAATCGCCGTAGAACTTGCGGCGTGCCTGCCGGATGCAGTAGCCGCGTTTTTCGTTGATCTCGCTTTCCAGCATTTCGCGCAGCTGCTCACGCTCGATCTCCACCGCTTCGGCGTCCAGCACCCCGTCCACAAGGTAGGGCCGGAACGCGACGCCAAAGGCAATGTCTGCATATTCCCTGCTCAGCGCTTCGCCCGCCAATGCAAATTTGTCCTTGATGCCGGAGACCGTCACCGTCAGCACGCGGCTCTGTCCGCTCATGGTGCCGTCGACGGCGAGCGCCGCGCCATACAGGCGCGCCAGCTTCTTCGAGAGCTCGGTCATATCCGGGCAGTCCCCGTAGCCGCGCTCCAGCACCAGCGGCAGCAGCGCCTCGGCCGTGGCCCATTCCCGCGCGGCGGGCCAGATAAAGTTGATCGAAATACGGCACCGGTTGAATTTTTCCGCCGGGAGCACGGTGATCTGCGCACCCGGTGAAACAGTGATTTGTTCCATGCGACACGTCCTTTTTATTAAATTCATAATTCATAATTAAGCGCAAAACAGAAAGTGCAGCAGCTTTGGGACGGGATTGAATATTTAGAGATAAGGGCCAAGAGCTAAAAATTAAAAGTCTCCTGTTTCGTGAGAGAGCGGCATCGCTGCGGCGGATTTTCAGAAATGATATTTCACTTCGGTTATGCATGGCGGATGCAATCTGTTCAGGTAAAATCACTGATACATTGTTCTGAACTTTTGCATCGGCAATGCGCAGCCGAATTGGATTCAAACTATCACACGCAGCGTAATACCATAACTATACTCTACACTCTAAACATACCATTCCCCTACCCTGCGTCCGCCGCGCCGAGGTACTCTTCCAGGCAGATCCCCTGCGCCATGATCTTCTTTGCGTCCTCCACGCCCACATAGCGGTAGTGCCACGGCTCGAACGAGGTACCGGTGATGTCGGTTTTGTCCGAGGGGTAGCGCAGAATAAAGCCGTAATCGGCGGCGTGCGCCTTCAGCCAGACGGCCCAGTCGCGCTCGGAAAGGGCGGGCACCAGATCGGCATAGAGATCGGCCGCGCCCACGATATCGGCGCTCAGGCCCGTCTCGTGCTCGGAGGTTCCGGGCACATTGCGCCATTTCTTCGTCTCGGCCAGCGCCTGCTCCTCGCTCATGCCCTGATTGAGATAATCCTGCTTCATGCTGTTGAACAGCGTCGTCTGCTCCGCGGTGGAGCGGTAGGCCGAACGCACCACAAGCTCGATGCCGTCCGCTTTGGCGGCGGCGAGCATCTGCGCCATTGCGTCGGCCACGCGCACATCCATATACTGTTCGCGGTTACGGTCGTTGTAGCCTACATAGGCAAGCTCCGGCGCATAGCCCTCCGGCAGCGGATGGCTGACGTTGGTGAGCAAAAGGCTCCACAGCGTGGGGTCGGCCGGGGCGTTCGGGTCGGGCTCCGGTTCCGGCTCGGGCGGCGGCGGAACCGATGATGCGGGCGCTGCGGAAACGGAGCTGCCCGTGGATACGGAGGACGGGATCCCGCCGTCCCCGGCGCCGAGGATAATCTCTTTGATGAACACCACAAGCCCCACGACGGCAATGACAAGCAGCAGCGCCATGCAGGCCAGAAACGTATAGTAGCGCCGCAGCGCCCTTTTGCGCTGCTCCTGCTTTTTGCGCCTGCGCCGCGCGGCCTGCTCCGGCGTGAGCGGCGGGCGGGGTGTTCCGCTTTGCGGCGGCCGGTGCGCACCGTTCTGCGGTGGACGGCTTGTACCGTTCTGCGGCGGACGGCGTGCCGGCTGTCTGCCCTGCTGCATATCTTACCACTTCCGATCTGTTCAAAAATTCTTTTTGGGGATTCCTTTCCTATTGCGCGGCGCTTTTTCGCCCTACAGTACAAACTGACCGGGAAGCGAAACTGCACGGCAGGCAAAACCTCAAATACCAAAACGAGACAAAAACCAAACCGGCTGCAAAGCCATCAAAAAAGGCAAGCCGCTTTTTTGAAAAACGCTTGCCTTTTATTATAGACGCTTTCCGGCCGAATGTCCAGCAAACGCGCGCCCTTTGACCGCTTTTTCTTTACGCGCCCCGCGCAGCCCCTGCGCCTTTTTCTCTGCTTTCTTTGACACAGCACTGTCTTTTACCGGTGCTTCCTTACGTGGCGCCGTCTTTGCGCAGCGCCCTGTGCACAAAATACCGCCTTACGCCTGCGCTTACGTCTTTTTCTTCCTCGGCTTCGGCAGCGGCGTCACCGATTCCAGCAGCGCGGTAATCTCCCGCGCCAGCGGCGCGTTTTCAATATCGAGGATATAGTGTTCTTTTGTGCCCTCATAGGGAATGCCGCATTCCGCCCCCGCCATGCGCCCGGCCAGCTGGGGCAGCTTTTTCACATACACCGTGTTGTCGCACACCAGCAGAACGGGCTTGTCGTTCACATATATCATATAGTCGCCGAACATTTTGCGGTAACGCACCGCGCCCACGTCCGCGACCTGCTCACAGACAAATTCGATAAATTCCAGCGAACATGCCATCCGCAAAGCCGCCCCTTTCCTTCAAATCAAACAATCAGTGCAAAAACGCATCGTGGATGGCGTTCACCGCGCGGTCGGCGTCCTCTTTTGCGATCAGCACCGAGATTTTGATCTCGCTGGTGGAGATCATGCGGATGTTGATGTTCGCCTCGAACAGCGCCTCGAACATGCGCGAGGCCACGCCCGAATGGCTCTGCATACCCGCGCCCACAATGCTCACCTTGGCGACGTCGCGGTCCACCTTGATCTCTTTGCAGCCGAAGCGGCCCTTGTTCTCCTCCAGCGCGGCCAGCGCGGTACCGGCATCGCTCAGCGGCACGGTGAAGATCACGTCCTTGCAGCCCTCCTGGCCCGACGACTGCAAAATGATATCCACGTTGATCTTGCGCTGCGCCATCAGGCTGAATACTTTGAACGACGCGCCCGGAACATCGGGCACCTCCAAAATCGAAATCACGGCGACGTCCTTGTCCTTCGCGACGCCCTTGATCAGCATACCTTCCACGTCTGTGACCTCCTTCACGATCGTTCCGGGCAGATTGGTGAGCGACGAGCGCACCTCCAAATTGACCGAATATTTTTTGGCAAGCTCCACGCTGCGGTTGTTCAGCACCTGCGCGCCGAGGCTGGCAAGCTCGAGCATTTCGTCGAATGTGATCTCGTCTAACTTGCGCGCGCGGCGTACAAGGCGCGGATCGGCGGTGTACACGCCGTCCACATCTGTATAAATCTGGCACAGATCCGCATGCAGCGCCGCAGCGATGGCCACTGCGCTGGTGTCGGAGCCGCCGCGCCCCAATGTGGTGATATCGTCGTACCGGTTGATGCCCTGAAAGCCCGCCACCACCACCACACGGTTGCGCGAAAGCTCGCTTTCAATGCGCTCGGTATCCAGATTTTTGATGCGCGCGCGGGTGTAGGCGCGGTCGGTGTGAAAGCCCGCCTGCCAGCCCGTCAGGCTGATGGACGGACAGCCCACCACGCTGAGCGCCATCGAGAGCAGCGCGATGCTGATCTGCTCGCCCGTCGCAAGCAGCATATCCATCTCGCGCTGCGAAGGGTCGTGCGTGATCTCTCCCGCTTTGGCGATCAGGTCGTCCGTGGTATCGCCCTGCGCGGACACCACCACCACGACGTCGTTGCCCGCGGCGTGCGTGCCCGCCACGATGCGCGCCACATTCATAATGCGGTCGCGGTCGGCGACCGAGCTGCCGCCGAATTTTTGTACAATGAGTGCCACCTGTATCCTTCCTTTCCCCGGTCTCCCGTTCGCCCTATTCGGCGCATTTGCCGCCGCCCCCGGTCTGCCGTTTGCCCCGTTTTCCCTGTGTCCCTCTGTTTTACTGTATGAAATTCCCGCGTTTTGCGTGATTTTCTGCAGTCTGCATCCGAAGCCCCGGGGCCGTTCTTCGGATGCAAACCGGCGCGCATGCCGGTCTGATCAAAGTCCCCTCCGAAGCGTCCCTCTTACGACGCAGAGACGAGCTTTGCGCCCTCGTTGTCCGCCGAGAAACGGTGCAGTGTAAAGTGCGAAAGCTCCTCGTCGCTGGCCAGCGCCTTTTGGGCGCGCTCGAAAAACACGTTTGCCTCGGCGGTGCGCACGATGGAAAGAATCGTCGGCCCCGCGCCGCTGATGAACGTCGCCAGCGCGCCCAGGCCGTCCGCCAGTGCGAACACGGCCTCGCCGCCCTCGATGAGCGGCAGGCGGTACTGCTGGTGCAGGCTGTCCCGCGTGGCCACGGGCAGAAAATCGTACCGCTCCTCGCAGAATGCCGTTGCTAAAAGCGCCGCGCGGGAGAGGTTGTACACCGCGTCGGTGTGCGAAACAGTCTTCGGCAGCGCCGCGCGCGCACGCTCGGTCAAAAGCTTGAAATCCGGCACAAACGCCATGAACACGATGCCCGGCGCGATGGTCTTTTTCAGCGAATACACCTTGCCGCCGTCGTAGGCCGATACCACAAAGCCGCCCAGCAGCGCCGGGGCAACGTTATCGGGGTGCCCTTCCAACTTGGTGGCGAACGTGAGCATGTCCTCGCGCGTGAGGGGGCCGCCCAGCAGCGCGTTTGCGCCTAAAATGCCCGCCGCGATGCACGCGCTGCTCGAGCCGAGGCCGCGCGCCATCGGGATGGGATTCGTCTGCACGATGCGCAGCCCGCGCATTTTCTGCCCGCACAGCGCGTACACTTCCTTTGCCGTGCGGTACACAAGGTTGCCCGGCGTGCACGGCACCTGCGAGCCGTCGGCCGAGGTGATGTCCACGCCGTCAAATTCCTCAAACGCCGCCGTATTGTGCAGCGAGAGCGCAAGGCCGCACGAATCAAAACCCGAGCCGATGTTCGCGCTCGTGGCCGGAACGCTTACCGTTACCATCCGCCGTGCCCCCTTATTCCGCCATCCATTTGAGCGTATTGCCTACGCGCACGCCGGCGGCGTCCGCCTTTGCGCAAAGCTCTGCCAGCTGCGCCGCCGTCACGCCGCGCAGCGTGAACGCCGCCTCGCCGTCCGAGACGTCGAGCATTTCCAGTGATTGGCCGAACAGATCACGCGCGACAAGCTCTGTGGCATTCGCAAGGCGCACATAGAAATCATACGGCGCATCGTCCGCGTACACGCCCTCGATGGGCGCCGATTCCTGCCAGAACAGGCTGTCGTGAATTTTTACGCCGCTTTTCACCGCGTCGATCACGTCCGCCACCACGGCGCTGGCGGTAGGCAGCTTGCCCGCGCCCTTGCCGTAGAACACCACGTCGCCCAGCATATCGCCCTGCACCAGCACGGCATTGAACACATCCTCCACGCCCGCCAGCTGGTTTGCATGCGGCACCAGCATCGGCTCCACTGCCAGCGCGACGCTGCCGTCGCCGGCGCGGCGTGCCCACGCGATCAGGCGCACCGCAGCGTTCTGCCGCGCGGCCAATGTAATGTCCTTCACCGTCACATCGCGGATGCCGCGCGCCGGCACGTTCTGCGGGAAAAAGTGCCGCCCAAACGCAAGGCTCGCCAAAATGGCGATCTTGCGCTGCGCGTCGATGCCGTCCACATCGGCCGAGGGGTCGATCGTCTCGGCGTAGCCAAGGCTCTGCGCCAGGCGCAGCGCCGCTTCGAAATCCATATGTTCGCGCGCCATTTTCGTGAGCATGAAGTTCGTGGTGCCGTTCACGATGCCCGCGATGCCGCTGATGACATTCGCGGCCAGACACTGGTGCATCGGCGTGATGATGGGCGTGCCGCCGCCGACGCTGGCTTCGAATAAGAAGCACACGCCCTTTTGCCGCGCGATGCTCAAAAGCTCGGCGCCGTGCGTGGCCACCAGCTCTTTGTTCGAGGTAACGACATGGCGGCCGCTCTCCAGTGCGGATTTGACATAGAAGTACGCCGGCTTCAGCCCGCCGATCGTCTCCACCACCACGCGCACATCCGGGTCTCCAAGGATCGCGTCGATATTGTTCACGAACAGCGGCGCATCCGGGTGCGCCGAAAAATCGCGGATATCGCAGATATATTTTACTTCTACCGGCTGCCCCACGCGCCGCTCGATGCTGGCCGCATTGCGCCGCAGCACCTCCAGCACACCGCCGCCCACCGTGCCGAAGCCGAGGATCGCTATTTGGATCATCTGTTTTCCCCCTTATCTGCCGTTTCACCGGCGCCGGAACACGAAAAAAACGCGCTCCGGAAAAATCGATTGCCGTGCCCCTTTGCCGTACCGCGCCGGAGTTTCCGCCAAAAGCCGGACTTCTGACTTCTGTCCGCTGCCGCAGCGCGGCGGACATCGGCACAGCCTTTTATTTTCAGTGCTTTGCCTGATGGATCTCCACCACGGCGCGCTGGGCGCGCAGGCGGGTGAGCATCTCCTCCAGCGAGCACTGCATGCCGCCCGTGCGGATGGACACCGCCACCTGTGCCGCGCCGTTTTCGGGCGTGGCCTGGTTGATTGTGACGATGGACGCGCCCGCCGCCGAGATGCCGGCCAGCAGGTTTTGCAGCGCACCCGTCTCGTCCAGCAGCGTGGCGCTTACAGTGAGCACCTCGCGGCTGTTTTCCGCATCGAAAATGCAGTCCTTGTACTTATAGAACGCACTGCGGGAGATCCCTACCGCCTTGGCCGCCGCGGAGATATTCCTTGCGCCGCCCGAGGCAAGCAGCTCCTTCGCCTTGAGCACCTTCAAAAACACCTCCGGCAGCACGCCGGCCTCCACGAGCAAAAAACGCTTTTCCATCTGTACCGCTTCTCCTTACAATCTGTGCGCGATGTGCGTACAAGTGTTGCCAAACAAAAACACTATACCATTTTTTTTCGCATCGCACAAGCGCCGCGCGGGCCTTTGGGCAGAATTTTCGGGTTTATACAAAAAGCGTCAACGTTCCGGCCAAAAGCACAGCGTTTTGACCACGGGTTTTGTGCACATCATGCCTTCCGCTCGCCGCGAAGCCGGGCGTAGTCGCGGGGGGCGATGCCGTATTCTTGTTTGAACGCCCGGTAAAAGGCCGAATAATCGCAAAAGCCCACCTGTTCGGCGATACTGCCCATCGAATCGCCGGCGAGGATGCGCTGGCGCGCGGCAAGCAGACGGCGCTGCCTCAGCCCGCTGGCGCAGCCCTATTTTAATGGGCGGCGTCAATATGGCAAAGCTCGCCTATACGATGGCGACGAACAAAGCCGTCGGCGAGTGACGCCTGCGGGCGGACGCGCCTTATCTTCTGCGTAAAAAGTCCAAACAGGAGGGCGCGCTGCGGGAAGGAATTCCGCAGCGCGCCTTTTTTCAACAGGATGATGTGTCTATGTGCCTGACTTTTGCAAACCGGGCCCGTTTGTTCCCTATCCGGATCATGTTCCCCGGTTCAAAAGCCCGGGCGCTGTCGAAAAAGCGTTTGATCATTCCGGCCAATCGTAATCGTGAATGCTCAGGGTGTCCGGCTCAAAATCCGCCGTACCGGCCATAAAACCGTCGGGCCGGATGTCCTCGATCTGCACGGCATAAATGGATGTGACGGGCGCATCCAAAGCGTTGAAGGACATTTGCTCCGGATCCCCGCAGTACAGCAGCACAAGGCCGTTGCCGAGCACGTGCACCGATACGATGTGCTCGGGTGCATCCAGCGGATAGACCGTGCCGTTCGCGTCCATCAATTCAAAGCGCCGCCCGTCCTTGTTCTGATAGAGCACCAGATCGTCGGCCAGCAGCAGCCGGTTCACCGGCATGAACTCCATATCGGTGGTCCAGCCCATCCGGCGCACATAGCTGTCCAGCTCTTCCCCACGGGGTCCCAG
Source organism: Subdoligranulum sp. (assembly GCA_014799685.1). Taxonomy (GTDB): domain Bacteria; phylum Bacillota; class Clostridia; order Oscillospirales; family Ruminococcaceae; genus Ruthenibacterium. The sequence goes on along the minus strand of JAAVHN010000019.1, from coordinate 73,686 downwards.
CGGCGCTTTCTCGTGCTCGCTCCTGTCCTCTTCCGTGCACTCGCGCAGGATGTTTCCTTCGGTGTCGATTTCGTAATACGTCGTTCCCGCATAAAGCTGCTGATACGGTACGTTCCCTCCGGCATACTGGGCGCGGGGACGACTGCGGACGATGGCCGTCCCGTTCCGGTACCCGGTCGCGCTGACAATGATCTGGTCTTCAAACTGCGGCAGATCGCAGAAGCGGAATACAAACGCGCCGCTTTTGTCGATGTACCCGGCGACGTCCGCCTCCGCGGCATACACGTCAAAATCAATGCGGGCGTCCATCAGGTGGTACAGCGTATCGGTCGATTCCGCGTAGATGACTGATTTCATCCCCTCGGAAAAAAGAAGCCCATTGTGCGCGCCGAGGACACTCTCGCCGTTTCTGGTATATTCGTTGAGCGAATATCCCTCCTCCAGCTCCACGATGGTGAGGCTGTCCAGATCCAAAAAGCAGTCGCGTCCAGTGTCCGTATCATAAATGGCCAGCATGCCCTCCGCGCCGAACGAATTGGAGTAGTACGCAAACAGTGCGCTGTCATTTGACAGCACGATATTTTCCGGGGATGTATACCGCGTATTCCCCCTGCCGTCCGTCAGGAAAAAATGCCCGTCCTGCTCCGATTGGAAAAAGATCGTAAGGCCGTTGACCGTCCCGAGCACCTGGTACTGATCCAGCTCCGGGAACTGCTCCAGCCGGCTGTTCGTCAGATAGAGCTTATTCCATTCATCGGAGTCGGCATTATCAAGGTCCCTCTGCTTGCGATAAGGAACATAATCGCCCGAATTGCTGTACGCATAGAAAAAAATGTCCGATGTATATTCCGCGGCGGATTCCGGCGTGATCCCGGAGTAGAACGTAAAACCAAAGACGGTGTTGAGCTCTCCTGCCTCTACATACCGCCGGAACCAATCTGCATCGTCTGCGGCGGGCTCCGTCTCCAGCCGGATGATCTCCGCCTCGCAGGCGTCCCGCGCCTCGGCGTCGTCCGGATCGTACAGTAGGCGGAATTCGTCGCTTTTGTAATCCTCAACGCTTTCGATCTGCCCCGACATGCACATATACCGGGCCTTGCACATCTCGGTAAACGCACCGCTTGAATCGATCGCAAACGCCCCAAGATCCGGCAGGCTTTCGCGGATGTCCCGGAGGCTCACCGCATACAGCGGGCCGTCGTAAGGCGCATCCTCCTGCGCCGAATCTGTGTTATCCGTCCCGCTCTGTGCCGGCGGCATATCGTCTGCGCCTTCGGAGGACGCCTGTCCGCTGCAGCCCGAAAGCAGCAGCGCAAGGCACAAGGCCAGCGCAGCCGCCTTTCTCGTCGTCTGCTTCATAAAAATATCTCCTTTCCTGACCGTTTTTTGGCCATTTTTCGGTCGCTTTCCCTGCTCCTGCCGCCTGGCGGCTTCCTTTTGAATGCAGCCCGGATCCGGCCTCTCCCGCAAAGCGCCTGAGTCCCGGGCCCGGCCTGACTCATCAAACGCCTGCGAACCGGGCCCAGCCCTTATTCATAAAACACCTGCCCCGCAAACACGCACACCACGCGCTGCTGCTCGGGGTGCTCTGCCATCAGCTGGTGGGCGGCGGCCAGCACCGCTCCCGCGCTGGGCGAGGCGGGCACGGCGTCCGTCTCCAGCACCTCGCGCGCCGTTACGTTCGCGGTTTTGCTGGGCACGGCCATCACGGCATCGACAATGTGGGGGTTGTAGTTTTCCGGCACAAAGCCCGCGCCGAGGCCGGGGATGCTGTGCCGCCCCACGTAGCCGCCGCCGATGGCCTGGCTCTCGTAGGGCTCCACGGCGATGATCTTCACATCCGGATACCACGCCTTGATGTATTCCCCCACGCCCGAGATCGTGCCGCCGCTGCCCACGCCCACAACGACGGCATCCAGCGCGCCGCCCGTCGCCTTGGCGATGTTCGGCCCGGTGATGCGCCGGTGGAATTCGGCGTTCAGGTCATTGTCGAAATAGTTCAGAAAATAGCCGCCTGTCTGGCGCACGGCCTCCTCGGCGCGCTGCACGGTGCCCGCCCGGCCGTAGACGTAATTCGAAAGCACGATCTGCGCGCCGAATTTGGCCAGAAGCTGCTGCCGGTCGGCCGGGACGGTGGCGGGCATGCACAGCATCAGCGGGTGGCCGCTGTGCGCGCAGGCCACGGCCAGCGCCAGCCCAAAGCTGCCGCTGGAGCATTCGATCACCGTCTGCCCCGGCTGCAAAAGGCCCTTCTCGGTGGCCAGCGCCAGCATGCCCTCGGCCAGCGCGTCCTTTGCCGAGCCCGTCGTGCCGCCGAATGCGAGGTACGCGTACAGCGAATCGGCCAAATCGTATTTTGCGCAATACCCTGAAAGCGCCACCACCGGGCGACTATATAAGGTTTCATAATAGCTTTTGCAAATGTTCACAGCAGCACCGCTCCCCGCGCGTTATGATACTTCACCGGAAAGGCACTCCCCCGCCCCTTTGCGGCCCCGTTCCCTCCGGGCCGGGCGGCAAAACCGTCCGGCACACCGTGCGCTGCGCGCACAGCATTCTATAATAAATCAGTATACACCATCTTTTCCCGTTTGAAAATGTTTTTTCGCGAAAATTCCGCAAAAAACAATGTGAAAAGGCACTTGACTTTACGCCGTAAATGTCATATAATAAAAAAGCTTTGTAAAGCAAACCGCTTTACAAAGTCAAAACGCATCGGAGGGGGCATGCGCGATGGTGACAAAAAACCTGGAGATCTCGTATTTGCTGGATTTTTACGGCGATGTGCTGACGGACAAGCAGCGCGATGTGATGGAGCAGTATTACAACGACGATTTCTCCCTCTCTGAGATTGCGGATAACTTCGGCATCACACGGCAGGGCGTGCGCGACGCCATCAAGCGCGGCGAGGGGACAATCCTCGAACTGGAGGAAAAGGTCGGCTTTGCCCGCCGCTACCGCGCCGTGCAGGAGGGGATCGACGCGCTGGAGCAGCTGGCGCGGGACATCAACTTCTACAATAACAACAGCTACGCGATGAACGAGGACGTCCACCGCGCCGCGGACGAAATGCTGCGCATCATCACCCGCATGAACGAGGCGTAGACGCCTGGCGGGCACAAAATCCCCGGCGGGAGCAAACACCCGGCGGACGCCGGCGTCCAGCGGGCATGTACCCGACGGACACACGCCCCAGCGGGCGCTGCCCCAAAAAAGAACGGCTTAACGACAGAGATTTTCCGGAAAGCGAGGCGCCGCACATGGCATTTGAAAGTTTAAGCGATAAATTGGCTTCCGTCTTCAAAAAGCTGCGCGGCAAGGGCAAGCTGTCCGAGCAGGACATCCGCGACGCGATGCGCGAGGTGCGCATGGCGCTGTTAGAGGCCGACGTCAACTACAAGGTGGCGAAGGATTTCATTGCGGATGTCACCGCGCGCGCCATCGGGCAAGAGGTGATGGAGAGCCTCACGCCCGCACAGCAGGTGATTAAGATCGTCAACGACGAGCTGACGCAGCTGATGGGCGGCAATGAGGCCGCGCGCATCCACATCAAATCGAAGCCGCCGACGGTGATCATGATGTGCGGCCTGCAGGGCGCGGGCAAAACGACGCATTCGGCAAAGCTGGCCAAGTACTTCCGCAAGGAGGGCCACCGGCCGCTTTTGGTGGCGTGCGATATCTACCGCCCCGCCGCCATCGAGCAGCTGCGCATCGTGGGCGAGCAGGCCGGAACGCCGGTGTTCTCGCTGCCGGATGAGGCGCCCGAGGCCATTGCCAAAAAGGCGGTGGCGCACGCGAAGGACTACGGCAACGACATCGTGATTTTGGATACGGCGGGCCGCCTGCATGTGGACGACGCGCTGATGCAGGAGCTGCAGCGCATCAAGGAAGCCGTGACGGTGGACGAAACGCTGCTCGTCATCGACGCAATGGCCGGCCAGGACGCCGTGAACGTGGCGAAAAGCTTTGCCGAAAACACGGGCCTTGACGGCGTCATCCTCACGAAGCTGGACGGCGACACGCGCGGCGGCAGCGCGCTTTCGGTGCGCGCCGTCACGGGCAAGCCCATCAAATTCGCGGGCGTGGGCGAAAAGTTGGACGATCTCGAGGTCTTTCACCCCAGCCGCATGGCGGGGCGCATCCTCGGCATGGGCGATATGCTCACGCTCATCGAAAAGGCGCAGGACACCGCCGACCAGAAAAAGGCCGAGGAAACCGCCAGACGCATGCTGGAAAACAAGTTCGATATGAACGACATGCTCGACCAGTTCGAACAGGTGAAGAGCATGGGCGGCGCGGCGGCGATGCTCTCGATGATTCCGGGCGCGGGGCGCGTATCGGAGGGCGATCTGGAAAAGAGCGACCGGGAGCTTCTGCGCATGAAGGCCATCATCCAGAGCATGACGAAGGCCGAGCGTGCGAAGCCCTCGATCATCGACCCCAAGCGCAAGCGCCGCATCGCGTCCGGCAGCGGCACCCGCGTGGAGGATGTAAACCGCCTGCTGCGCCAATACGAGCAGATGCAGAAGCTGATGAAGCAGATGAAGCGCAACCCCAAGGCGTTCGGCCGCGGGCTGAAGGGAAAGGGCTTCGGCGGGCTGTTCGGGTAAGGCCGGGCGTTTGGCAGCCGGCCTTACCGGCCCTTGCAAAACCGCAACCGCACACACGCCTGCGACGAAGCCGGCGCCGGCCCATTCTTTTCATTCAAAATGATTTTGGTGGTCACAGGGCTTCCGCCCTGACGAGATACATGCAAACCACAGAGAAACAAGAGAAGCTATAGGAGGTGACAGACATGGCTGTTAAAATCAGACTGCGCCGTATGGGCGCGAAGAAGGCTCCGTTCTACCGCATCGTGGTGGCGGATTCCCGCTTCCCGCGCGACGGCCGTTTCATCGAGGAGATCGGCTATTACGATCCCACCAAAGAGCCCACCGTCGTACAGATCGACGCCGAAAAGGCGAAGAAATGGATCGCGACCGGCGCTCAGCCCACCGATACCGTTCGCGTTCTGCTGAAGAAGAACAACATCCTGTAATTGCGGAGGTACGGCATGGAAGAGCTTTTGCTTACAGTCGCCAAGGGCCTTGTCGAGGATAAGGACGCCGTGCGTGTCTCGGTGGACGAACCGGGCGAGGAAGGCATCGTGGTCTATCATCTCGCCGTTGCGGAGGATGACATGGGCCGCGTCATCGGCAAGCAGGGCCGCATCGCCAAAGCCATCCGCGTGGTGATGCGCGCCGCCGCCGTGCGCGAGGGCGTCAAGGTCATGGTGGAGATCGGCTGAATGCGCGTGTTTTGAAAAAGCGCGCTTCAGACGGAACCGAGCCGGGCCGGAAACGCCGGAGCAGAAAAGAGAAAACAGCCGCTGGAGGCCCGCCATCAGGCGGCGCGTTTCCGGCGGCTGTTTTTCGTGATTTTTAACTTTTATCGCCAGCAGGCAATGCTTCACACTGCGATTTATAAAGGAGGCGCACGATGTCGCGGAAATACGCTTACTTCACACATAAAAGCTGCGAATACTTCCCCTGCCATGCGGGGGCGGACAAGGAAAATTTTAATTGTTTGTTCTGCTACTGTCCGCTCTACGCGCTGGGGCCGGAATGCGGCGGCAATTTTACTTATCTTGCAGGCGGCATCAAGGATTGCAGCAACTGCCTTTTCCCCCACCGCCGCGAAAATTACGACGCCGTGCTGGCCCATTTTCAAAAGGGATAAAAGCGCGCCCCTATTCTTTCCACGCCAGCATTTTTCGCGCGGCCTTATAGATATCGCCGCAGCCCAGTGTAATGATCAGATCGCCGGTCCCGGCGTTCGTCATCACATGCTGCACCACCTCGTCGAACGTGTTGAACCAGACGCTGCCCGGTATTTTGGCGGCGAGATCCTTCGTGCGCACGGTGTAATCTTCGGCGCGCTCGCGGCTGCCCATGATCTCGGTCATCACGACCTTGTCGGCAATTTGCAGCACGCGGGCAAAATCGTCGAGCAGCATCTCGGTGCGGGAATATGTGAACGGCTGGAACACCGCCCAGACGCGCTTGTAATCCATCTTTTTGGCGGCGCGCAGCGTGGCCTCCAGCTCGGTGGGGTGGTGGGCATAGTCGTCCGCGATGGCCGCGCCGTTTACCTCGCCCAAAAATTCGAAGCGCCGCCCCGCCCCCCGGAACGCTTTGATGCCGCGCGCACAGTCCTCAGGCGTGCAGCCGCAGAGCGTCGCGCAGGCATACGCGGCAAGGGCGTTGTACACATTGTGCCGCCCGGGCGCGGAAAGCTCGATGTGCGCGCGGGTGGCGCCATCCGTTTCCACATCGAAGCAGAAAAACGACGGGCGGTATTCCCGCACGTTGACGGCGCGCCAATCGGCGGGCACATCAATGGCAAACGTGCGCACGGGGCGTTCCAGCCCATCCGTCACCTCCATCGTGTTGGCGTCGTCGGCATTCGCCAGCACCAGATGCGTCGTCAGCAGCGCAAACTTGCGGAACGCGGCCTTCAAATTTTCCATCGAACCGAAAAATTCCAGATGGTCGGCGTCCACATTCAGCAATACCGAAAGATAGGGCTGCAGATGCAAAAACGTGTTGCTGTACTCGCACGCCTCCACCACGATCTCGCCGCCCGCGCCGTGGCGGCCGTACGCGTCGATGAGCGGCAGCTTGCCGCCGATGACGGCGGCCGGGTCGGCGTTTGCCATCATTAAAATCTGCGCCGTCATGGCGGTGGTGGTGGTTTTGCCGTGCGTGCCCGCGATGCACACCGGGCGCGGATACAGCCCCGCCACGCAGCCCAGCAGCACGCTGCGCTCCGCCGTGGGGATGCCCAGCCGTTCGGCCTCGGCGATCTCGGGATTGCCGCTCAAAATGGCGGCGGTGTAGATGACAAGATCCGCGCCGTGCACGTTTTCGGCGCGGTGCCCCATCGAGACGGAAATACCCATTTTGCGCTCCCGGTCGATGATATCGCCCTCGTTCACATCCGAGCCCGTGATCTCGTATCCCTTCGCGTGCAAAATCTGCACCAGCGGGAACATCCCGCTGCCGCCGATGCCGATAAAATGCAGGCGCTTTTTGCCGTCCAGCAGTGTATTTTCCAAACGCTCCATGTTGTTCACCTCGTCCATACTTTTCAGGTTCTCTTTACAGTATATCGGAATTTGTGGATAAAATAAACAGTTTCGTGAAAAAAATCCGCTCTTGCGCATTCTCCTGCTGGTTCGTATAATAAATAGAGAGCAAAAACCGGGATCGTCAAAGGGGGTGCGGGCTGTGAAACGGATGGGAGCGCTGATGCTCGCGCTGTTCCTTGTGTACATATGGGCCGCGCCGTCCGCCCTTGCCGCGGGCGAAACCGTTCCGCCCGCCGTGACGGCAGACGCCTATCTGGTGATGGACGCCGATACCGGGCAGATCCTCATCGAGAAAAACGGCTGGCAGCGCAGCTATCCCGCCAGCATTACAAAGATCATGACGATCGCGCTGGCGATGGAACACTGCGGCGGCGATCTTTCGCAGCAGGTGACGGTGAGCTACGAGGCCGTGCATGCGCTGGTACCCGGCTCCTCGCATATTGCGCTGCAGCCGGACGAGGTGGTTACGCTGCGCGATCTGTTCCACGCCGCCATCCTCGCCAGCGCCAATGACGCGGCGAACGTGCTGGCCGAATACACGGCAGGCAGCATGGAGGCGTTTACCGTCCTGATGAACGAAAAGGCCGCGGAGCTTGGCATGAATGACACGCACTTTGTCAACGCGAGCGGCCTGCACGACAACGCGCACTACACCACCGCGCACGATATGGCGGTGCTGACACGCTGGGCCATGACGGTGCCGGGCTTTGCGGAAATATTCGGCGCGGCGGAATACGTGATGCCGCCCACCAACAAGCAGGAGCAGGAACGCAGCTGGGGCACAGACAACTGCATGCTTGTGGAAAACAAATACCAGTATGAGGGCACGCTCGGCGGCAAGAGCGGCTGGACGCCTGAGGCGAGCTACACGATGGTAGAGGCCGTGCAGCGCGGCGGCCGCACACTGCTGTGCGTGGTGCTGGGCTGCAACCAAAAATATGATAAATTCTCCGACAGCATCGCGCTGCTGGACTATTGCTTTGAAAACTTCGCCCCTGTGACGCTCACCGCGCAGGATCTGACGCTGCCCGAGGTGCCGGTTTATTACGATGCGGCCGCGCCCGCGGTGGGCGGCACGCCGCTGACGCTGCCGGCGGATGGCTGCACCGTTTTGCTGCACAGCGCGCTCGATGCCGGCGACGTGCAGGCCGTTTTCGACGTGCCGGAGCGGTACCTGATCGGCCAGCCGTTTGCGGCGTCCATGACGCTTTCGCTGAAAGAGGGCCTTGCCGCGGGCAGCTGCATGTACGCGCAGCTTGCGCAGGCATCCCTCGGCGTCGATGCCGGCGCGGTGGAATCGCTGCTGAACGAAAATGCAAAGGAATTTGTGGATCGGGAGCGGGATTGGGAACAATCCGGCGTCTGGGGCATTCTTGCGAACATTCTGCTGGCCGCTTTGGGCATTGTGCTGGTGCTCGCGGCGCTCATCGCGCTGCGCATCGGCTATGTCGCATGGGTAAAGGCACAGCGCAGAAAACGACGCCTCGCACGCCGCCGGATGCCGGACGGCGAGGCACGGCGGATGGGCGGCGCAGCGCAGCGGGCAGGCAGTGGCGCGCGGCGGACGGACAACGCAGCGCAGCACATAGACGGCACGGCGCGGCAGGCAGGGCAGCCCAAACGGCGGAACCCGGCAGCTGCCGCGATGGCGGGCGGGCCGGATGCGGCGCCAAACTCCGAACGCCCCAAACGGCAGAACCAATCGGCTGCCGCAATGGCGGGCGGGCCGGACAGCGCTGCCCGGAATGCAGCTATCCCTGCTGCGCCGCAAAAAACGGCTGGCCATACTCCTATTTCCTCCGCCGCGCCGTCCAATACGGCTGTTCAGGCTTCCGGTTCCCCCGCTTTGGCCGCACTCCCCGCTCCATCGCCCACACCGTCTGCACCGCCTTCGCCGTCTGCCTCGCCGCCGCACAGCGCCGGACGCATGCCTCCGCCGGCCACCCCGCGCCCGGCCACCGGCGCGCGCCACGCCGCAAAGCCTTTTTCCCGCCGCAAGGCGCCGCCCCGGCACGCGCGGCATTGATTTCCCGGAAATACGGGTGGGGCAAGCACATTTCCGCGCTTTCTCGAAGCTTCCCCGCTCCGCACACCGCCCGAACAGGCGGTAAACCGCTTCTTTCTCCCGCCCCAAAACGCATTTTTTGGGGCGTTTTTCTGCTTTGGCGTGTGAAATCAGAGAAAAAAGCGTCAAAGAACTGTACAATCGGGCAAATCCAGTGTATAATAGGTTTATATCTGCCGGTGCCGGAGCGCCCGGCGTGCATTTTTCTTTCAGCTTCCCCTGTATTTCAGCGCGGAAAAGGAGTGATCTGCTTGATCAAATACTATACCCCTCTTGGCAAGGTTTGTATGACGGGCGAATATTTCGCGGGGCTTGTCGGCGCGGCAGTGCAGAGCTGCTACGGCGTGTGCGGCATGTCGGCGAACGGCACGTCCGACAGCCTCAAATCCCTCGTATTCGGTGCGAACCATCCGGATCACGGCGTGCGCGTCACCGAGGAAAACGGCCGCCTCGTCATTGATCTGCACATCAAAATGATGTATGGCCTGAATATCGCGGCCATCGTGCGCAGCATCACCCATAAGGTGAAGTATGCCGTAGAGGATGCCACCACCCTGCGCGTGGCGCGCATCAACGTTTATGTAGACGATATCGTCTGACCCCACCCCACCCGGCAAACAAGAGCGCTTTTCCAAACGCCGCGGCGCAAAGCCCGCTTTCGGGCGATGCGGACGGCGATTTTGGGACAGCCCCGCACGTGCCGAAATATTCTTTGAGGTGAAACGACAATGATTACTGGTTTAACTTTGAAAAACAGCTTTATTTCCGGCGCAAACAGCCTTTCCAACCGCCGCGCCAAGGTGGATGAGCTGAACGTGTTCCCCGTGCCGGACGGCGACACCGGCACCAACATGAGCATGACCATCGGGGCCGCGCGCACCGAGCTTTTGAACCTGCCGGACGACTGCACTGTGGAAAAGGCCGCGCAGGTGGCTGCCAGCGCGATGCTGCGCGGCGCGCGCGGCAACTCCGGCGTGATTTCCAGCCTGCTGTTCCGCGGCTTTTCCCGCGCGCTGCAGGGCAAGCGCACGGCGGACGCCTCCGATCTGGTAAAGGCGCTGGAAATGGGCGTGGAGAGCGCCTACAAGGCCGTGATGAAGCCCACCGAGGGCACGATGCTCACCGTGGCGCGCGTGGCCAGCGAGGAGGCCTCCGCCAGCGGCATTGCCGATGAGGTGGAGCTGTGGCAGCTTGTGTGCACCGCGGCGCAGCGTGCGCTGGATCAGACGCCCGAGCAGCTGCCCGTGCTGAAAAAAGCCGGCGTCGTGGACGCCGGCGGGCAGGGCCTCGTATATATCTTTGAGGGCATGCTCTCGGTGCTGCGCGACGGCGAAGTGGTGGGCGCGAGCGAGCCGGTGGAAAAGAGCGCGAAGCTCTCCACCAGCGGCGCGGGCAAGGGCGTGTACGCCGACGACCTGATGAAGGTAGAGGATATCAAGAACGGCTACTGCACGCAGTTCCTCGTGAACAAAAACCCCGGCGCCAGCAGCAGCAAGCTGCGCGCGTTTTTAGAGAGCAACGGCGACAGCGTCGTCGTCATTGAGGACGACGAGGTGATCAACTGCCATGTGCACACGGCCGACCCCGGCAAGATTGTCAGCCACGCGCTGCAGTACGGCTATCTGACGAATTTTAAGATCGAAAACATGCACGAGCAGTTCCTGGCCCGCCAGGCGCAGGGCGAAGGGCTGAAAAAGCAGGCCGCCGCCGAAGCCGCCGGCACGAACAGCGCGTTCCCCTATGCCGCCGTGGACAACAGCCGTGCCTATGGCTTTGTGGCCGTGGCCGCGGGCGACGGCCTCCGGGATATTTTCACCGATCTCGGCGCGGATGCCGTCGTCTCGGGCGGGCAGACGATGAACCCCTCCACGGCGGATATCGTCGCCGCCGTGCAGAGCGTGCCCGCGAAGACCGTGTTCGTGCTGCCCAACAACAAAAATATCATCATGGCCGCCGAGCAGGCGCGCGGCATTGCCGACCGCACGGTGGTGGTGCTGTCCACACGCACCATTCCGCAGGGCATCACCGCGCTCTTAAACTTTGATGTGGACGCCTCCGAGCACGACAACGCCACGCGGATGATGCAGGCGGCGGATAAAGTAGCCACCGGCCTCGTCACGTTTGCCGCGCGCGACAGCGACTTCGACGGCCGCAAGATCAAAAAGGGCGAGATCCTCGCACTGGAAAACGGCAAACTCGTCGCCACCGGCACCGATATCACCAAGGTGACCTACCGCCTTGCGCGCAGCATGTGCAAAAAAGATACGAGCTTTATCACCGTCATCTCCGGCTGCGACGTCAGCGAGGCCGACGCCGCCCGCACCGCCGAGTTGGTGCAGGCAAAGTGCCCGGCCGGCATCGAGGTCTCGCAGCTGAACGGCGGCCAGCCCGTGTATTACTATATCATCAGTGTGGAATGATAAACACATGGGCACAGTTTGCGCAGCCACAGCGGGCGCAGATTGCTTCTATAAGTATATTTTTCCAAAAAAATACAAATCGGAAATTCAGCCGGCGGGCCGTTTGCACACGCCGGACGGCCCCGCGGCATAGAATGGCGCAGAGGCCCCGGCTGAGGGAGGAAGTGCATTGTCTTTTCTGATCACCGAAAGCCGGGATGCGCTGCTGATGGAGACGCTGCCCGCGTGGAAGATCACACATTTTTACGGCGAGCCGGCGCGCGGGTGCGTCTATGCCTATCTGCGCTGCTATGTGCGGAATGGTGCGATCCCGTTCAGCGTCACCGTGTTTGACGGCGCGCCCCGCCCGACGGCGCGCATTGGCTTTGCCGTAACGCTGGACGATACGGCAGCCACATATCTGTTTGCATCCTGCGCAAAGGGGCGGGACGCCGCGCTTTGGCTGTACCGCGCGCATGAAACGGGCGAGGGCGCCGATACGCCCGTCCGGCAGCTGGAAATGCCCGCTTTGCGGCAGCTTTCCGGAAGCGACGAGCAGGGTGTGTACTGGGGCGCCGAGGGCGTGCTGCCCGCCGAAACCCTGCGGGAAATTTTTGGCCGCGTGCCGAGAACGGGCGATCTGCTGCCCGCGAACGTATTTTTATACGACGAGGCGGAGCCGGCCTTCGGCGCGGCCTGCCCCGTACCACCGGGGTGCGCGGCGCCCACCGCATCCGGCTTTGGCGCGCTGGTTGTTGTGCCGTATTGATGCCGGATATGCGCTTGGGAACCTCCGAATCGTCCCCTTTGATCGGATCCTTCCTCCGCATGTTTTCTCCCTTTTACCGAAAAACAAACCAAACGCGCTTTCGCCCGGTATGGAGCAAAGGCGCGTTCGCAAACGCCCCGGGGCCCGGGGCGTGATGACCGAAAAACAAAAACGGGCAATTCATTGAAGGAGGCGCAGTATATGATGCTGAGATGGCTCTGGAAGTTGGCTGTCGCGATTGCGGCGATCATCGCCGCCGTGGCATGGCTGGATCGTTCCAATTCGCAGGAGTACATTGAAATTTATTCGGACGACGACGAGGAAGAGGATGCGTTTTGAACGCCCGTTTCCCGTTTGGGAGCGATTGTATCTTTCCGTCTGAGGCTGCAAAACAGACGGCACAGAACACCGCACAGCCTTGTTGAGAAATCGGCAGGGCCTTGTGCGGTTTTGTTTTTTTGCGCAAGCGGCGTCCGCGGATGGCGCGACGTTCCGGCCGCGGCCGGGCAGGCCCGTATTTGCAAACATTGGAATGCGCCCGGTACGGTGTGCAAGGGCGGCGGGGCAATTTTCCCGCCGGCGCCCGTGTCCGCATCCGGATAATCCCGTACATGGAATCTCTGAAGCGGTTTCCGGGCGCATTCCGGCGGCAAATTTGGCCCGTAGATTGAATCATTGCTTCCTTTACAGAAGAGGTGCTTTTGGGTATGGAAAATCGTGTGTTCCTTTTGAAGGATGAAAAGGCATTTGCAGGGGGAACGTTCGACAATGTAACGTACATAGACGGCGCGCTGCGGCTGGATCAGGCTGCCGGGCGCTATATCCAGGCCGGGTGCTATACCTCGCCGGAGCTTTCGGCCACGGCCTTCAGCGCGTTGGTGGCCTCGTGGAACGCCGCCACGCCGGCGGGCACGGCGGTGGAGATGTTTGCGCGGGTGCTGGTGAGCGATACCTGGTCGGCCTGGATGTCGTACGGAAAGTGGAGCCCGTTTTTGCGCCGCGCAAGCCTGCCCGTGGAGCGCCCGAAGGGCGCCAGCGCCTATCTGGATACCGATTTGGTGCGCGTGTGCGCACCGGAGGGCGGCACGGCGTTCCAGCTGCGCATCAGCCTGTACACAAACGATACCGGCATCACACCGGCTGTGTTTTTGCTGGCGGCCTCCGTGCGTCCGCTGCACTGGCAGCGGGAACTTGGCGAGCCGCTTTACCGCCGCAGCATCCCCATCCCCGCCTATTCGCAGTCCATCCGCGATCCGCGCATCGGCTCGGTGATCTGCAGCCCCACCACCGCCGCCATGCTGATGAACCGCTGGGGAGAGGATCTGCTGCCCGAAGAGGTGGCGCACGCCAACTACGATTATACCTATCGCGGCAACGGAAACTGGAGCTTCACCGCCGCCGTCGCGGGCAGCTACGGCTATGAATGCTATGTGGCGTTTTTGGACATCGCGGAGTTGAAAAAAGAGATCAAAAACGGCTTTGCCTGCGGGGTAAGCGTCCGCTACGCCGACACCTCCGAGCACGCCGACGCACGCAGCCTGCCCCTGATTGAGGGCACCACCGGCACCACCGACGGCCATTTGATGGTGGTGCGCGGCTTTGAGACAGACGAGGACGGCACGGAGTATGTGCTGTGCAACGATTCCTATGCCAAAAGCGACGCCGACGCCGAGCGCCGCTATTTATTGGAGCAGTTTGCCCGCGCGTGGAACGGTGTAACGTACCTGATGCACGGCAAGAGCGGCGCGCGCGCGTTTGCCGCGCCCGGGCGCGTGATGGGCGAGCTGCGCAAAACGCCGCTGGCGGGACAGTACGCGCTGTATATCCGGGGCGAACGGCACAGCCTGCCCACCGATTTCTGCGAGCGGGACGGCCTTTGCACCGGCACCGCGTGCTATACGGTGCAGGACGGACATGCCTATGCCACCACGGCGCACAAGCATTTTTACTATACGGATATCACCCCCACGGGCGACATCCTGCTGGACGCCGCCATCCCCGCCGGCACCCGCATCACGGTGTATCTGATCGGCGAACTGGGCCTTATGATCGTGGCGGATCTGACGGTGTAAAATAGAGTGCAGTGTTTTGGATGAAAAAATGAGAGTGCAGCGCTTGGCCACTACACTCTAAAACCAAAACACTGCACTCTATATTTATACTCTAAACACTACACTCTAAACTCTAATTCTTTGCCTTGCCCACCTTCGGGCCTTTGGGTGTATCCTCTACAACATAGCCTTTCTCCGTCAGCTCGGCGCGGATGGCGTCGGCGCGGGGCCAGTCCTTCGCCTTTTTCGCAGCGGAACGCTCTTCCACCAGCGCGAGGATCCCGGCCGGGATCTCCTCTTTTTTGCGGTTGTAGAGGATGCCCAGCACGTTCGTCAGCTCGTCAAACGTTTTTGCCGCCGTCTCCAGCGCGGCCTTGTCGCTTTCGGGTGCAAGGGTGTTGATCTCGCGCACAAAATCGAACAGCGCGGCCAGCGCGTCGGGGGTGTTCAGGTCGTCGTCCATCGCGGCGCAGAATTTATCCTTCGCGGCGGCGGCCTTTTCCACGAGGGACGTATCCGTGCCGTGCGCGTTTTCCAGCGCGAAATCGAGGTTGTCGCGGCAGGTATACAGGCGGTCGAGGCTGGCCTTGCAGGCGCCGATCAGATCCGCCGTGTAGTTCAGCGGGCCGCGGTACTGCCCCGTCAGCATGAAATAGCGGATCGGCTCGTAACCGTATACTTCACTTACTTCGCGCACGGTGAAAAAGTTGTTGGCGCTCTTGCTCATCTTGTGGTTGTCGATGTTCAAGAAGCCGTTGTGCATCCAGTAGCGCGCAAACTCGCAGCCGTTGGCGCTCTCGGACTGCGCGATCTCGTTTTCGTGGTGCGGGAAAATCAGATCCTCGCCGCCCGCGTGGATGTCGATGGTATTGCCGAGGTGCTTGCGCGCCATTGCACTGCACTCGATGTGCCAGCCCGGACGCCCCTTGCCGTAGGGGCTCTCCCAGTACGGCTCGCCGGGCTTCGCGGCCTTCCACACGGCGAAATCGGCCGGATCCTCTTTTAAATCGTCGTCCATCTGGCTGCGCAGCGCGCGGTTGCCGCTCTCGAGGTCATCGAGCACCAGGTGCGACAGCTTGCCGTATTCCTTGAAGCTTTTTACACGGAAATACACGTCGCCGTTCTTGGCGACATAGCCGTGCCCCTTTTCAATGATATCCGCCACGATGGAGAGGATCTCGTCGATATGCTCCGTCGCGCGCGGTCGCACCGTCGGCGGCAGCGCATTCAGCCCCGCGTAATCCTTCAAAAATTCGGCCTCATACCGGCCGGAGATCTCCTGCATCGACACGCCCTCGGCGTTTGCCTTCGTGATAATCTTGTCGTCGATATCCGTAATATTCGAGACAAAACGCACCTGGCTGCCCCGATATTCCAGATAGCGGCGCAGCGTATCAAACACCACCACGGGCCGCGCGTTGCCGATGTGCACATAATTGTACACCGTGGGGCCGCACACATAAATGCGGTATTCGCCGGGCACCTGCGGCGTCAATTCCTCTTTTTGGCGGGTCATCGTATTAAAAATTTTCATATGAATTCCTCTTTTCGTTGATCGGTTTTCTTCGGATCCGTTTTTGAATTTTCAATTTTTGTGGATTGATCTGGGCCTTGCTGCAAAGCCGGGTCGGCCTTGCTTTCGGACCGGCAATGTACCCAACGGCCGAAAAATACATAACAAATAGGATTATATCTTTTTGCTGTACAATTTGTATTTTATTTTTACCAAAATCAGCGGCTTGCAGGATGTCGAAAGGCGCTGCGTTTTCAGCCGTTTGCGGCCTCCTGCCGCAGGCCCGGCATCTTTTCCGCCCCCAGCAGCACGCCCGCACGGGCGGAGGCGAAGTTCAGGCCGCCCTGCATGTACACCGTATAGGGCGCGCGCAGCGGGCCGTCGGCCGAAAGCTCGATGCTGCTGCCCATTGTGAACGCGCCCGCCGCCATGATCACGGGATCCTCATAGCCGGGCATGTCTCCCGGCTCCGGCGCGGCAAAGCTATCGACGGGGCTCGCCGCCTGCACGCCGCCGCACAGCGCCACCATGCCCGCGGGGCTGCCTGTCTCGATGCTCGTGATGATATCGTTGCGGTCGGCGGTATAGGCGGGCGTTGCGCCGTAGCCCAAAAGCTCAAACAGGCACGCGGCGTACACGCTTGTTTTCAGCGCCTCGCACGTAACCCCCGGCGCGTAGTAGAGCCCCAGATACATCCCGCGCAGAAGGTCGAGCGTACAGCCGATCTCCCCGCCTACGCCGGGCGCCGTCAGGCGGTGGGCGCACAGCTCCACCAGATCGGCGCGCCCCGCGATGTAGCCGCCCGTGGGCGCAATGCCGCCGCCCGGGTTTTTGATCAGGCTGCCCGCCATCAGGTCGGCCCCGCGCTGCGTGGGTTCCTGCTTTTGCGTAAATTCGCCGTAGCAGTTGTCCACCATCACGATGATATCCGGCTGCGCCGCCTTGGCCGCTTTGCTGATGGCCTCGATCTCGTCGAGCGAGAGCGCCGGCCGCGCGGCATAGCCGCGGCTGCGCTGGATATAGCACATCTTCGCGCCCCGACATCGCGCCGCAATGGCATCCAGATCGGGCGCGCCGGTGGGCAGCAGCGGCACCTCGTCGTACTGCACGCCGAATTCCATCAAATTGCCGCACTTTGTGCCGTCGAGGCCGATGACGCCCGCAAGCGTATCATACGGGCGGCCTGTCGCGGCCACCATGCGGTCGCCGGGGCGCAGCACGCCGAACAGCGCAACAGCCAGCGTGTGCGTACCGGACATGAAGTTGTGCCGGAACAGCGCGGCCTCGCTGCCTGTGAGCACGGCAAACACCTCCTCTAACTTCGCGCGCCCGGCATCGTCCATGCCGTAGCCCGTTGTGCCCACGAGGTGATTGCCGCCCACACGGCAATCGGTGAACGCCTTCAGCATTTTCAGCTGGTTGTACTCCTTGATCTCATCCAGCTGTGCAAAGCGCTCTTTGCACAGTGCCAGCGCCTTTTTATCAGCGTCCAGCAGCTTCTGCGAAAAGTTGAAAAATTGTTCGATCATGTTCTCATCCTCTTTGTAAAGCCTGTTGTGTCAGGCAAATCTTTTTCTTTCAAAACCGGCGTTTACGCCTCTCTCATGGCTCCATCACCCGCGCAGCGATCCTGTCTCCCGCGTCGTAGATCCACAGGCAGCTGCCGTTGTGGCACACAAGGCCGATGCCAACACCGGTATTTTTCCCGGTTCCGGCTGCATAAAAGCGAATCCCCCTGATCCGTTCGCTGCAAATACCGGAAACCGCGCAGTATTCCTTCCATTCCAGATCCTCCACCCAGCCGGGGCTCCCGATTTCCCCGGCATCCGTTTCATCGAACCATACAGGCTTTTCCGATAACGAAAAATCATTCCAGCCGACGGCGATATCCGTCTCTGATTTTACGTGTACCGACAACGTCCCGGCGGAGGTCTTTACCAGCATCGGGGCATCGTCAAACCACGCCCCGTCAATGCAGTCCCAGACGGCGTATACCTGCTCGATCACGGCGTTTTCCAGCCGCGCAATGGTATCCCCGTTTTCCCGGAAAAACGCATCGCGGTCACAAACAAAGCGATAGGGATGGTTTGTCAGTGACATGCGCTTCCCCTCCCTTCTTTGCGTCTGTGCCGCCAGATATTTCCTTTCGCCAAAAAACCGGAAACGAGCCCTTTATAGCACTTCTCAATTTGCCGTCGAGATGCGTATCGATATTTTTGAGAAGCGCTCTGGAACCGCTATAGGCCAAACGCCTTTTCCACAAGGGCCAGCGTCTGTTCGATGCTTCTTTTCTCGTCCCTCTCTATCACATGGAACCCGGAATGCAGAAGGCGATCGTGGTTTTCCTGTGAATTGATCCGCATCAGACACTGCCGGAAGTTTTCCAGCGCCGCCTCCGGGTCGGGCTCCTCCAGCATCAGCCGGTACAAAAACTGCTTTTCCCTGTCCGGCCGTTCAAAAAAGCGCCGCACGGAGATTTCCGGGTCCGCCAGCATGATCAAAACATGATCGGGATCGGTGATCGTCTTCAAAGTTTCGACCGAAATGTTGGTATCCGCAAAAACCGGCTTTCCCCGCGTGCTCAGTTCCTTTAAGATTTCGAGCTCCAGGATTTCGCATTCCCTCGAGGTTCGAGCGATCCATGCCTCGTATTCCTCCGGCGTTCTGCGGATGAAATCGTGCCAGTCCTCTAAATCCCGCGTATAGGTCAGGCCGGGAAAATCTTCTTTGCGCAGCCTGGGCAAAAGCCTGTCGTGGTAGTTTTCCGCACAGAGAATGCCGCCGTACTTTTCCGCAAGCAGCTTTGTCATCGTGGATTTGCCTGCATAGGCTGTTCCGTTGATGAAATAAACATTTTGAAACCACATGTTTGCGTTTTTCCCCTATTCGTCTTTCTAACCGGGCCGCTCTGCCGTAAACAATCCGCCAATCGGCAGAACCCGGGTTCGGGAAAACCGCCTGGATGGCTGCAGGAAAACCGCTTTTGCCGCTGCAGCCCCCTTGTGGATACGGGGCGCCGTTCCCGGCGCATTCCGCCTCACAGTAACTTTCGGATTGGGAAAAACATGTAATTCTCCCCCGTCTGCGGAGATGTAAAATCATGTACCGCACCCGCCAGAGAAAGGCCGCTTTCCTGCAGGTATCCCATCGCTCCGGAAAAGGTGCTGCCGCCCTCGCATTTTACGCGCAGGTATTCGTATCCGGGAATTGTCCACATGGTCCAGCCCTCGGGCGGCTGCGCGCCGTCTTCGCATTCCGCACCCGCCAGATAAAGGCCCTCGCAGAAGTTCTCCCAAGGCTGAAACGAGCGGGAAAAATCAGACATCGCACCCCAGATGCCCACGAGATTCCCGTTTTCATCCCGTTTGGCCAAATGCTGGATCTCCTCAAAATGGGAATTTGCCTGCTCCCATAGCTTTTGAATGAATCCCTCGCCGTCTTTTGTGGAGCCTTCCTTTCCAATCACAGAAAAAGCGCGCTTTTCACATCTGAAAATTTCCATCGATCTTCCCGCTTTCGTTTTTTACGCATACTTCAGCCATACTGCCCGCGCGGTCTGTCCGGTGCGGACACAGGCACACAGCTGCTTTCCGTTTCCGTCTTTCGCGTGCACCGCCAGATTGTTTTTTCCGTTTCAAACCCAAGCCGTCCGTAAAACGCCGTGCGTTCTTCCGCACAGAGGAGCGTCACGCGGCGGCCCTCGCCCGCAAGCTGCGCGGCAAGCACTCCCACCAGCCAGCTGCCGATGCCTTTGCCGCGCAGGGGATTGACCGTCTCAATGGTGGCGAGGTATGCTGTTTTGTCTGTGAGCGCATACGCCCCCGCCGTCGCAATGATGGGGTCGTTCCCGCAGTCGGTCTCAGGGCTGTTCCCATTGTTGCCCCCATGGCCGTCCGCAGCCCCGGCACAAGCGAGAGCCCCGGTACCGGCTCCGTCCTCAGCACCGGCACCGTTCTCAGCACCGGCACCGTCCTCAGCACCGGCACCGGCCTGCCGCACGGCCCACACGCACGCCGCGCCGCGCGCAAGCTTTGTACACAGCGCGGAATAAAAATTGTCGCGGATCTCCGCACCTTTCGCGCCCTCCACGCCCTTCGCGCGCACCAGAAAATCCGCCGTTTCACCCGGCGGGGGTGTTTTGTCCAATGTCAGGCCCGCGATGGGCGGCGGGGGGATTGATGCAGCATCCGGCACCGCCTGCCGGACTGGCCCTCTCTGCGGGATCGGCTCTTCCGATGGAATCAGATTGCTCGGTGAAATCGGCTCCCTCGGTGAGAACGGCTCCCTCGGTGAGATCGGTTCCCTCGGTGAGAACGGCTCCCTCGGTGAGATCGGCTCCCTCGGTGAGATCGGCTCTCTCTGCGAACGCGGCTCTCCCGGCTTGCCTGAGGCCAAACTCCCAGCCGCAGCCGCCTTTCCGCCGGAATACGCCATGCAATAGAGCCGCCGCTCCCGCACATAGCCCGCCGGCGGCGCGCCGTCCGTCTGCACCTGTTCCACACCGTGCAGCCGCAAAAAGCCGCCGGTTTCTTTGGCATCATAAGTACCGCACAGCTGCGCCCCGCGCCCGCGGATGCAGAGTGCCGCGGCGGGCGTCGCTGTAAAAAAGCGCGGCACNGGGCCGCCGTGCATNGCGCCAAACACCGCCAGCTCCACAGGCAGCAGATCGCCGAAGTACGGCCTGCCGCGCACGATGTCCAGAAAGCGGGTACGGCGCTCCGGGTGCTGCTGCNGATCGACCAACACGATCATTGTGCGATCCCCCTGCCCGTTCCATTCCTCACACACATCCCGGTCCTCACACCCGTACCGCTCCTTACACTCGTCCCGATCCTCTTGCCTGCCACAATCTCCTCNACACGCCGCGCCTTCACAGCGCGCGCACGAGCTCTTTATAGTGCCGCCCGCGCGCCTCGAAGTTCGGGTAACAGTCAAAACTTGCGCACGCCGGCGAGAGCGATACGATATCGCCGGGCTGCGCGGCCTCATGCGCCATGCGCACGGCCTNGGCCATATCGGCGGCGCGCAGGATGATAAGCCCGCTCGCGGCAAAGCCCGCATCGGCGCGCACGGCATCCTCGATCTTCTGCGCTGTCGCGCCCGTCAAAATCAGCGTTTTTACGTGCGCGATCAGTTCCGGCGCAAGCGGCGCAAAGCTGATGCCTTTATCCGATCCGCCCGCGATCACGATCAGCTTTTGGTCGAACGCCCGCAGCCCCGCGATCACGCGCGTGGGGCTGGTGGCGATGGAATCGTTGAACCACTGCACGCCGTTCAGCGTGCGCACCGGCTCGATGCGGTGCTCCACGCCCGCGAACGTGCGCGCGATGTCCGCCATCACGGCCTCGGACGCCATGCCCCGCACGGCGCAGAACGCCGCAAGCAGGTTTTCCAGATTGTGCTCACCGCGCAGGGCCACCTCGCTTTTGTGCACGATGGGCGTCACGGCGCCGTTTGCCGCAAGGCACAGCGTGCCGTCCCCGCGCAGAAAGCCGCCGTTNTCCACGNTGCTCTTGCGCGTGAACCACTGGTAGCTGCCCTTCACGTCGGCCGCCATCGCGCGGGTGACGTCGTTTTCNNANCCCAGCACNGCGCGGCTGCCCGGCTGCTGGTACAGCAGGATATTGCGCTTCGCGTCGATATACTCCTGCATATCCTTGTGNTGNTCNAGGTGGTTCGGCGTNACGTTCGTCACCACCGCCACGTCGGGCGACTGGCGCATGCTGATGAGCTGGAAGCTCGANAGCTCCACCACCGCGATGTCGTCCGGCCCGATGGTATCGACGANCGGCAGCAGCGCGCGGCCNAGGTTGCCGCCGAGNTGCACGCGATANCCCGCCGCCTCCAGCATTTTCGCGATCAGCGTCGTGGTGGTCGTCTTGCCGTCCGAACCCGTGACGGCCACCTTTTTGCAGGGGCACAGTTCGAAAAACAGCTCCATCTCGCTGGTGCACACNGCGCCCGCCTCGCGCGCGGCCACAAGCTGCGGCGTGTAATACTCAAAGCCCGGCGTGCGCATGATCATCTCCTGCCCGGCCAGGCCGTCGAGGTAATTTTCGCCCAGCGAATAGCGTATATCCAGCTTGCGCAGCGCTTCAGCATACGGGCCGAACGCCTCGATATTGGGCTTTTTATCGCACAGCGTGATCTCGGCCCCGCACCGGCTGAACAGCTCGATGCACTGCTGGTTCGTCACGCCCGTGCCGATGAATGCCACGCGTTTGCCGCAAAGTGTTCGGTAAAATGCTTCGATCTTCTCCGTCATATCCCCCACCCCATCTGCATATGCTTCACATGCTTTTTTCAGAACCGTTCGGAACGGTTTTAGTATAGCATATTTTTGCGCGTCTTAAAAGGTTCTTCATGATTTTACAGAGGATTTTTCAAAAAAACTTTCCCTCCGGACGGATGGACAGCCATTCGCCGTTTTGCGAACCATTTTACATACAAAAAGGCCAGGATCTTCAAATCGAAGATCCTGGCCATGGATCCCTTTATATCAGCACCTTGCCGTTTTCATCGGCTTTCATCGGAAGCACGATCAAAAAATCGGTAAAGCACAAAAAAATCGGGAAAAAAGTCCAGAAAAACGCCAGATAGAACAGCCCCAAAAGCCAGCGCCGTTCATAAAAGCGATGGATCCCACACCAGCCCAGCAACAGGCTGAGGATCAGATACACCTTTTTGTTCACAAGATGGCGGGTGCGGTGGTCCTTCCAATCATAATAGCGGTTGATCAGCTGCTTCCACCAGGGGCCTTTTTCTACGATGCCCGCTTCCTCTTTGGCGCGCTGCAATTCATCCTCCGCAAGTGCCAGATCGGCAATGCTCACATACTCCTCATGGCGCTCCCGGGGCGCTTCCCCGCTGAGGTCCGGACGGCGGATCTCGCCGTTTTCATCGAGAACGAAGCTTTCCTGATTTTTGGGCGGGGATGCGGATACTGTGTCCGAACCACCCGCATTTGGCGCCTTTGCGTTTTTTACAGCCCCGGCGGGGGCCGCGGCTTTCGCCGCAGTCTCCGCCGGATTTTGATTGTTCTTTTGTTTGTTTTTCTTTTTGCTCATAGCGTCTCCTTTTTCTCTCGGCGGGAGCCAAACTCCGGCCCCGCCGGGGTCAGAGACAGGACGGGAAAACGATTATTCTTCGGTCACCTTTACGGCAGTCGCTTTCTGCTTGATGTCGGCGATCTTTTCCTGGATCTCCTCCATCTTTTCCTTCGTCAGCGGATAGAACTTCATCGCAACGATGTTGCAGATGTAGCCGATCAGCGGGCAGCCGATGAGGCAGAACAGCGTAACGACCAGGATCGACGTGGAATACGGCGTATCCTGCGTGGGCAGCGTTTCACTGAAGCCGATGGCGGCCAGCATGATGGCAACCAGCGTACCGGCCAGAGAAGAAACCATCTTATCCACGAAGGAGAACAGCGTGCCCATCAGACCGGGGACATACTTGCCGGTACGATATACTTCGTAGTCGGCGCAGTCGGCCGTCATCGTAATGCCAAGGTCGCCTGTGACACCGACGCAGCTCTGCCAGATCAGATACAGCACAAAGTAGACAATCGTGAAGAACGTGAGTCCATTCGAGAAGGTAAGATCCAGCGTGGTGGGATCGCCGACCATGAACAGCAGCAGGATGCCGACGCAGCTGACGATGCCGCCCCATGTACCGATGACCATGGCCTTTTTCTGGCCCATCTTGCGTGCGACAAAGTTGAACAGCAGCAGCGAGAGAACGATCTTCGGAACCGTGATCAGCGCGGACATACGGCTGTAGTTGGTGTAGTTCTGGCAGACGATGCCGTACAGCATGATCATGATGGTGGAGTTGCTCACCATGGACATGGCCAGCTTGTCGGTAGAAGTAGCGACGATCATCATCTGGATGGCACGGTTGTTTTTAAGCACATCCCAGTAATCGCGGAAACCGATCTTCTGCACTTCGCCGGTACCGAAGTACTTGTTGTTGTCCTTGCGCCACAGGCCGATCACAGCCAGAATCGCAAAGAAAGCGGAAAGAAGCACAACGATCAGCCACAGCGAACGGTAGAAACCGATCTGGCCCAGCGCATCGCCGAAGTTCGCTTCAGCCGTGCCGTATTTGGGCATCAGATAATCGGTAACAATGATGGGGAAACCCGCCATCAGGCCGGCGTTGAAGATCATGTTGAACATGGAGAACACCGGGCGCTGCTCCGGATCATTCGTAAGGCACGTCTGGGCAGACTTGGTGACGCAGCACTGGCAGGTGTAGCCAATGATGTACAGCATGTACAGAATGATATAGGCCGGGAAACGAACAGCAACGGAATCCGGCAGAGCAGGGATCACGAAGTAGATCAGGCCGGAGAATACCGCCAGAATGACGTTGCCGATGATGATAAACGGACGGTTTTTGCCAAACTTGCCGTTGGTTTTGTCTACGATCATGCCGATGAACGGGTCGGTCACGCCGTCCCACATACGCATGATGGTGGTGATGGAACCCGCCAGCACCACGCCGACGCCGACAAAACCTGTCAGGAAGTAGGTGACGTACATGAACGCAAACATGTACAGGTTTGTGGAAAGGTTATTCGCGGAATAAAACGCGATCTCCCAGGTTTTTGCGCGGTGAATGCCGGATTTTGGATCGTCTAAGGGTTTTTTCGCCATGTTCGAACCGCCTTTCTTTTCTTTTCAGCCCATGAAAGTAAAAGGACCGCGGCACAGGCCGCAGTTCGGAAGGTTCCGGAACATGCGCTCCGGTTTTGATACGAATCGATACGAATTATTTTTTTACAGTTCCCGCAGCGCATTTAAAATCATCATGTCGTCATTCTCAAATGCATGGCTGTAACGCCGCAGAATCATCTCCTGCGTGTCACCCGTCACCCGTTCCATCACACTCAGCGGGATGTTTTTCCGGATGAGGTTGCTGATAAAGGTATGACGGAAATCGTGGCAGGAAACCGGCGCGATGCCAACACGCTCACAGGCGCGCTTGACCGCCGTGTTGATGGCCTGATAGGTAACGGAAAACAGTTTGTCTCCGGCCGAGCCGCCGGCCGCAAGATGTTCCTCCCGCAGCTGCCGGTAAAGCGCGGCAGGCGCGTCAGACAGCGGAATGGCGCGATTTTTATGGTTTTTTGTATCCTTTTCCAGCTTCATCCGGCTGACATACGATTTG
This sequence comes from Subdoligranulum sp., assembly GCA_014799685.1. Taxonomy (GTDB): domain Bacteria; phylum Bacillota; class Clostridia; order Oscillospirales; family Ruminococcaceae; genus Ruthenibacterium. Next base: position 48,586 of record JAAVHN010000019.1, on the reverse strand, counting down.
TTGATGAAAACACGCATTCCGGCCGGCACTCTTTTCCGCATGGTGTCTTCTGCGATTGCTAAAACAGGCGCATCGGGCTCCGCATCCGGCCAGCCGCCGTCAAGCGGCCAGAAATCTGCATAGGTAACGGCCATTGCCTCACCAATGCGGATGCCCGTATAATACAGCAGGCCGATCAAGAGCTGATAGCGGCGGTTCTTTTTCTGGAAATACGCATCCAGTAAATCGAATTCCCGCTTTGTGATGATGTGGTGCTCCTGCTTTTGCTTTGTTTTCAGATTATCCGCGCAGGACAACAGGTTTTCGGCCAAAAAATGTTTTTTATACGAGTAATTGATCATTTTTCGAAAGGTCGCATTCAGAGAAAACAGCGTTTCTTCACTATAGCCGGCCGCCCGGATGTCGCTGCAGAACCGATAATAGACATCCTCGTCGATGCACTTCAAAAGCGTGCCGGCAGGGATAAATTTATAAATCGTCCGCATGAAATTGGCCGTATTTTCGATCGTAACAGGGCTGTAATTTTGCGACAGGGCCTTCACGCGCCACAATTCAAACGCCCCCTGCAGCGAAAGCTCCCTGCTGCTTGTCCGTACCCCCTGTGTCCGCAGATTTGCCAGCTCGAGCTTTGCCTGCGCAAGGGTATCGATATGATATACCCATTTGGACCGGTATAAATTTCTGCCCTCCTGCACGCTGTATTCCTTATAATTGTATTTCACATCGTATTTTTTGGTACTCTCGTTGTAATAGATGTTTTTATGACCAGTTTTTTTTCTCATGGCTGCCTTCTGCATAACGGACACATCCTTTTTTGATGCTATCATAGCGTGGCAGCGCTACAAATTCCATACGAATATTTTGCAGTTTGCTTTCCGGGGTGAAATATTTTTTCATTTTTCAGTGATATCCACGCGTAAATTTTCGCATCGAACAATAATTGCAATACATGCGCAATCTTCACAATGGACAACATGCAAAAAAAAAAGCTATAATGCAAATAGAAATTGGTCATTCAGCATATGAAGGACAGGGGATTCGCCACGGTGCACGATTTTTTTCTTTGCATGGGTCCGGCAGACGCCGCGTGATGAAAAATCATGTACCGAGAGGATTTTTGTGTTTCATGGGCTGAAAAAACGATAAGCTGACACCTGAACGCAGAGCTTTTTCAGACCGGCAGCTGCCGGTTCCCATCGGTCACTTGTGTCCTTTCGCTTTTCACGGGTGTGGGGAGGACACTGGAGATAAAGGCATTCTAGTTTAAGAAGGGAGATCGATTCAATTGGCAACTGACATTTCCAAGTACCAAGGCGCAAACGGTATCCACCGCGTACCCATCTGGCGGATCGGCGGCTTCGCGCTGAACAACACCGCCACCAACCTCTATCTTGTGCTGATGGGCTATGTGGCCTTCTATCTGGGCGGCTTCGTCGGCATGGCCACGGTGCTGGCCTCCAGCTTCTCGATGATCATGCGCCTCTGGGACGGCGTGACCGATCCGTTCATCGGCTTTCTGGTGGACAAAACCAACGGCAAGTTCGGCAAGAACCGTCCGTTCATGGTGATCGGCCAGGTGATCCTGTGCATTACCAGCTTCATCCTGTTCCATGTCACCCACCTGCTGCCGGAAAACGCTGTTATCCGTTCCGCGTTTTTCGTCATTGTATCCATGATCTATTACATCGGCTACACGTTCCAGTGCGTTGTCACCAAGTCTGCGCAGTCCTGCCTGACCAACGATCCCAAGCAGCGCCCGCTGTTCGCCGTGTTTGACGCGATTTACAACACCGCGCTCTTTGCCGGCATGGCCGTTGTGGCCGCCAATGTCGCCGCGAAGTACGACCCCAATTCCTCTTATGTGACGCTGGGCTTCTTCCACGAAATGTGGGTGATCGTAGCGATCATAAGCGCCGTTTTCACCGCAATTGCCGTGTTTTGCATCGCTCCCAAGGATCGGGTAGAGTTCTTTGGCACCGGCAAGGCCGTAAAAGTCTCTCTGAAGGACTACTGGGATACGCTGAAGCACAACCGTGCCATCCAGATGCTGGTCGTCTCCGCCTCCACTGATAAGCTGGCCAACCAGGCCAAAACCTCTTCTGTCACCGCTGTCATGTTTGGTGTTGTCACCGGGGCCGGCAGCCTGGCCATCAGCGCGGCGTTCCAGGGCATGACTTCCATCCCCACCGTGATCCTCGCCATACTGGTCATCGGCGGCCTGGCCACCACTCTGGGCCAGCGCAAGGGCATGATCATCGGCTCCGCCGGCGGCATCGTCACATCCCTGATGCTGATCGCCATGTGGGTGTTCGGCGACCCCACCACGATGGTAAACAGCCAGGGCGGGATGGCCATGAGCGCGTTCACGATCATTCTGGTCGTTCTGACCATCATCAACGGTGCTTTCAACAGCCTGTCCGGCAACATCGTTATCCCCATGACGGCCGACTGCGCGGACTACGAGGTTTACCGCACCGGCAAATATGTCCCCGGCATGATGGGCACCCTGTTCAGTTTTGTGGATAAAATCGTATCCTCTTTCGCTCCCATGATCGCCGGCCTCCTGTTTGCCGCCATCGGTTTTAAGGACATCATGCCCGACGCTTCCGCCCCCTACTCCGATTCGCTGAAGTTTGTCGGCCTGTTCCTGATGTACGGTCTGATCATCGTCGGCCAGATCTGCAATCTGGTCGCCATGAAGTTCTATCCGCTGACCAAGGAGAAGATGGAAGAGATCCGCGGCGAGATCGAGAAGATCAAAGCCGAGGCCATGAAGGGTTAATTTAAAATCTTTCCATTCTTTCACACGACTACACACGGCCCAGTGCCGGGGAGCATCCCCGGCACTGGGCCAAATCATGGAGGCAATATGGGATCACGCAAAAAAGACGATCGGCTGACGCCGAAAGAAATGGAAGAGTACATGGCCCTGGTGCAGGAGCTGGATGAATTAAAGGCGCAGCAGGGCGAAAAAGCGCCCGAAGGCCGCGTTTCCCTCGCGATCTCCGGTTTTTTTGACCGCAGGGAAACCCGGGAAAAGCAGGTGCTGAACAAAAAGAAATATATCCTGCTGGCGATTTTTACCGGCTGGTTCGGCGGGCACCGCTTTTACGCCCGGCAATGGCTGACGGCGGTTTTATACCTGCTGTTCTTTTGGTGCGGATTCCCGGCTGCCATGACGATCGTAGACTTGATGATCGTCATCCCCATGAAGCCCAATGAAAACGGAAATATTCTGCTGTGAACGGATCTCGTTCCGGGCACATGGCTTTCAACAGTTTCCTACAGCTTCCAACAAAAGAGAGCCGGGGCATCCGCCCCGGCTCTCTTGCTCTACTCGGTCTTTATTCGGCCTTACTCAGTTCCCGCAGCTTTGCGGAATGATTGCGCACGACCGTTTCCAGCGTACGCACCCTGTCCCGCAAATCGTCAATTTCGCGCACACGCTCCAGCTTCAGCGCGATATCTCCATATTGCTCTGCGATCAAAGCGATGTTGTGCTCCTGCTTTTCCAGCAGGATACGTGTATACCTGTTTTCAGCCTCAAGTTTCTCCTGTCCGTCNTTCAGCTTNTNCTGTCCGNCTTCCAGTTTCTCAAGGCGCCCATTCACCGNCTGCAGCGCCGCACCGATTTCTTTCTGCAGCGCCGTACCGATCTCTTCCCGCATCATATCCCGCAGAATTTGCAATTCCTCTTTNGTCATCTCCCGGCGCCTCTTTCCATATTGCTATTATATCCCATCNNGNTNTAAAGCACAAGGATCNCGAGGACATTTTTCGNATATCGCATCCGCTCTGTATCCGCCACAGAAAGCACGCTGCAGAAAAGGGATCCCGCAGCGNGCCCCGGTGNTCTGCGTGCAGCGTGCACTTTCAGCGTCCGAACAGTGCCGCCGCCTGTTGCATGCGGCTTGCGATCGGTACGCCGAACGGGCAGCGCGTTTCGCAGCCNTTNCANCCGANGCAGTCGCCCGCATGCTGCTCCAGCGCCTCGTAATGCGCTTTGACGCTGGCGGGCACCTCCGGCTGCATGGAGGCGAGGTCGTAGTACTTATTCACCATCGCAATATCGATGTTCACAGGGCACGGGCGGCAGTGGCCGCAGTAGGTGCATTCCCCCTGTCCGAANGTGTTCTTCGGGGCCGTGGCCAGCACCGAGGCGTAGTTCTTTTCCTCGTCGGATGCCGTCTCGTANCGGACAGCCTCCTCCACGTGCGCGGGCGTATCGTACCCGGCCATCACCGCGGCCACGGCGGGCTTTGTCAGGCAGTAATGCAGGCACTGTATGGGCGTAAGTGCCACGCCGAACGGCGAGCGCTTTGCNTCGAACAAACGGCCGCCCGCATAGGGCTTCATCACCGTGATACCCACGTCGTTCTGTTCGCAGACCTTATAGAGGCGTGCCCGCACAGGGTCGATGCCGCCAAGATCTTCTCTGTATTCCTCTACAAAGTAGCTGTCGAGGTCGTCCGTCGGCGGCATCATATCAAACGCCGGGTTGATGCTGAAGAGGATCATCTCCACAAGGCCGCTGTGCGCCGCGCGGAGCGCCATCTCGGGATTGTGGGAGCTGAGGCCGATGTGCCGAATCTTGCCGCATGCCTTCAGCTCCTGCATATATTCGTAAAACGGGCCCTGCATGGCGGCATTCCAATCGGCCTCGCTGTCGATGAAATGGATCATGCCAAGGTCAATATAGTCTGTTCCGAGGCGCGTAAGCAAATCTTCGAACGCCTCCCTGCACAGCGCCACATCGCGGGTGCGCGTNTACTGGCCATTCTGCCACACCGATCCAACATGTCCCTGAATGTACCAGCGCTCCCGGCGGCCCGCCAGCGCGTGGCCCAGGCTGGAGCGCACCTTCGGGTCGCACATCCAGCAATCGAGGATGTTTATGCCGTGTGATTCGGCGCATAGCATCACTTCCCGGCATTCCTCGGGCGTGTGGCGCTCCATCCACTCCGCTCCAAAGCCGATCTCGCTCACCATCAAGCCCGTTTTGCCCAATCTGCGGTACTGCATACCCAATCATCCTTTCTTTTTCTGTTGCGAAAAATCCGAACCCTTCGCCGNCCGGCAAAGAATTCGGATCNTTCAAAATGGTGAGCCATCGGGGATTCGAACCCCGGACACCCTGCTTAAAAGGCAGATGCTCTGCCGACTGAGCTAATGGCTCTTATACTGCTTTACATGATCCGCGGCNCNGCAGCATATGGATGCTGCAAAGCCCCTGACCATGCCAAATTATTATAACAGTTTGGGGCAGCGCTGTCAATACTTTCCGCCATCAAATTCGCATCAATTTCGTGCAAATTCGTTTCAAATTTGCGCAGGCTTGCCCGGAAGGGCTTCGGCTTGACCGTTGCACACCTTCCGGCGGTCAATTTCCCTTTGCCTGCAGCCGCTGCACCGCCTGTTTTACTTTGTGCAACCTGTCACTTTTCGCAGGTTTTTGGGGAAATATCTACCGCTCTATTTACAAAAACGAGAATTTTTGCTAAAATAAAGGCGTATGAACGGGACGGGGTTCCATCAATGCGGCGGGCGCCGGCCGGTGCGGGATCCCATTTTTCCACACGGCGCGGCCCGAATGCGAGGTTGACAGGCATGCCAAAACAACTGTGCGGTGTTTTTGTGATCTTTGGCGCGGCGCTGCTGTGCCTTTGCGCATGTGCCGTCCCGGGCGGCAGCATCCCGGAGGCCTCCTCCGGCAGCCGGCCGCAGTCTGCTTCCGCCGGCAGCGCCGCATCCTCGTCCTCTGAAGCCGAAGGCGAGGNNCTGCCTGTGCTCTCGCAGNCCGTCCTGCCGCCCGATGTCGTCACCGACCCCTCGGCCGATCCGCTCACCGGCCTTGCCAAACCGGAGGACGCCCCCGAAAGCACGCGTCCGCTGGCCGTGATGATCGACAATTTACAAACAGCTTTGCCGCAGCGCGGGCTGCAATCGGCGGATCTGGTTTATGAGGCAGTCACCGAGGGAGGCGTCACCCGGCTGATGGCNGTATTTTCCGATTATACCGCCATGCCGCAAACGGGGCCGGTGTGCTTTGCACGCGGTGAACACGTGCGGCTGGTGCTCGGGCTGGACGCACTGTATTTGTATGCGGGCGCTTCGCCCGAGGCAGCGGAATTGATGGCACAACACCTGCACGACGCCCGCGCACTGGACGGCCAGGACCGGGCCGGGGCGCTCTCGCTGGATCCGCAGCGCAGCCAGAGCATGGACAGCGCGTACTGCTGGTTTACGGACGGCGACCTTTTTTCCGCCGCGGCCGGGCGGTATGCACTGGATACCGCACCTGACGAAACCCCGCGCGCCGTTTTTCAATTCGTGCCTTACGCCGGGGAAAAGCGGCGTCTTGCAGACGGCAGCGCCGGAGAGGTTTATCTGCGGTTTTCCAGCTACGCCAACAGCTCGTTTTCGTACGATGAAGAAACCGGCCAATACGTAAAATCCCAATTTGGGGCCCCGCATCTGGACGAAAACACCGGCGAGACCCTCGCCTTTGATAATCTGCTGATCCTGTTTGCCGCGGCCGGCGGCAGCACGGCCAACGGCGGCAGTGCTGCCGCCGGCCCTGGCGGGCAGGGCGGTACCGGCTGCTACATCTGCGGCGGGCGGTACGAGGCTATCCGCTGGATGCAGCCTGCACCGGATGCGCCTCTTTCCATTTTGACGGACGACGAAACGCTGACGCTTGCGACAATCAATCCCGGGCGCAGCTATGTGGCGGTGGTGAACGGGGCCATGGCGCCCTATTTCCGCATTGACGGCAAAGCCGTCCTGTCCTCTGCCGGATAAACCGCGTTCTGGACATAAGTCCATCCCGGACGAAACCATACCGGCGAAGTTCCCTTTTTTACGCTTCAATTCTCTCTGGCCTGCATCCCATAACGCGCGGGCGGCGCCGCCGCCCCACGCGCTGCGCCGCCCGAGTGATTGAAAATAGAGTATACCTACAGGAGAATGACTATGAAAAAACTTTTTGCCATTTTGCTGATTGCCGCCTTGCTGCTATCGCTGCTGGCGGGGTGCGGCAATACACCCGCTTCCTCCGGCGAGCCGACCGCGCCTGCCGCCGCAAATTCTGCGCCGCAGCCCGACCCGGAGCCGGAACCCGAGCCCGAGCCTCCATATGATCCTGCGGTGCTCACCGGCCTGCCCAAAGGGGAGGATTATCCCGAGGGCCAGCGCATCACCGCGGTGATGGTGAACAATATCGCCGGTTCTGCCTCTCAAAACGCTCGGCCGCAGAATGGGCTGAGCAATGCGGATATTCTGATCGAGATCAAGGTAGAGGGCGGCATCACACGCTTCTGCGCACTGTACACCGATTACCATAATCTGCCGGAGATTTGCCCTGTGCGCAGCGCGCGCGACCAGTTTTTCCAGTTGATCCTGCCGTTTCAGCCTCTGTATGTTCACATCGGCGAAAGCGTGGTACAGACCCAGTATAAAATAGACTATACTTATGAGTCGCTCGATGTCAACCTGGATGCGGTTGGCTTTCAGCGCGATTACAGCAAGGGCAACGTCGCGATCGAACACATGGCGTATGTAGACGGCCCGGGCATTCAAAGCGCCATCGACAAACTGGGTTCGGACACGCAGCGCACCTATGGCAGTACGTTCTTTGATTTCGTCAATTACAACGAGCCCAACCGCGTACTGACGGGCGATGATGCGATGGGCATCAAAATCGAACATTCGGAAAGCTACCTCACCTATTTTGATTGGGACGCCGCCTCCGGCAAGTACTTGATGAGCCAGTACAGTTCTGCCTTGGGGGGCATCCATTCCAGCATCGACGCCAACAACGGCGAACAGCTTGGGTTTGAAAACGTTCTGGTGCTGTTCACGGATTTCGAAGTTTATCCCGGACACGAGGCAAAAAATCTGCAAAAGGTGAATTACGCGTTCGGCGGCGTAGGCTTTTACTTCAACGGCGGCAAAGCAGAGCCCGTGCGTTGGATGAAGGGCACGCCGCTGGAACCGCTGCGCATCGTGGACGCCGGGGGCAATGAAGAAACTGTCAAGATCAATCCCGGCAAAACCTATATTACCGTTGTTGATCTGGATATGGCGGAGAAGTTTGAGTACAACCGAATCGGGACGGCCCAGCCGAATATCACCGGAAACTGACGATGCGGAACAGACGACGCAACCGCCAATTTCGCAGAAAACGATTGACACTTCCCACGGGCTATGATACCCTCGAAAGGAAGACCGCGGCCGAGCTTTCACATTCCTGCCGAAATTGGAAGTGTCCGCATCCATGAACACCAGATCAGATGGGCGGCGATCTGGCTTATGAAAACAAATCGGAGTAAAACTCCCCTCTTTTGTGCATATTGTAAAGAGGAGCATACCCCAGAAGAAAGGGGGCGGGGCCTGTGAAGCGCATCATTGCTTTTGCATTGGCTCTTTGCCTGATGATCTGTCTTGGCGCATGCCAGGCGGAATCCACCGCATCAACGGAGGACAGCAGTGCGCCGCCGTCCTCCAGCATCACACCGAATATCAGCCCTGAGATCCCCAGCGGCCCCGCGCCGCAGCTCAACCTGATCACCGGCGCACCGCTCGGCGAAGGGCTCGCAGAGGGTGACCGTCCCGTGGCGATTTTGGTGAGCAATACACAAAGCAACATACCGCAGCGCGGCCTTGCCGGCGCCGACGCACTGTTTGAAATGGTGACGGAGGGCGGCATCACCCGCCTGATGGCGCTGTATGCCGATAAGGACGCCGTACCGCAAACCGGCCCGGTGCGTTCTGCGCGCGATCAGCACCTGCAGTTTGCCATGCCGATGAATTCCATCATCGTGCACATCGGCGCCAGCATTTATGCCGAAAATCTGCTGAACCATTATCGTTATGCCACGGTGAACGGCTTGTATCTCGGCACCACCTCGTTTTGGTTCGACGAGGGGCGCCAGAATGCCGGCTACGCCACAGAGCACTGCTGGTTCACCGATGCAGGGCTGATTGCGGCCGGCATCGAGAAAAGCCAGATCGCAACCACAGGCGCCAGTCAGCAGCTGTTTGATTTTATCCCGTACGACAGTGCGCCTGTCATCCCCGAAACGGGCGACGCGGCCGAGGTGTCGTTCAGCTTTTCGGATGTGAGCCCTGTATCGCTCTCTTTTGATGCGGAATCCTCCCGCTACCTGAAAAACGCGTTCGGCGCACCGCAGATGGATGAACTGACGGGCACGCAGCTTGCGTTCGACAATGTGCTGATCCTGTTCGCTCCGGTGGCGCTGAAAAGCCCGGAGGATCCCAACAATATTGTCACGGATTTCACACTGACAAACGGAACCGGCTATTACTGTTACGGCGGCAAATACCGCGCCGTCCGCTGGGTGAAAGGCAATCCCGAGGATGCGCTGCATATTCTGGATGAGGACGGCAGCGTGCTGCCCATCAATGTGGGCAAAAGCTATGTGGCCGTGGTGGGCACCGAATGGGAGGGCACCTTGACCTTCAACGGCGTTTCTCCCACCGGCGCTGCTCCGGATGCCGAAACCGCCGGCGCTGACGGCGAGGCGGGCGCTGCCACAGAGCAGGGATAAAAGCACATGAAAGCCCCCTTTCCGAACGGGCTCTTTCCTTTGTAAAGAAGCCTTGTTCGGGAAAAGGGGGCTTTTTTCTATCATAATATGCCGACGCCTGCCAGGAATCGCTGTGCCGGATCCGCCCGGGGAAGCGTTGACTGTGCCGGGCGGATCCGGCACAGCTTCAGGCGGACGCCGAAAGGCTGCTCTCCTGCTCCGCACGCTTTAAAAAGCGCATCAGCACCACCACGGCGGTGACCGCCATGATCAGCTCCGCCATCGCCTGCGCGTAGGCGATGCCGTACAGCGGGAACAGCCAGTTCAGCAGATACAGGAACGGAATCTCCAGCACGATCTTGCGCAGGATGGCGAAAATCAGCGCCTGCTTGCCCATGCCGACGGCCTGGAACACGCCCACAGCGAGGAAATCGACGCCCAGCATCGGAACGGCAAGGCTCATGCCGCGCAAAAAACGCATGCCGTAGGAAAGCGTTTCGGCGTTCTCGATGAACAAGCGCACAAATACGCCCGGGAAGCAGAAAAACATTGCGGCCATCAGCGCCAGGAACGCCAGCGAGATGCGCGCCGCGTAAAAAATCGTATCCTTCATACGGCGGATGTTTTTGCTGGCGTAATTGTAGCTGATGAGCGGCATCACGCCCTGTGAAATGCCCATCGAGATATACATCGGCACCATCGAGAGGCGCGAACAAATGCCCATCGCCGCCAGCGCCGCAGCGCCGTAGGGTGCGGCCAGATTGTTGAGGATGGTGCTGCCCGTCACGTTCAGCAGGTTTTGGATTGAGGCCGGCACGCCCACGGCGCACACACCGCCCACAATGTCTTTACGCAGGCTGAACGCCTTCGGCGAAACGCACACCAGTGTTGTCTTGCGGTGCGTGGCAAGGTAGATGAGAAAATAGATCAGCGCACAGCAGTTGGAAAGGCAGGTGGCCATTGCCGCGCCCGCCGCGCCGAAGCCGAGGCCCCAGGGCAAAATGAAGATGGGATCCAATACGATGTTCAAAAGGCACCCGCTCATGGTGCCGATGCTCGCGTGCAGCGCGGCGCCCTCGGAGCGGATCATATACGCGATCACCACGTTCAAAATAGCGGGCACCGCGCCCAGCGACACCGTCCAGTTCAAATAGCTGTTGGTGGCTGCACGTGTAATTTCATCTGCGCCCAGCAGCCCCAGCAGCGGGCCGCGCAGCACGGTACACAATACGGCAAACAGCGCGCCGCTGAAGAGCGCGCCGTAAAAGCCGAATGCCGAGCTGCGGCGCAGCGTATCAAAATCCTTGCGGCCGTAGGCGCGGCTCATCATGCTGGAGCTGCCCACGCCGAACAGGTTGTTCACGGCATTGAACGCCAGCAGCACCGGCGCGGCCAGCGTGACGGCGGCCGTCTGCACGGGGTTGTTCAGCAGACCGACGAAATAGGTATCGGCCAGACTGTACAGCACCGAGACGAGCGAGCTGAGCACCGTCGGCACCGACAGCGTCACCACGGCGCGCGGGATGGAATACCGCTCAAAAACCGCCTCGCGACCTTCTTTGGATGCAGGCATGGCTGGACCTCTTTTCTATTTATCCCATTGAACCCAATTTGTTTTTATCATCATTCGATTCGTCTGTGCATTGCCGGAACCACGCGTCCCGTAAAAATCGCCCGTGCGTTCTCCGGAATCCCGCCCCCGGCAGCACACAGCCGAATTGGGCTTTTGGAATCACATTACTTCGTACACATTTGCCTCATAGGGCCGCAGCTGTGCGTCCTCGGTGCGGTAGTTTGCCGCGCGCAGTACGAGGTTTCCCGCAAGGGGCGCGGGGCGGCGCACGGTTTTTTCGGTGAGGTTGCACTCGATATAGAATTTTTTGCCGTCCAGAATGCGGAAATAGCAAAATACATCCTCGTTTGCCTTTGTCTTTAAAAACACCGGGCGGAATTCGCCGTACACGAGCGCCGGGTTTTCATGCCGCAGGCGGATAAGCTTTTTGTAGTAGTTAAACACCGAGCTTTCCTCCCGCAGTGCGGCGGAGGCGTTGCAGCTCTCCCATCCGCCTGCCATGCGCAGCCACGGCGTACCCGTGGTAAAGCCGCCGTTCGGCCCCGCGTTCCAGGGCATTGGCGCGCGGGCATGGTCGCGCGTGCCGGCCAGAATGCGCCGCCACGCCTCCCCGGCGGGCATCGTCTGGCACAGCTCGCCGTACAGGTTGCGGCTCTCCACGTCGTCGATCTCGTCGATGGAGGCGAAATCCACATTCGTAAGGCCCAGCTCCTGCCCCTGATAGATGAATGGCGTGCCGCGCAGCGTCAACTGCAGCGTCGCCAACAGCTTTGCCAGAGGCTGGCGCACAGCAGGGTCCGGGTTTACCTTGCTCACCATGCGGGGATTGTCGTGGTTTTCAAAAAACAGGCTTGGCCAGCAGTTTTCGCCGTAATTTTGCTGCCAGTCGATCAGATATTTTTTCAGATAGCGCAGATCGTAGCGGTAATCGTCGAAGCGCTTTTTGCCGGGATTTTCCAGCGCGTCGAAGTTGAACACCATATCGAGCTCGCCGCGCTCCTTGGCCGTGAGCATGCGCGAGGCCTGCATGCCAAGGCCGGCCGTCTCGCCCACCGTGACGGAATCGTACCGGCCAAATGTCTCGCGGCGCATCTCGGCCAGATACTCGTGCAGGCGCGGCCCATAGAAGTAGTGCTCGATGCCGCGCAGGCCGATGGCATCGCCCAAAATCTTGCTGCCGTCGTCAAGGCTGCCCTTCGAGATGAGGTTGATCACATCCATGCGGAAGCCGTCCACGCCTTTTTCGAGCCACCAGTTGATCATCTCGTACACCTCGTGGCGCACGGCGGGGTTCTCCCAGTTCAGGTCCATCTGCTTTTTGCTGAACAGGTGCAGCGCCCATTCGTCCCGCTCGGGGTAATAGTTCCATGCCGGGCCCGAGAAAAAGCTCACCCAGTTGTTGGGCGCGCCGCCCGCTTTGCCCTTTTGCCAGATATAGTAATCGCGGCAGGGGCCGTCCGGGTCGTTCAGCGCGCTCTGGAACCATGCGTGCTCGTCCGAGGTATGGTTGACGACGAGGTCCATGATCAGGCGCATGCCGTTTTCGTGCACGGCGGCCAGCAGCGCGTCGAAATCCTCCATCGTGCCGAACTCGGCCATGATCTTTTTGTAATCGCGGATGTCATAGCCGTTATCGTCGTTCGGGGAATCGTACACGGGCGAGAGCCAAATCAGATCGACGCCCAGTTCCTTCAGATACGGCAGCTTCTGCCGGATGCCGTTCAAATCGCCGATGCCGTCCCCGTTCGAATCGGCAAAGCTGCGCGGGTAGATTTGATACGCGACGGCCTCCTTCCACCAAAGCCGCGGCGCGGGGCCGCGCGCGGCGGGCGGCGTGCCCTCGTCGCTGTTCAGCAGCCGGAGCAGCGCCTCAACGAGGCCGTCGTCCAGCTTGCCGTGCGACAGCTTCTGCAGGCCCTCCAGCGTCAGGCGGCGCGTGACGGGATTCGTGATCATCGTCTCCGGCAGGCCCGTCTGCAAAAGCAGCGTATGGGCGATATCCTGCCCCATCGGTGTTTGTATCACTTCAGAAAGCCGGCTCTGTTTTGTCAGCATAAGGCAATTCCTCCAATTCATTTGGCCTCTCAGATTTTCGAGGCGCTTCAAAAAGCAAAGGGATCGAAAACGAAAAAATTGTGGTTTAGGGAAGCTCTGATTAAATCAACGGGTCAGATCGACGAGCAAATTTTTCGACTGTCGAAGCCCCAAAATCGCAGATAACGCCTACGGCGTTGTCAGCTTGCCGGCCAAAACGATGGCCGGCATCCCGCCTTCGGCGGGCACGCTGTACTTGGTGTATTTCAAGATTTTGGGACAAAGACAGACGGAAAATCTGCCGTCGAGATGCACCCGGGGATTTATTCAGAGGTTCCTTAGCGTGCAGAGACCGGTTTTTCTTACTTGGATGTTACGGTCGCCTTTACGGTTTTCTTCAGATTCCTGTTGGCCCAATCGAAAAAGAAACGCACACCGTCAAAAAGATAATGATTCATACAGTATTCCTGAATCAACTCCTCGATCGTGAAGGGGCAATAACCGTATGGGTTCATTTCATTCGCGAGTTCATCTGCGTCATTCCTGGCCATGATGCGCAAAAACTTCTTTGTATCCTTATTTGCTTTGGCCAAACGGTGAAGATACTGCAGGCTGAGTTCATAATTTTCTTTTTTATAATACAGCACCGCCAAAGGAAGCAGCAATTGGCTCTCCTCATATTGATCATATTCTTTGTGAAGTGCGAGTGCGGCGTCCTCGTCTTCAATGTAGGCATAAAGATGCATCAACTCATAACGGACGCCCATATTATCATTGCTGCAAAGCCTCAGCAGTTCTTTTGCCTCGCNCACCGCTTTGCCCATCATGCCGCATTCGACCAATAATTTAAAATAAGCGTGGCGTAAACGCATATATGGCCGCGTCTCAAGAACACCCCAAAAGTCTCCCATAAAGTCCCGAAAATAACCGTCCCGTTCCATCAAAGAAGCTCCCTTTTCAAGCAGTGCAGAGAACTTGGCCAACAGCTCTTCCGGTCTTTTTTCGTTTACCTCCGCTGCCATACGCAGGGCATCCAGATTATCCGGTTCCAATTCCAGTGCCTTGGACAAATATTCCAGTTTCTTTTTCTTTGTACCGGCACTTTCGGCCAGATCTATAAAATCGTCTGCACTCTGCGGTAAAGCAAGGGCATTGTCCAACTGCAAAGAAGCGTTGTATTCCGCCATAAACCGCTGCGCCAGATCCTCCCCGCTTACATTGCCGTCTATTTCATCCTGATGCTCCACCATATACTCCTTTAACAGTCCCAAAATTTTTTCCGTTTCCCTGCTCATGATGACCTCCCTGTTTTTCAGTAGACTCNCGGATTCTCGAAATGCTGCTTACCTTTCGAACGTCATGGCAAGGTCGGTCTCCCAGCTTTCGCCGGGNGCGAGGCGGATGGTATCCGGCTTTTCCGTCCAGACGCCGCTGGCGGTGCGCGCATCCGGCAGGCCGTNCCACGGCTCGATGCAGATATACCGGATCGCGCCCCTGGCGCTCCACATCAGCACATACGGGTAGCCCTCGATGTTTACCTCCACGCGGCGGCCTGTATCCCGCTCNACGATGGAAAATGTCTTGGCGTGCAGGTTTGCAAAGCAGGTGCTGTCGTGGTCGAACAGACCGTCCCGCAGGGGGATGTCCGTCTGGCCNTCAAAATAGACGTGCGTTTTGCCCGTAACAAGGCCGTCGTCCTCGCCTGTTTCAATGACGGTGGGCGTTTGGGGCGTATCAAAGCGCAGCNNATAGTCCCCGATCTTGTGCGCGTCATCAAACGGGCACAGGAATGCCGGATGATAGCCGGCGCTGAACGGCATGTCCTCGTCGCCATCGTTCTCCACACGGATGGAGTGATGCACCGTCTCGCCCGAGAGGCGGTATNTGGAAAGCAGCTTGAACGCGAACGGGAATTTTTCCATTGTGAGCACATTTGCCTCGAGGCACAGCGTGACTGTATCCGTGCCCTGTTCCACCAGCGTGTGCTCCAAATCGCGCGCAAAGCCGTGCTGGCCACCCTCGTAGGTGACGCCCTTATGCGTAAACACGCCGTCCTTCAGCTTGCCGCAGTACGGGAACAAAATCGGCGCATGGCGGTTCCACACGGCGGGGTCNGCCTGCCACAGCATCTCCTCACCGGTCTCTTTTTTTACGACGCTGCACATCTCCGCACCCTTGCTCTGGATACGCACGCGCAGATAATCATTTTCGATCTTGAATTCCATCCTGTCAACCTCCACTTTGATTGATCGTCCAATCTTTTTATCAGTATAGCCTAAATCCGGGAAAAAGAAAAGAGCTGCAGAAAGAATCTATGGAACCTCTGAATCAATCCCCGGACACATCTTTGACCGTTGATTGAATCAGAGCTTCCCTATTTTCCGTCCTGCTCCACTTGGTCTCTGGTGATGAGAATCGTGCAGGAACCATCCTCCCTACATTCCTCTATTTCATATGTCAGGGGGCCATCCCGGTAAATTTCATCGTAGAGCGCGGCGAGATCGTCCGTCCTTCCGGTATACTCCACCCAGCCTGTGTCGGGCAGGGGAACCTCCTTCCAGCACAGATTCCCGCCTTTCTTATCCATATCGAATGGTTCGTTGCTTTTCAGCCCGATCACATACACAATGGATTCTGCCGTCCAACCATAGCCAAGCCCTCTCAGATTATCCCTGCCGTACAGCGCGGACATTCTGTCCCAGTACGCGCCGATGGTTCTGAACTGCTCTCCGTTTTTTGTCGAAAACGTGCGGCTGAAACCTCTGAAAATCACGCTTTTTCCTCCTTTGCAATGCCTACCTGTTTTCGCCGGCGGTGGGTGCTCTATTCTTCGCCCGCGGGCGGGCTGTCGTGGTCCATCGTCTTCAGCACGCCCCAGCCCAGCGGCACGGACAGCGCAAAGCTGCACACATCCGCAAACATCTGCGCCAGCTGCACACCGCGCAAGCCCATAAACAGGGGCAGAATCAAAATCAGCGGGATAAAGAAGATCCCCTGCCGCGCCAGCGCGGTGACGGACGCCTTCACCGCCATGCCGATGGTTTGCAGCATCATGTTGCACAGGATGGAATAAACGTTCAGCACAAACACCAGACACTGCGCGCGCAGCGCCAGCGCGCCGATCTCAATCACCTCGGCGTCGTCGCGGAACAGCCGGATGAGCGGCGCGGCAAACACGAAGCCCAGCACCGAGAGCACGGCCACCACCACCGTGCCCAGCTTCATGCAGTAGAAAAACGCCTCGCGCACGCGCGTATACTTGCCTGCGCCGTAGTTGGTGCCGCACACGGGCTGGAAGCCCTGTCCGAAGCCGATGAGCGCCGAGGCGGCGAACATCGTGATGCGCGAGACTACGCCCATCGCGGCGATGGCGGCGTCGGCCATGGCGCCGGCATAGCTCTTGGCCGCGATATTCAAAAGAACGGTGGCGATGCTGCCGATGCCCTGGCGGCACAGCGACGGCACGCCGCCCTTGAAAATGTTATAAAAATAATGCGCGGTGGGCGTAAAATTGCGCGGCGATACCCGGATGGCCGCGCGCCGGAGGTTGAGCACGAGCAAAATCACGAAGCTGACCACCTGGCTGAGCACCGTCGCCCACGCCGCGCCCGCAATGCCCATATGGAAGACAAAGATCAGAACCGGGTCAAGCGCGATGTTCAGCACCGCGCCCGCGACGATGCCGATCATGGCGATTGAGGCGCTGCCCTGAAAGCGCATTTGGTTATTGAGCACGAACGAGCCCATGATGAACGGTGCGCCGAGAAAGATCACGCGCAGATAGTCCATCGTATAGGGCAGAATCGTATCGGTGGAGCCGAGCAGCAGCGAGATGGGCTCTACAAACAGAACGCCCAGCACGCACAGCAGCACCCCGACGGCCAGCACGCTGAAAAAGCCGGTGGCGGCCATGCGCTCGGCGTCTTTATAATCCCGCGCGCCCAGCCGCCGGGAAATATAATTGCCCGAACCGTTGCCGAACAAAAAGCTGATCGCCTGAATGAGCGCCATCATGGAAAACGCGACGCCCACCGCCGCCGTGGCCTGCGTATCGATGCGGCCCACAAACGCGGTATCCACCATATTATAAAAGCTGGTGACAAGCATGCTGATGATGGTGGGCACGCTCATCTCACGNATCAGCTTCGGGATGGGCTGTGTGGTGAGATAGGAGACCTTCTGNTCCTGNTCCATTTTTGCGGTTTGCATCTCGGTGCATCCCCTCCTTTTCTTTTTCCTGCAAGAATGAGCAAAACGCAAGTTTTGCGAAAGCGATCTACAATATATAGCGCATTGCGAAAATANAACACGCCATATATTGTGCCCGTTTGCGTGTGAATTGGAGTTTTGCTCATCCCTGTTTTCCTGTAATGCCGGGGGTGTTTTCCGCACGCGTTTGCAATGCGCTTCGGGACGTTCCAAAGGCATGAACAAATCCGGTGCGATGGGGCCGGCGTTTCTCCGCACCCCGGATTGGATCCCGGCGTTTTTCCGTACCCCGCATTGCTGCCGGCGCAAAACAGGAAACAAGCAGCGCCGCCGGATCGGGGCGGCGCTGCTGCGCTCTGATATTTAGGAAACCCGTTACATCGTGAACTGGATGCCGCAAAAGACAACATAGATCGCGAGCAGCGCGATGCCCTGCCAGCGGCTCAGCTTGCCCTTGACCAGCGGCGGGACCGTCATCAGCAGCATCACAGCCAGCATCACGGGGATCTCCAGCACAAGGCTGGCGTTNTGGCCGAAAATCACGGCACTCTGCGGCACGGCAAACGGCGCGATGGTAACGGACACACCGCTCACCAGCACGAGGTTGAATACATTCGCGCCGATGACGTTGCCCAGCGACAGATCGCTGTGCCCCTTCACGAGCGAGGTGATGGCGGTGACCAGCTCCGGCAGAGAGGTGCCCAGCGCCACGAACGTCAGCGCGATCACGGATTCCGGCACGCCCAGCCCCTGNGCGATCAGGGTGCCGTTATCCACGAGCAGCTTCGCGCCCACAGCGATCAGCGCCGCNCCGATGGCGATCAAAATAAAGATCTTCGACATCGTCAACGGCTTTTCGTCGCCGTCATCGCCGTCATCNGCCTGTTCGGGGTGTTTCTTCATCTGCTGAACGTTGACAATGATGTATGCCACAAACAGGCCCAGCATCAAAAAGCCCAGCGGGCGGGTAAACTCACCCATCACATAGGCGGCCACGCAGTAGACGGCGGCCGCAACGAAAAAGAAGCCGACCGGGAAACGCAGCGTTTTGGGATCGGCCTTGCCCGGGCGCACGGCGATGGTNATGGCCGCGATGAGCGCCGAGTTGCAGATCACCGAGCCGATGGCGTTGCCGTAGGCGATCTCGCCATGGCCGGAAATGGCCGACATGGAAGACACCATCACCTCGGGCAGCGTTGTACCGATGGACACCACCGTCGCGCCGATNAGCAGCTCGGGCAGGTTGAAGCGGCGCGCCAGACCGGTGGATCCGTCCACGAACCAGTCGCCGCCCTTGATCAGACAGACAAGCCCGACGGCAAACAGAAGAACAGGAACCAACATCGCTTTTCTACTCCTTTTCAGAAAGGCCGCGGAGCAAAGCGTCCCTGCCCTCCGTTTTTCACACGGCGTTTGCCCCCGCTCCTCGCACCGGAAACGGCGGCGCGGCCTGCCGCACCAAACGCACAATGTTCTTCTTTCCATTATATTGCATTTTTATCCCCGCTTCAACCGTTTCAGCGCACTTTCATAAAAAATATTTGCCGGCGGTCTGTTTACGTTCATCCTGTTCAAAACGCCGCTTTGAAATGGAAAGCGGAATGCGGAGAACNCACGCCGCAGTGCCGCATCAGCCCTGTTCGGCGCGCACGCGGTTCACCACGTCCGGACAGTTGGTGATCACGCTGTTCACGCCCTTGCGGATCATGTCCCGGATGTCGTCCGGATCGTCGATGGTGTAGGGGTTCACCTCGATGTTGTGGGCGCGCAGCTCCTCCACCACCGGCCANGTGAGGTTGTGGTAATCGGGGTGATANCACTGCACGCCGTAGCGCTGCGTGTATTCTCCGGCATCGATGCGCCAGTCGTAGGCCAAAAAGCCGTATTTCAGCTCGGGCGCGATCTTCTGCATACGCAGGATGGTGAAATGGTTGAAGGTGCTGATGATGACCTTATCGCAGAGCTTGTATTCCCGCAGCAGGTCCACCACCTTCTGCTCCATCTCGAGATACTCNAACACGCCGGTCTTCATCTCGATGTTGGTGATGACCGGCTCATTTTTCACAAGCTCCAGATATTCCCGCAGCGTGGGGATGCGCTGCGCGGGGAACGCGTCGCCGAATTTTTCGTTGGCGGTGAGTTCCTTCAGCTCGGCAAGGGTATAGTCCTTGATCCAGCCCTTGCCGTTCGTGGTNCGGTCGATGCTTTCATCGTGCATGATGACCAGCTCGCCNTCNTTCGTCATCTGCACGTCGTTCTCGATGCCGTCCACGCCTTCCTCCAGCGCTTTGCGGAAGGCAAGCAGGGTGTTTTCGGGATATTTGCTGCAAAAACCGCGGTGGGCAAAATTTTTGATCATATGACAGTTACCTCTTTTCAGAATGCTTTTCAGGCTGCTTTTCAGACTGCCNAAAGCCACCCCCGCGCAAAACCGCGGCANGNTCTTTGCTTTTGNCAGTCTGCCCATTTTGATNCGTTGATCCGCCGCCCGAAAAACGCGGCCGCCAGGGATGCCCTTGGCGGCCGCGGTGTCTTGGGGCAGTTTTGTTTTTTTGCGGAACGTCCCCCGCCGGCATGCCCGCTTCACAAGGCAGGCGGCCGGCGGCAGNACGGCTTTGATCGAAAGCGCGNGCGACGGGTACGGCCGTACCCCGGCGCGAAAGCCCTCCCTCAAAACATATTCAAAAGAGGGCGCTCAGGGGATCGTCAGGCCTGGCCTGCCTCGGCGCGGGCCTTCTTGTTCATCTTGTACAGCACCATGGCGCTGANAAAGCCGATGGCGGAAAGCACGCTCATGGCGATGAAGCAGTTTGTGTAGCCCTTGAGCGGGGTGGCGGTGCCGACATACTTATCGACCATGCTGCCGGAAACGGTGTACAGGAACATCTCGGGCGCGTAGGTGCACAGCGAGATGACGCCGGAAGCGGTACCGGCCAGGTGCTTCGGCACCATGACCTCATCGATGGTGGCGAAGTACAGCGCCTTGATCGAATACAGGCACAGGCCGTAGACGATGAAGGTGATAATGATCCAGGGAATGGACGACCTGCCGGCCGGGATGATGACATATGCCAGCGCAAACACCGTCATGCCGACGAATGCATACTGGAAGAACTTGATGCGGCTGCCCACCTTATCGGAAATGAAGCCGGCGGCGAACGCACCCAGCATCATCATCATGTAGGTGCGCACCACGGACAGCGTGGCGACGGTGGAATCGGGGATCTCGAACGCGGCCGAGAGATACGGGGTGACATAGCCGTGGAAGATCAGCGCCGAGTAGTTGCAGACGCCCATCAGGCCGCACAGCCAGACGCGCGGCATTTTGGCCACCGCGAGGAAATCCTTCATGTTCAGGCCATTGGAAGCGGCCGCCTTTTCCTCGGGCGTCTTGGGCGTGGGCTTATCGTTCTCCAGGAAGATGGCGCAGAGGATGCCGGCCACCAGCATGAGCACGGAATAGTACATGATGGCGTTCTTCATGCCGCCGATGCTGTCCGCGGCCCAGGAGAAGACCGCCACGGAACCGAACGCGGCAACCGTGCCGATCAGGCCGCGGCCGCCCTCCAGGAAGCCGAACAGACGGCCCTGCTCCTCTTCCTCGCCCAGGCGGTTGATGGCCTTGACCATCGCGGCCCAGAACGTGAACACGGTGGTGATTGCGAAGATGGCGTGGATGACGACCAGCCAGATGAAGCTGGGCATCGTCCAGAACCAGAGACCCGCCAGTGCCGTGCCGATGCAGGAAACGACGATCAGGCTCTTGCAGCTGAATTTATCGGCCAGAACGCCGCCCGGGAAATAGCAGATAAAGTTGACGATGCCGTAGGCCGACATGATCAGGCCAAGGCCCGTGGCGCTCGCGCCCGTCGCGTCCATCAGCGGCTGCATGTACGTTTCGCGCAGGTACGGCAGCTTGGTGATCAGGCCGCCCGCGAACGCGACCAGGACCAAGGTCAGCCATTTGTTGCTTTTGCGTGTTGAAGACATCATTCTTTCCTCCTTAACATATTATGGGAAGGCCCGGCCTGCCCGCAGCGTCCGGCAAAAGCCCGGCGCGCGAAAGCCGGCGCCTCCCCTGCTTTGGCGCCGCCGTTTTCCTCTCCGCCCCGGCCGTTGGGCGCCCAAAGAAAACCGGCAGCCGCCTTGGGTTCCTTATGCTGAATGGGATGCCGCCGTGCAGGCCGGCAGTCCCAGAAAGCCCTTTTTTATTTATATTGTTACGGCGCTGCTTCGGCATCCTTCTCCGCTTCAGCGCCCTTCTCCGCCGCCGGCGCGGCAGGCCCGGTCAGATAGGCGCGCGCGTCCTTTAGAAAGCTCGCCACAAGCAAAATCAAAATGATGCCGATGGGGAACGCTGCCACGATGGACACCGACTGCAGGCTCGCCAGCGAGCTTTGCGCGTTGATCAGCCCGATGGGGAAGATGATGAAGATGAACGCCCAGAAAATGCGCACCGCGTGGTGCGGCTCCTCCACGTCCACGAGCTTGCGGTAGGAATACGCCGCGACCACCATCGTCAGCGAATCGAACGTGGTGGCGTAGAACAGCACCATCGTAATAAACAACAGCGCCAGCGCCAGCACCGGCAGCGGCAGCGTATGGAAGATGGAGAGGATCACGGTGGGGATGTCCGCCCCGGCGGCGATCGCCTCGGAGATGCTCAGCCTGCCGTGCATCTCCAGCCCCAGGCCGTAGTTGCCGAAAACGATGAACGATGTGAACGTGCTGGCAAGCCCCGCGATGTAGCCGCCGATGATGGTGTTTCGCACCGTGCGGCCCTTGCTGATGACACCCACAAAGAAAGGTGTCGCCACGCACCAGGCCATCCAGTAGGCCCAGTAGAATACCGTCCAGTTCTGCACAAAGCCGGTGCTGCCGTCCCCGCTGGAACGCAGCGGATCGGCCCATGTCACCATGCCGATGAAATTCTGCGCGAGGTTGCCGATGGCGGTGATGCCGGTTTCGAGGATGTACTGCGCCTGCCCGCCGCCGAGCAGGAAGTATCCCAGCAGCGCGAAGAAGAGCCACGCACAGATGACGGACATCTTCATAATGGCGTGGTAGCCGATGATCACGTCCGCCGTGTAGACGGCCGCCACCAGCACCAGCAGGAACACCGTGAGTCCCACGGAGGGCTGGATGCCGAAGATATCGCCCAGCACGGCGGTGAGCAGCGGCGTAGCCAGCGAAAACGTGGTGGCGGTACCGGCCAGCAGCGCGAAGATGGCGAACAGATCGATGATCTTGCCGGCGGGGCCGTCCACCTTGTCGCCGAGCAGAGCACGGCAGCCCTCGCTGAATTTCTGCTTCGTGCGCTTGCGCACATGGATCATGAAGCCGAAGCAGGCGCTGAGCACCATGTAAAAGCTCCAGGGCACCGGCCCCCAGTGGAACAGCGGGTAGGTGCTGGCCCAATCCTGCACGCCGCCCAGCTCGGCGATGCGGCTCTCCTGCGCGTAAAGCGCCCATTCACAGAAGGAATAGTAGAGGATATCCGCCGCCATGGTGCCGGTGAAGATCATCGCGCCCCACTGGAAATTGCTGTAAGCTGGCTTTTCGTCCGCACCGCCCAGACGGATATTACCGTATTTGGAAAACGCGATGTACAGCGATACGATCAGGCTGCCCACGCCCACCAAAATATAGAACGAACCGAGCTGATTGCCCAGAAAGCCGCGGATGCCGTCCACGACGCGGGTGCTGCTTTCAGGCAGCAGGATGAACAGGATACACAGCCCCACCACGACCAGAAGCGGCACGATCATCGCGGTGGCGTCCAGCTGACGGAACAGCTCTTTCCACGGGGTCTTTTGTGTTTGCGGTTTTTTCATCCGATCTCTCCTTTCACTGCACACCCCGCTTTGCAGGTGGGCGAAGAGATCAGAAAACAAAGTATTCCTAAAAACGTGCCCTGAACAATGCGAAGTCGTTTTTTATCCGGTTGACTTTTCTGCGCGCGGAAACCGCAACTTTCCCGATTCGGCCTTCCCGCGCAGAAATCGTATGTTTGCCCGATTCGGCCTTCCCGCGCGCAGAAATCGTATGCCTGCCCGTCCGTGCCTTTCTGCGCACGGGAAAATATGGTGACGCGAGGCCGCGGATGCAAAGCCTTGAAGGCGTCAGGGCCACAGCCGCGTGACAAGCTCGTAAAACTGCTTGGCGTACTGATACTGGCGCATCTCGTAGGCGCCGTACTTGACGCCCATCCGGCCCTTATATTCGCACCAGTTCGTCCAAAGCAGGCCGGCGATCGCAATATAGCAATAGATCTTCTGGCGGATCGCGTCCGGGCAGGCGCCCTCGAAATAGGCGTCAATCACCGCGTCCGTTTGCTCCTTGTCGTAATACGCATAGATGCAGAACATCGCGATGTCGAGATGCGGATCGCTCATGCCGGCATACTCCCAGTCGATGAGGCGCACCGTTTCGCTGCCCGTACAATCCCGGACGAAGAGGAAGTTGTCGTAGACCGAATCGATGTGCGAAAGGCATTCCTCATGCGGCAGCGCCTCCACCCGGGCCAGCAGCTCGTCAATGTGCTGCCGGGTGAGCGCGTAATCGGCAAAGGGCATCGAATCCTCGCGCAGCTGCTCGTAATAATTTAGCTGCTCGTGCAGATCGAAGCGGAAATCCACCTTCAGCTTCTGCTCGTGGAACAGCCGCAGATGCCGCATGCAGGCCGCCACCTCGGCGGGGTTTTCGGGGTCTGCCGGGTGGCAGTCCGGCCAGAACTCGGTAATCTTGTAGCCNGTGGCGGGATTGAGGTGCAGCACGTTGTCCGCGATCTGCCTGCCGGTGCCGGACAAAGCCGAATAGATGGCGTATTCCCGCTGGCGGTTCACCAACTTTTCGGTGCCCTCGCCCGGAATGCGCATCAGGTATTCCCTGCCCTTGCAGCAGAAATGCATCAGCCGGTTCGTCATGCCGCTGGAAAGCGCGTGAATCTCGGTGACCTCTTCGGGCTTTGTCTCAAACAGCTCGCAGATCAAATCGATGCCGCGGCTCTCCAGATGCTTCGATTCGCTGTCCAGCAGCCGCAGATCCTCGTATGTATGCACGGGCGTCACCAGCATGTTGGTGACGATGTTGGCGTAGCCGGAGAGCTTGCCGTCCGGGCCGATCAACGCCTCCTCCCATGTCGCGTGCCGGTATGCAGGNTCTGCCTCCATGCGGCGGATGTTCTCGCGCACGGCGGCCGCGTCGTCCTTGCAGAGATAGGCGATGCCGCACATGGCGTTGCCGCCGCCCTCGCCCTTGGCCCCGATCAGCTCCTGCTCGCGGCTCACGCGCAGAATGCTGTTCTCGTCATAATAGCTGCGCACCGCGTACCAGGAATTGTATTCCGACCGGCTGAACATGCTTTCGCCGCACCAGACATCGCTGTTGATGATGTAGCAGTTATCCAAAAGATGCGCGGCGCAGGCCAGGGAATGCAGGCTGTCGCCGCCGGCCCAGTCCGGGTTTTCGATCAGCTCCACGCGGTACATGCTTGCAAGGTAGGCAAAGCATTCCTTGCGGTAGCCCACCACCACCGAAATGTTGTTGATGCCTGTGCGCTTCAGCTGGCTGATGATGCGCTCGATGAGCGCCTCGCCGTCCACCGTCAAAAGCCCCTTGGGCGTGTTGTTCACGGGCACCATCCGCAGCCCCGGCCCCGCCGCCAGGATCACCGCGTGGCGCGGCGCGTTGCGGCGGAAGAGATCGATGGTCTTCTGGGTGAGGAAGTAATCCTCGGCGAGGTAGCCTTCGTCCATCAGGTATTTCAGGGAAGAACTCACCATACCGAGCGCATAGCCGGTTTTCGCGGCCACCTCCCGCTTGCCCACGCAGTGCTCCCGCACCACCGTGGACAATACGATGTAGTCCCGTTTCTTCATCCGAAGCGACCTCCTTCCAAACCGCCGCCCGCCGGGCGTTTCTCTTTTTGTTGGGCTATTATAACATTTATCGCAATAAAAATCAAGTTTTTTCGTACATTTTTACGAATTTTATGAAAAAAGGGTTACAGTTATGCCGGCAGGCGAAAATTTGCGGCAGGATTTTGCAAAAGACAAAAGGCCGGCTCATGCAGAGCCGGCTTTTTTATGATCGATCGATCTTTTATTACTCCTGTATCGGCCTTCTATTGGTCTTCAAGTTTGATCCACCAGCCGCGGCCGTCGAAATAGCCGTTTCGCTTCATAAAGGGTTCCAACACGACGATCTGCCTTGTGGCCGGTATCTCCACGCCCTCCGCGCGGAGGATGGCAAAGATGCGGTTCCGCAGCTTTCTCTCCAGATCAAGCCAGAAATGTGTGTTTTCGACTGCCCGTTTCCATTCTTCCGTGCCTTCTTCGTAATCATATATTTCGTCTTCCACAAAAACCGTTTTGTTGGAGACCACTGCAAACAAAACGGCCAGTTCCTCTTCCGTTTCGATCTCCTCCGCCGCCTTCAACGCATATTCGGCAGTCAGACCCGGCGCGGGATCACCGACCATAATATAGGTTCCCTCTTCAAAAAATTCTTCTATGGGAATGCCGTCTTCTACGGGAATATCATTTTCAACGGGAATATCGTTCATTGCACACCTCACTGAATCTCTTTTGCTTGCGGACAAATTGNGCCGCACCGAAAGCGGGGCACTTTTGCATCACGTTATAGGGAACCCCAATATTTTTTCTTTGCTTCTTCGGCTGCCGGGGGATTGAACGATTCCAAGGCCCGAATAATCCTATCCCGGGCCGAATCGGTATTGCCCCACCAATCCCACTCCGATTGCTTTATCCGTTTTAATACCGCAGGCTTGAAAACCTTTTGCAGCCGGAAATTTTCCACCACATCNCGCTTCACTACAATTTCGATATAATGGGCGGTATGCCGCGGAGTACCGATCACAAGGATGCGCTCGTGCCCCATCCCGCCGTAAACCAAATTGATAAACACCTTCGCGTTGGGACGGAACTGTTTGTTTCCGTACCGCAATTCGTGGCTTTCCCCATATTCGTGCACCTCTTTCATGTTTCCAACGAGGCACCACTGCCATTCCTNTTCCGGGGCTTGGAACTTGTTCTCCTGATTTCCCGCATCCATAGCAGCGTGAAATTCCAAATCGGAGCGGATCTGCTCCATCCGTTCATATGCTTTGCGATGGCTTTCCGATTCTTTATAAAATCCATCCATCATTTTGCACGGAAACTCCAGGCAAGTGCCGCAGCAGGTGATGCTTTTCNGACGGCAACAGGCGGCCGGTGGGCATTCANCTCCCTCCGGCCATGTACTTTCCCGGCAGGAGGGGCACTTTTTCTCAATTAAATCCGGACAGGCCGAACAGTCCACGCCGCAATAGCCGATCCATTGATCCTTCACTTTACATCCCCCGTCATTTTCAAATATGCCGTATCAATGATTTTCAGGAGCAAACCCTTCTCAAGGACAAAAGACCGNCTCGCGCAAAGCCGGCCTTTTTTATACGGGAAATGCCCGCACGCTTTTGCTCACGCCGTTCCCTTTTTCTTTTCCGCAAAGATCGAAAGGTCCTGCCCTTTCAGGGCGCGTTCCAGCAGCTGCGGGAGCTTTTCGGGCGCGCAGGCGAAGCATGGGATACCCATCTCGGCGATGCGCTGGGCGGTCTGCGCGTCATAGTACGGCTTGCCGCCGTCCGCGATGGCCAGCAGCACCACCACCGTCACACCGCTCCCCTTCATTTCCTCTAACCTGCGCAGCAGCGCCGCGCGGTTGCCGCCCTCCTCTAAATCCGAGATCAGGAAAAACAGCGTCTTCGCCGGGGTTTCTACAAGCGCCTGACAATAGGCGATGGACTTTGCGATGTCCGTGCCGCCGCCCATCTGGAAGCCGAACAGCAGATCGACCGGGTCCTCGCACAGCGGCGTCAGATCCATGATCTGCGTGTCGAACGCGACGACGTTCGTGCGCACGGCCGACATCGAGGCGAGGATGCACGCCATCACCGAGGAATACAAAATCGACGAGCCCATCGAGCCGCTTTGGTCGATATCGAGGATCACGTGCCAGCGGTTCACCCGGCTGGAGCGGTCGAAAAACAGCACCCGGTCGGGGATGATGGCGCCGAGCGCCGGATCGTAGTTTTTCAGATTGCGGCGGATAGTACCGCGAAAATCAATGGCCGCGGCCGACGGCAGCGGCGAATGCGCGCGCCGGTTCAGCGCCGCCGTCACGGCGCGGCGCACGTCGCTCTCCAGCATTTTGTTGATGTTCTCCACGATCTTGCGGATAAAGGCGCGTGCGGCCTCTTTTGATTTTTTGGGGATCTGGTCTTTGAGCATCAGCAGTGTGGAGGCCATGTCGAGATCGGGCTCCAGCCCCTCCAGCAGCTCCGGCTCGAGCAAAAGCTGGCGCAGGCCCTTGCGCTCGATGGCGTCGTTCTGCACGACGGCCACCGTCTCGCTGTCGAACAGCGAGCGCAGATCGCCCAGCCATTTGGAGAGGTGCGGCGCGGAGGGGCCGTTTCCTGCGCCGCCCGCGCCGAAGCCCTCCCCCGGGCCACCGTAAATGGCCGAAAGCGCCTGATCCATCAGGAATTGCTCCTCGGAAAGACGCCCTCCGCCCATGCGGGCGAAAGCGTCCTCGCTCTGCGCGCCCAAAACGAGCCGCCAGCGCGCGATCTGTTCCTGCTGTGTCATTGGGTTGCCTCCTGTAAATATCTGTCGGGGAATTTTTACGGTTGGGGTTTCTTTGCGAGAAAGGGCGCGGAACAGCGCCCGCCGGACAATATTCGAACGGTATCAGAATATCGTCATCAGATATCATCAAACGAAAAATCATCCAGCTCCTTCAAAATCTCCTGCTCGGCTTCGGTGGGGGCGGCGCGCACGGCCTCCGGCGCGGCGGCAAGGCCCCAAATCTCGCCGAGGTTTTCGGCCACATCGTTTTTCTCCGAAGGGGAAAAATCGGCGAAAGCGCGGCGCAGGAACACGAGCGCACGGCGGAACGCCGCCTCGTCCAGCTCGCACAAATAGTCGTTCAGGCTCTGCCACAGCGAAAGGCGCGCCAGCAGCGCGTAGTGGTTTTTCGCGGCCAATCCCTCGAACCAGCCGGCGCCCAGCTCCGCCGGAACGCCCGGCGAAAGCCGCCGCGCCACCTCGCGGTTCAACAGTGTTTCATCCGCAAGGCCGCGCTCCAACAGCGTCGCCATTGCGTAGCCCGAGCACACGGTGTTCAGATCGTCCCGGTCGGAAATGCGCTCCAAAAGCGAAATCCAGCGCGCGCCGTTGAGGAAATCGTGCTGCAGCGGCAGCGCGTTCAGCTGCTCGATGGCCTGCGTGACGCCTTTCGCAGCCTTTGCATCGCAGACGCACGCCTCCTCCAGCGTCAGGCAGGCGCGCAGATACAGCTGCTCCAAAAGCGGCACCACCGGCCGCGCGTCAAATTTGCGCAGATCGCCGTAGCGCACCACAAGCGAGAGTGACGTTGCCGTTTTTGCCACATCCGCGATGCCTGCCGCGTCAATGGAAAGCCCCTGCAGCACGGCCAGCGCGTGGCGGCACGCCTCCGGCATGCCGCACAAAAACGCGTCCTCGAAGATCGCGGCCGCCGCGGGCAGCGTCGTGCTCTGCTCCGCGCGCTCCTTCAGCGCGATGGCCGCGGCGCTCTCGATGGAATCGCCCAGCAGCGACGCCTCCACCACCTCGATCTCGATCTCCGGCGTCCAGCGCAGCTCCCAGTATTCGCCCCAGTTGGCGTTGTCCTGCCGCTTGGGCAAAAGGCGCGCGAAGTGCACGCCCAACACGCGCAGGCGGTGCAGGAAAAATGAGCGGTTCAAATCCAAAAAAGCAGCCTGTTCGGATTTCACCTTCAAATTTTCGCGCAGGTCGAGGTCGAGCGTTTGCAGCTCTGCACTGCGGAAACGGTCCAGATGCAGCGTCTTGAGCTGACGGTAAAAATCCTCCTGCACCGAAGTGCGGCTGACACCCTCGGGCAAAAGGCCGATCTCGGTGCCGATCTCCGTCGCGGCAAACGCGACCGATAATTCCGAAAAATGGCCGTGGCCCATCGTTGTGACGGCGGCGTCGCGCAGATCGCGCAGGCAGGGATATTTTCCGCCGCGCATGGCCGCAAGTGTATCGGCAAGGCGCACGGCCTCGATTACCTCGGCGCTGGAAACGATGCTGCCCGCCTTGCGGTGCGCGGCGGCGAGGCCCGTAAAATAGCGGTACGGGAGCGAGGCAAGGCCGTCCTCGCACAACGCCTGCCACATCGTGTGGAAATAGCGCGGCGCCTTGTTTCCCGCGCCGTAGCCGGAACGGGACGAAAGGCGGAAGTAGGAATACGGCATCAGCGTGGCGGCGCTGTCGGCGTGGGGCAGCGCCGCGGCTTCGGCGTCCGTCATGGGTGCGCCGTTTTGCAGGCCGTCCACATGGAACGCGCCGCACACGCAGAAGATCTCTTCCGGCCGCACGCCCCCGGCCACGGCGGAAGCGAGCACACGGCGCATATACGCCTCGCGCACCAGCGTTTCGGCGGTGCGCAGGCCGTCGTCGCGCACGCTCTGCCGCAGCTGCGTACCGAAGGCGTTCGCGGCCTCGTGGTACAGGCGCGCGTCCTCCACCTGCTCGAACGTGCGCTCCCAGAATGAATCGTGATCCTCGCCGCTCAAAAGCTCCAGCGCGCGGTAGGCGTCCTCGGTGGTGACGCCGCTGGGGGTGTTTTTGTTGGCGGCAGCTTCGTCTGCGGCAGCCTCACGGGGGGCGTTTTCACTTGCGGCGGCTTCATCGGCAGCATTTCCGGTTGTCGAAGCTTCGTTTTTCACGGCTTCTCCGGACGCATTTCCGTCCGCCGCTTCCCCGCTCCCCGCATCCGCCGCATCTTCAGGCGCGGGTTTTGCACTCGCCGCGTCTGCATCCGCCGCCTCCGCGCCCATCTCCCGCTTCTGCCGGGCATCGCCGAACGCGAGGAACACATCGGACGGCAGATCCATAAACCGGCAGGGCACGCCATTTTCGTGCGCCCACAAAATGGCCTGGATCTCGGGCGAATATACGGCGAACGGGTACAGCAGCGAGCGCACTGGCGCCTGCTTGGTATAGGCGAGGATCGCGACAGGGTACTGCGTGCGCGCGTCGCACAGCCACGGCATCTGGTCGTTCAGATCGCTCGGGCCCTCCACCAGCACCAGCCGCGGGCGCGCCGCGTCCAGCATCGTGCGCAGGTGGTGCGCGGCGGCGGGCGCTAAGTGGCGCACGCCGTAAATGACGGGGCCGCTCATTGCTCGTTCAGCTCCCGGCATGCGCGATAGAGCGGCAGCCAAACATGTCCGCGTTTTTTCATCACGTTTTCCAGATATTCCTTCCACGAGAGCGCGTCCTTCTCCTCGTCCTTCACCACCGCGCCCTGCAGGGCGGCGGCAAGGTCCTCGTCGCGGATGCGTCCGTCGCCAAAGCTGCCCGCAAGCGCCATCGCGTTGGCCAGCAGCGAGATGGCCTCCGCCGTCGAGAGCACGCCGCTCGTGGCCTTCAGCTTCTGCTTGCCGTCGAGCGTCATGCCCGCGCGCAGCTCGCGGAAGATCGTCACCACGCGCTCGACGACGTCCTTGTCCGGCTGGCGGGCGTTCAGGTCAAGCCCGGCCGACATCTGCGCCACGCGCGTGCGCACGATGTCCATCTCGGTGGCCATATCGCCGGGCGTGGGCAGCACGACGATGTTGAACCGCCGTTTGAGCGCCGCCGACATATCGTTGACGCCCTTATCGCGCGTATTGGCCGTGGCGATGACGGAAAAGCCCTTTTGCGCGGGCACTTCCAGCCCCAGCTCGGGCACGCTGATGCGTTTTTCGGAGAGGATCGAGATCAGCGCGTCCTGCACCTCGCTGGCGCAGCGCGAGATTTCCTCCACGCGGGCGATGCTGCCCGTCTCCATCGCGCGGTAGACGGGGCTTTTCACCATCGCCTCGGCGCTGGGGCCGTTTGCGATGAGCATCGCGTAGTTCCACGAGTAACGGATCTGCTCCTCCGTGGTGCCGGCCGTGCCCTGCACCACCTTGGTGGAATCGCCGTTGACGGCGGCGGACAGGTGCTCGCTGAGCCACGATTTCGCCGTGCCCGGTTCGCCGATAAGCAGCAGCGCGCGATCCGTGACGAGCGTGGCGATGGCGATCTCGACAAGGCGCTGATTGCCCATATATTTGGGGCTGATCTCAACGCCCTTTACCTTTGTATTGCCCATGATGTACGTGAGCACCGATCGTGGCGACATCTTCCAGCCGGTGGGCACGGCGTCGCGCTCGGCGCTCTGGATGGCCTCCAATTCCCGCGCATAAGCCTCCTCGGCCGTTTTGCGCAAAACGTTCGATTGTTCCATGGTGGGAGTTCTCCTTTTTGACTGAATTTTACCATAAAGGTTGTAACGATACCCAAAAGACTTCGTTTATGGATAACCATCTTCTTTGAAGATCGTCCTTCCTTGACGTCAAGGGAAGCTCTGATTAAATCAACGGGTCAGATCGGCGATCAAATTTTCAGGCTGTTGAAGCCCCAAAATCGCAGGAATACTCTATGTATTTCAAGATTTTGGGGCAAAGACAGGCGGTGTCGGCCGCATAAGGAACTTGCGGCCGACATTTCCCCGCGGGAATATGCGGGGTCAAATTTGCCGTCGAGATGCGCCCGGGGATTTATTCAGAGGTTCCCAAGAAAGGAAGGAAGGACGTTCCCTATAGAAGACGGCAATCTATAAACAAAGCCGTTTTCCGATACCGGCAACCCAGAAAGCAAGCGTCCCCACAGAAGCACCTTGCATCATCACTTCGTCTGCACCGTATCCGGATCCGCCTCCAAATCGGCGATGCGCTTGCGTACGTACTCGGCGGGCCAGTTTTTGCCGCCCATGCGGTCGAGCCTGCGCCATTCCGCTGCCTTTTGGGCGTTCGTGATGGGCAGATGATTCAGCACATTCTCCGCATCGTAATAGAGCACGCGCGGCATTTTTTTGGCGCATTTGGAATAATACTCCGCCCAGTCCGTCCAGCCGCACCACATCAGCGCGGGCAGGTAGCGCATGGCAAATCCGGTATCAACGGCGCGCCCGTAGAGATATGCGCCGACAACGCGGCATTCCTCCGGATTCGTGCGATCCATCAGCGTGGTGAGCACATGGTCGAGCGGCACGCCGCCGGAGTAGGGATAGCCGGGCACAAGCTGCGCGGCGGAAAGGGTCCGCTCATCGCGCTCCACTTTGGGGTCGGTGAGCAGTGTGAACCAGCGCGGATCCACACCGGTTACGCGGTGGCCTGCCGGAATGCGCAGATCGGGCGTGACGGCACGCGTAATCGGATGCACCGTAAAGACGGCGACGTAGTAGCCCTCCGCCTTGTCCCATAAAATGCAGGAAAGTCCTTTCGTCACCTGCTCGCGGTGCGCTTTTTCGGCGGCGGTCTCTTTCTTCAAAAAGCCCTGCCGCACAATGTACGGCGCGTATTTTTCATAGAGCTCCGCCGCGGATAAACGCGGCGCATCCGCCAAAAGGGCCGAGGCGAGAAAGTGCTGCGGATAGTCTCTGCCCATCTCCCGCGCCAATACGCGCAGCTCCTCGCCGGGGTCGCGCTCCATGCCGTCCAAAAACGCATCCGCAATGATCTGCGCCGCCGTCGTCTCCTCGCCATAAGCGGCGAGCTTCCGGTGAATATGCGCAAGCTGCGGCATTTTTTCGGCGATCTGCCGCCACACGGCGGCGGCGTGCGCGGAGCACTTGCCCCGGATAGCCGGGCGGCAGCGGTGCAGCTGCGTGAACGGATCCTTTTCCTTGTTCGCGTCCGCCAGCAGACGGTCCGCCTCCCGCGCCAGCGCGTCGGCGGCAAGCTCGGCGGCAAGCTCCGAGCGCGCGTCCGTCAGCAGCTCAACGGCCTTTTCATTTTTGGCGATCGCCTTTTCCAGCGGCGGGCGCGCGGCCTCCGTGCCAATCATCGCGAGCGCACGCAGCACGGCGTCGTGCCGCGCACCGCGCTCGGTATGCTCCAGTTCCAGCAGCAGCGGCAGGTTTTCGGCATCGCGGCCGAGAGCGAGGATCACGGCGTCGCGCACCTCTTTCTTCGCCTCGGGCAATACGCCCAGCAGCCATTCGCGCACATCCGCGCCGGGCATTTCGGCCAGCAGATGCACGCGGAACGCCATATCCTTTTTTCCGTCCGGATCAAAGCCGTCCCTCAGCAGTGCGGGGCTGCACGTGCCGTCCTCCAACTGCTTGCGCGCGATTCTTTGCAGCAGGTCGGAGCAGCCGCCCGCCAGCGCGCCGATCAGAACCGGCTGCACGCGCGGGTCGGCATAATACCCGGGGTGCGTGTCCCAGATCTCTTTCAAATCGGCGTACCGGCCCGTGCCCTGCAGCGCCGTCAGCAGCGGCTCCAGCGCCGAACGCGGAATCTCGGCGGGCCGGCCGCTTTGCGCTTCAAACGGCGCCAACTCGCCCGGCGCGCCGGTCGTGCCCTGTGTGTAGACGACGGCGTCCACCAGCGCGAGGGCATCCAAAAGCAGCGTGCCGCGCTGTTCGGCGGGCGCTTCGAGCAGGGCGGCAACGTTCGCGGAGATGCGCGCGAACACAGCGCTCGCCCCGGCCAGCGGCGCAAGCGCATCCAATGCGCGGCGCAGGCGAAAATCCTCTGCGAGCAGCGCGGTGCCCGCGATGGCGGCATGCTCCAGCCGCTCTTTCAGTTCATACAAAGGCTGCAGATCCATCTTGCGTGCACCTCCTTAATAAAGCAAGCGGATCACGCGCTCCGGCGTGACGGCGCTGTACGGATGAAAACAGATCGCGTGTTCCGCCTCGTCATAGAACAGCAGGCCGAACACGGCGCAGCCCTCCCCGATGGAGACGGGCAGGTGGCGCAGGATATCGACCGTGGCATGATCCCCGCCGTCCTGCGGGCGGTTGCGCAGCACGATGCGGTTGCCCGCGGCGTCGGCCAGAACAGGCGTATCGCCCACCGTCCCAAGTGCCGAGACGCCCAGCAGCGCGGGGCGGTATTTTTCGGCCAGCGTGTTTTTGAATTGATCTTTCGCGGCCTTCACGGCGGCGGGCAGATCGGCGGCGAGGGCGATGATTTTTTGCAGCTCTGCCGCAGTGACCGGGCGCTGGGCGGCGTCCTCCCAGCGGACGCGGCGGTCGTGCGCGGCGGGGTATTGGTAGAGCACGGGAATCTCTAAAAGCGGAAAGCAGGAATCCTCGGCCTTCACGTATTTCAGCGCCTTGGCGGGGCGCAGGTTCAGTGTATAGGCAATTTCGCCGGTATCGGGGTCGATCCACCAGCCGCGCTCGGCGTATTCCTTTTTCACGGCATCGAACGAAATGTCCATCGAAAGCTGCAGCAGCTTCGCGTTTTCGCGGTATGCGCCGATGGCGCGCAGATCCTCCAGCCGCCACACGCCGCCGAGCGTTTCAAAGAGCGTGGAATCGGCCCCGGCGTCCAGATTTTCCATGCGCTCGTTCAGGTATGCACGCGATTTCTGGATGGTGGAATTGAGCGCGATCAACACGCGCAGCGCCTCGGCGTACCATTGCGCGGCCTCGTCGGGCTGGCGCTGCATCTCGCGCACGGCATACGCGATGCGCAAAAACGCCGTCTGCGGGCCGGTGAGGTAGTAGCTGCCGAGGTCCTTCGCAAGCTTCTCGTAGGACGCGGCCGAGCTGCCGGCCAGTGTGCCGACGCCCGCGTTCAGCAGCTCCTCCACCATCTTCTGCGCCTGGTCGAGGCCCTCTAACTGCTTTGCCAGCTTCTTTTTCTGCGCGGCGGTGTTTTTCTTTTTGGGCTTTTCCGCGGGCGTCCCGGCCGCCTTTTCCTGCTTTGCGTGCAGCTTTTCCCGCTTTGCCGCGATGTCCTCGGGCACATCGGCCACATCGAAGGGCTTATTCGCCGCGATCTCGAACATCAGGCCGATGGCATGCTTGCAGGGGAACTGCCTGCTCGGGCACGAGCAGCGGCAGACGGGGTCCCCCGCGCGCNCGAAGAAATCGANCGAAACCCGGTACGGCGTTTTNCCGCTGCCCGCNCANTCGGCCCAATACANNGTATCNTCCGCCGTGCGCCGCCGCGCGGCAAAGCTGCCCTTGCCTGAAAGCGTGCGCCCGTTCTTCACCGCCGCCGGNTTCGGCGCTTTGGTGAGGATGAATTGTTCGTTGATCTGTACCATNGTCTGTGCCTCTCCCCCNCATGTCTCGCCGGAAAACGTACCGTCCGAGGGCAGTTTCATTCGAAAGANCATGCCGNGGCGCTTTCAGCGCAAATGCTTTGAGCGCATTGCCTTCCGATTTTACCCTCGTGCCGCCCTCCCGGCAAAAGCATCTGTTCTGCCTTTATTCTATCANAAACCATGCGCGGAATCAATGTGTTTTNGCGCAAAACAANNTCNGGCACACGATTCTTGCCGGGCTGCACACGGCGGACACGCCCANCCTGCTTTGGCGCCTTCTTTCCTTTCATGATTTTCCCCCGCGCCGCATATCCTTACAGCACAAGGCAGGTGAAGAACGATGTTTTTGTGTATTCCGAAAAAGACGGCGCACCGGGTGCTGGCGGCCGTGCTTTGCTGTGCNGCCGCGGGCAGCGCGCTGATTGTCACGCGCGGCGGCGGGCCGCTGCCCGATCCGGAGCCGGAGGCCATCGCCGTGGCGCAGTACGAATGGGGGCTCTCGTTTCAGGAGGACAACGAGCCGCCCATCCCGAACCTCTCGGCCGANGCACTGCGCCCCTACAANGCGTTTTACTGCGGCGACGCCGGGCAAAAGCGCCTGTATCTGACGTTCGACGCCGGATATGAGAACGGCAACACCGCGCCCATTCTGGATGCGCTGAAAAAGCACAATGCGCCCGGCACGTTTTTTGTGGTGGGCAGCTATATCCAAAATAATCCGGAGCTCATCCAGCGCATGGTGGACGAGGGCCACGCGGTGGGCAATCATACGTATCATCACCCCGATATGTCCCAAAAGGGCGAGGCGGCGTTCAAGCAGGAGCTGAACGATCTTGCCGCTCTGTTTGAATCGACNACNGGCGNCAAGCTGCCGCTGCTGTACCGCCCGCCCGAGGGCAAATTCAGCGACGATAACCTGAAGTGGGCGCAGGAGCTGGGATATAAGACGATCTTCTGGAGCCTTGCCTATGTGGATTGGAAGCAGGANGCCCAGCCNTCNCGCGCGGACGCGTTCGACAAGCTGATGCCGCGCACGCACGACGGCGCGATCGTGCTGCTGCACTCCACCAGCGCCACCAACGCGGCCATTCTGGATGANCTGCTGACGAAGTGGGAGGAGCAGGGCTACACCTTCGGTACATTGGAGGAGTTGGGATCATGAGNAAGCAGCGTGGTGTTTATTCCCTGCGCAGCACGCGTGCGCGGGTGCTGTGCTGTGCGGCGCTGTGCGGCGTGGCGCTGCTGCTTGCAGCATGTGTGCGTGCGGTAACGGTGGAGCCGGCGGGTTTTTCGGGATCTGCGTACGGTCAGCCGCCTGCCTCCGGCACATCTGATATGCCCGGTTCGCCCGGCGCATCCGGCGCGCAGCCGCCGTATGTCGTCGCGCTGGACGCCGGGCACGGCGGCTTTGATAC
This sequence comes from Subdoligranulum sp., assembly GCA_014799685.1. Taxonomy (GTDB): domain Bacteria; phylum Bacillota; class Clostridia; order Oscillospirales; family Ruminococcaceae; genus Ruthenibacterium. Next base: position 11,667 of record JAAVHN010000019.1, on the reverse strand, counting down.
GGGGGCGGACGCGCTGGTGCAGGAGCTTTCGGTCTGTGAGCAAACGGTGGATCTGCTGTACGCNCTTTTGGATTCCGACCCCAATTACTTCCCGCTGCGCACGCGCCCGAACGGCGAAGACCGCTCGATCAAAGACCGGGCGCAGACGGCCAACGACGGCGGCGCGCAGCTGCTGCTGAGCATCCACGCCAACAGCGATGTGACCACGCAGCAATCGCACGGCTTCGAGTGCTTCCCCACCCCGCCCGGCCGCACGCATTCCGAGGGGGCCATGCGCTTCGCGCTGTATATTGCCGATCGGATGGGCAGNGCCGGCCACCGTCTGCGGGGCGGCAATGGCGTGCGCTTTGCCTATTATAACGGCAAGGAAAAGCAGATCGTGGACAGCACGGACGACAAGGTGCGCACGCAGAGAAGCTTCGGCATCGTGGAGCGGCCGGACTGCCCCGCAGTTCTGGTGGAACAGTGCTTTTTGACGAATCCGGACGACGTGGCACAGTGGACGGGCGAGGCCGGCTGCGCCCGCGCCGCGCGCATCTATTACGAGGCCATCTGCGCCTATTTCGGGACGCAGCCGGNCGCGTCCGCCGCATAGCGGCCAGTCTTGTGTTGTCCCTTAACAAATAATAAGGCACGTATCAAAAACGGCGCGTAGTAAAAGCGCGGCCAAAATTCGAAAAAAGCCGAAAATGCCGCCAAAAACTTGGAAAATGCCGCACGTCCGGCTTGNATTCTGAAATGGTTTCTGGTACACTAAATAAANAAGATTCGTTTGGATCTTCCAATGCGGATGTGCGCGTTGAAACAATATTCAGAAAGGTGGCAGAGAGATGCTTGACATTTTCGCTCCGATCGAAGTGTATGACCGTGTGATGGGCAACGACAAGATCAAGAACAAATTTTTAGGCTATTTTTGGCGCGTGGCAGCCATCTACGCCGCCCTTTTCGGCGCGTTATTTGGGCTTGTAACATTGATGTCCGGAGCCGGCATATGGAAAAACATCACCACAGCCCAAGTGCTGGGAACCGCGCTGATCGTGCTGGCCGTATGNGTCGGCTATCCCCTCATCAGCTTTCAGCTGGTGAGCCGGAAATCCAAAAGCGCACAGGAAGACAAATAAGCTGCGCCCCCGCCCGGACGGCGGGGGCGCTTTATCGCAATGCCGGAAGGCTTTTGCATGTTTTGAAGATCCCCGCGCTTNGGAGGATCCCTGCGCTCTGTTTGGGGATTTGCGCGTNTGTTTTGAATTNTGAACGCTTGTTTCAGGATCCCGGACGCCTGTTTTAGAAATCCCGGTGCTTGTTTTGGATCTTGGGAGCCTGTTTCGGAAATTCGCGCGCCTCTCTTGAAAATCTTGAAAATCCGTGCGCTTTGCTTGCATTTTAAAAAAAATTCTGGTATAGTAATAACAGCGCGCCGCTGCAAACGCACCGGCGCTGCCGGACAGGGCGATGNCTGCGCTGTTCGGCATACAGAGGGTGGGCCCCGTGCGATGGGGCCCCATGAACCATGTCAGGCGGGGAACCGAGCAGCATTCAGTGGCCCGCCCTGTGCGCCGCGGGTCTCCTGCCCTCTGTATGCCGAACCGCACAGGCGGGCGGAAANCGCCGCGGCCCTGTCCTATTTTTTCGGATTTGATTTATTTTTCAACAGCGGATTGTTGCATCCGGGAGGCGCATCCGGCAAAAAATGCGCAAAACGCCTGGATGCATCCCGGACGTTTTCGGTGCTCTCCGGGCGCAAACGAGGCCGCACCGGAACGGCACGCAGAGGTGCAGGCCGGATTTTAAAAGCGACAGAAACAGCAGGGAGGTCAAGCGATGTACCGCGCGCTTTACCGCAAGTGGCGGCCCAAAAATTTTGAAGACGTCATCGGGCAGGCGGACATCGTCACCGCGCTCGAAAACCAGCTGCTGCACGGGCGCGTGGGGCACGCGTACCTGTTCACNGGCACNCGCGGCACGGGCAAGACCACCTGCGCCAAGATCTTTGCAAAGGCCGTCAACTGTCCGGAGCGCGACGGCGCAGAGCCGTGCGGCAAATGCTCCGTCTGTACGGGCATCGACGACGGCGGCATCACGGACGTGGTGGAGATCGACGCNGCCTCGAACAACGGCGTAAACGACATCCGCGACCTGCGCGAGGAATCGGTGTACGCACCCAGCGTCTGCACCTACAAGGTGTATATCATCGACGAGGTGCACATGCTCTCGCGCGAGGCGTTCAACGCGCTTTTGAAGATCATGGAGGAGCCGCCGGCCCATGTGATCTTCATCCTCGCGACCACCGAGGTACACAAGGTGCCCGCGACGATCCTCTCGCGCTGCCAGCGCTACGATTTTATGCGCATCGCGCCGGACGACATCGCGCGTCGGCTGCTGTATGTGGCCGGGCAGGAAAGCATTGCCCTCGCNCCCGAGGCCGCGCAGCTGATCGCGCGNCTNGCGGACGGCGCCATGCGCGACGCGCTCTCGATCCTCGACACCTGCGCGGGCGTGACGAGCGAGGTGGACGAGGCGCTTGTCCGCCGCATGGCGGGCGTCACGGACCGCGGGTATCTGTTCGAGCTGTCGCAGGCCGTCGCCGGCAAGGACGCGGAAAAGGCGCTGTGCCTTGTGGCCGAGCTGCGCGAGCGCTCGATCGATTTGAAGCGTCTGTGCGATGAGATGATNTTNCACTACCGCAACCTGATGATCGCCGGCATGCCCGGCGGTGCACGCCTGCTTTCGGGCGTGAGCGCCGAGGAGGAACAGCGGTATGCCGAAACGGCGTCCGGCATTTCCCGCAGGGACGCCATCCGCGCCATCAAAACGCTGTGCGGCGCACTGGATCAGATGGGCAAGGGCACGGATGTGCGCATTGAATTGGAGCTTGCGCTGTTCCGCCTGTGCGAGGAGGAACCTGAAGCGGTTCCCATGGCTTTTGCGCCGGGCGNACCGGCCGCCGCGCGCACGATGGGTGCGGNGGGTGCCGGGGCAGCGCAGCCGTTTGCCGCAGGAGGTGCACTGCAGCCGTTTACTGCTGCGGGAGCCGCACCCCAGCCGTTTGCCGCTGCGCCGGGGCAGGCTGCACCCTCATACACCGCGGCGCCGGGGCAGACTGCACCTTCATACCCCGCTGCGCCGGGACAGNCCGCTCCCCCACGCACCGCGGCATCGACGGAATACGCGGTGANGCCGGGGGAAACCGCACCTGCTGTATCTGCCGCACCGGCACAAGCCGGGGCCGCCGCGCCGCTTTCCCCTGCCGCGCCGGCACAGACCGGGGAGACAGCGATATCTTCTCCCTCTGCGCAGGGGGCGGCTCATGCGCCGTCCGGCTCCGCCGCNCCGGCACAGGGCGATTCCCGGGCACAGGCTGCACCGGCACAGACAGCCCAGCCGGCGGCCCCCGCAGCCGNGCAGACCCCGCCGCAGCCGTTCGCCGCATGGGATGCCGTTGTACAGGCCATGGCCGCGCGCGACAACCTTCTGTACGCCAATCTGAAAGAAACAAANGCCTATTGTGACGGCCGGCGTGTTCTCATCGACGGCGGCGACCTGTTTTTGGAGTTTATGCGTAAGAACGATTATTCAAAGGAACTCATCAAGCAGGCCNTCGCCGAGGTGACGGGCACGCGGTACGCCATCGGACCATACCGGCAAAAAGACAGCAAACCGGCCGAGGTGCAAAGCGCCGAGGAAACGCTGAACCAACTGGCGCAGCAGGGCGTCGAGGTCATTTACGAGGACGAGGAAAAAGATAAAAAAGAATCATAACAAAACACCAGGAAACGGAAAAGAGGAAAAACGATGAAAGCAAGATTACCGCAGGGCTACGGCAAGCANAGCCAGCAGCAGCTGATGCAGCAGGTGCAGCAGATGCAGGAAAACATGCGCAAAAAGCAGGAAGAGCTGGAAAATACCGAGTACAGCGTCACCTCCGGCGGCGGCATGGTCGAGCTGAAAATGACGGGCAAGCATCAGGTGACAAAGCTNACCGTTAACCCGGACGTTGTGGACAAGGANGACGTTGAGATGCTGGAGGACTTAATCGCGGCGGCTGTGAACGAGGCTGTGCGCGTGGTGGACGAGGCCTCGGAGCGGGAGATGGGCGCGCTCACCGGCGGGCTGAATCTGCCCGGCCTCGGCTTTTAAGGACGGCAGCACATGGGCTACAACGCTGCGCCGCTGGAGCGGCTGATCGAACAGTTTGCAAAGCTGCCGGGCATCGGNCGCAAGGGCGCCACGCGGCTTGCGTATCAGGTGCTGGGCATGGACCGGCAGGAGGCGCTGGATTTTGCCCGCGCCATTGAAGAAGCGCATACCAAAATTCACCGCTGCGCGGTGTGCCAGAACTTCACCGAGGACGAGGTGTGCCCCATCTGCGCGGGCGAAACGCGCGACCATGGTACGATCTGCGTGGTGGAAAGCCCGCGCGACGTGACGGCGTTTGAGCGCACGCGCGAATACCGCGGCCTGTATCACGTGCTGCACGGCCTCATCTCTCCGATGGACGGCATCGGCGCGGAGCAGCTCTGCATCAAGGAGCTGCTCACCCGCCTGAACACGGGCGAGGTGCGCGAGGTGATTATGGCGACGAACCCCACCGTCGAGGGCGAGGCGACGGCGATGTATCTGGCGAAGCTCATCAAGCCGCTCGGCATCAAAACCACGCGCCTTGCCTACGGCCTNCCCGTGGGCGGCAATCTGGAATACGCCGACGAGGTGACGCTGGGCCGATCGCTGGCGAACCGGGGCGAATTATGACAAAATTGCGCCAAATNCCCCGAACGGCTTGACAGGCGCGGAAAAATCCGGTATTCTTACAGAGCCGTTTCAAACGGGAAAGGCGGTGATAAAATGGCCGGGCAGGAAANCAGCAAGGTGATCGCGGTAAACCGCAAGGCGCGCCACGACTATTTTGTCATCGAGGCCATGGAAGCAGGCATCGAGTTGGTGGGCACCGAAGTNAAGAGCATCCGCACCGGCGCNGTGAACCTGAAAGACGCGTGGGTGGAGGTGGACGGCGGCGAGCTGTACGTGCTGGGCATGCACGTGAGCCCCTACGAAAAGGGCAACATCTTCAACCGCGACCCGGTGCGCCGCCGCAAGCTGCTGGTGCACCGACGCGAGATCCGCCATTTGCAGGAGCAGCAAAAATTGCAGGGATATACGCTCATCCCCTTGCAGCTTTACTTCAAACGTGGTAAAGTAAAGTTGGAACTGGGCGTGTGCAAGGGCAAAAAGCTGTACGACAAGCGCGCGGATTTGGCTGCGCGCGACGCCAAACGCGAGATCGACCGCGCGCTGAAGGAGCGGCGGCGGTAGGGCGCAAAAACGCATCGCGNCGCCGGCCGGATATTGCATCACGGCGNCAAGCGCAAAGCATGGGCCGTGCATGGTGTGCCGGCACCAAAAGCGGGGCGGATACAGNTCCGNCCGCAAATCCCACCCGGTACGCGATGGTTCGCAAGAAAAAGCGCCGGCATGCGGCGTGCAAATTCTGTTCCAGNCAAGCCGCGGGGCTTTTGTGCNCGGNTCCCCGCAGNGCGGCAACCGGTCCGNCGGCTTTGAGGATATCAACATGGGGATGTAAAGGTTTCGACGGGGAGAGGAAAGCGAAGGCAGCGGGTCGTGTTCGGGGGACACACGTTAAACGCCTCCAAAAAAATAGCTAACAACAACNGATTAGCTGTCGCTGCCTAATTAATTAGGCAGCTGTCCCGCCCGGCTTACCGCGCGCCGGGGCCGGGGCATCATTTTAGCGGTGCACGTGANCGGCATCAAGCTTTGTTTGCCGCCATGAACTGATGAAGCTACCGACGCGGCGGCCCGTTCACCGGCCTGCCGCCGGGGGAATCCTGTAGGCGAACTGCACCCGGAGATACCAGCGTGGCCCTCTTTTCGGACACGGGTTCGATTCCCGTCATCTCCACCAANACATGCAGATCCGAACCCATTGGGTTCGGATTTTGCATTTTTTGCTCCCCTTCAAAACGGCCGAACACCGCACGGTGTCCGGCCGTTTTGCGTTATGCTCCGCCATACCGCGCAGATACGAACCTTGCGGATTGGGNTCCGGGATTGGGATCCGCGCGTTTATACTTGACAAGTTCACCTGGGTGAACTATAATATAGTTGTAGTTAAACTCAGTGAACTTTTTCTCATCTGTGATTTAAATGCGACCGCAGCGTTTTCCTTCTTTGCGCGGCTGCGCGGCACTGGCCGAAAGATCCGCCCACGCTCTGGGAAAAGCCCGCCTGCAATCCAAAAGCAAGCACAATTACATTTTCCAATTTCCAATTTAACCTTAAAGGAGTTCGACCATGCAAAATAACGAAATCAACCGCGCCATTCCGTGGAACCCGTGGCACGGGTGCAAAAAGGTGAGCCCGGGCTGCAAAAACTGCTTTGTGTATAAGCAGGACAGACGATACGGCCGGGATACCACAAAAATCGAAAAAGGCAAAACCACGTACGCGCTCAAGGATAAGGATGTTCCGCCGCATTCCGTGATCAAGACTTGCTTTTCCTCCGATTTCTTTATCGAGGAGGCCGATCTGTGGCGGGACGGCTGCTGGGACTATATCCGGCGGAGAAACGACTGCATCTTCGTCATGACCACCAAGCGGCCGGAGCGCATCCGGCAGTGCGTTCCGGAGGATTGGGGCGACGGCTGGGAGCATGTCCACATCAGCATCTCCATCGAAAATCAGGAGATGGCTGATATCCGCCTGAAGCATTTTCTGGATGCGTCGGTGAAGCACCGGGAGGTGTTCTGCTCTCCCCTCATCGGGCCGATCTCGCTGGGAAAATATCTCGACACCGGGTTGATCCAATGCGTGAATGTCGGCGGGGAAATGGCGCCGAAAGCGGATGTCCGCCCCATCGAGTATGAGTGGGTCAAAGCGCTGTATCAGGAGGCCCGGGAGCGGAACATCGAATTCTATTTCCATCAGTGCGGCTCGATGTTTTTGCGGGACGGCGTGAACATCGGCAAATGGAATCTGAACGAGCAGATCAAGCGTGCCGAAGAGGTCCAGCACGAGCTGGAGGAAACGCTCTGAGCGGATGCAGTCAACAGGAACCGGCCATGCAAATGGCCTGAAACGGAGGCTTTAACGGAAGCTTTATGGACAAATATTTTGCCGCGAACGCGGTGCTTTCCCTTTTTGGCAAAAGCTATGCGGAGCTGAAAAAAGATCTGCCCATCCGTCCAAGCGAGATGGGCGTTCTGAATATCGTCACGGAAACACCGGGGCCCCACACGCCGATGATGCTTGCCGGGACGCTGAAAGTATCCAAGCCGATGATCACCGCGCATCTGACCTCTTTGGCGAACAAAGGGTATATCACAAGACAGCCGTCCTGCGCGGATAAGCGCGCCTGCTATATCCTGCCCACCGAAAAGGCCCGGGTGCTGGTAGCGGAGGCGAAAGAGGATCTGTTCCGGCATCTTGCGCAGCTGGAGCACGGTTTGGGGACAGAACGGTTTGATCTGCTCATAAAGCTGGCCGGGGAGGCAACCGATATTCTGGAAGCCGCAAAGAATGAAGAAAGATAAGCATATCAGAAGTGCGGATCATTGGGCCCAAACCCAAACGTATATCATAAGTGGATAGCGGATTTTCCCGCGCTATCTATGGCAATTCTCAAAATTGTTAATACGCATCTCGGCGGCATATTGCCAATTCCGAGAACCGCTATATTATCATGAACGTACGGTATAAATAACAATAAATAACATCATTGGTGATTCCCGCCAGGCGAACTGCGGGATCCTGTCAAAAAAATATATACAAATCGTAGAATAATTGATGAAATATACGTAAATCCGGTGCACACGAGGCTTTTCCGCCCCACATGCACCGGATTTTTCTTCTGTCCCTTACAGATCCGCTTTGTTTTCACAGCCCCCGGCACAGGCCGACGGCCTTGCCTTCGATCTGCACCTCATTCATTTCCTCGCGCATTTTGATGATGGATTCATAGGCTGGGTTTTCCGGCCGCAGCTCGATATAGTTCGGATAGAGGTACACGTGCTTCAGCGTCGCCTCGCCGCCGATGCGCACGGCCGCGATCTCGCCGTTTTCCACGATCTCCTGCTTGCGGATGGCCACCAGATCGCCGTTTTTGATGCGCGGCTCCATGCTGTCGCCCTCGCAGACAAGGCAGAAGGACGCGCGCCACGCCTCCGGCACGGCCGTCTCGCCCTCGATGTTCTCCTCAGCGGTAATCGGCTCGCCGCAGGCGATGTGGCCCACGATGGGCACCACCGTCATCGACGGCATCTCGCTATAGCCGGGCGGCACGTCGCCATCCGCCGCAAACAGCGAATTGCGCACCTCCGATTTGCCGTACAGATAATTCATATCGACATTGAAAATGCCGGCGATCGCCTCCAACGTCTCGAACCCCGGCTCGCGTTCCCCACGCTCATACATATTAACGCTGCTTTTCGAGATACCCAGCATATCGGCCAGCTGCTGCTGTGTCAGCCCTTTCCGCTTGCGCAGAAAACGAAGACGCTCGTTGAATCTTGCCATGCTCCACACTTCTTTCTGACAATATTTTTATGATGCCATATCCTATGCGGTGATACGCGGTCATACAGGCAATTGGCCGCCGGGGGTGCGGGCGTTCTTCCGGCCGGCGCCGGGCCGTAGATGAATCTTTCAGCTTTGGAAGAATTATATCACAAATCGTGCACAAAATCAATATGCACAACACACAAAAAGTGCGTTCAATTTTGTGCACAATTTGTGTGCGGAATGTTTGCATTGTCCGGGCACCGGTCACGCATGGCAAAGGCACCGTACGGCAGCGGCATATTTTTATTTCTGTATCTGTCGGAAATACATTTTGACTTTTTTGTTGATTGTCCATGAAACCGGGAAGGGCCCAATGGATACGTTCAGCTTCTCCCGTCTGCGCGTGTTTTCCTCCAATACCGCCAGCCGGTGGTTCTGCCGGTCGTTTTCCTCCGTGATGCGCTGCGCGAACTCCTCGTGCTCAGAGCGCTGAATATTTTCTGTTTCCATACTTTCGCTCTCCCTTTTCCCAAACGTCGTTAATGCCCGGCGCCGTCGGCGTCAAGGTTTTCACTGTGCACATCGACAGCGGCCAATTGTTAATTGCTTATATAAACGAAAAGCTCCCCACCGCGGCCAAGCAAACTGCCGCGGTGGGGAATTTCTTTCCTAAGCTTTTTTATAGGGTGTTTTTACGAATAATGATTTCGAAATGCCAACTTATAGTGATAATTGAGCAATTCTCTGCAATAGTATGTCGATTTTGAGCTATCCTTTATTTTACAGTTGACATTTTCCCATTTGTTGAATATACTAATATCAGAAGTCATTCAAAGATGGTTCTGCAAAACAGTGCTATCTTCGGAGTATCTTCGGGGGAAGTGCCTAAAACATTTCCGGCAGAACCGTCCGATATGGCGCTTGCGCCCCGCGCAGGTAGACCGTATTACGGGCGATTCTGTCAAAAAGCTGCTCGTGGCTGCTTCTATGCGGGGCGTAGAATGTTAGTCGATACGGGCAGCTTTTTCTATGTGCGTAATATCATAGAACAATTTTCCTCTGTCCGTAAGTTTAACTTTTACCTCTCCAACAAATGATTCTCCATTCAGTACAAAGTGTGTCTGATAAACTTCCCAGCCATTTGTAACATCTGCGTGCCTCCCATCATCATTTTCATGTCGCAAAAATTCTGAGACAGCGAGCAGATTGCCAAGTTCTGTGGAGGCGTTCATTTTTGCATTTCTAATATCCACATCAATCCGACGATTTGCCGGATGAGTATATTCATTGATGGAACTTCTATTTACAAATGCTCTTGAAGCCCCAACATCCAGCGCTTGTCCTTGAAAATGTTCTTTCATATACATTTTTGCAATCCTAACGCATTCATCAACGCTCTTTCCCTCAAATATATCCTGATCCGTATCAATCAGCACATACGGCTTTCCATTTGAATCCTGTTGGATGCTGAACCGCTCGCCTTCCACAACACCCGCTTCCCCGCGCAGCAGGTTTACCATGGTGCGCTCGGCTTCGTCCAGCATGGCTTTTTCGCTGCCGGTAAACTTGATCACAAGGCTGTTCTTGATTCCGCGCAGGACGTCGAGGAAACTTTCGATCGCGCCGCGGTCGTATGCCACGGCCTGCACCAGCCGCTCCGGGTCTTCGATCAAGCGCTCGAACGTTTTCAGGCAAACGTCTTCCTCCAGCGCGGCGGTATTGATAGTGCCGTCCGCGTTCGTCAGGCCGGCAAGCGCCGGGCTGTTTTCGGCGGCATAGGCCTAACAAAAAATAAAGAAAACATACAAATTCCCCGCCGCGGCGTTTAGGTTAGCCGCAGCAGGGAGTTTGGAATCCATGTGTTTTTAGTTGAATATTCAAAGCAGCAACAGAAAAGTATTATCAAATCAAAGTAAAAGCTGATATGTATGAACTGCTGTGTGCTGTCTACATCAAAGCATTTTCACCGTATTTCGCTGTCCATGAGCTAAATCGTCTTTCGAATATTTCATACTCCGAAAGGCCCTCTTGCCTCCAACGTTCCTCTTCTTCGGCCCAGAGTTGAAAGTCTTCCTTTGTTGGGCGAAACACTCCACAATCTGAACGCTGTGGTTCTTTTGAAGCCAAAACATCATCTGATTCTTTCATTTCCTCACACCTTCTTCCTACTTGTTATTTAGTATACCCAATTTTTTTCATCAGGTCAATATATCGGGAATTGGGATTTTCTGCATACAAAACATTGCCTTTCATATCAGGTTCGATTATTGATTTCGCATGCGGGTCGAGTTGTGCACGATATTCAACATCTCTCGCTTCTACTTCTCCCGCTGCCATTTCATAAAATTTGTATGCTGCATCATTAAATGTATTGACCTTTGCGATTTCCATCGCCTTGTTTTGCAGATATTTGAACCTCATTTCTTTTGTTGTTAAAGCCTGAAATGCTGGTTCTCCTTTTGCTGTCTCATACGCAACAACCAGTGCCCATTTTCCGCCCCAATCCCTATTACTTCCATTCACAAATCCCTCTAACTCCTGTATTCCGTGTTGAAGCTCATGCAGCATTGAGAGCTTGTCTGCGTTGGGACTCAAGATAATACCTTCATCCAATCCAAGATATATCGCAGACGTTTTAGAATCAAGTGTGGGATCTATCCGTACAGGCATATCAAATAGCTCTGGTTCCATCTCTTGCAACTCTGGGTGGACAAAAAAGTCCCTTACAGTGAGGCGAGATCCTGGTGCCGCTCCAAGCGCATCACCATTGGGATAAAATTGCGCCTTGCTGTCATCTATTTCCCAGCGCCATTTTCCATCCGTACCGAGGAACCAACCAGTTATCTTGCCAATACCCGTTTTTCCCTCCAGTTCCATTCGCTTTGCAGCCACCAATCTCGCAAGTTGACGGGTTTTCAGTTTAGCTTTTTCCCCTATATAGCTGAACCGCTCGCCGTCCACCGTGCCCGCCTCGCCACGCAGCAGGTTTACCATGGTGCGCTCGGCTTCGTCCAGCATGGCTTTTTCGCTGCCCGTGAACTTGATCACAAGGCTGTTCTTAATCCCGCGCAGAACATCAAGGAAGCTTTCGATCGCGCTGCGGTCGTGTGCCACGGCCTGCACCAGCCGCTCCGGGTCTTCGATCAAACGCTC